>NZ_KV813650.1:0-19474 GCF_001813675.1 Streptococcus sp. HMSC078D09
TTTAGTTAGATATTAGTTCTTCCCCTCCCATTTCGGGAGGGTTTTTTTATTTTCTGTTTTAATAGACATTTTAAAAATTGTCCGTTGTAACCTCAATCGAATGACTATGTTTTTTTGATTCTGTGCTATAAGAAATGGGTCTTTACATCAAAAAAAGTGATGATTAAATAACCATCACTTTTTGTTTTTTAACTGATTGGCGTATTCTGTCATTTTAATTGCGTGTTTCAAACGCATATTCATAATATCAGAAATACCATTCTTATATTTGTCTACAGCTTGGGTGGATAATCCACAATTTTTACTAATAGAATAGGCTGTGGCATTTTCTAGCAGCCATTTAATAGCATTGATATCAACTAACATATTTACCTCACAAAAAACCAAATGATCACTACGATCAACAGAAGCCCTAAAATAAACTCAAGTTTTTCTCTAGCTGTGGTTTTTTTAACATTAAATTTTACTTTCATCACGATACCTGTTATAATTAAAGCAAGCCCCACCAAGGGGCGGATAGTGATTGTTCACTATCCGAATTCGATGTGCCACTCAATGCTTATGATGAACAAGTTGATTTTGACTACTAGCTTATTCGTCTTAGCTTTGATTGGCTTTTTTCTTCGCCTTAACATTTATTTTTCCTTTCTTTAGTTTCCTTGTCTAAGGTTTCCTCCTTAACCTTATGTATATATTATACAACTAAAGTTGTATTAAATCAAGAGATTTTACTAACTTTTTTAAAAAAATAAAAGATTTTTTCCTATTAAATAGCTTCATTCTATATCTCTTTTATAATTAAGCTTGAACTTTCTTGGAACCTATGCTAAACTAGTAATACAAATGATGAGCCGTGAAAGTTTTAGAAGTCAGTACCTAAAACAGACCCTAAAACCTAAAAACAGCTATATAATTGAGTTTTAGAAACTCCCACCGGCTCCATATTTTTTATTCATGGAAGATTACTCAAGAGGCTTAAGAGGCCGTGTTGGAAACGCGGTAGGCGTGTAAAAGCGTGCGTGGGTTCGAATCCCATGTCTTCCGTTGTTGAGACATCATTGTGTAGCAGTGGTGTTTTTTTGTACAAAAAAGAGTCCCAAAAATAGACAAGTGAGGGAGGAGAAAAAGTGATTGCACAGCTAGATACCAAATCAGTCTATACCTTTATGGAAAGCCTTGTAACTATAAAAGACTATGTTCAAGTGGCTAAAAGCATGGGGTATGGCGCATTGGGAATCATGGATATAGATAATTTATATGGTGCTTATGAATTTATCGAAGCCTGTCAGGCCCACAAGCTCAGCCCCTTTGTCGGTTTAGAAATTGGACTAGAGGTAGACAATGAAACAATTCCGTTTCGGATGATCGCTCTGTCAACGAAGGGCTACCAGAGTCTGATGAAGATGTCGACCGTCAAAATGATGGGGAAGAGCAATTGGGAGGATGTGAAGCACCTAACAGAAGGAGTAGCAGTTATTGTCCCAGCGCCTTTTGCTAGTGGAGACTTTCCGCTTGGTCTAGATTACTTCATCGGAGTTTTTGCGGATACGCCGGTCCAAGAGTTTAGCCACCCTGTGCTCCCTCTTCATACTGTGCGTTTCTTTGAGTCGGAAGATGTGGAAGCCATGCAGATGCTGGCAGCCATCAAGGACAATCAAAGCTTGACAGAAACAGGGCCAATTGATCCTACAACAGTCCTAAAAACTCCTCAGGATTTAAAGAATGATTTTGCAGAGCGATTTCCTCAAGCCATCACAAATCTGGAAAAACTAGTCCAAGGGATTCAATACGATATTGATACTCAGTTGAAATTGCCTCGCTTCAATCCCCAGAAATCAGCAGTTGAGGAACTGAGAGAATTAGCCCAAGCGGGTCTTCTTCGAAAGAACTTGACCAGTCCGGTCTATCAAGAACGTCTGGAGTATGAATTAGACATTATTCACCAAATGGGCTTTGATGATTATTTCTTGATTGTCTGGGACCTTCTTCGTTTCGGACGGAGTCAAGGTTATTATATGGGAATGGGACGTGGGTCTGCTGTAGGTTCACTAGTAGCCTATGCATTAGGAATTACAGGGATTGATCCTGTGGAGAAGAACCTCCTCTTTGAGCGCTTTTTAAATGTGGAGCGCTACACCATGCCGGATATTGATATTGATATTCCTGATATCTATCGTCCAGAATTTATCCGCTATGTGCGAGACCGTTACGGGAGTTACCATGCAGCTCAGATCGTGACCTTTTCAACCTTTGGGGCCAAACAAGCCATTCGAGATGTCTTTAAACGTTTTGGGGTACCAGAGTACGAATTGACCTCCATTACCAAGCGGATTGGTTTTAGGGATACACTGACGACTGCTTATGAACAGAATCTAGCTTTTCGACAAGTGATTCATAGCCGAGCAGAATTTGAGCGTGGCTTTGAAATTGCTAAAAGAATTGAAGGCCAACCAAGGCAGACCTCTATCCATGCGGCTGGGGTTGTGATGAGTGACCAGGATTTGACGGATCACATTCCTCTCAAGTATGGAGAAGACATGTTTGTCACCCAGTATGATGCCCATGCGGTTGAAGCCAATGGTCTGTTGAAGATGGACTTTTTGGGTCTGCGAAATTTAACCTTTGTTCAGAAAATGAAGGAAGCCGTCTATGAAAAGTACCAAGAAGAGATCGTGATTGAAGCCATTGATTTAGAAGATCCAGAAACCTTGGCCTTGTTTGCTGCAGGGGATACCAAGGGGATTTTCCAATTTGAACAGGCTGGAGCCATTCGCCTCTTGAGACGAGTGAGACCCAATCATTTCGAAGAAGTGGTAGCGACCACCTCTCTCAATCGTCCAGGGGCTAGTGATTACATTGATAATTTCGTCAAAAGAAAGCACGGCCAAGAAAAAGTTGAGATTTTAGATCCAGCTATTGAAGAAATCTTACGGCCCACTTATGGGATCATGCTCTACCAAGAGCAGGTCATGCAGGTTGCCCAGCGTTTTGCAGGCTTTAGTCTAGGGAAAGCCGATATTTTACGTCGGGCTATGGGCAAAAAAAATGCAGCTGAAATGCACAAGATGGAAGACGATTTTGTCGCAGGTGCTCTTAAACTTGGACATACGGAAGAAAAAGCCAAAGAGGTCTTTGCGATCATGGAAAAATTCGCAGGCTATGGGTTTAACCGTTCCCATGCCTATGCCTATTCTGCCTTGGCCTTTCAGATGGCCTATTTCAAGGTCCATTATCCAGATGTTTTCTTTGATGTCATGCTCAATTATTCGAGCAGCGATTATCTGACAGATGCTCTCCAGTTTGATTTTAAAGTCGCGCCATTATCCATCAACACCATCCCTTACAGAGATAAGTTCCAGGATCGAAAAATTTACTTGGGAATGAAAAATATCAAGGGACTCCCGAGAGATTTAGCCTATTGGATCATTGATAATCGTCCCTTTGAAAGTGTCGAAGATTTTATTTTACGCCTCCCCAATCAGTATCATAAATTACCTCTGTTAACACCTTTAGTGGAGCTTGGATTGTTTGATATTTTTGAAAAAAATAGACGCAAGGTGCTTCACAATTTGCCGAATTTGTTTGTCTTTGCTGATGAGCTAGGTAGTTTATTTGCAGATTCTAACTATTCCTGGACAGAAGCAGAGGACTTTAGCCAGGCTGAAAAATATGAGAAGGAAGAGGCCATTATTGGCGTCGGGCTCAGTACCCACCCATTGGTTGCGATTGGGAAAACGAGTCCCTACGAGATCCAACCAATTTCTCAACTCATACAAGGAGAGCAGGCGCGCATTCTCATTGAGGTACAAAACATTCGAACCATTCGAACCAAGTCGGGCGATCTCATGGCTTTCTTACAAGTCAGTGATACCAAGAAAAAATTGGATGTGACCCTTTTCCCTGAAACCTACAATCGATTTTCCTCCTTGATAAAAGAAGGTGGCTTTTATTACTTGACGGGGAAGGTACAGGAGCGTGATGGGCGCTTGCAGATGATTCTAGCAGAGGCACAACTAGCGACCAATGAAAAGTTCTGGATCCAGTTGCTCGATCATCGTCAGGATAAAACGATTCTTTCTATCTTGAAAAAATATCCGGGCCCATATCCTGTGATATTACGCTATGAAGACGAGAAAAAAACTCTTCAATTGAAGGGCTATACAGTCCAGAAAAACAAAGAATTGGAAGATGAACTAAAGAATCTCGTTATGAAAACGATTTATCGGTAAAAACTGCGAAAAATACGAGAATTTTAGTCTTCTTTGTGTTATAATTACGTAGAATGTAAAAGAAAAAAAGGAGCAAACAACGAAATGAAACGTATTGCTGTTTTAACTAGTGGTGGAGATGCCCCTGGCATGAACGCTGCCATCCGTGCAGTTGTTCGTCAAGCAATTTCAGAAGGAATGGAAGTTTTCGGTATCTATGATGGATATGCGGGAATGGTTGCTGGTAAAATTCAGCCCCTTGACGCCTCATCTGTTGGAGATATTATTTCCCGTGGTGGTACCTTCCTTCATTCAGCTCGTTACCCTGAATTCGCTCAACGCGAAGGTCAATTAAAAGGGATCGAGCAATTGAAGAAACACGGGATCGAAGGTGTTGTCGTTATTGGTGGAGATGGTTCTTACCATGGTGCGATGCGCTTGACTGAGCTTGGATTCCCAGCTGTTGGTCTTCCTGGTACGATTGACAACGATATCGTCGGAACTGACTTTACAATTGGTTTTGATACGGCAGTCACAACTGCAATGGACGCGATCGATAAGATCCGTGATACTTCATCTAGTCACCACCGTACTTTCGTTATCGAAGTGATGGGACGTAACGCTGGAGATATCGCTCTTTGGGCAGGGATTGCATCTGGTGCAGATGAAATCATCATCCCTGAAGAAGGATTCAAGATCGAAGATGTTGTTGAGAGCATCAAAGAGGGTTACGCAAAAGGTCGTACCCACAACATCATCATCTTGGCTGAAGGCGTGATGTCTGCAGATGAATTTGGTAAAGCGTTGAAAGAAGCTGGTGATGAAAGCGATCTTCGTGTAACTGAGCTTGGCCACATCCAACGTGGTGGTTCACCGACTGCGCGTGACCGTGTTCTTGCTTCACGTATGGGAGCACACGCAGTTAAATTGTTGAAACAAGGAATCGGTGGTGTAGCCGTTGGTATCCGCAATGAAAAAATGGTGGAAAATCCAATCCTTGGTAAAGCAGAAGAAGGAGCCCTCTTTAGCTTGACAGAAGATGGTAAGATTGTGGTAAACAATCCACATAAAGCTGATCTTGGTCTTGCCGAGTTGAACCGTAGCTTGTCTTCAATCTAATTTTATTTCATAAATTCGTTAACCTTGTCTTAAAAAGACAGATATATTTAAAAAGGAGTCATATATATCATGAACAAACGTGTAAAAATCGTTGCAACTTTAGGTCCTGCGGTAGAAATCCGTGGTGGTAAAAAATTCGGTGAAGATGGATACTGGGCTGAAAAACTTGACGTTGAAGCTTCAGCACAAAACATTGCTAAATTGATCGAAGCTGGTGCGAACACTTTCCGTTTCAACTTCTCACACGGTGACCACCAAGAACAAGGTGAACGTATGGCGACTGTTAAACGTGCAGAAGAAATCGCTGGTAAAAAAGTTGGTTACCTTCTTGATACAAAAGGTCCTGAAATCCGTACTGAATTGTTCGAAGGCGAAGCTAAAGAATATTCATACAAGACTGGTGAACGTATCCGCGTTGCTACAAAACAAGGTATCAAATCAACTCGTGAAGTGATTGCTTTGAACGTTGCTGGTGCGCTTGACATCTTTGATGACGTTGAAGTTGGACACCAAGTATTGGTTGATGATGGTAAATTGGGTCTTCGCGTTGTAGAAAAAGACGCTGCAAAACGTGAATTTGTTGTTGAAGTTGAAAACGATGGTATCATCGCTAAACAAAAAGGTGTCAACATCCCTAATACGAAGATTCCTTTCCCAGCACTTGCTGAACGTGATAACGACGATATCCGCTTCGGTTTGGAACAAGGTATCAACTTCATCGCGATCTCATTCGTACGTACTGCAAAAGACGTTCAAGAAGTTCGTGCTATCTGTGAAGAAACTGGTAACAGCCACGTTCAATTGTTTGCTAAAATCGAAAACCAACAAGGTATCGAAAACTTGGATGAAATCATCGAAGTTACTGATGGTATCATGATCGCTCGTGGTGACATGGGTATCGAAGTACCATTTGAAATGGTTCCAGTTTACCAAAAAATGATTACTTCTAAAGTAAATGCTGCTGGTAAAGTTGTTATCACTGCAACAAACATGCTTGAAACAATGACTGAAAAACCACGTGCTACTCGTTCTGAAGTATCTGACGTCTTCAACGCTGTTATCGATGGTACTGATGCTACAATGCTTTCAGGTGAATCTGCAAACGGTAAATACCCACTTGAATCTGTAGCTACAATGGCGAAAATTGACATGAACGCTCAAACACTTTTGAAAGAATATGGTCGTTTGAACCCTGCTTCATTCGAACGTAACTCTAAGACAGAAGTTATGGCTTCAGCTGTTAAAGATGCTACAAACTCAATGGATATCAAATTAGTTGTAACATTGACTAAGACAGGTCACACTGCACGTTTGATCTCTAAATACCGTCCAGATGCTGATATCTTGGCATTGACATTTGACGAATTGACTGAACGTGGATTGATGTTGAACTGGGGTGTTATCCCAATGTTGACAGATGCTCCTTCATCAACTGACGATATGTTCGAAATTGCTGAACGTAAAGCAGTTGAAGCTGGTCTTGTTAAATCTGGTGATGATATCGTTATCGTTGCTGGTGTACCAGTTGGAGAAGCTGTTCGTACAAACACAATGCGTATCCGTACAGTACGTTAATAGACAATTTGATCTTAAAGCCTTGCTGGTTGGTCCGAAAGGATTGACCGCGAGGTTTTTCTTTTTCCTGTTTAGTATGACAAGAATTCTCACTAATGCTTACTTTCTCTTTTTTAAAGATCAAAAACATGGTATAATAAATAAAAAGGAAGGGAGACATTCATGCCAAGGAGAGATTTAATTAGAAATGTCATCATTGTCGGTGTACTGGTTTTGGCACTGATTTTGCTTCGAATCTTTGTATTTCATCCATTTAGTATCAATGATAAAATGGCCAATGCTTCTGTGAAAACTGGAGATCTTGTGGTAGCGACTAGAAATGCTCAGGTAGATCGCAGTGATTTGGTCTTATATAAGGTCGGTGGAAAAGAATACCTTGGACGTGTCATTGCCAAAGAAAACGACGAAGTCAGCTACGTAGATGATGTCCTCTATTTGAATGGACAGGCAACACCAGAACCTTACCTGAATAAAATGCTGAACAAACATCTAGCTGCTCCAACGAGTAATGGGTATTATACGGACGATTTCTTCTTATCGGAGTTAAAAGGGACCAAGGCTGGTCGTGTACCATCGGATACTTATCTGGTCTTAAATGATAACCGAGGGGATACAGAAGATAGCCGTGAGTTTGGTTATATCCATAAAAATCAGATCGAAGGAGTCGTGAATCTGCGTCTCTATCCTCTCAATAAATTTGGATTTATAAAAGTAGAAGAATAGCCGAAAGGCTATTTTTTTTATAAATATCAAAATCAACTAGTTTTTTTTCCATTTTTGTGGTAAGATGTTCATTAAATAATTTTTTAGGAGGAGAATGCTATGCAGTATGCTTTGGAAATTTTACCAAGTTTGTTAAAGGGAGCAAGCCTCACCTTGCAAGTGTTTGCTTTCGTATTGATTTTATCGATTCCACTAGGAATCGTTGTTGCATTTTTGCTTCAATTGCGCTCAAAGATCCTGCATGGCCTCCTAACAATTTATATCTGGATCATGCGAGGAACTCCTCTTTTGCTTCAGTTGATCTTTATTTATTACGTCCTTCCAAGTATCGGGATTCGGATTGATCGGTTGCCTGCGGCTATTACAGCCTTCACCCTCAATTATGCAGCCTATTTTGCGGAAATCTTCCGTGGAGGAATTCTCGCCATTCCGACAGGTCAGTATGAGGCGGCCAAGGTCTTAAAATTGAGTTCATGGCAAACAATTCGCTATATTATTTTGCCTCAGGTGGTGAAGATCGTTCTTCCAAGTGTCTTCAATGAAGTCATGTCCTTGATTAAAGACACCTCCTTGGTCTATGCTCTGGGAATTAGTGATTTGATCCTCGCTAGTCGGACGGCAGCTAATCGTGATGCCAGTCTAGCACCCATGTTTTTGGCGGGAGCTATTTATTTAATCCTCATTGGGATCGTGACCATCATTGCTAAGCGAGTTGAAAAGAACTTTTCATATTATAAATAGGAGCAGAAGCATATGTTAGAATTAAAACAAATTTCGAAACGGTTTGGGGATAAGCAGATCTTATCAGATTTTAATCTTCTCGTTCCTGAAAAACAAATTGTCGCCATTGTTGGTCCTTCTGGGGGAGGAAAGACCACCTTGCTTCGCATGTTAGCTGGTCTTGAAACCATTGATTCTGGTCAGATCATCTACAATGGTGAAAACTTGCCTCTGGATGCCTTAGAAAAACGAAATCTTCTTGGTTTTGTCTTCCAGGATTTTCAATTATTTCCACATTTATCGGTCATGGAAAACCTTATCTTGTCCCCTATAAAGACCATGAATGTGACCAAGGAAGAAGCGAGTAAAAAAGCCATGAGCTTACTGGAGCGTTTGGGACTCGAACAACATGCGGATGCTTATCCATTCTCTCTATCTGGTGGTCAGAAGCAACGGGTGGCACTGGCTCGTGCTATGATGATCGATCCAGAAATTATTGGCTATGATGAGCCGACTTCGGCCTTGGATCCAGAATTGCGATTAGAAGTTGAGAAGTTAATCTTGCAAAACCGTGAACTGGGGATGACTCAGATCGTTGTTACCCATGATATTCCATTTGCAGAAGCAATTGCGGATGTTCTTCTCAAGGTTGAGCCTAAATAGGAGGAGAGGATGAAACGAGTAATACCATGGCTGCTAGGTGTCCTTAGTCTCGTTCTTCTGACTGCCTGTGGACAGACAGTGAGTGATCCTAAAGTGGACAACTGGCAAAAATACCAAAAAGAGCAGTCCATCACGATTGGTTTTGATAATACTTTCGTTCCAATGGGCTTTGAGCAAAAAGATGGGAGCTACGCTGGTTTTGACATTGATTTGGCCAATCAAGTCTTTGAATCTTATGGGATTCATGTCAACTGGCAACCCATTGATTGGGATATGAAAGAGACGGAACTGAAAAATGGGACCATTGATGCCATCTGGAATGGCTATTCGGCAACAGATGAACGTCGGGAAAGTGTTGCTTTTACTAAGCCCTATATGAAAAATGAACAAGTCTTGGTCACTAAGAAAGCCTCTGGGATCCAATCAGTCGATGGGATGAAAGAGAAACGATTAGGTGCCCAGACCGGATCGTCTGGCTATATGGATTTTGAAGCCAATCCTAAAATCTTAAAAAATAAGGTTAAAAATCAAAAGGCTACCCAATACCAGAGTTTCAACGAGGCTCTGATCGATCTTCAGAATGATCGGATCGATGGCCTCTTAATCGACCGTGTCTATGCCAACTATTATCTGCAAACGGAAGGAATTTTAAAAGACTACAATGTCTTTCCTGTCGGTTTTGAGACAGAATCCTTTGCGGTAGGAGTGCGCAAGGCGGATAAAACTTTGAAGAAAAAAATTGATGAAGCTTTCGTAAAACTCTATCAAAAGGGCCAGTTCCAAAAGATCTCTAAGAAGTGGTTCGGAACGGATGTAGCAACAGACGATATCAAGTAAAAGAGAGTGGGACAGAAATCGGTAATTCGTTAGAATTCGATTTCGTCGTCCCACCTCCGCACAGTTGAGTAGGGCTGTAAAAGCTGATGAAATCAGCGTAGTAGAGCCCACTCAACCACTGCGTCTTGCTCAACAATCCAAAAATAATTGAGAGGCTAGGACTTTTGTCCCCGCCTCTTTTAGTCGGTTTTATTAGTGATTTGATGGAAAATCTTTTGCCAAGTTTCGTGGCGACGCCAGAGACTGGTATGGATTTGACCGTCTAGTTCATAACGGATGAGTTTGGTTTTTTGGCTGATGGACTCTAGTTCAAAGTTCTGGAATTGAACTTGGTCGCTTGCGAGAGCCTCTATTAATTCTGCCTTGTTGTGTTCGTGACCGGTATCGTCAATCAAGGTATAATTATCCGCTAGCAATGTATCAAACTCTTGCTTAGCATAGAGGCGTTTTTCGTAGGTTAAGAGTTTCTTTTCAACGTTTTCGATCAGCTCATCTTCAGGAATTGAGCTAGGTTCCACATGGACGTCAATGTCAAAGACTCCAAATTCTTCTTTCAGGAGATCCTCGACTTCTTCTGTGATCGCATGGCTTTCATAGACGGAAAGATCGGGATTCATCTCCAAGACAACGTCCAGATAGATATTGCTTCCGTAGGTCCGTCCGCGTTGGTATTTCACACGCGCAATCTTAGGGAGTTTTAAAATAGCTTTTTCGTAATCTTCGAGGAGGCTATCGTCAAAGCCGTCTGAAAGACTAAAGGAAGATTCCATAAAGATATCGTAGGCTGTTTTAAGGATAAAGAAGGTGATGATGATGGCTACGATTTTATCGACAATTGGATAGTTAAAAGCACTAGCAGCGATCGCGATCGACGTTCCAAGAGATGTGACGACGTCTGAAAGATTGTCTTTTGCGGCTGCTTTTAAGGCTTTTGATTTGGCCCGTTTTGCTAAGCGAAGATTGTAGAAATAAACGCCTAGCATGACAAGGGCTGAAACCACTCCGACGCCAGCACCGAGTGGATCAATGCTAACTGTTTCATTGCTGAAGATCTTTTGGAGGGTATCGCGTAAGACATCAAAACCGACATAAAACATAATGATGGAGGTGACTAGACTAGCTAGATCCTCAATTTTCCAGTGACCAAACTTGTGATCACGGTCAGCTGGTTGGCGAGCGAGACGAATCCCGATGAGCAGGGCAGCATTGCTGATGATATCAGATAAGTTGTTAAATCCATCGGCTACCAAACTGGATGAATGAAGTAGATGGCCGGTAGCCAATTTTACTGAAGAGAGCAATAAATAGGCTAGAATACTAATGATAGCGCCACGTTCGGCCAGTTTTAAGTTACTGTATGGTTTATCCAAAATATCCTCCTAGACCTCGGATGAAATCCTGTTTTCTTTAAGCTACTATTATATCGTTTTTGGAAGGGAAATTCAAATGAGTCCTTTTTTAAAAGAAGCTAGGCCGGTTTTTGTGGTATAATAGAACGATTGAATGAATGAGGAGTATGAGATGAATCCTTTATTGAATGGTATGAATGATCGCCAGGCAGAGGCGGTCCAAACGACGGAAGGTCCCCTCTTGATCATGGCGGGGGCTGGTTCGGGTAAGACACGTGTTTTGACCCACCGCATCGCTTACTTGATCGATGAAAAAATGGTCAATCCTTGGAATATTTTGGCCATTACCTTTACCAATAAAGCCGCTCGGGAGATGAAGGAGCGGGCTTATCAGTTGAATCCAGCCACCCAAGATTGCTTGATTGCGACCTTCCACTCCATGTGTGTGCGTATCCTTCGTCGAGATGCGGATCACATTGGCTACAATCGTAATTTTACCATTGTCGATCCAGGTGAGCAACGGACCTTGATGAAGCGGATCTTGAAGTCCTTGAATTTGGATCCTAAGAAATGGAATGAACGGACAATTTTAGGGACTATTTCCAATGCTAAAAATGACTTGATCGATGAAGTGGCCTATGCTGCCCAAGCGGGGGATATGTATACCCAGATCGTCGCTAAGTGTTATGAGGCTTACCAAAAGGAACTCCGTCAGTCAGAAGCAGTGGACTTTGATGATTTGATCATGCTGACCCTGCGTCTTTTTGATCAGCATCCAGATGTGCTGACCTATTACCAGCAGAAGTTCCAATATATCCACGTGGATGAGTACCAAGATACCAACCATGCCCAATACCAATTGGTCAAACTCTTGGCTTCACGTTTTAAAAATATCTGTGTCGTTGGGGATGCTGACCAGTCTATTTATGGCTGGCGGGGAGCAGATATGCAGAATATCCTGGACTTTGAGAAGGATTATCCTGATGCCAAGGTCGTTTTGTTAGAGGAAAATTATCGTTCCACTAAAACTATCCTGCAAGCAGCCAATGATGTCATCAAAAACAATCGCCACCGCCGTCCGAAGAATCTCTGGACACAAAATGAAGACGGGGAAGAGATTGTCTATTACCGGGCTAATGACGAGCAGGATGAAGCGGTCTTTGTTGCTAAAACCATTGAAGAGCTTAGTCGCGAAGCTGGCTACAAGCACCGTGATTTTGCTGTTCTCTACCGAACCAATGCCCAGTCACGGACCATTGAAGAAGCGCTGCTCAAATCCAACATTCCCTACACCATGGTAGGGGGCACCAAGTTCTACAGCCGGAAGGAAATTCGGGATGTTATTGCTTATCTGAACTTGATTGCCAACCTCAGTGACAATATCAGTTTTGAGCGCATTATCAATGAACCCAAGCGGGGAATCGGGCCAGGTACAGTGGATAAGATTCGTGACTTTGCTCAAATGCAAGAGTCTTCACTCCTGGATGCTTCAGCCAATATCATGCTCTCAGGCATCAAAGGAAAGGCAGCCCAAGCCATCTGGGACTTTGCCAATCTCATTCTTGATTTGAGAGAAAGATTGGACCAGCTGACCATTACAGAGTTGGTCGAAGAAGTCCTTGACAAGACAGGTTATATGACAGCCCTAACCAATCAGGGAAATTTGGAAAGTCAGGCCCGCATCGAGAATATCCAAGAGTTCCTGTCTGTTACCAAGAATTTTGATGAAAATGGAGAGACCGTCGACGACGAATCAGGTGTGGAGACCTTGAGTCGTTTCTTGAACGATTTGGCTTTGATTGCCGATACAGATGATGGGGCCCAAGAAACTTCAGAAGTGACCTTGATGACTCTTCATGCAGCCAAGGGATTGGAGTTCCCAGTCGTCTTCTTGATTGGGATGGAAGAAAATGTCTTTCCTCTTAGTCGTGCGGCAGAGGATCCAGATGAATTGGAAGAAGAGCGTCGTCTGGCTTATGTAGGGATCACGCGGGCAGAGAAGGTTCTCTTCTTGACCAATGCTAACTCACGTTTGCTCTTTGGACGAACCAGCTACAACCGTCCGACACGTTTCATCAATGAAATTAGCTCGGATTTATTGACCTACCAAGGATTAGCTCGTCCAGTCAACACTAGCTTTAAGGCTTCTTATAGCAATGGAGGCGGAACGACCTTTGGAAAAGGTATGAGCCTGTCACAAGCCCTTCAAGAGCGCAAGAGACAAGCAGCTCCAAGTACTCTCACATCATCAAGCCTCCCCTTTGGCAATAGCAACCGTTCTAGCGCCAAAGAGAGCGTCGCTTGGTCCATTGGCGACATTGCCATTCACAAGAAGTGGGGTGAAGGAACCGTGCTTGAAGTATCTGGTAGTGGTAGTACCCAAGAACTCAAGATCAACTTCCCAGAAGTGGGGCTAAAGAAACTCTTAGCCAGTGTCGCTCCGATTGAGAAGAAATAAGTTAAGACCAGGAAGCTAAGTTCACTGTTTCAGATTATAAACAAGTAACATCTTTTCAGAAATTTAAAGTTATTACTGAATGAGACTATTGAAAAAAGATATTTTGGAACTAGTGCAAAATAGATTGAGACTTTTCGCCGTGAGGAAAGCATCGGAAACGTATTAGTTTCTGGTGCTCGGTAGATTTGAGACAGAAGGCTCAAATCTAAGGTATGGAATCCCAAAGGGAGTCGCTACCGTCCGTCCTCACTTAAGGAAAGTCTCAATAGAGAAATGAATATTCAGTTAAAACCAGCAAGCCTCGTTTGCTGGTTTTGATTTTACTGGTGGCATGATATAATATACTAAGAATAGAGAAAGAGGCATGCTATGAACGAAATCAAGTGCCCCAACTGTGGGGAAGTCTTTACAGTCAATGAAAGTCAATACATCGAACTCTTGTCACAGGTACGGACAGCAGAGTTTGACAAGGAAATTCATGAGCGAATTCGGCAAGAGTTGGCTTTAGCAGAGCAAAAGGCCCTTAATGAGCAGCAAGAGAAGTTAGCAAAGAAGGATCAAGAAATTGCTCAGTTACAAAACCAGATTCAACAGTTTGATACTGAAAAAGAATTGGCTAAAAAAGAGGTGGAGCAAACAGCTAGCCAAAGCCTGCTAGAGAAAGAAAAAGAAGTGCAAGCACTGGAGAATCAATTGGCCACCTTGCGCTTGGAGCATGAGAACCAGCTGCAAAAGACGCTTTCTAATTTGGAGAAGGAGCGTGATCAGGTACAAAACCAATTGCTCCTTCAAGAGAAGGAAAATGAACTGTCCCTAGCTTCTGTCAAACAAAACTACGAAGCCCAGTTAAAGGCAGCCAATGAACAGGTCGAGTTTTACAAGAATTTTAAGGCCCAACAATCTACAAAAGCTATCGGTGAAAGTCTGGAGCAGTATGCGGAAAGTGAATTCAACAAGGTTCGCAGTTTTGCCTTCCCAAATGCCTATTTTGAAAAGGATAACAAGGTCTCTGCACGTGGGTCTAAAGGCGACTTTATCTTTCGCGAGTGTGATGAAAATGGAGTGGAGATTATCTCCATTATGTTCGAGATGAAGAATGAAGCTGATGGGACAGAGAAGAAGCATAAGAATGCGGATTTCTACAAAGAGTTGGACAAGGACCGTCGAGAAAAGAACTGTGAATATGCGGTTTTAGTGACCATGCTTGAAGCAGATAACGACTACTTCAACACAGGAATTGTCGATGTCAGCCACGAGTATGAAAAGATGTATGTGGTGCGCCCTCAGTTCTTTATCCAAATTATTGGGCTCCTGCGCAATGCGGCCCTCAATTCCCTTAAATACAAGCAGGAATTGGCGCTTGTTCGTGAACAAAATATCGACATCACCCACTTTGAAGAAGACCTGGATGCATTCAAAGTAGCCTTTGCTAAGAACTACAACTCAGCTTCCGTCAACTTTGGTAAGGCAATTGATGAAATCGATAAGGCTATCAAACGGATGGAAGAAGTCAAGAAATTCCTTACCACATCAGAAAACCAACTCCGTCTCGCTAACAACAAGTTGGATGATGTTTCCGTTAAAAAATTGACACGGAAAAATCCAACCATGAAGGCCAAGTTTGATGCTCTGAAAGGAGAATAATCTTTGTATTCAGCTAAGAACGCTACCTTGTCCATGAATGGGAAAACAATGGACTATGTGACATTTGGAAAAGGAAAGGACCCTCTAGTAATTATACCAGGCTTGGGGGATGGGCTTCAGACCGTTAAAGGAAAGGCCCAGCTCTTTTCTCTCTCGTATCGTCTACTTGCTAAACGCTATAAAATCTATGTTTTTTCTCGGATCAATGAGTTGAGACAGGGTTATACGACGCGGGATATGGCAGCAGATGTTGCAGAAGCAATGGAGGCGCTGAACTTAGATACATCTTATGTTATGGGGATTTCGCAAGGTGGAATGATTGCCCAATGGTTGGTGGCGGATTTCCCTGAAAAGGTTCAAAAGCTCATTTTAGCCGTGACCACTGCAAAACCTAGTCAACTTGCTAGAGAACGAATTGAGCATTGGCAACAACTTAGTCAATCTGGAAATTTTAAGCATCTCATGCTGGATATTGCAAAGCATTCATACACGCAAAAGAGTTATCAAAAGTGGCGGTTGCTTTATAATATTATGGGTCGCTTGGGGCGAATCAAAGATGAGAAACGAATTGCCATTCAGTCTCAGTCTTGCCTGGAACATAATAGCCTGGAGGTCTTAAAAGAAATTCATTGTCCGACCCTGATCCTTGGTGCGTTTGAAGATGATGTGATTGGTGTGAAGGGATCAAAGGAACTGGCAAAAGCGATTTCGGGTTGTCAGCTCCTTATTCTAAAGCACTCTGGGCATGCTCTTTATGAAGAAAATAAAGTATTTCAAGAGGCTGTCTGTGAATTCTTAAACTAGAAAAAGCTGGAATATTTTCCAGCTTTTTTATGTTAGTTAAATCGCAAAGAGATCGTTTAGGTTTTCTGCCATGGTTGGGTGGGTAAAGATTTGTTTTGCGATGTAAGTATAAGGGATCTTGTTGTCCATCGCCATGGTAATCAGGTTGATGATTTCGCCTGCAGCTTCTCCAAAGAGCGTCACTCCAAGAATTTCTTTAGTTTCTGGGTTGACCACGGCTTTGAAGGCACCTCGAAGGTCTGCATTGACGTGTCCGCGTGGCATAGCAGCAACTGGCAATTCTTTAACGGCAACTTGAAGTCCTTTGTCACGTGCTTCTTGCTCGGTCAAGCCGACTTGGGCAAGTGGAGGAGCAATAAAGAGTGTTGTCGCATAATTTCTACGAGTTTCGAGATTGTAGCTACCATCGCCTGTGAGGTAGTTGAAGACAATGCGGAAGTCATCGAGTGACATGTAGGTGAATTGAGGGCCACCATTGACATCTCCAGCTGCAAAGACACCAGGGACGCTGGTTTCCAAATGACGGTTGACTTGGATCGCTCCACGATCAGTGACTTGGATGTCTGTGTTTTCAAGACCAAGTCCAGCTGTGTTTGGCTTACGACCTGTTGCGTAGAGAAGGATATCGAACTCAAAGTCTCCCTTATCTGTGACAACCGTTAAGCTGTTTTGGCCATCTTTGATTTCTTGGGTATGAATGCCTTGCAAGAATTGAATACCGTCTTCTTCAAGGTAGCCTTTTGCAAGAGCTGCAATACTTGGCTCGATCCGTGGCAAGAATGTTTCAGAAGCATCCAATACCGTTACTTGGCTGCCCAAGGTATTATAGAGATGAGCAAATTCCAATCCAATTGGTCCACCGCCAAGGACACCCAGGCGTTTAGGTAGGTTTTCCAAACGTTGAATACCGGTTGAATCCACGGCAAATTTACTTTCAGCCAAACCTGGAATCGGAAGGATAGTTGGCACAGCACCAGTATTAATAATAATGGTTTCAGCTGTCAATTCTTCCTTTTCATCTCCAGCTTGAATTTCGATGACCTTGTTAGAAACGAAACGAGCCGTCGCATCGATAATATCCACACCAGTTCCAGCAATGGTTGCGTAGTTCTTGCCATTGAGACGAGTGGTGACCGCATTTTTTTCGCTCATGGCTTGCTCAAAATCCAAGCCTTTTTCTGCTGCAACAATCAAGGTCTTGGTTGGAATACAAGCGATATTGATACAAGTACCACCGTACATAGACTTGCTCTTTTCAATCAGAGCGACTTTTTTTCCTTGGCTTGATAATTTCGCTGCAAGTGTTTTACCAGCTTTACCAAATCCAATCACAATAACATCATACATTAACATATGTTACACCTTCTTTCGCTTTCTATTGTATCAAACCCATTTTAAAAAGTCTGAAATCTGCTACGGGATTTTTTAGGAGCTCATGGGAAGTGGGAAAGAGGGACAAGAAGTCTCATTTCGTGGTATAATAAAGGGTCGGTGACCCGGATGGTCACACAATCAGTTAGAAAGAGCAAATAAGATGGACGGAATTATCAATGTAAAAAAGGAAGCAGGCATGACCTCACATGATGTGGTATTTAAACTGCGAAAAATCTTAGGAACTAAGAAGATCGGCCATGGGGGAACGCTGGATCCGGATGTGGTGGGAGTGCTTCCAATAGCAGTTGGCAAGGCGACCCGGATGGTCGAATTCATGCAAGATGAAGGCAAGGTCTATGAGGGAGAAATCACTTTGGGATTTTCTACCACGACGGAGGATGCCAGTGGGGAAGTCATAGAGCGGACCCCAGTGGAAGCCCCTTTAGATGTAGCAGAGGTGGACCGCATGATTGCCCAGATGGTGGGAGAAATGGAGCAAGTACCACCTATGTATTCAGCGGTCAAGGTCAATGGACGTAAGCTCTATGAATATGCTCGGGCAGGAGAAGAAGTGGAACGCCCTATCCGACGGGTAACCATTTATGAATTCACGCGCACCAGTGAGATTAGCTATGAAGAAGGACTAGCCCGTTTTCGTTTCCGGGTCAAATGCAGTAAGGGCACCTATATCCGGACCTTGTCTGTGGACCTTGGTCAAAAACTGGGCTACGCAGCCCATATGTCTCATCTGACCCGAACCAGTGCTGCCGGTTTGTCACTAGAAGATGCCCTGACCTTGGAAGAAGTGGCTGAAAAAGTAGCCCAAGGAGATTTGAGCTTTCTTCATCCACTTGAAATTGGCACCGGGGATCTGGAAAAAGTAGATCTGACAGTAGAAGAGGTTGGCGAAGTCCAAGTGGGACGCTTTATTCCAGTTGAGAGTGACTCCAAAGAGTTAGCTGCTTTTTACCAAGGAAAATTGGTAGCCATTTTAGAAAAAAGAGAAGAACTTTACAAACCTCGAAAAGTCTTTCTAACAGAAAGTGTGTTACAATAAATTCATGAATATTCGTACGATTACTACTGCTAACCAGATCCATTTGGAGAATGAGACAGTTTTGGTTCTGGGCTACTTTGATGGCCTGCATCTGGGGCATCAAGAACTCTTTAAAAAGGCGCGTCAGATAGCGGATGAAAAAGGCTTGAAGGTCGCTTTGTTAACCTTTCCTGAATCTCCTAAGTTAGCCTTTGTTCGCTACCAACCAGAATTACTGCTTCATTTGCAGAGCCCTGAGGATCGGTTCCAAAAATTAAACGAACTAGGTGTGGATGAGCTCTTCCTCATTGATTTTACGACCGATTTTTCTTCTAAAACAGCCAAAGAATTTGTCGATCAATTTGTCAAAGCCTTGAGGGCCCGAGTTTTAATTGCTGGATTTGATTATAGTTTTGGCTCTGATAAGAAAACGGCCTCTGACTTAGCTGATTATTTTGATGGTCAAGTGGAAGTCATTTCTCCTGTATTGGATCAGGGGGAAAAGATTAGTTCAACCCGCATTCGTCAGGCTGTCCTGGAAGGACGCGTTCAAGAAGCTGCCCGTCTACTTGGTCACCCTTTATCCAGTCGGGGCATCGTCGTGCATGGGGATGCGCGTGGCCACACCATTGGCTATCCTACTGCCAATTTAGCACCGATTGACCGGACCTATTTACCATCAGATGGGGTTTATGTAGTTGATGTCGATTTTAAAGGGCAGATCTATCGAGGCATGGCTTCTGTTGGCAAAAATGTCACCTTTGATGGAAAAGAGCTTCGTTTCGAAGTCAATCTCTTTGATTTTTCTGGAGATATTTATGGCCATACTTTGACCATTCATTGGTTGGATAAGATACGGGAAATGGTCAAATTCGATGGGATCGATCAACTAGTGGCTCAATTGAAAGAAGATGAAGCAGTTTCACGAAACTGGACCAAGAGGCTGGGACAAAAGTCCTAGCCT
>NZ_KV813650.1:19574-34778 GCF_001813675.1 Streptococcus sp. HMSC078D09
ATGACCGATTTCTGTCCCACTCTCTTTTTTCGGGCCTCTTCTTGGGAAAAATGAAAGGGATTTCTTTTTTCCACTGAAATTCAGAAAAATCGTCTAGAAATCAAAAAAGCGCTTTTCAAGCACCTATTTTTTTTGTATAATAGAGTCAGATAGTTATATATAAAAAAAGAAGTGAACCACATGATTACATTATTTTTATCGCCGAGTTGTACATCATGTCGAAAAGCTCGGGCTTGGTTAAAAAAGCACGATGTTCCATTTAAAGAACACAATATTATGACAAGTCCTTTGAGCAAACAGGAGTTGACAAGTATATTGGCCTTGACCGAAAACGGAACAGACGACATTATTTCAACTCGTTCAAAAATTTTTCAAAAATTAGATGTTGATGTTGAAGATTTATCCATCTCAGCCTTGATCCGTCTGATTGAGGAAAATCCAAGTCTCTTGCGGAGACCGATTATTTTAGATAACAAACGCATGCAGATTGGCTTTAACGAAGATGAAATTCGGGCCTTCTTGCCACGGAGTTATCGCAAACAAGAGTTACGCTCTGCCACTCTAAGAGCAGAAATAAACTAAGAAGTATGTCGAATGCAAAAAAATTATAGTTACCCACTGGACTTATCGTGGAGCACTGAAGAGCTTGCTTCAGTGCTTTCTTTTTTCAATAAAGTTGAAGAAGCCTATGAAAGTAAGGTAGAGGCCAAAGAATACATGGAAGCCTACCGCGCTTTTAAGAAGGTCGTGCCTAGTATCGGAGAAGAAAAGCGTCTTGGACGGGAGTTCGAAGAAGTGAGCGGTTATTCTCTCTATCGTGCGACCCAGGCTGCAAAGCAAAAAGAGGAAGGATGGTTTTCTCTTGAAGAATAAATTAGAGTTTGCCAAACAAATCGTTTTAGAGGCTGGAAACTACTTGCGTCTTCATCTCCATGATGACTTGATGATCTCAAAAAAGACTGGGCCGACAGATTTAGTCACCCAGATGGACCAACAGGTTCAAAAGGATTTGGTTGAAAAAATCACACATCGCTACCCAGAAGATCGGATTTTTGCGGAGGAAAATGGCCTTCGTTCACCGATTTCAGAAGGATCCGTTTGGGTGATTGATCCTATTGATGGGACCAATAATTTTGTGACCCAAAAGGAAGATTTTGCGGTGATGGTGGCCTATTTTGAAGACGGAATTGGTCAGTTTGGCCTGATCTACGATGTGATGCGGGATCACCTTTTTTACGGGGGTGGAGAATTCCCTGTGTATCGCAATGAGGTTGAACTGACGCCCTTTGTGGACCAACCTCTGGAAAACTTTTTGATTGCTTCAAATGTCGGTATGCTTGAGAAAAATGACTGGGGCATGTCCGATCTTGGTATGGATTCCCTGGGCATTCGGGTCTACGGAAGTGCCGGTATTAGTTTTTCAAAAATTCTCTCAGGTGGGATTCTAGCTTATTTTAGCTATATCTGGCCCTGGGATTATGCTGCAGCTGCGATCATGGGGGAACAGTTGGGCTATACCGTTCTAAATCTAAATGGAGATAAACCTAATTACCAGTCAGTGGAACCCATTATGATGGTTCCAAAAGTGAAGTTAACAGAAATTCAAACCTATCTTAAGAAAGGGAGAAGTTAAATGAATTTTCCCAATGGTTTTAAAGAAAAATACCAGCATCTTCTAGGTGAGGATGCTGCTGCTTTTTTTGCGACCTTTGAACAAGAAGCAGTATCGGCCTTTCGGATTAATCCTTTGAAAGAAACTCAAAAAGCATTTGATGATCCGATTCCCAATACCCCTTGGGGACATTATGGAAAGATCTCAGGAAAATCCATCGAGCACGCAACGGGCTTGGTCTATTCGCAAGAGCCAGCAGCTCAGATAGTGGCCCAAGTCGCCCAGCCTAAGCCAGGAATGAAGGTCTTAGACTTGGCCGCAGCTCCTGGTGGAAAGACCACCCAGCTCTTGTCTTATTTGGACAATCAGGGACTCTTGGTCTCCAATGAAATCCACAAGGGTCGTTCGAAAATTCTTGTAGAGAATGTAGAACGCTTTGGTGCGCGAAATGTGCTGGTGACCAATGAGTCTGCCGATCGTCTGGCCAAAGTTTTCTCAGGCTTTTTTGATCTGATTGTACTAGACGCCCCGTGTTCAGGTGAGGGGATGTTCCGTAAGCAACCAGATGCCATGGACTATTGGTCCATCGATTATCCTCGAGAGTGTAGTCTTCTTCAAAGAGAAATTCTAGAGGATGCTCTCAAGATGTTGGTTCCAGGTGGTTCCTTGGTTTATTCAACCTGTACCTGGGCTCCTGAGGAAAATGAAGAGATCGTATCCTGGCTCTTAGATAATTTTGATCTAGAATTGGAAACGATCGAGAAGATCAATGGTATGGCAGAAGGCATTGACCATCCAGAAACGGCGCGCATGTATCCTCATCTCTTTAAAGGGGAGGGACAATTTGTTGCTAAGTTCCGTTATCTAGGAGAGAATCGTCCTGCCAAAATCCCTTCCAAAAAGGACCAATTATCTGCGGAGCAAAAGAAATGGTGGCAGGAGTTTTCTAAGAAACACTTGAAGATCACTCTAGAAGGTGTCCTCGAAACCTTTGGTGACGAACTCTACTTGGTTCCGCTTGATTTACCAGATTTGCGAAAAGTAAAAATCGCCCGAAATGGTTTGCACCTAGGGACCTTCAAGAAAAATCGATTTGAACCTAGTTTTGCCTTGGGCCTTGCTCTGAAACCGAGTGAGGTTAAAGAGACCGTTTCGATCACGCCTGAAGACTTTGTTCATTATGTGGCGGGAGAGACAGTTCAATTGAGGGAAACGCATCCAAATGGATGGTACCAGGTCCTGGTCGAAGGCAATGGTTTGGGCTTTGCCAAAGTGACCGGACAGACCCTGAAAAATTTCTATCCAAAGGGGCTTCGTTTTAGGTAAAATGCTGGGCAAAGAACCCGTTCTATGATATAGTGGAAGTACAGGTTTTTTTGAAAAAAACTTGTCAAAATCATAAGTGAAATAGTGAAATATCAAGGAGACATGATTTGAAAAAGTCTAAAAAGCTGATCCTAGGACTAGCGACGATCGCATTAGCAGGAAGTTTATCTGCTTGTGCTTCTTGGATCAATCGCGGAGAATCCATCACTGCTGTCGGATCGACTGCCTTACAACCCTTGGTTGAAGGAGTAGTAGATCGCTACATTGAAGAACATCCTGGTAAGATTGTAAATGTACAAGGAGGAGGTTCTGGTACAGGACTTTCACAAGTTCAATCTGGCGCTGTAGATATCGGAAATAGTGACCTCTTTGCGGAGGAAAAATCTGGGATTGATGCCTCTAGTCTGGTCGACCATCAGGTAGCCGTAGCAGGGACAGCCATCATTGCCAATAAAAATATCTCAATCGACAATTTGACAACAGAGCAATTGCGAAAGATCTTTACAGGTGAATATACCAACTGGAAGCAATTGGGAGGTCCAGATCTTGAAATCACGATTGTGAACCGGGCAGTTGGTTCTGGTAGCCGTGCTGTCTTTGATGCCATTATCATGGATGGCAAACAACCCAAGCAGGCCCAAGAGCAAGACTCTAATGGAATGGTGAAAAACATCGTTTCTCAAACGCCAGGAGCCATCTCTTATCTGGCCTTTACCTACTTGGATAGCAGTGTCAAAACCATGAAGCTTAACGGTTATGAACCAACCAAAGCCAATGTTGTCAACAATAACTGGCCAATCTGGTCCTATGAACACATGTATACCAAAGGAAAACCCAATGAGTTGTCTAAAAAATTTATTGACTACATGATGACCGATGAGATCCAGCAAAAGGTTGTTGGTAAGATGGGCTATATCCCAATCAATGATATGAAAGTCACCCGTGATTTAAAAGGGAATGTGACAAAAAAATAAAAGAATTAGGTAAAAAATGAACGAAGTAGCAAAAAAAATGCTGACGAAATCAAAAAACTCCCGCCTAGAAAAATTTGGGAAAACCATTACTTTTCTATGTATGAGTTTGATTGTTGTCGTCGTCGCCATGATTTTGATTTTCGTGGCCCAAAAAGGTTTATCGACTTTCTTTGTCAATAAAGTCAATATCTTTAGTTTTCTATTTGGGAGCTCTTGGAATCCTGCTGCAAAGGAATTCGGAGCCCTACCAATGATTCTAGGTTCCTTTATTGTAACCTTGCTTTCTGCCCTCTTGGCAACGCCGTTTGCCATTGGTGCAGCAGTTTTCATGACAGAAGTCTCTCCTAAAGGAGCTCGTTTCTTGCAACCAGCCATTGAGCTCTTAGTGGGGATTCCTTCAGTTGTTTACGGATTCATTGGCCTTCAAGTGGTCGTTCCATTTACGCGTAGTCTCTTTGGAGGGACTGGTTTCGGGATCCTCTCAGGGGTCTTTGTCCTCTTTGTTATGATCCTGCCAACTGTTACCTTTATGACGACCGATAGTCTCCGAGCTGTGCCCCGTCATTACCGGGAAGCTAGTATGGCCATGGGTGCGACACGCTGGCAAACCATTTGGCATGTCACGCTCAAGGCAGCCCGCTCAGGAATCTTTACAGCGGTTGTCTTTGGTATGGCGCGTGCCTTCGGGGAAGCCTTGGCTATCCAGATGGTGGTCGGAAACTCGGCAGTGGTACCAACCTCACTCACAACACCAGCTTCCACCCTCACCTCTATTTTGACCATGGGAATCGGAAATACCGTCATGGGTACGGTCAATAACAATGTTCTTTGGTCACTCGCCTTGGTATTGCTCCTCATGAGTCTTGCCTTTAACAGTGTGATTAAACTGATTACGAAAGAAAGAGGTAAGAAGAACTATGCACGCTAAACGAATGGATAAAATTGCGACAGGAGTGCTGTATGCTATTTCAGGGATCATCGTTGCGATTCTTGCCTCATTGATCCTTTATATCTTGGTCCGTGGCTTGCCCCATGTATCTTGGCACTTCTTGACTGGGAAATCTTCTTCTTACCAAGCAGGAGGAGGGATCGGAATTCAATTGTATAATTCCTTCTTCCTCTTGGTCATTACCTTGGTGATTTCCTTCCCACTTTCTCTTGGAGCTGGGATTTACCTCTCTGAGTATGCTAAAAAAGGTCCCTTGACCAATTTGGTTCGTACCTGTATTGAGATCTTGTCTTCTTTGCCATCTGTCGTTGTAGGTCTCTTTGGTTACTTGGTTTTCGTTGTCCAGTTCAAATACGGATTTTCGATCATTTCAGGGGCCTTGGCCTTGACCGTCTTTAACCTGCCACAGATGACCCGCAATATCGAAGATAGCTTGCAGCACGTTCACCATACGCAGCGCGAAGCAGGTCTAGCACTGGGCTTGTCTCGCTGGGAAACTGTGATTCATGTCGTGGTACCAGAAGCTCTTCCAAGTATTATCACCGGGGTCGTCTTGGCCTCTGGACGGATCTTTGGGGAAGCCGCTGCCTTGATCTATACTGCAGGTCAATCGGCTCCAGCCCTTGATTGGTCAAACTGGAATATCTTTAGTGTAACCAGTCCAATTTCGATTTTCCGTCAGGCTGAAACCTTGGCCGTCCATATCTGGAAGGTCAACAGTGAAGGAACTATTCCAGACTCGATCGAAGTCTCAGCCGGTTCTGCCGCAGTTCTTTTGATCTTTATCTTGATCTTTAACTTTGGAGCACGCAAACTCGGAAGTTACCTCCATAAAAAACTAACATCTGCTTAAAGGAGAAGAAATGTCAAAATACAATTGGGATGAGAGACACATCATTACTTTTCCTGAAGAAAAGGTGGTCCTATCGACCAAAGATTTGCATGTCTATTATGGAACAAACGAGTCCATTAAAGGCGTTGACATGCAGTTTGAAAAGAATAAGATTACAGCCTTGATTGGTCCTTCAGGATCTGGGAAATCAACCTACCTCCGTAGTTTGAACCGGATGAATGATACCATCGATATTGCGCGTGTAACGGGTGAAATTTGGTATGAAGGAATCGATGTCAATCGTCCAGATATCAATGTTTATGAAATGCGCAAGCACATTGGGATGGTTTTCCAACGGCCCAATCCTTTTGCCAAATCGATTTATAAAAACATCACCTTCCCGCATGAACGCGCTGGAGTCAAAGACAAGAAGATCTTAGACGAATTGGTCGAAACTTCTTTGAAACAGGCAGCCCTATGGGATCAGGTCAAGGATGACCTTCATAAATCAGCCTTGACACTTTCAGGTGGCCAACAGCAACGGCTCTGTATCGCGCGGGCTATCTCTGTGAAACCAGATATCTTACTCATGGATGAGCCTGCTTCAGCGCTTGATCCGATCGCGACAGCGCAATTAGAAGAAACCATGCTTGAGTTGAAGAAGGATTATACCATTGTCATCGTGACCCACAGCATGCAACAAGCAGCCCGTGCTAGCGATTATACCGGTTTCTTCTATCTTGGAAACCTCATCGAGTACGATAAGACTTCGAATATTTTCCAAAATGCGAAATTGCAATCGACCAACGATTATGTATCTGGTCACTTTGGATAAAGTAAAATGACAACAAAAAGGAAAATAGAATGACAGAACCAATTTTGCAAGTCAAGGACTTGTCGGTTTATTACAATAAAAAGAAGGCTCTAAATAGCGTCTCCTTGGACTTTGCTCCAAAGGAGATTACAGCCTTGATTGGTCCTTCAGGATCAGGGAAATCTACCCTTTTAAAAGCCATTAACCGCATGGGCGACCTCAACCATGAGGTCACCACTACAGGAACTATCCTCTACAATGGACATAATATCTACGGACCACGGACCGATACGGTCGAATTGCGTAAGGAAATCGGAATGGTCTTCCAACAGCCCAATCCTTTCCCTATGTCCATTTATGATAATGTGACCTATGGATTGATGATTAATGGTGTCAAGGACAAGGCTGTCTTGGATGAAGCAGTTGAAACCTCTTTGAAACGCGCGTCCATCTGGGATGAAGTCAAGGATCGCCTGTATGATTCAGCTATTGGGCTTTCCGGTGGTCAGCAGCAGCGGGTCTGTGTGGCGCGGGTCCTTGCGACCAGTCCAAAGATTATTCTTTTGGATGAACCAACTTCAGCGCTGGACCCAATTTCAGCTGGGAAAATTGAAGAAACCTTGTATGGACTAAAAGACCGCTACACCATGCTCTTGGTGACACGGTCCATGCAACAAGCAAGTCGGATTTCCGATAAAACTGCCTTTTTCTTGGATGGGGATTTGATCGAGTACAATGATACCAATGAAATGTTCTTGAACCCAGCTAAGAAAGAAACAGAAGACTATGTCTCTGGTAAATTTGGATAGGAAGAAAATAAAATGTTACGAGTTCAATTTGAAGAAGATTTAGAGAAGTTGCATAACCAGTTTTATGCAATGGGAAATGAAGTGTTGAGTCAGATCAACCGTACGGTTCGTGCTTTCGTGACCCATGACCGTGAATTGGCCCGTCAGGTCATCGAAGATGATGCGGAGATCAACGAATACGAAGTGAAGCTAGAGCGTAAGTCTTTTGAGATTATCGCCCTTCAACAGCCGGTTTCACAAGACCTTCGTGTCGTGATGACCGTCTTAAAAGCAGTTTCTGACTTGGAGCGGATGGGGGACCACGCAGTATCGATTGCCAAGGCAACGATTCGCATGAAAGGGGAAGTCCGTATCCAATCTGTTGAGGAAGAAATCAGCAAGATGGGCCGTGAAGTCAAAGATTTTGTCGAAGCGACACTAGATGTTTACCTCAAAGGTGATGTGGATTTGGCCTATGAAGTTGCTTCACGAGATGAAGTCATCAACCATTATTTTGATAGTATCCAAGAATTAGCAACAGAAGAAATTCGGAAAAATCCAGAGTCCATCGTGACGGGACGTGATTATTTCCAAGTGATCAACTTCTTGGAACGCATCGGAGATTATGCAAAAAATATCTGTGAATGGGTAGTTTACTTTGAAACAGGTAAAATTATCGAAATGTAAGATCATGGAGTCTTTTCGATCTCAGACAGGCATTGTCATGCTTGTCTTTTCTTTTATCCCAACTTTGTGATAAAATAGTTTTATTAGGGCTTTTGATTGGAAAAGCGTAAAACATTTAAAGGAGGAAATTATGCAAGCAGTTGCACATTTTGTAGAAACATTCGTTCCAGAACATTACGAAGTGTTTTTGGATTTAAGTCGTAAAACTAAGACCTTTAGCGGTCGTGTGGTAATCACAGGTCAAGCCAAGGCGGACAAGATCTCGCTTCACCAAAAGGATTTTACCATCGAAACAGTAGAGGTAGCCGGTCAAGCTCGTCCATTTACGGTTGATGATGCCAATGAAGCAGTTTATGTTGAATTGGAAGGCACAGGTCAAGTGACAGTTACCCTGACCTATTCTGGTAAGATCACAGACAATATGACTGGGATTTACCCATCTTACTACAGTATTGATGGTGTGAAGAAGGAAGTCCTTTCAACTCAGTTTGAGAGCCATTTTGCGCGTGAAGCCTTTCCAAGTGTGGACGAGCCTGAAGCTAAAGCAACGTTCGATCTTTCTTTGAAATTTGACCAAGAAGAAGGTGAAATTGCCCTTTCAAATATGCCTGAAATCGATGTGGAAAACCGCAAAGAAACAGGAATTTGGAAATTTGCTACGACTCCACGGATGTCTTCTTACCTCCTTGCCTTTGCTGCTGGAGATCTTCAAGGAGTGACAGCTAAGACCAAGAATGGAACCCTAGTCGGTGTCTACTCTACCAAAGCTCACCCATTAGAAAACTTGGACTTCTCATTGGATATTGCCGTTCGTGCTATTGAATTTTATGAAGACTACTATGGCGTGAGGTATCCAATCCCTCAATCCCTTCATATCGCCCTTCCAGACTTCTCTTCAGGAGCGATGGAAAACTGGGGCTTGGTAACCTACCGTGAAGTCTACCTTCTAGTAGATGAAAACTCTACGGCCCAAAGCCGTCAAACAGTAGCCTTGGTGGTGGCTCACGAATTGGCTCACCAATGGTTCGGAAACCTCGTGACCATGAAATGGTGGGATGATCTCTGGTTGAATGAAAGCTTTGCCAATATGATGGAATATGTCAGCTTGGATGCCATTGAACCAAGCTGGAATATCTTTGAAGACTTCCAAACAACTGGAGTGCCTGCTGCCTTGAAACGCGATGCTACAGATGGCGTTCAATCCGTCCATGTGGAAGTCAAACACCCTGATGAGATCAACACCCTCTTTGACCCAGCAATCGTTTACGCCAAGGGTAGCCGTCTCATGCACATGCTCCGCCGTTGGTTAGGGGATGATGCTTTCCGTAAAGGGTTGAAGATCTACTTTGAAAAACACCAATACGGCAATACTATCGGTCGTGACCTTTGGGATGCTCTTGGGCAAGCTTCAGGTCGTGATGTCGCAGCCTTTATGGATTCTTGGTTGGAGCAACCAGGATACCCTGTTGTTTCAGCTTCTGTGGAAAACGATACCTTGATCATCCGTCAAGAGCAGTTCTTCATCGGAGAAAGAGAAGAAAAAGGACGCAAGTGGGTTGTTCCGTTAAATAGCAACTGGACGGGTATTCCAGATACCTTGGAAACAGAAGTTTTAGAAATTCCAAACTACAGTGCCTTGAAAGCAGCTAACAGCGGAGCTCTTCGCTTCAATACAGAAAATACAGCTCACTATATCAGTGACTACAGTGGGGAATTGTTGGAAGACATCCTTGCTGACCTTGCTAGCTTGGATAGCACTTCGAAATTACAAGTGGTTCAAGAACGTCGTCTTTTAGCTGAAAGTGGTCAAATTTCTTATGCAAGCCTCTTGCCAGTGATTGAACACTTAACAGAAGAAAGTTCCTACTTGGTTGTTTCAGCTGTTTCGAGCGTCTTAGCT
Organism: Streptococcus sp. HMSC078D09; assembly: GCF_001813675.1. GTDB lineage: Bacteria > Bacillota > Bacilli > Lactobacillales > Streptococcaceae > Streptococcus. The sequence continues at coordinate 29,457 of NZ_KV813650.1, forward strand.
GGAATCAGTCTCTTTGTGGATGAAGGAACTGAAACAGAAGCTGCCTTCCATGAGTTGTTGAAACGCTTGAACCGTTACAACTTTGAACGCTTGGGTCTAGAAGCTAAGCCTGGTGAAACAGAAGAAGACGAAAAAGTTCGTCAGCTAATGATTGCTAATATGATCAAGGCCAATGATGAAGCTGCAAAAGCTCAAGCGAGCGCTATCTTTGAAGCACATGCAGATGATTTGGAAAAACTTCCAGCTGCCATCCGCCTGCAAATCTTGGTCAACCAAATCAAGCACCAGGAAACCAAGGAGCTTAGCCAACAATACCTGGATACTTATGTTAAGACAGTAGATGGGAACTTTAAACGCCAGTTGGCGGCTGCACTTTCTTATACCAAGGATGAGGAAACTTTGGAAGCTCTATTGAAGGAGTGGAAGAACAAGGATGTGGTGAAACCTCAGGACTTGGCTATGAGTTGGTACTACAACTTCTTACACGATGACTTTACCCAAGGAAGAACTTGGACTTGGGCGCGTGAAAACTGGGATTGGGTCAAGAAAGCCCTCGGTGGTGATATGAGCTTTGATAAGTTTGTCATCTATCCAGCTAACTGTTTCAAGACCCGTGAACGCTTGAATGAATATAAGGCCTTCTTTGAGCCTCAATTGGATGATATGGCTATCAGCCGAAACATCAGCATGGGTATCAAGGAAATTGCAGCGCGTGTGGATTTGATCCAACGGGAAAAAGCAGCAGTAGAAGCCGCTATCCTTGCTACGAAATAAATGAAATAAATTTATAAAAGATGCTACAGAATGAATTCTGTAGCATCTTTTGTTTTTCAATGAATCATTTGTATTGGATATCGAAGGAGAAGGATCATTAGTTTATTGGACTTGGTAAGAGAATCTCCGTTCGATAGTGGCCATTTTCTTTGAAACGCTTGACAGTTCCTTGGTATTCTTGTACTAGAGCATCAACGTTTCGTAAGCCCCAACCATCTCTTTGACGTGTTTTACGAGTCTCTTGTTCTTGTTCATTAAAGGTATTGTTGATCGAAATAAATAGGTTTTGTTGAAAATAACGTATATTCAGAGCCAATGTTCGCTCTGATTTATCAGTCAATCGAAGACAGGCTGAAATACTATTATCTAAACAATTTCCTAAAATAACAGCTAGAACATCTGGCTGAATAGATAACTCTTGTGGGATAAAGCAGTTAATTTCCAATTCAATTTCATCTTCCACATCGTGAAGTTTTTGATTCAGTAAATAATTAACCGTTGGATTTTTTGAGTAAAAGGTTTGTTTTCCTGAAATACTATCGGTTAACGATTGAAGGTACTCTCTAGCCTCATCAGGATTTTCTTCTAGAAGTGCCAAGAGGGTTAAATGTTTATTTTTTAAGTCATGCCGAAGACTTTGCAATCGTTGGTATTCTTCTTGAGACTGTTGTGTTTCTCTTAATTGAAATTGAAGTTGTTCTTTATCTAATTTATTTTGATAATCAGCGTGCTGTTGTTGAGAAAGGTGTAAGGTAAAATACAGCGAGGAAAAGGACAATACAATAAGAGACAAGAGTGAAATGACAGAAAGATAATCTGGTCCAAATACTTGCCCTTGAATAGCAGATACAGTAAAGGCAAAAATAATCGATAAAATAGGCACGATAAATTGATAAAGCCAATTTCTTCTAGAAGTTGCCATGCTTAACTTTTGATGTGTTCGAAATAGCTGTCGAAGAACAAGAGTGATCGCAGTTGAAAAAAGAAAACTGATGGCAAGGTAACCACTAATCAGTTCTAAATTTTTCGATACTTTTGACAGTGGAAGAAATAGTTGGATAGCTTGATTGAGGACAGCTCCGGCTAATAATGTCAGGCTTGTTTGTAAGAATATCCAAAAGGAAGAATCACGAAAGGAGTAGCCAAAATAGAGTCCTACAAGAGAGGATTCTACAATACTCAGGAAGAGATTGCTAACTAAAAACACACGACTTTCTATAAATAGAAACACAAGAGCCACATGAAAAAGAAAGCAACAACAAAGGACTAAAAGTGTCTCTTTTGAATGTTTACTTTTGGATATTGGCCTATAAAATAAAACACTTGCCAGAAATAAGTCAAACAAGATACTAATGATCCGCAATCCTATTAGCATTAGAAATTCCTTTCACTGAGATAGTTATAGTATTTTTCTTTAAAAGAAGACTGGAACTTACGACTAATTGGAAGTGAATGCTCCTCGGTTCCATTGAGCAAAATAGTTACTGTTTTCGCATCAAAATCTTTGATATATTTGGGATTTACAATATAAGAAGCATGAATTTGAATAAAATAATCAGGTAGTTTATCTAAAATTTCTTGAGTTTTCAGTAAGGACTTATAGGTATCTGCTAGTGTGTAAATAAAAACGGAACGCTTATCTTTCTCAAAATAGGTAATGTCACTTAAAGGAATAGAGTAACTTTGTTTTCCAAATGAGAAGTTAAAGATGGTTTGTCCTAAATCTAAATAACGTAAAATTCTGTCTACTACCTTATTTAGCCTTTGAGGTTCAATTGGTTTTACTAAGTAATCAAAAGTCTGTACTTCAAATACTTGTTCCATATAATCACGATAGCTGGTCACAAAAATAATGGGGATAAAAGGATTGAACTGACGAATTTCACGTGCAAGGTCAATTCCAGAAATTTGTGGCATATCAATATCCAAAAAAACACAATGTGTATCCCTTGTTAACTGTTCTAGCATTTTTTGTGGATTTGTATATAGTTTTGTTTCTACAGGAACCTTGTCGTAAGAAAGTAAATACTGTTCTAACTGACTAGCATCTCTAGTTGAGTCATCACAAATAACGACGTTTAACATAAGTCCCCCTTATCAAATTGAGTTGGCTAATTATGACACTAAAATGGTAAATCATGACGTAAACCTTGGAAAGTCATATGTTTATTATACAATAATCTTATCAAAAATGAAGGAAGCTGGGAAAATCTTCTCAGTCTTGAGTGATGAGATGAAGACATTTGCGACACTGACTATTAGAGATTTGACAAAATCATTCGATAAGCAACATTTTGCTAATAATCATATTTCCTTAGAAATAGAAGCTGCTAAAATTACAGCTTTTTTAGGACACAATGGCGCTGGTAAGTCCACCCTCTTAAATCAAATGATTGGTTTTACCAAACCTGATCAAGGAGACGTTTGCTATGGAGATATTTCTTTTGTTCAAAATCGTAAACAAGCTCGCTCAATGATGAGCTATATGTCTCAACAGTATGCCCCACTTGAGAAATTGACGGTGGAACAAAACTTAGAAATGCTTGGAAGAATGAGAGGGTTAAACACCTTGGATTTGCAAAAAGAAATGGATCAGCTCTTAACCGAGTTGGAAATTAAGGAGTACCGGGCAAAACAAGGAAAGGACCTTTCAGGTGGTTTAAAGCGCCTGACCTCTTTTGCAATGGCTTTAATCGGATCTCCGACCATCATTCTTCTTGATGAGCCGACGAACGATGTTGATCCAATACGTCGTGAAAAACAATGGCAATTATTACAGAAGCTAGCGCATAAAGGTCATACCATTATTATTGTGACGCATAATCTCTTAGAAGTTGAAAAATATGCTGACAACTATGCCTTATTTAACCATGGGAAGTTAATCAAATCAGGACCAGTTCAGCAAATAACCTATCAAAAACAGTATCAAATCTCTTTTGAGTTTAGGAATAAAGATAGCTTAGCTCTATTTCAAGATTACACCATTATCAACGGTTCAATTTGTCGTATTGAAATAGAAGAGAAGGAGTTAACGAGACTGCTACCAAAAATCACACAGGAATTGGATAGAAAGAATATTTTAAATTTGTCACTTACTCAGAAAAACATATCCATTTCAGATCTTTATAGAGAGGAGTTGACAAACTGATATGACTCAATTTTTTTACTTACTTCGTTGGAACTATCTTCGTCAAAAAGATCTGTTTCTACTCTTTACGTTAGCTCAGGTTCTGTTATCCATTTCACTTCTTTTTGGTTATCCACTAGTGATAGGTGAGATTGATACGACAGCTGCCTACTATCTCTCTTCTGGTTCAGTTCTGATAGGTATTATTTCTATTGGCTGTACGATCTCATCACCTGTTATAGCAAATGCGAAGTCAGAAGGACATGTAGACTATGTACGAGCCCTTCCAATACCTCGACTTCTGATTTCCTTAGCAGATCTTTGGATGTGGATGATTGCTATTTTACCTGGGGTATTCCTTTCTGTTATACTGGGCTATTTTCGTTTTTCTGTCCGCCTAAATGTATCTGTTCTGGCTGTTTTCATCCTATTTCTGATCTGTCTTACGATGATCAGTCTTGGATTTGCCATTGCTTATACTTTTAATCCCAATATTGTCACGTTGATGTCTCAGTTAATTCTTATGATTGGTTTGATGTTTTCGCCAATTATGTACCCAGCAAGTCGTCTTCCAGATTGGATAAACCATCTCTACCATGTTCTTCCTTTTGTCCCTTCTGTCAACCTCCTACGAGCTAGTGTCTATGGTCATGACAGCATCTCATTGTTTGACTTCACTATTCTGATCATCTGGATTTTGCTAACACAGTTACTGATCTTGAGAGTTCTTTATAAGGAAAAATAAAGGAAGGAGGGTAGATAGAAGGTTCTTCTTCGAAACAGTAATCCATTTAAAAGTAGTTTAACTAAAGAGATTTATAAATGTATCCCTATAACAAAAATCAACATCTGTGTTCAGATGTTGATTTTTTTAATATATCCGCTAAACCCTTTGTATCTTATTTGAAATACCAGTGGTGTTTGAGGCTGGCAAAAATTGCCTTGCTGGTGATCGTAATGATGATCAATTTGATGAGGTCAGCAAGGATAAAGGGAGCAACGACCAAAGCAAATGCTTTTTGGAGATCAGTATGCGTAACCAGCATAAAGCCGATAGCTCCTGATACAAAGAGGAGAGCACTACTGAGGAGATTGGCAAAAAAGATAGTGACAAGGCTGGATTTGGCATTGGTAAATAAAGACGTGATCCATGCTCGGAATGGGAAGAAGAGGAGGAAACCAGCGGTAGGGCCAAGGAAATGCGAAGCGCCACCAGCACCGCCTGCAAATACTGGAAAGCCTAAGAAGCCTAACAGTAAATAAAGACAGACAGTGATAAAGGCATGGCTGGGTTTATAGATGGTCCCGATGATCCCGATCATGAGTGTCTGTAGGGTCAAAGGAATTGGACCAAATGGAATGGTGAATTGAGATAGGACGGAGATCATTGCCACTCCAATGGAGATGAGTACTAAGGGAAA
>NZ_KV813650.1:34878-183372 GCF_001813675.1 Streptococcus sp. HMSC078D09
GATGAGTACTAAGGGAAAGATTTTCTTCATAACAGTTAACCTCTTATTTATTTTATGGTAACTATTCTACAATAAGGGGCTCAACCTGTCAATAGCCCACACTTGTTTTAGGATTTTTTAAGTAAAAATTTAGGCAGGCTTAAGACTCCTGAAGTATAATCGCCTTACTAAAGGATCGAGCTCCCTTTAAATTTTAAAAGACAAGTACTTGTACAAAAAGATAAAAGGTAAAAAGATGAATCAAAAAGAAACAAAACAAGTAGTAGAAACGCAAGAATCCAAAGAAAAAATGGTTGTCCTAAAACGAAGTCCTAAGTGGTGGATTGGCATGGCAGCAGTTGGTGGATTGTTGGTCGGTGCTGGAAGTGGCTTTGGTGTCGGAGTCATCGCCTCTCAATCCTCCAATAACCAACAATTTTCTCAACCGGTCCAAACAGGTCAGAACCAAGGATCTAATCAGCAACAAAATAGTCAAAATGGCCATGCTTCACAAGGGAACCAGCAAAATGGTGGCCCACAGGATGGGGGCCACCAAGGCGGTGGTCCTCAAGGTGGTGGTCAAGGACAAGGCGGCCCACAAGGTGGCGGTCCGGGTCAAATGCCACAAGAAGGCAATGGTGGCCCACAAGGGAATGGTCCAGATAATGGCATGAACCAATCTGGCGGACAAGAAGGGAACCAGGGGTCCTCTAAAAAGTCCAATAAGAAGAATTCAAAAAATAAAAACAAGACGAGTGACAGTCAAAATAACAAAGAAAACACGACAAACTCATAGAATTAGCCTCCCTCAGGCAGGCTGAATTTGATCATAAAACCAGGTTCTAAACTATAGGAAATGAAGGGAAGTCGTGTTATAATGGTTAAGAATAGATTAGAAAGACTCACTCACGAAAGAGAAGAGGATACGACAATGATTAAAATTCTATTGGTCGAAGATGACCTTGGTTTGTCAAATTCAGTATTTGATTTTTTAGATGATTTTGCGGATGTCATGCAGGTCTTTGACGGAGAAGAAGGTCTTTACGAAGCAGAAAGCGGGATCTATGATTTGATTTTGCTGGACCTGATGCTTCCTGAAAAAGACGGTTTCCATGTCTTGAAAGAATTGCGTGAAAAAGGTGTGACAACCCCTGTTTTAATCATGACAGCCAAAGAAAGTCTGGATGACAAGGGACACGGCTTTGAGCTGGGAGCAGACGATTACCTCACCAAGCCTTTCTACCTAGAAGAGCTTAAGATGCGGATTCAAGCTCTCTTGAAGCGCTCAGGAAAGGTCAATGAAAACACCCTTAATTATGGCAATTTGAAGGTCAATTTATCTACCAATTCGACTTATGTGGATGGGAAAGAAGTGGAACTTCTTGGGAAGGAATTTGATCTTTTGGTCTATTTCCTTCAAAACCAAAATGTCATCCTTCCAAAGACCCAGATCTTCGATCGTCTCTGGGGCTTTGATAGTGACACAACCATCTCAGTGGTTGAAGTCTATGTTTCAAAAATCCGTAAGAAATTAAAAGGTACTGATTTCGTTGAGAACTTGCAAACATTGCGCAGTGTGGGGTATATCTTAAAAGATGCTAACCAGAATTAAGAAAACCGTCGGGGAAGATGATTTTTCCTACTTCATCCGATATTTTGGGCTCTTTACTTTGATATTCTCGGCCATGACCTTGATTATCATTCAGGTCATGCGCTCGAGTCTTTATACAACTGTCGATGAAAACCTCAAGACTCTCAGTCAGGATCCCTACTCGCTTGTAGCGATTGCTTATCGAGACCAGCGACAGTCAAATACCAAAGGAGATGATAATGATCATGAGATGATGATCCCAGATCATGATAAATCAGAACCTAAAGGGGATGTCACATCCAATACCACTGTTGTTTTGCTCAATAAAAAATATGAAAACTTGACAACCGGTAATGGGTTTTTAAACTTCAAAACGGTGACGTTTGGTCGAAAGCTCCTCAACAAGGTTTCCCAGCTTCAAATTACAAATAGCTATGGGAAAAAAGAAAGTTACCGGGCCTATATGGCAGAGTTGAGTTTATCTGATGATGAAAGTGATAGTGATATCAAGTATGCGGTTGTCATGACCAATATCAGTCAGCTAGAGCAGACCAGTGAAGAGCACGAAAGTCAAATCGCCCTCATCATGATCTGCTTCTGGGGAATCTCCTTATTCGCTAGTCTCTTCTTAGCACGTCTCAGTGTCAAGCCCCTTCTTGAGAGTATGCAAAAGCAAAAGGCTTTCGTGGAAAATGCTTCCCATGAGTTGAGGACGCCTTTAGCAGTTCTGCAAAATCGTCTCGAAACGCTTTTTAGAAAGCCTGAAGCGACCATTATGGAATCGAGTGAGAATATTGCATCCAGCTTGGATGAAGTTCGAAATATGAAGCTCTTGACCACCAACCTTCTTAACATTGCCCGAAGAGATGATGGCTTGAAGCCGGAGATGGAAGATATCGAACCAAGCTTTTTCGATCAGACCTTCTCGAATTTTGAGATCATTGCAGAAGAAAATGGCAAAATCTTCCGAGGAGACAATCAGGTGGACAAAGTCATTTGTTCTGATAAAACGCTCCTCAAGCAGTTGATGACCATTCTCTATGACAATGCCTTGAAGTATACCGATGAAGATGGCGAGATCCAGTTTGAAGTTCAATTGAAGGATAAAAATCTTCTTTTGAGAGTGCTGGATAATGGTCCAGGGATTCGAGATGAGGATAAGAAACGGATCTTTGATCGTTTTTACCGGGTCGACAAGGCCAGAACCCGTCAAAAAGGTGGATTTGGTTTGGGGTTATCCCTCGCTAAGCAAATCGTAGAAGCCTTTAAAGGGACCATTCAAGTCAAAGATAATAAACCAAAAGGGACTATCTTTGAAGTGAAATTATCCATTAAGACGGAAAGTCGTAAAAAAAATCGTTCATAATCTTTAAAAAAGAAAAGAGGAAAACCTATGAGTTCAAAAATGTTGCACACTTGCCTTCGTGTAGAAAACTTAGAAAAATCAATCGCTTTTTACCAAGATGCTTTTGGTTTTGAAGAAAAACGTCGGAAAGATTTCCCAGACTACAAGTTCACGATTGTTTATTTGGCCTTGCCTGGAGATGACTATGAGTTGGAATTGACTTACAATTATGATCATGGTCCATATGTCATCGGAGATGGCTATGCTCACGTTGCCTTGAGTACTCCTGATCTAGAAGGTTTGAATGCGGAACACAAGGCTAAAGGCTATGAAGTGACAGAACCAAAAGGTCTTCCAGGGACGCAACCGAATTACTATTTCGTTGTAGATCCGGATGGGTATAAAGTAGAAGTCATTCGCGAAAAATAAGAGAGACTAAAAATAGGAGGCTGGGATAAAAGTCCTAGCCTCTCAATTATTTATGGATTGTCGAGCAAGACGCAGTGGTTGAGTAGGCTCTACTACGCTGATTTCATCAGCTTTTACAGCCCTACTCAACTGTGCGGAGGTGGGACGACGAAATCGAATTCTAACGAATGACCGATTTCTGTCTCACTCTCTTTTTTTTATGAAACCATTTACAAAAAAGGAATGTTTTTTCGAGAGAAATTTGCTATAATAAAGTTATGAGATTCAAACACACGAAAACTATTTTATTAATCATTACAAATCTCCTTTTATTGAGTCTTTTGTATATCGGCTATCAAAAGATTCAAAGGGTTCGTGAACAAAAAGCCTATCAGGATCAGTTTGCTAAGGTTACCCAACTTGAGAAAAGCTCTGAAAAAGGGAAAGATGTTCAAGTTCAGGAAGGGATTTTAGGAACTTCTTATGTGACGGCTTATTATCCTACTAAGGATGGACAGCCTGTTGAGATTATTAAAGAGAAGATCCAAGAAGACCTTCAGCGTCTAGGATCCGATGAAAAAACCAAAGAACCAAAGCATTTGACCTTCTACCATAGTGAAGAAGCAGAAGCGCCTTTTGTTGGTTATCACCCTATCCAAATCAAACGGGCGGAATACCAGTACAAAAAAGGGAAATTCATCAAAGATGAGACGGTGAAGTTGCCCCTCTTTTACTTGGATGATGAGAACAATCCTCTGACCCTGAGCCAAGTTTTTGCGGATCCAGATGGAGCCAAGCAGATCTTTTTGGAGGAATTACGGGGAAATCTAGCCTTTCGTCAGCTAGACGAGGAAAGCATTGATCAAATGGTTGCCCACTTCTCAGAGTTGGATTTGAGCCAATGGGAATTCCAATATGAAAAAGGAAATTTCACCATTCCATTTCCAACCAAGGTTAAGGGAGATGATACCTTCACTGTTCCCTTGTCTAAATTCTATGACGTGATTGATACAGAGCGCTTGCTTCCTGATGATCTAGCTTCTTACGAATCCTATATAGAAGAACGCCACCGTAAGATGATTGCTCTGACCTTTGATGATGGACCAGATCCAACCACGACTCCTCAGGCGCTGGCCATCTTAAAGAAATACAATGCCAAAGCTACCTTCTTTATGGTCGGAAAAAATGTCAGTGCGAATCCAGATATTGCTAAGCAAGTCCGCAAAGAAGGTCATCAAATCGGGAACCATACCTGGGATCACCCTCAATTACCAAAATTGAGCTTGGATAATGCTAAAAAAGAGATTTTGGATACCCAAGAAGCTATTCAAAAAGCGACAGGCGTCCAAACCAAGATTACCCGTCCTCCATATGGAGCCATCAATAACGCCATCCAATACGGTGTCGACCAATCCTTCATCATGTGGGATGTGGATAGTCTAGATTGGAAGACACATAATACGACGGCCATTCTCAATGAAGTGAAAAAAGAAGTCAAACCGGGTTCGATTATCCTCATGCATGATATCCATCAAACCACGATTGACGCTCTACCGACCGTCCTTGACTACCTCAAATCACAAGGCTATACCTTTGTAACGGTGGATGAATTGTTGGATTATCAACTTGAAAGTCATCGTATTTATTACAATGGAAATTAACGTAAAAATCCTCTGCAGTTCATTCACTAGCAGAGGATTTTCTTATTCATTTAAAAAGAGTTCGGAATTTTTTAAAACCAGTTCACGTACAGAAGCGTATTTTTTTAAGGATTTGAGTTCTTCTGGGTGGGTGATAAAGGTGATTACATAGCCATCACGCCCCATTCGTCCTGTTCGACCGGCACGGTGGGTATAGGTCTCCACATCACGAGGAATATCGTAGTTAATCACACACTCAAGATGTTCAATGTCGATGCCACGAGCGACTAAATCGGTGGCCAGCAAGAGGGTCAGCTGATGGTCTTTGAAGCGTTCCAGAATGACCTTGCGGTATTTGACATTGACATCGCTTGCGAGCGATACGGCCTCAACACCACGGTATTGTAGTTTTTCTTCAGCACTACCCAGATCAGACAGGCTATTGAAAAAAGCCAGACCACGAAAATCTTCGACGTAGGCGAGTTTGCGGAGCAATTCAACCTTGTCCCGCTTATCCACTTGCATATAAAAATGTTGGATATTGTCCAAAGAAAGTCCATCAACCGTAACACGAAGAGTATTTTCCTCTAGCTGGTCTGGATCGACCTTGGCTGTGGCGCTCATGTAGATATATTGGTGGTCACGGGGAGCATAGTGGCTGATCTTGTCGACGAAGTGGTACTGAGAATCGCTCAGTAATTGGTCGAATTCATCTAAAATGATGGTTTCCACATTCATCATTTTGATCTTTTTCAGCTTGATCAGTTCAAAGATCCGACCAGGCGTCCCAACCAGGATTTCAGGTCCTTTTTTGAGGCGTTCGATTTGCCGTTTTTGACTAGATCCTGAAAGGAAGAGTTGTGTCTGGAAACCGAGAGGCTCTGCCCATTGTTTGGTGACATCAAAAATTTGTCCTGCTAACTCTGTGTTAGGAGCCAAAATCAAGAGTTGTTGGGCCTTCTTCGGTTTAAGTTTGAGCAAGCTCGGAAAGAGGTAGGCGAGTGTCTTACCAGTACCGGTAGGACTGATCCCAAGGACATTTTCTCCTTCATAGATAGGGGAGAAGATCTGTTCCTGAATTTCAGTGAATGTATCAAATCCGAGTGTTTCTAACTGGTCTTTCCAGCTTTGTGGAAATTGTTCTTTCATTCTTTTTCATCCTTAAATTGTATTCCAGCGCTTTGACGCATCTGGTAGAGGGTTTTATGGACCTGCTCAGCTGTTTGTAACCATTCAAGATAAGCAGACGGCTTTTGATGAGCGATGGCAAGGGAAAAGGCTTCGGCCTCTTCTTGCATTTGGTGTGGGCAGGGCTGGATCGGAAGGTCGATAACCTCCCCAGAATGGCTGACGAAGCGGGCCTGGTTAATGGCTGTTACAGCATTGAGAGTTAGTGTTCCAGTCTTGGTGTAGATTTCAGCAGGTAGATGGCTGGTGATATTTTTTCCTGCCTGAATAGCAACCTGAAAATCAGGATAAATCAAGACACCTTGACCATAGAGATCAACCGAATTGGGTAATTGCTGAGCGGTGTAGTGACTGGAGATGGGGTCTCCAAAGAAGCCAATGGCCAAGTAGAGGCAGTAGACTCCCAGATCCATCAAGGCTCCACCTGCATAGACATCTGAGAAAATATTAGGAATCTCACCTGCAAGAAGGGCTGGCAATTTGGAAGAATATTTGGCAAAGGTGAAGTTGGCGCCCAGTATTTCCTGGTTAGAGAGGAAGTCTTTAATTACTTGAAAGGCTGCTTCTTGGTAATTTCTGGCAGCTTCAAAGAGATAGACCTGGTGCTCATTAGCGAGCTTGACCAGCTCCTTCCATTCAGAAGGCTTGGTCACAGCGGGTTTTTCAATGATGACATGCTTCTTGGCCAGAATAGCAAGCTTGGCCTGAGCGAAATGAAGAGAATTAGGGCTGGCAATGTAGACCACGTCCAGTTCACTGTCTAAGAAGTCGACCAAGTCTGTGTAGCAAGAGATCTCCCCATAAGGCTCACAAAACTCTTGAGCTGTCTTCATACTTCTCGAATACACAGCCTGCAAGTGATAGTGGCCCGTCTGATGAGCAGCTGTAATAAATTCATGTGAAATCCAACTCGTACCAATAATTCCCAGCTTTAACATAAGGTGTCCTTCTGCAATCGATTCACTCTATTATACCATGAAAAGGGGGAGGGGACAGTATAAAGTAGAAAATATGCACTGATTATTGTATAATGAAGTGATATGCTTAGAAGGGAAAACATAGGATTGAGAAATTCAGAATTACTGATCATTATTCCTGCTTATAATGAGAGTGGAAATATTGAAAAAACAATCAAGATGATTGAAGAACATACACCTGAATTTGATTATGTCATTATCAATGATTGTTCTACAGATCATACACTTGAAATTTGTCGCAATAACAACTTTAACGTTATCGATTTACCGATTAATTTAGGAATTGGTGGTGCTGTTCAGACTGGTTATCAATATGCAGTTAAAAATGGCTATCAATATGCTGTTCAAGTGGATGGAGATGGTCAGCATAATCCTGAATTTATCAGAAAGATGCTTCAAGTCCTTCAAGAGAAGAATGTGAACATGGTGATTGGCTCTCGTTTCATTGAAAATCAAGGTTTCCAATCCTCCTTCGCGCGACGGATTGGAATTTCATTTTTTGAAAAATTAATTAAGATTTTGACCGGTCAAAAGGTAACAGATCCAACCTCAGGATTGCGGGTGGCTGATCGAAAAGTGATTGAAGAATTTGCTAAACAATATCCAAGTGATTATCCAGAACCAGAGACGATTGTGTCCCTCTTAACCTCAGGTTATTCCGTTGCAGAAGTACCGGTCTTGATGAACGAGCGAGAACACGGAGAATCATCGATTACATTCAGTAAGTCTGTTTACTATATGATCAAAGTGACAATGGCAATGCTATTGGCTAGAATTGGTGGAGGATATAAGAAATAACATGTTAAATATTTGGTTAACCCTTATTGTAATTATTTTTATCGTTTATATTCTACGCCTAGTTGCAAAGAAAGTCGTTGAACTGAGAAATGTCATTTCTTGGCTCATTCTTTGTTTGCTATCGTTGCCAGTCATTTGGTTTCCTAATTTGATTGGAGCAATATCTTTATTTCTTGGTATTCAAACGCTAAGTAACTTTATTTTTTTATTAAGTACATTTTTATTAATATTTTTAATTTTTTCATTAACTCGTACTGTATCAAAACAATCAGTACAGATTAAGAAATTGTCACAAACGATTGCTTTATTAAGAAGTGAGAATGAAAATGAACAATAAAGTAAATAGGAGTATTTATTTTTGGAATTTTGCAGGAAATATAGCAGCAGCTGCAGTCTCAATATTGTATTTGATTATTGTCTCTCGTTATACTTCCGCAAGTGATGCTGATAATTTTAGTTTGGCTTATGCAATTGGAAACCTATGGGTTGTCATTGGTATTTTTCAAGTTAGAAATTATCAGGCGACTGATTTGAAAGAAACGTACTCGTATTTGGAATATTGGCTAACTAGGGTTATTACAGTTTGTTTAATGTTAGTTTCACTATTTCCGTATTTATTTTTTAGTGGAAATAATGTTGGAAAAGGGGATTTATTTTTAATTATCATCCTAACAGTTATTTATCGTTCATGTGATGCTTTTTCTGATTTATTCCAAGGATTATTTCAACAACACGAACGTTTAGATATTGCAGGGAAATTAATGGTGCTACGTTATGGTTCGAGCACAATCATTCTCCTAGTTAGTTTGTTACTTTCAAATTCTTTAATTTTTTCTTTAATTTGTTTATGTTTTTTTAATGTTCTTTTTGTTTTTGGGGGTGATTACGTCCAATCCAAACAAATTAGAACGATACCTTTTAATCAGATTTCATATGCTACATTTAAGCAATCAATTAGTATCATGAAAACTTGCCTTCCCTTGTTTGTTAACGGCTTTTTATTGGTATATGTTTTGAATTATCCAAAACAAGTGATTGATAAATTGTTAGTTGAGGGTGTATTACGTGAAGGTGCTCAAAGAGACTTCAGTATTCTATTCATGCCTGTTTTCTTTATGAGTTTATTTGTATTAGCATTAAGACCGTTAATTACCGATTTGGCAAAACAATGGTCAGAAAAAAGATTTCATACGTTTAATGCTATGATTCGAGAGATTTTATTATTGCTTATGATTTTGGGACTGGTAGTATCAATACTGGCCTATTTGATAGGGATTCCTATTTTGAATATTATAAGTGGTATTGATTTATCAAATTATAGTTTATTACTTACTATTTTAGTGCTTTCCGGCTTTTTATATTCTATAGCTTCTGTCATAGGTGATTTTTTAATTATATTGAGGAAGCAAGTCTATCTACTCTATGTTTATATCGCAATGGCGTTGTTGACAAATTTTCTTACGCCTCTAGCGATGAGGGAGTTTGGCTTGTTTGGAGCAGGGCTTAGTTTTGTTATTGTTATGTTGTTTTACACCATTGCTAGTTGGATTGTCTTTGTAATTATGAGAAGGAAGGAGATTCAAAAATATGAATCAGTGGAATGATCATACATTTGTAATCTGTGCTTATGGGGATAGTCCTTTTTTAGAGGATTGTATAAACTCGTTATTAAGCCAAACCGTAAAAAGTAATATCATTTTGTATACTTCTACTCCAAGTGTATTTATCGAAAGTATTTGCCAAAAATATGCCATTCCGTTTAATACAACTGTAGGTGGCGGGATTGGGAAAGATTGGAATAATGCTTTATCTTTTGTTACTACCCAATATGCTACAATAGCCCATCAAGATGATTATTATGAGCCAACCTATTTAATGGAAATTCAAGAGAGGATAAAGAAGCATCAAGATGCTATCATTCTTTATTCTGATTATTTTGAAGAAAAAAATGGAGAGGTCATTAAACCGACTTCAAATCTAAAAATCAAATCATTAATGTTAAAAACAATCTCATTATTCCCTAAAACTAAGTGGTGGAGAAATCGGATTCTTGCTTTTGGAAATCCAATTTGTTGCCCTGCTGTAACTTATAATTTAGAATTGGTTAAGGGCTTTAGATTTGATGAGGAATGGAGAGTTAGTCTAGATTGGCTTGCCTGGTACCATTTGGCTAAATTTGATGGCAGATTTGTATATGTTCCAAAGAAATTAATGTGTCATCGTATTCATGAAGACTCTGAAACGAGTAATACCATTAGTGACAATACTCGAACAAAGGAAGATTACATGATGTTTAAACTCTTTTGGCCAAACGTATTAGCGAAATGTTTAAATCGTTTTTATAAAAAGAGTCAGGATACGAATGGTTAAAGATTGCGTGCTCGAGGTTTGATAAAAATATAAAAGTTTGAATATCTTAATTATTTGCAAAACTATGGGTTCTATTAAAATATATAAAGGATAAGATTGTGAAAGAAGCGCCTAAGATTAGTGTCATTATTCCAGTATATAATGCAGAATTATATCTCAAAAGATGTATAGATTCCGTTTTGAATCAAAGTTTTAAATCATTTGAAATTATTGCAATTGATGATGGTTCAAAGGATAATTCGTTTAAAATATTGAATGAATACCAACAATTTTCTCCAAATATTAGAACTTTGAGTCGAGAAAATAAAGGTGCAGCCTATACTAGAAATGAAGGTATCAAGCTTGCAAAAGGTGAATTCATCATGTTTATCGATAGTGATGATTATATAAACTCAGATTACTTGCAGGTGTTTTATGATGAAATATCAAGTGGGATAGATGATGCAGTTATTGGTGGTCTTCAGAGAGTAAACCAAGATGGTAAACAACTATTTTCTATCCAATTGGGTAAAGATAAATGGTCGAAATATAGATCGATTTCACCATGTGCTCGCATCTATAGAAAAAAATTTTTAGTAGATCACGAACTTTCTTTTCCAGATATTCCGCTGGCTGAGGACTTGTTATTCAGCTTAACGGTATATACAAAATCTGAAAATATAAGAACTATCCCATATTGTGGATATAATTGGTTTTTCAATGAGAATAGTGCATCTAATACATTAAATAAAGGATTTAATCCAAATTTAGATATCAAGAATGTACTTGATAAAATAGCAGCGATTATCCCTAAAGATTTTTCTGAAACTAAATTAATTAAATTTTTTATAAAAAAATTTACTCTTTATTGGTTATTGGACGGTGGGAGACATTCTACAAGTGCAGAGTTTTTACGTCAATATAAAGAAATTAATGATTGGATCAGGATAAATGGAATGAAGTCCACTCTTTCTGTTTTTAATCGAGAAATTAGAGATGAGAGGTTTATGGTTAAACTAGCTATCTTTACAATGAACTTGATTGAAAAGTTCGGTTTATTAAAACTGTTTGCAAAACTGTATTGTAAAGGGTAGTTAGAAGATATACAGTTTACTGATAAGTTAGTAGCAGATGTTAATAGGAGCAATGAATGGTTATATCAGTTGTAGTCCCATGTTTTAACGAAGAAGAATCGATTCCATTATTTTATCGAGAAATGGAACGTGTTCGGATGAAGATGGGAGAAAAGTTTGAATATATTTTTATAAATGATGGCTCTTCAGATGGTACGCTATCCGTTCTTCGAAAGCTACATGTTACAGATTCAAATGTGCACTACCTTTCTTTTTCTCGAAATTTCGGAAAAGAGGCTGCACTATATGCTGGACTTGAGCGTGCTAGTGGTGAATACGTGACCGTCATGGATGTAGATCTGCAGGACCCTCCGGAGTTATTGATCGAAATGAAGCAGAAGTTGGAGGAACAGCCGAATTTAGACTGTGTCGGAACGAGACGCGTAACCCGTGATGGGGAACCACCGATCCGCTCTTTCTTTGCACGGATGTTTTATAAATTGATCAATCATATTAGTCAAGTGGAAATGGTTGACGGGGCGCGTGATTTTCGTTTAATGCGTCGTCCAATGGTCGATGCGATTCTTGAGCTCTCGGAGTACAATCGTTTCTCAAAAGGAATTTTTGCTTGGGTAGGATTTGAGACAGAATACCTCGAATATAAAAATGTAGAGCGCGTGGCAGGAGAGACGTCTTGGAATTTTTGGTCCCTCTTTAAGTATTCGATTGAAGGGATTGTCAATTTCTCGGATGCCCCATTAAACATTGCCTTTATTGGTGGACTGTTATCTTGGATTCTGGCCTTTATCATGGTGATTCTGATTGTGATCCGTACCTTAGTCTTTGGAGATCCTACTTCAGGTTGGCCATCTCTCATGACAGTGATTCTTTTCCTAGGAGGGTTCCAATTACTAACCATTGGGATTTTAGGGAAATATATAGGTAAAATCTTCATGGAAACCAAGAAACGTCCAATCTATGTCATCAAAGAGAAAAGTAAGTAAAAAGCAGAAAACTTCTGCTTTTTTTGCTATAATGATAGAGAAAAAGCATTCGAAAGGAACGTAACATGATTTTAATTACAGGTGCAAATGGTCAACTTGGAACGGAGCTTCGCCATTTGTTAGATGAACGAAATGAAGAATATGTAGCTGTTGATGTGGCTGAAATGGATATCACTAATGCAGAGAAAGTAGACGAGGTATTTGCGGAAGTAAAACCAACCTTGGTATATCACTGTGCTGCCTACACAGCTGTTGATGCTGCTGAAGATGAAGGAAAAGAGTTAGACTATGCCATCAACGTGACGGGTACGGAAAATGTAGCAAAGGCATCTGAAAAGCACGGTGCAACCTTGGTCTATATCTCAACCGACTACGTTTTTGATGGGAAAAAACCAGTGGGACAAGAATGGGAAGTAGACGATCAACCAGATCCTCAAACAGAGTACGGTCGTACCAAACGTATGGGGGAAGAATTGGTTGAAAAACATGTTTCCAATTTCTATATCATCCGTACAGCTTGGGTCTTCGGGAACTACGGTAAGAACTTTGTCTTCACCATGCAAAACCTTGCGAAGACTCATAAGACTTTGACGGTCGTTAATGACCAACATGGTCGTCCAACCTGGACACGTACTCTTGCAGAGTTTATGACCTATTTGGCTGAAAATCGTAAGGAATATGGTTACTACCACCTATCAAATGATGCAGCAGAAGATACAACTTGGTATGACTTTGCAGTTGAGATTCTCAAAGACACTGATGTTGAAGTGAAGCCAGTGGATTCTAGCCAATTCCCAGCTAAAGCGAAACGTCCACTGAACTCAACGATGAGCTTGGCTAAGGCTAAGGCTACAGGATTTGTTATTCCAACTTGGAAAGATGCTTTGAAAGAATTTTATAAACAAGAAGTGAAATAAGAACAAATAGAAGCGGCCCTTGAGGGTCGCTTTTCTGTTTGGATTAGGCAAAAAGCCTAGAAAATGGTATAATTGTATAGACTGTGAATGATTTGAAAGGGAACTCTATGCAACATGTTTTTATTATCGGAAGTCGTGGGCTTCCGGCTCAATATGGCGGTTTTGAGACTTTTGTGGACCAATTGGTTTCGCATCAAGTGTCTCCAGATATCCAGTACCATGTTGCTTGCCTTTCTAATGATCAAGCCTATTACCATTTTGACTACAAGGGTGTGGATTGTTTTACGATTCAAGCCCCTAAGCTTGGGCCTGCGCGTGTCATTGCCTATGATATGATGGCCATCAACTACTCCTTGAAGCTTATTAAGAAACAAGGAATTGAACAGCCGATTTTTTATGTCTTGGGCAATACAATCGGAGCCTTTGTGGCGCCTTTTGCGCGTAAGATCCATAAGATGGGTGGTCGATTCTATATCAATCCAGATGGACTGGAGTGGAAGCGGGCCAAGTGGGCTAAACCGATCCAAGCCTATCTCAAGTATTCTGAAAAGATCATGACGCGCCATGCTGACCTGGTAATTTCAGACAACCCTGGTATTGAGTCCTATATCAAGGAAGCCTACTCTTGGTCTAAGACGACCTATATTGCCTATGGAACGGACTTATCTCCAACCAGCCTAAACAGTCAGGATAGGAAGGTCCGAGAATTCTATCACAAGTGGCAGACACAAGAGAAAAACTATTACCTAATTTTGGGCCGCTTTGTCCCAGAAAATAATTATGAGACCGCCATTCGTGAATTTATGACCTCTTCAACCAAGCGGGATTTAGTGATCATTTGTAACCAGGAAGGTAATCCTTATTTTGAGGAGCTCCGAGCTCGAACTGGATTTGATCAGGATCCTCGTGTTAAGTTTGTAGGAACGGTTTATGATCAAGACCTTTTGAAGTATATCCGTAAAGGAGCCTTTGCCTATATCCATGGTCATGA
Source organism: Streptococcus sp. HMSC078D09 (assembly GCF_001813675.1). Lineage (GTDB taxonomy): Bacteria > Bacillota > Bacilli > Lactobacillales > Streptococcaceae > Streptococcus. The sequence continues at coordinate 49,139 of NZ_KV813650.1, forward strand.
AGTGGGCGGGACCAATCCTGGTCTCCTAGAGGCTCTTGCCCAGACGGATCTGAATTTAGTTTTAGGGGTCTCCTTTAATCAAACGGTCGCTAAGGATTCGGCTCAATATTGGACTAAAGAAACTGGGAATTTGGCACATTTGATTGATCAGGTTGATTCTTTAGAAGATGTATCTGAATGGGGTCAACGAGCCAAGGCCAATATGAAACAAAACTTTACCTGGGAAAAAATTGTAGGTGAGTACGAGGAATTATTCTTATCATGAAAGTAAATATCTTGTTGTCCACCTATAATGGTGAACAGTATCTAAAAGAGCAGGTTAAAAGTATCCAAGACCAGACTTATCAAGACTGGCAACTCTTGATCCGAGATGATGGGTCAAGAGATGGTACGGTGAAGATTATTCAAGAGTTGGTGGCCCAGGATGAGCGCATTCGCTTTATCAACCAGGGAGCTATCGAAAATCTCGGTGTCATCAAGAGCTTCCATGCGCTTCTGAAATACGAGAAAGCTGATCTCTATTGCTTCAGTGACCAAGATGATGTCTGGCTTCCTGAAAAGATTGCACTTCAGGTAGAAGAAGCGGCCAAGCATCCTCAAGAAGATCCTTTGTTGGTCTACACAGATTTAAAGGTGGTCGATGAAAACTTGAATGTGCAACATGAAAGCATGATTCGAACCCAGTCTGATCATGCCAATACCGAACTGATTCAAGAGTTGACGGAAAATACGGTAACTGGCGGTGTATCCATGATCAACCACGCGTTGGCGGAGTTATGGACAGGTCAAGAAAAGCATGCGCTCCTCATGCATGATTGGTATTTAGCATTACTGGCAACTGCCTTTGGGAAGCTCATCTATATCGATCAGCCGACAGAATTGTACCGTCAGCACAGTAGCAATGTTCTGGGGGCTCGTACCCTTAGGAAACGGATCAAAAACTGGGTTCGTCCGCATATTCTGTTTGCTAAATATTGGAATCTCATCGAGTCCAGTCAAGAACAAGCAAAAAATTTATTGGATCTGCCTGTCAGTTCCCAAACTAAAGAAATCATTGAAAACTTTGTCACCATTATGGATGTTCCACTGAGAGAACGTCTGAGACGGATTCGTCAGTATGGTTATCGGAAGAACCGGACTTTTCACACGGTTGTGTTTACCAGCTTGATTCTGACAAAGTTTGCATATCGAGGTAAAAAATAATGTTTGACGTTTTTAGTCAGAAAAATCGAATTTTATTACGAGAGTTAATCAAAACAGACTTTAAATTACGTTACCAAGGATCAGCAATCGGTTATCTTTGGTCGATTTTAAAGCCCCTGATGACTTTTACGATCATGTATATTGTCTTCATCCGATTCTTACGCTTGGGTGGAGATGTGCCCCATTTCCCAGTTGCCCTCTTGTTGGCCAATGTAATCTGGGGCTTCTTCTCAGAAGCCACATCTATGGGGATGGTGTCGATCGTTAGTCGAGGCGACCTATTGCGGAAGTTGAACTTCTCCAAACATATCATTGTCTTGTCTGCGATTTCAGGAGCAGCCATCAACTTTGTTATTAACCTTGTAGTGGTCTTGATTTTTTCATTCTTTAATGGAGTGACATTTTCTTGGACAGCTTTGATGGTGATTCCGTTGTTCTTTGAGTTGTTCTTGATGGCGACAGGATGCGCATTGATCTTAGCGACATTTTTTGTTCGTTTTCGCGATCTTGGACAAGTCTGGGAAGTACTCTTGCAAGCAGGCTTGTATGCGACGCCAATTATCTATCCGATTACCTTTATTGCAGACCGCAATCCATGGGCTGCTAAGTTGGTCATGATGAATCCTTTGGCTCAAATTATTCAAGACATGCGTTACTTCTTGATTGATAAGGCTAACACCCCTGTCTGGCTTTTGGTGGAAAATAAGTTCTTGGTTTTGATTCCTTATGTTTTACCAATTCTTATTTTTGTCGCTGGCTTTGCTTACTTTAACAAACATGCTAAGAAATTTGCGGAGATTCTCTAATGACAGATAAACAAATTGCAGTAAAAGTAGACCATGTCAGCAAGTACTTTAAGTTGCCAACAGAGGCAACCAATAGTCTTCGAACTGCCCTGGTCAATCGCTTCAAAGGAATCAAAGGATACAAAGAACAGCACGTTCTCAAGGATATTTCTTTTGAAGTAGAAAAAGGAGACTTTTTCGGGATCCTGGGAAGAAATGGTTCTGGAAAATCGACCCTCTTGAAAATTATTTCTGAAATCTATGTACCAGAAAAAGGTACTGTCACTATCGATGGAAAACTGGTGTCCTTTATTGAGCTTGGAGTGGGCTTTAACCCAGAACTGACTGGTCGTGAAAATGTCTATATGAACGGGGCCATGTTGGGCTTCTCAACAGCTGAAATTGATGCCATGTATGATGATATCGTAGACTTTGCTGAGTTGCATGAATTCATGAACCAAAAGCTTAAGAACTACTCATCAGGTATGCAGGTTCGTCTAGCCTTTTCGGTTGCCATTAAGGCCCAAGGCGATATCTTGATTTTGGACGAGGTCCTAGCAGTAGGAGATGAGGCCTTCCAGCGCAAGTGTAACGATTACTTCCAAGAACGCAAGAAATCAGGGAAAACCACGATCCTCGTTACCCATGATATGGGAGCTGTCAAGAAATATTGTAACAAGGCTGTTTTGATTGAAAATGGTTTGGTGAAGGCTTTAGGGAGTCCAGAAAATGTTGCCAATCAGTACAGTTTTGATAATACAGCTCCTTTGCAACAGGGAGGAGAAGCTAATGGAGCAGGCAATTCCAACCAGGAAGAAAATGTCTTGGTTGAAAATTTTCAGCTTCAGTTGTTAAGCTCAAACAAATTACGTCCTCAAGATCCTATTCAGTTCCAGATTGATTTTGATGTTCGTGAAGACATCAAGACTTATATCGCACTGTCTTTAACGGATATTGATCGGAACATTTGGATCTATAATGATAATTCTATGAATCAACTGATGAGTGGAACTGGACATAAAACGGTTCATTATACTTGTTCACTGCCAACTGTAAATGACTTAAAAATGAAATTGGAAGTGACAGTAAGGGATGAGGAAGGACAGATGTTGGCCTTTTCAGATGCCACCCAGACCCCACTGATCTTTATCAATCGAGATGATATCGCTTTGGATGATAAATCAGCAATGGATTCGGCAAGTGGCTTAATCCAACGCAATGGAACATGGTCAATGACTGACTAGACTGAGGGAAATATGGAAACGACGCCTTTTGTTTCGATTATTTGTACGGTTTTTAATAAAGAGCCCTGGCTAAAGAAGACGATTGATAGCTTCTTAGCCCAACAAACAGAGTTTGCTTATGAGATTATCTTGGTGGATGATGCTTCAAGCGATGGATCTCGTTCTATCATTCAGGATTATCAAGCCAACTATCCTGATCTGATTCGTGCCTTTTATCAGGATGAGAATCAGGGAATTTCTAAAACCTGGGTCTCTATCTGTAAAGAAGCACGTGGAAAGTATATTGCCCGCTGTGACGGAGATGATTTTTGGTTAGACCCTTTAAAACTTCAGAAACAGGTTGACTTATTAGAAAGTAAGCCTGATTGCAAATGGTCCAATACGGATTTTGATATTTATGATGAAAACGGAACTCTCGTTTCTAAGGCTGGCTTTGCTAATCATACAATTCCATTAGCAGATACCTATGAAAAGATGCTTGCAACAAGAGGTTTTACCATGGCCTCTACATGGCTAGTTGAAAGAGATCTGATGTTAGAAGTCAATCAAGAGTTAGATTTAACGACATCAGATGATACTTTCAACCTCCAATTGGAACTCTTTCAACGGACTTCTTTAGCCTATCTGGATGAAGCAACAGTTGCTTATACCATTAATCAAGGATCGGATTCTCGTCCTACTGATTTTAAAAAATTAGAACGACGATTTCATAAGTTGTTGAAAACACAACTTGAGTATCTTGATAAATATCCAAATGCCGATTTTAAAGAGATGACGAAGATCCTTTTAGATCGTAATAACACTTATGAGATCCGTCTTTCCAAACCAATGGATTCTCTTTCACACATCGGAATGGAGTCTGTTACAATTTATTTTGGTGACGAAGAAAATACTTATTCGGAAGATCGTACCATGACCAAACTTCTTCAAAAAGAAGATAGTCTGGCAATCGAAATTCCGAAGGGAACTTCTGTTATCCGAGTCGATCTTTCGGAAAATCCTAGTTATTACTCTGATGTTGAATTGAGAGATTCTAACGGAAAGGTTTGCTCGCCAGTTTATAGTAATGGTATCGTTACAGATAATTTATTTCTTTTTAGTGAACCAGATCCTCAATTGATTTATGAAGTTGAAGAAGAAGGGGTGTATCAACTGGGCTATAAAATGATTTCTATAGATAATCCCTCTGCACCGGATTATATTGGAAAAGTTTTTGCTGCCGAAATGTTAGATTGTCAAAATAGTTTGAAAAATCTTGAGGCAGAGTTACAAGCTACGAAAGAAACATATAATACAGTCATCCATTCTCGCCGTTGGACCATTCCAACAAAGATCTTGAAATTCTTAAGAATAAGGAAATAATATGCAACGTTTACTTTTATATGTTCACTATAATAAATTCAATTTTATTAGTGGACATGTACTCTATCAATTAGAAAAGATTCGCCCCTTGTATTCACGGGTGGTCTTTATCTCCAATAGTCAGCTACCAGAAAATGTGAAGGACCATTTGTCCACTCAACACTTGGTGGATGATATCCTTGAACGCCAAAATAGTGGCTTTGACTTTGCGGCGTGGCGGGATGGAATGAAGACAGTTGGCTTTGACCAACTGGCTCATTTTGATTCGATTACCCTCATGAATGATACCTGCTTTGGACCTCTTTGGGATCTAGAACCAATCTATCAGCAGTTTGAACATGATGATGAAGTGGATTTCTGGGGAATGACCAATTACCGGAAAGACAAGGATTTTAACGAGCATATTCAGAGTTATTATCTTAGTTTTAAAAAACAGGTGCTGACATCAAGTGCCTTCCATGAATTTTGGCAAGGTGTTCAGGACTTCACCAATGTTCAAGATGTGATTGATAACTATGAAACCAAGGTCACAACGAATTTCTTGGATGCAGGTTTTCGCTATAAGACGGTCTTTGATACCATTCATGAAGTGACTACAGGGATGCTCTATCCAGACTTTTCTTACTATAATCCTACAGCGATTCTCAATCATAAGGTTCCTATCATCAAAGTCAAAACCATTGCAAACAATGAAGGAATTATGCCTTATATTTTTGACGAGTTGGAGCGTGTATCGAACTATCCATTAGATTTGATTCTCAACCACATGTCTATGATCGATCGTCCGGACTATCCGTATTTGTTATCGCGTAAGTACTTGAAAAATCAGGAATTAGCTGGAGAGTTCGGTAAAAAAGTTGCAGTTCATCTTCATGTCTTTTATGTGGACCTCTTGGAAGAATTTCTAGATGCTTTCCAAGCTTTTCATTTTGCCTATGACTTATGGATTACGACAGATGTAGAAGAGAAGAAGCAGGCTATTGAGAAAATTCTTTCTCATCGAGCACAAGATGCCACGGTTGTGGTGACTGGAAACATTGGACGAGATGTGTTGCCAATGTTGCTCCTAAAAGAGCAACTCTCCCGTTATGATTATGTAGGTCATTTCCATACCAAAAAATCAAAAGAAGCAGATTTTTGGGCAGGTGAATCTTGGCGCAAAGAATTGATCGAGATGCTAGTTAACCCAGCTGATCAAATCCTGGCCAATATGGAGGCCAATCCAAAAGTCGGAATCATTATCGCAGATATTCCAACCTTCTTCCGTTACAATCGAATAGTGGTTGCTTGGAATGAGGCTCTTATTTCACCAGAGATGAACAAGCTCTGGGAACGGATGGGAGCGACCAAGACGATTGACTTCAAAAATCTCAATACCTTTGTTATGAGTTATGGAACCTTTGTTTGGTTTAAATACGATGCTTTGAAACCACTCTTTGATTTGAATTTGACAGCAGCAGATGTTCCAGCCGAACCTTTACCTCAAAATTCGATATTGCATGCGATCGAACGTTTGTTGATCTACATTGCTTGGGATCAAAAATATGACTTTAGGATCTCTCAAAACCCACATGTTCTGACACCATTTATTGATAATAAGCAGTTGAACAATCGCGAAGATCTTCAACCCCATACCTTTGTAGACTTTAATCAAATTGGGGGGATCAAAGGAGCCTTGAAGTATATCGTGATCGGTCCTGCAAGAGCTGTGAAATATATACTAAAAAGAATGATAAAGAAAGTAGAGTAAATTATATGGGAGTTATTGATAAGACTAAAATTAGAAATATTTTAATCGCTATATTTTTAGTATTATTTTCAAGGGTGTTTTTGGCTAGTTTATTTCAATTTACTATCAATCTTAATATCATACTATTAATTATTAGTATTGTAATTTATTTTATTCTTTTTGATCCAACAGACAAAAAGAAATTGCCAATTAATGCGTTTTTTCTGATAATTATTTTCGGTAGTGTCATTTCAGTAGTGAAACCAGTCCAATATGGATTAGATGAAGAGTCTCATTTACCAAACGTAATTAGTATTTCTGATAGTCCTTTTTTTAAATATTCTAATGAGAAATTGGAAGATTATAATTCAGTTTTTAAGTATGATGCACTAAGAAATCCTAGTAAAAAAGATAAAAATTATTGGTTCAATGTTGAGCATAAGAAAAGTAAAATTAAAGGAGTAAGAGTTGGATTTGATAATCCAGCCTTCATTCCTAGTGCAATTGGATGGAATATAGGTAGATTAATCTCTAAAAAAGTGTTTGTTTCCTATTATTTGGGAAGAATCTTCGAAGTAATAGCATATGCCATTCTAGTATTTATTGCATTAAAAATCAGCAAAGTTTATAGAGAAGCGATATATTTATTTTCTACATTCCCTGCAGTATTGTACATCATAGCAGGTTATCATTATGATTATTTATATTTTGGAGCAACTTTAATTAGTCTTGCTATATTGACAAATATTCTATCAGGTGAACGTAAAATTGATAGAAAATATGCTTTTGTATTTCAATGCTCTACATTATTATTTTCATTTGCAAAATTTCCGTTTGTATTAATTGGAAGTCTATTTTCAATATTGCCAAATAAGTATTATCAGGATAAATCAGTAAGAAAATTCAGTTCAATCCTGTTTGGTTTAAATTTGTTAATTTCCTTTACATACGTTGGAATCATTAAATTGTTTGCTTCAGACAATGCTTTGTCAGGCAAAGGACCAGGACTATTATATTTTGTAACACATCCATTACCATTAATTAGAACTTTACTTTTAGCGCCATACGGTATTATTCATGACTTTGTTTCTGAACCATTGAAATATGTTTCAGAATCGTCTCCGTTTTTAATTGCAATTTCGATAGTTACTTTCTTTTTCGCTATGTTTGTCATTGCATTAAAAAATAAAATTGAAATGCCAACATTTTTTAAATATTACTGTCTTCTTTTACTTACAGGTATTGCCTCATTAATAGTAATTGCTATTTCAGGAGATCCTAGGGTATACCACAAAGGTGATATTACTGTAGGTGGTGTACAAGGTCGTTATTATTATTTTATTCTGATGTTTTTGCCACTTTTTTGTGGATCATGGTTTAGAAAATTATTTGGTTTTTTAGATATGACCATTCAAAATGAAGATTCGAATTTTGAATGTAGTTTGCAATATATGTTAGTGTATTTAAATATTTTAACAATTAGTATCGGAATATACACTCAATTGCAGGGGTAAAAAATTTTAGGAAGGATAAAAAATGAAGAGAAAGAGGAAATTAGATTTTAGAGATTTTCTTTTTAAAATTTATAATAAAATAACAAGAACACAAAAGTACTGTTTAGCTCTCCTTCTTTTATTTTTTATAAGTAACACTTTCTTAATACAAAATTTAATTTCTAAAGAAATTAAATCGACAGGATCTGTATTATTTCTGGTTAATCAGTGTGGTATTTGGTTTGGAATTTCATTTTTAATTTTAGTTTTACTAATTTCACAATACACTTTAAAATGGATTTTTTTCCTTAAGATTTTAGTTTCATATGTAATCTATTTAATACTATCTTACTCGATTGATGTTTCGCTTAATATTAATAATCCTAGTTATAAGATTGATCATTTTGAAAAAAATAATTTTTGGCAATGTAATTCTCTAACTTTTGTTTTATCATTGTTAGTAATTTCTTATGTTTTAGGACAGATTAGAAAATCATATGATAATAAAGCAAACAGAAAAAAATTAGAACCTATTGGGAAACTGTTCGAATATGTCTTGCATTCTAGCCTAGTTTGTTCGTTCATTTTTACTGATTCTAAAATCCCTTCTTTATTATATCGTACATCATGGTATGTATCTGGAAATTTTGAGAAATTAGGAGCGGGAAAGTATTCCTTGAGCCAATTTTGGATTTTAGAATTTTATTTGCTGCTCTTAAGTATTTTTCTGACTTTAGTTGGCTTGCTTTTTGTAAAAGGACAAGTTGATGTAGTAAAAAATAGGTCTAGTTTTTCGCTAGCTATATTTACAAGTATTAGTCTTGCAATATTATTTAATACAGGAATTCAATTGGGTTTAGGCCATGGGGAACCTTTGGTTGGATACTCAATATTTCCTGGAGGTGTAATATTTCAGATATTATGTTTATCTTATCTGTTTATTTTTCTATATATAGTCTTTAATAGATATTTATTTACGACAATATTGATTTTATTTGGTGGGGTTCTGTTTATTGTTGCTAATGCTATAAAATTTAGTATGCGTGCGGAACCAATTTTGCCAAGTGATTTGGTCTGGGTATTTCAACCTTCTGTTTTATTTAGTTTTGTAGATGCCCCGGTTTTAATGATTGTGAGTATTTCCTTAGTCATTTTTACGTTTATCTATATAATAGGACGGAGATATATTTATCCAGGTAGAATTATTCGTGCAACGATTTTAAGATTTGTTTTATTAGGACTTATGCTCTTATTGTCCATTAATCTTTATTCTATTTTTAAAAGAAAAGATAATGGAAAAATTATTGATGACGTTCCGATTATTACCTTGTTAAATAATTTCCAAGATACAAAATGGTTAGGAAATTCCATAAACGCTAGATATCGATCGTTGTCATATGTATGGTTGAATCAAATCACAACAGATCCAATTATAGAACCGAAGGGATATAGTAAAGAAAAAATCAAAGAAATTGAGAAGAAATATGATCAAGTAGCATTAGAAATCAATAAAAATAGAAATGAGTTAATTGATAATCAAACGATTGTTTATGTTTTAAGTGAAAGTTTTGCTGATCCATCAAGAATTGAGGGGGTAAATTTATCTAGAAATCCTATACCAAAAATTCAAGAAATTAAGACAAAAGTTACAAGTGGATTAATGCAATCGGATGGTTATGGTGGTGGAACTGCAAATATGGAGTTCCAAACATTGACGGGGTTACCTTTTTATAATATTAATCCTACAGTTTCTGTATTGTACTCAGAGGTTGCTCCTAAAATGAGAAGACTAATTTCAGTTAGTGATTCTTTTAATAATAAAGAAGTTATTCATTTCGAATCTCCAATTAATTATTCTAGAAATGTAATTTACAATAGATTGAAATTCAATAAATTTATAAGTATTGATGATAAAAAGAATTATGATTTAGGTTATCAAGAAGTACATATAAGCGATGAATCTACGTATAAGGCAGTATTAAAAGAGATGGATGCTAAAAAGAATCAATTCTTTTCTGTCATTACGATTCAAAATCACTCCCCATTTATAGCAGGAGAACCTTCAGACTTAACAGCAACAGGCAACGGTTTTTCAAATGATGAAAATACCAAGTTAACGAATTATTCACGTCTTTTAACCTTTACCGATACCTCTACCCAATCCTTCCTGGAAAGTCTTTCTAAAATAGATAAGAAGATTACAGTGGTATTTTATGGAGATCACTTGCCAGGTCTCTATCCTGAGTCCGCCTTTAAGAATAATCCGGAGAGTCAGTATCAGACAGACTACTTCATTTGGAGTAATTTTGATGCACCGAAATTGAACTATCCTTTGGTCAATTCAAGTGATTTCTCTGCTATGGTCTTTGAACAGACCAATTCAAAAGTTTCGCCTTACTATGCTTTGTTGACAGAAGTACTGAAAAAAGCAAGTGTCGATAAAAAGGCCTTGGAAGGAGAAGCACAAGAAATTGCAGAGGATTTGAAAATGGTTGAATACGACTTGATTAGTGGGAAAGGTTACCTTTCTAAAGACTTCTTTAAAGTTCCAACTGATAAATCCAATTAAAAGGAGAGCAAGCAGGTAAAAATCTTTGTGATTTTGGCTGTCTGGCTCCCTTTTTTTTGTTTTTTATGCTAAACTATTAGATGGGGGTATGCTCATGATTAAGATATTCGGAAAGGTCCATTATCATTGGCAACCGGACTTATCCATTCTTGTGACTTATTGGTCCATTGCAGTGATTCCGGTCTTTATTGGACTGGCCTTGATGTATGAGAGCTCTAGTGTGCCAACGCTAGTTTTGTTTTCGTTCTTTTTATTTATGGTCTTGCTCGCGATTGGGGTCCATCGTTACTTCACGATCTATGAGGATGGGATCTTGCGGATTATTACAGCTAATCCTTTTACTCCAATCAAGGTGAAGATTAATTCGATTGAAAAGGTCGAAGTAAATAAGAAATCGATCAAGCTCATTTTTAATGATGGTTCGCGCAGTCGGACATTCTGTATGCGTAAATGGCCGAAAAAATACTTTATCAATGCACTTGCCTTAAATCCTTATTTTAAGGGAGAAGTAATCCTGACGGACAATTTCATCCATGTGGATTACTACGAGATGTATTATGCAAACAAATAAAAAGCCCTCTTAATCTTTTAAGAGAGCACGAGTGGGGCATTCTTTAATAGCCTCGAGAACATCGTTTGTGACAGGAACCTCCTTTTCAAGGAGGTCGTCCTCTTCAGCAGCAAATTTAACGATGCCATTGTCATGGTAATCAAATAATTCAGAATAGGTCTGACAGAGACCGCAAGCGATGCAACGATCTGGAATTAACGTAACTTTCATACTTCTATTGTAATGATTTTTACGAGAAAAAACAAGGAGGAAGTCATGGCAAAAGAACCATGGGAAGAAGATATTTACGATGATGGAGAAGAAACATTGAAAAGAACGAGTAAGTTAAACGGAATGAAGGCAGATCGTCTATTGACGATTTTAGCCATTATTTTCTTTGTAGTAGTAGTGGCGATGGTCTGCTTGTTGATTTTCCTTTCAACAGGTGGCAGCAATAAATCAAAACAAATGTCTGGTTTCTACAATGGAGAGACTAAGGTTGAACAGAAATCATCAGCCCCTGCAGCACAAACTGACCAAGCGGCTAAAGACGATAGTTCAAAAGATGAGAACTCTGAAGAAGGCACGATCACTGTTCAAGCAGGTGAAGGGGAAGCAGCGATCGCTGCGCGTGCAGGTATTTCCATTGCCCAATTGGAACAGTTAAATCCATCTCACATGTCTACAGGATCATGGTATGCCAATCCTGGTGATGTCGTTAAGATTCAGTAGGAGTTGAGGACAGCATGAAACAAATTCAAATTGCCATTGATGGACCGGCTTCTAGTGGAAAATCTACAGTTGCAAAGATCATTGCCAAGGATCTAGGCTATACGTATCTAGACACAGGAGCTATGTACCGTGCAGCAACTTACCTAGCTTTGCAAAATAATCTGACAGCTGAACAGGTTGATGACTTGTTAGCCCTTTTAGATCAGTATCCAATTAGTTTCGGTCGTTCGGAAGAAGGAGAGCAGCTTGTCTTTGTAGCGGACGTGGATATTACTCACCCGATTCGCGATAACCAAGTGACCAACAATGTTTCATGGGTTGCAGCACTTGCGCCGATCCGTGAAAAACTTGTCACTCTACAGCAAGAAATTGCAGCAGAGGGGGGCATCGTTATGGATGGACGCGATATTGGGACAGTCGTCCTTCCACATGCAGAGTTGAAGATCTTTTTGGTCGCTTCTGTTGAGGAGCGGGCAGAACGTCGTTATAAGGAAAATGTTGAAAAGGGCATCACAGCGGATCTTGAATTGTTGAAAAAAGAAATCGCTGAGAGGGACTATAAGGACAGCCACCGTGCCGTTTCTCCTTTAAAACCTGCAGCTGATGCCATTCATTTTGACACAACGGGTGTTGGAATTGCAGACGTTGTTGCCTTTATTGAAGAAAAAGCAAAAAAACTTCTTGACAAAGAATAAAAAACTTGATATCATATAAAAGTTGAGAAAAGCAGAAGTGAGAACTTCTCGCCTTGTGACGCAAGTTGCCTGGCCCCTACGGATCAAGTTTCAGTAATGAAATACATCATGTAGTTCGGGCCTGTTTTGCAGGTCCGTTCTTTGTTTTTCTCGAATAATAAAAAAGAGGTGAAAACCATAGCAAAGCAAGACTTATTCATCAATGATGAAATTCGTGTACGTGAAGTTCGCTTAATCGGTCTTGAAGGTGAGCAATTGGGTATCAAACCACTTAGCGAAGCGCAAGCACTTGCGGACGATGCTAATGTAGACTTGGTTCTCATTCAACCTCAAGCTAAACCTCCTGTTGCGAAAATTATGGACTACGGTAAGTTCAAATTTGAGTACCAGAAGAAGCAAAAAGAACAACGCAAAAAACAAAGCGTTGTGACCGTGAAAGAAGTTCGTTTGAGCCCAGTGATTGACAAGGGTGATTTCGATACCAAACTTCGCAATGCTCGCAAATTCCTTGAAAAAGGAAATAAAGTGAAGGTATCCATTCGCTTTAAGGGTCGTATGATTACCCACAAAGAGATTGGTGCTAAAGTTTTAGCCGACTTCGCTGAAGCGACACAAGATGTGGCGATCATCGAACAACGAGCTAAGATGGATGGACGTCAAATGTTCATGCAGTTGGCGCCAGCAACTGACAAGAAATAATCTGTCAGAAAGTTAAAAAAAGGAGAAAATATCATGCCAAAACAAAAAACACACCGCGCATCAGCTAAACGTTTCAAACGTACAGGTTCTGGTGGACTTAAACGTTTCCGTGCTTACACTTCTCACCGTTTCCACGGAAAAACTAAGAAACAACGTCGTCATCTTCGTAAAGCATCTATGGTGCATGCAGGAGATTTCAAACGTATCAAAGCAATGCTTACTCGCTTGAAATAATCGCGTATTCGTAAGTAAAGAATTCTAGGAAATATTGGAGGAAATATAAATGGCACGTGTTAAAGGTGGCGTTGTATCACGCAAACGTCGTAAACGTATTCTTAAATTAGCTAAAGGTTACTATGGAGCTAAACATATCTTGTTCCGTACTGCAAAAGAACAAGTAATGAACTCTTACTACTATGCATACCGTGACCGTCGTCAAAAGAAACGTGACTTCCGTAAATTGTGGATCACACGTATCAATGCGGCAGCTCGTTTGAACGGACTTTCATACTCACAATTGATGCATGGTTTGAAATTGGCTGAGATCGAAGTTAACCGTAAAATGCTTGCTGACTTGGCTGTTAACGATGCAGCAGCTTTCACAGCTCTTGCAGATGCAGCTAAAGCAAAACTTGGTAAATAATGTTTATAAGACTGGGAAGATTTTCTCAGTCTTTTTTTCTTGCTGATTTCATGCTATAATGAAATCAATTATAGGAGTAATCATATTAGATGGAGGACCTAAAGGTGACACACAATCGACTTGCATGGGATGAGTATTTTGCAGCTCAGGCCTTACTGATTTCGAATCGGGCGACCTGTAATCGGGCGAAAGTAGGGGCTGTTCTGGTTAAGGATAATAAGGTCATTGCAACCGGCTATAATGGATCTGTTTCTGGAACAGATCATTGTTTAGAAGATGGCTGCCTCATGGTCGAGGGACACTGTGTCCGTACGATTCATGCGGAAGTCAATGCGATCTTGCAAGGAGCTGAAAGAGGGATTCCCAAAGGCTTCACAGCTTATGTGACGCACTTTCCTTGTCTCAATTGTACTAAGCAGTTACTCCAAGTTGGCTGCAAGCGGGTGGTATACATCCATCAATACCGCATCGATGAATATGCCGAATACCTCTACCGTGAAAAAGAAGTAGAACTGGTTCATCTCCCATTGGAAGTGGTTAAAGAAGCTATTGCAAAGGCAGACTTCATTTAAAAAAATCCTGTCTGAAACTTGATATAGATCTAATAGAAAGCTTGTTTTTGAGATCACGCTTGGCTGATTCGTCTAGAGGAAGAAGAGTGTGATGATACGTAAAATTTGCTATCTAATTTTCTTATTCGCCCAGGGACCTGGGGTTGTTGTTATATGAAAGGTAGGAAACCGTGATGACAGACAAAGAGAAACATTTTGAAGAAAATAACGAACATAGTAAGATCAGTGAAGATCATCCTAATTCTGTATTTGTTCAGAATCCTCCAAAAGAAAATAGCTTACATTCTATTCTTCTTTCAGTGACCTTTTACTTATCCATTATCTATCTTGTATTGTTTGTCTCTCTCTTTGCACTTTCGGGTTATGGATGGGGATTTGTCGTTTTGATTTTCCTTGGTCCAAACTTATTAAGTCTTGCGATTGGGGCCTTTCTAATTCGACTAGGGATGAAGAAGGGGAATAAAAGCCTTCTTTATGCGAGTATTGGACTCTATCTGCTGTCAATCATCTTGGCTTTTGATCCAGACTGGGAAATATTTCGAATTGCTCCCTTATGTTTTGGTGTTCTGGATTTAATCGGAACACTCCTGGTTAAAGAAGAGAAAAGCTTTTAATTAAAAGATAGGTATGGGCCACTTTACTTAAAAAAAGTATTTGGGTCGATCAAAGCGATAGTTAAATCAATTCTTTTTGTCGATTTTTGAGTACTATTATTTTAAAAGATAACTAAGAACTTTAGGAAGAAATGAAATGTCAGATCAACCAAAACATTCTGCAGTAAAAAAAGAGAAAGAGGAAAGGATTACAGATGAAGTTCGTTCACCTGTTGGTGAATTTGATTCAGAAAAGAGAATTGGGAAATCTGGAATACTTGCTTTTGCCTCGGTCCTAGCCATTGCTTATATCGTTTTGCTTTTATTAGGTCTCTTTTCACTAGGATCATGGGTTGGTGGTTTTTTGTACTTTTTGGGAATCCATATTATTAGCTTTGTTATTGCCACTATCCTGCTTTGGAATGGAAATGTGAACGGCAATAAAGCAACTCTATAGCAGCAGCTATTTATGTTTTTTCATTTATTGCTGCGGGTGATCCAGATTGGCTGATTAATCATATACCACCGCTTGTGGTAGGAGTGATGGTATTGATTGGAACTGTATTGTTAAAAAATGAAGAGTGATGATAGCAGGTAGGATGATCAATCCTATCTATTTTATTTATTACTGATAACTCACCAAGAAAACGGTTACAAATTGTGTTATAATTTAAATGAATGAATCGTTAAATACTGTTCTTAGAAAGTGGAGGAGAATCTATGCCTGGAAAAAAATGGTATGGTATACTGCTAATTCTTGAAGCAATTCTTTATCTTGTTTCTTATGGTAGTAGTCTAGTAGAGAGCTATAATGCTCAAAATTTAAATGGAAATACACCACTGTTCAATGCCTCTAGTATTTTTTCTATATGGAATGGAATGATTATTTGCTGGTTAATTTGGAGAATCATGAAGCAACGTTTAAATGTTGAAGGATTGATAGCTGTTCTTCTCCTCTCAATTACTCAACTACTGATGTTTTTTTTACCACCTTTCTCCCTAACAAATCTGATGAACATTTCCTTTGTGCTAAATATCATTTGTTTAATATGGATTTGCTTGCTTATAAAGAATGTAGAAATGAGGGAGCTTTTAAACGATTGGAAAAGTAAAGATGGTTGGAAATCAACGATAACTTATTTAGTACTATTTGTTGCCTCAACCAATATATCTCCATTATTTATATTGTTTGGTATGGATAGAACGAGTGTAATTTACGCTTTTACACTTCAATACACTGTAATGGAGTTAATGTTTCTACTTCTGATTAATGTTATGATCACAAGTACAAGTGATAAACTTCAGAAAGTCTTTTCTCTTTTGCTAATTTTATCTTCTCTTGTTGAGATAGGTGTAGTATACTCTTTTATCTCTCGTATAAGCTTTTACGGTCTCTTTTATCTTCTCTTATCGATTTATATTGTTTGTCGTGTTTTTGGTTTGTTTGATAAAGTTGCAGATAGCTGGGAGTCCAAGGTGAAAGTACAAGATGTATCATCTATTGAAACTAAACCAGAGATGGAATACCCTCAAGTAAAAGGAGAGATAGATGTAAACGATCAATTGAATGCTGAGATACGATCAAACAATGATAAAGAAAATTCACCAAAAAGAATTATTCTTCAGTCGTCTTGGTTATGGAGCGCCCTTATAATAGCAGTCTGTCACCTTGGTATTATGATTTTTCCTTTATTTTTAGGAAACCCCATGTATCTACTGATCTTATATATTGGTGCCATCCATTATATTTGTTTTATGATTGCGACTATATTACTTTTCATTGGTATGAGAAAAGGAAGTAAAGGACTCCTAAATGCCGCAGCTATCTTATTTGTTATTTCCATTATAGGTACGCCAGATACTTATTGGATAGGTCCAAATATATTATCCTTTATTCTGGGAGTCTTGGTATTTATTGGAACTATATTATTGAAAAATGGAGACTGATTAAAGTAGATAGGGTTGAAAATTTTTAAAGATATGTTATCATTTAAGTAGATGGTAGGTCATCGAGCACCAATAGGTGCGCGGTAGCCTACCATTTTTGAAGATAAAAAAGCACCGTGTGAGGGTGCTAGATCTTGCCTACTGAACTCGTAAATTGATAGATACCCTACGGGGTATTTTTTGTCAACTTTTTTAAGTACTTTTTAGGAACTTTGAGGACTGTTTAAGTCGATTTAATTAGATAGCGCATAGCCCGAAAAAGCTGATTTAATGGGCTTCTTGAAAAATCATTTTCCATATCATTTGTAATGTGTTATAATGAAGTGTTATATGGTCCCGATAAGATGATAGACTGTCTATCAGTACTTTGTAACTCTATAACAATATTTTTTAAGGGGGGACATTTTTATGTCAGAACGTAAACTTTTCACGTCTGAATCAGTATCTGAGGGGCATCCAGATAAGATTGCAGACCAAATTTCAGATGCTATTTTAGATGCTATTTTAGAGCAAGATCCAGAAGCACACGTTGCGGCTGAAACAGCTGTTTATACAGGTTCAGTCCATGTTTTTGGTGAAATTTCAACCAATGCCTATGTCGATATTAACCGTGTGGTTCGTGATACCATTGCAGAGATTGGTTATACTAATACGGAATATGGATTCTCAGCTGAAACTGTAGGAGTACACCCATCTTTGGTGGAACAATCTCCTGATATTGCCCAAGGGGTTAATGAAGCCTTGGAAGTTCGTGGGAATGCAGATCAAGATCCACTTGATTTGATCGGAGCAGGAGACCAAGGTCTCATGTTTGGTTTTGCAGTGGATGAAACAGAAGAACTCATGCCATTGCCAATCTCACTCAGTCATAAGTTGGTTCGTCGTTTGGCAGAGCTTCGTAAGTCTGGGGAAATTAGCTATCTTCGTCCAGATGCCAAATCACAAGTCACTGTTGAGTACGATGAAAACGATCGTCCAGTGCGCGTGGATACGGTTGTTATTTCAACCCAACACGATCCAGATGTCAGCAATGAACAAATCCACGAAGATGTGATTAACAAGGTCATCAAGGAAGTGATTCCAGCTTCTTATCTAGATGAGGAGACCAAATTCTTCATCAACCCAACTGGTCGCTTTGTTATCGGTGGACCTCAAGGGGATTCCGGTTTGACAGGTCGTAAGATCATCGTGGATACTTATGGTGGTTATTCACGTCACGGTGGTGGTGCCTTCTCTGGTAAAGATGCCACTAAGGTGGACCGTTCTGCTTCTTATGCAGCTCGCTACATTGCCAAAAACATCGTAGCGGCAGGTCTTGCTAAGAAAGCAGAAGTGCAATTGGCTTATGCCATTGGGGTTGCTCAACCTGTCTCTGTTCGTATTGATACCTTCGGTACTGGAACAGTCGCTGAAAGCAAATTAGAAGCAGCAGCGCGTGAGATCTTTGACCTTCGCCCAGCAGGGATTATCCAAATGCTGGATTTGAAACGTCCAATCTATCGTCAAACAGCGGCTTATGGCCATATGGGACGGACAGATATCGACCTTCCATGGGAACGTTTGGACAAGGTTGAAGCCTTGAAAGAAGCTGTAAAATAATTAGTTGAAATGGAAAAGTTAGGGTCAAGTTGATCCTAGCTTTTTTTCGTTTTGAAAATTCCTACAGATGGAAAAATAGGTCGATCTGTGGTATAATAGATGCAGTATTTTGAATACGTTGTCCCTTTTATTTCCGTTGCAAAAAACGATAGTAAAAGGAAAAAGACTTGAAAGAGCTAATAAATTATTAAGATGAAAAAAATTGTAATAAATGGTGGTCGCCCTCTAAAAGGAGAGGTGACCATTAGTGGTGCAAAAAATAGTGTAGTAGCCCTGATTCCGGCGACCATTCTGGCGGATGATATCGTGACCCTTGATGGGGTACCGGATATCTCCGACGTGGCGAGTCTGATTGAAATCATGACCATCATGGGGGCTAAGATCGAGCGCAAAGAAGACAGTTTGATCATTGATCCACGTGGGGTGAAGAATATGCCCATGCCATTTGGAAAGATCAACAGTTTACGAGCTTCCTATTATTTCTATGGCAGCTTATTAGGACGCTATGGTCAAGCAACGGTTGGGCTTCCTGGTGGGTGTGACCTTGGACCACGTCCTATCGATTTGCATTTGAAGGCCTTTGAAGCGATGGGAGCCGCTATGACCATGGATGGCTCTAGTATGAAACTTGCGACTGATGGCAAGCCTCTTCAAGGAGCTAACATCTATATGGATACTGTTAGTGTCGGTGCAACGATCAATACGATTTTGGCAGCGGTCAAAGCTAAAGGTCGGACAGTGATCGAAAATGCTGCGCGGGAACCTGAGATTATCGATGTGGTGACCTTGCTCAACAACATGGGAGCCCATATTCGTGGAGCAGGAACGGATATCATTATCATTGATGGTGTTCAGAATTTGCATGGAACGAGACATCAGGTGATTCCGGATCGCATCGAAGCAGGAACTTATATTGCTCTTGCAGCTGCTATTGGAGAAGGTATCCAGATCAACAATGTCCTGTATGAGCATTTAGAGAGCTATATTGCTAAGTTAGAGGAAATGGGTGTGCGCATGACCATTTCTGAAGATAGTATCTTTGTAGAAAAGCAGACGGGCTTGAAGGCCATCCAGATCAAAACGTCTCCTTATCCTGGTTTTGCGACTGATTTGCAACAACCGATCACACCTTTGCTCTTAACGGCTGCAGGACGTGGACGCATTGTTGATACAATTTATGAAAAGCGGGTCAACCATGTACCAGAATTGGCTAAAATGGGGGCTACCATTTCGACCTTGAACGACCACATTATTTATGAAGGGCCAAATCAATTGACAGGATCCAGTGTGAAAGCGACGGATCTTCGAGCTGGTGCGGCTTTAGTGATCGCCGGTCTCATGGCTTCTGGAACAACAGAAATTACAAATGTGGAATACATCCTTCGCGGGTATTCAGATATTATTCATAAATTGACCCAACTTGGAGCAGACATCCAGTTGGTAGAGGAATAGTGACAGAACTAGGAATCTGATAGTGGCGGCTGGATACACGAACAATGGAGTTTGAAATGAATATTTGGACGCACTTAGCTGCCTATTCACTAATTGAAACACAAAGGTTGTATTTACGACCTTTTCTCTTTGAGGATGCGGAAGATTTTTATAAGATTGCTTCGAATCCTGATAACCTACAATTTATCTTTCCTGCTCAAGCCGATCTTGCTGAAACTCAATATGTACTAGCCAACTATTTTATGAAAAATCCTTTGGGGGTTTGGGCGATCTGTGATAAGGAAACCAATCAGATGATCGGCTCCATCAAGTTTGAAAAGTTGGATGAAATTAAGGGAGAGGCTGAGTTAGGCTACTTTTTACGCAAAGATTTTTGGGGAAAGGGTTTGATGACAGAAGCGGTCAAAGAGTTGGTTTATCTATCATTTGAGAAATTTCAACTGAAGGAGCTTAAGATTGTCACCCATGTTGAAAATGCTGGGAGTCAAAAGGTCGCTTTAAAGGCTGGCTTTCGTCTCTTTCGTCAATTCAAAGGGAGTGACCGCTATACGCGTAAAATGCGTGATTATTATGATTTCCGCCTAGGTAGAGGGGACTTCTATGAGTAAACACCAAGAGATTTTAGACTATCTCGAAAAATTACCGATTGGAAAACGGGTAAGTGTCCGCAGTATCTCCAATTTTTTGAATGTCAGTGATGGGACAGCCTATCGTGCCATTAAAGAAGCTGAAAATCAAGGAATTGTGGAAACGCGTCCTAGAAGCGGAACCATCCGTGTCAAATCGCAAAAAGCTGTACTAGAGCACTTGACTTATCGGGAAATTTTAGAAATCACTGGCTCTGAAATATTAGCAGGTGAGGAAGGTCTCGAAAAAGAATTTAATAAATTTTACATCGGTGCCATGACGGAAAAGCACGTCCTAGACTATGTGTCTGAAGGGGGACTTTTGATCGTGGGTGACCGCACTAGCATCCAACGATTGGCTCTTAAGCATGACAATGCGGTCTTAGTGACAGGTGGCTTTGAAGTGAGTGAGGATGTGATTGATCTGGCCAATCAGGTGCAAATCCCAGTCATCCGAACTTCACACGATACCTATACCGTCGCGACCATGATCAATAAGGCCTTGTCTAACATGCAGATCAAGACGGATATCTTGACAGTAGAACAGGTCTATCGGCCCTTCCATGAGTACGGCTATCTTTCTGAGACGGATACGGTCCGGGATTATTTAGATTTGGTTCGAAAGAATCGCTTTAGTCGTTTTCCGGTTGTCAATCAGCACCAGATGGTGGTGGGGGTCGTGACCATGAGAGATGCTGGAGATAAGGCGCCTCAGACGACCCTTGATAAGGTGATGTCACGGACCATTTTTACCACTAATTTGTCCACCAGCATTGCGACGATTAGCCAACGGATGATCGCTGAAGATTATGAAATGATTCCTGTTGTTCGTAATAACCAGACCTTGCTGGGTGTTATTACGCGTCGGGATGTCATGGATCGGATTAGCAAGGTGCAGTTTTCGAGCCTACCAACCTTTAGTGAGCAAATTGGTCAAAAGATTCAAACAGAGAACGACCATTACCAATTCACAGTGGAGCCAAGTATGCTGGAGAAAAGCGGTGTTTTGGCCAATGGGGTCATGATCGAAGTGCTGATGAAGGTTATTCGCAAGATGATGCAACACAGTGGGCGTAGCTTGATTGTCGAACAGTTGATCATCAATTTTTTACAGGCTGTGCAGGTGGATGATGTGATCCGCATTGAACCCCAACTTGTTCGGCGAACTAGACGTTCGGCCTTGGTTGATTTTAGCTTGTATTTAGATCTGCAGCTAGTCGCGAAAGCAACCATTACGATTAAGATTAATTAAACAAAAAGAAATGAGGAGACAATGATTACATTAAAATCACAACGTGAAATTGAAGCCATGGATCGTGCAGGAGATTTCCTTGCCAGCATTCATATTGGATTACGTGACTTGATCAAGCCAGGGCTTGACCTATGGGAAGTAGAAGAATATGTCCGTCGTCGCTGTAAAGAAGCCAATGTCTTGCCGCTTCAGATCGGTGTAGAAGGCAGTCTCATGGATTATCCTTATGCGACTTGCTGTGGTTTGAATGACGAAGTAGCCCATGCTTTTCCACGTCATGTCATTCTCAAAGATGGTGATCTCCTCAAGGTAGACATGGTCTTGTCAGAACCGCTTGATAAATCTGTTTTGGATGTATCGAAATTAGATTTTGATAATGTAGCCCAAGTGAAGAAATACACGGAGTCTTATAGTGGTGGCTTGGCGGACTCTTGCTGGGCTTATGCGGTGGGAAATGTTTCGCAAGAAGTCAAAGATTTGATGGACGTGACCAAAGAATGTCTCTATAAGGGAATTGAAAAAGCGGTCGTTGGCAATCGCTTGGGAGATATTGGTGCAGCGATTCAAGAGTATGCAGAAAGCAAAGGCTATGGCGTGGTGCGTGATTTGGTCGGACACGGTGTCGGGCCTACCATGCATGAAGAACCAATGGTCCCACATTATGGTCGTGCTGGACGCGGTCTTCGCTTACGTGAAGGGATGGTCTTGACGATTGAGCCAATGATTAATACCGGTACTTGGGAGATTGATACAGATATGGAAACTGGTTGGGCCCATAAGACCCTCGACGGTGGCCTTTCTTGTCAATACGAGCATCAATTTGTGATTACAAAAGATGGTCCGGTGATCTTGACCAGTCAAGGTGAAGAAGGAACATACTAAAAAATAGAGAGGAAAGAATGGAGCTGAAGGCAAGTGTCTGGTTTCGCTCTTTGCTCTTTTTTAGTAAAATGGGGAGGTGACGAATGAAAAAGGTCCTACAAAAAGTACTGGGACAGCCATTTATAAAGGGCTTCGTGCAGTTTTATCAGAGTGCAGAGTCTGATATCACTAGCATTGCGGTGGCCTATTATTTGCTGATCTCCATTTTCCCTTTGATGCTGATTGCAGCCAATATTTTACCCTACTTTCATATTCGTCCCACTCAGATTCTTTTAAGCTTACAGAAAGTTTTGCCAGCCTCCTTATATCGAATAGTGGCACAGATGATTTCGAGTGTCTTGACCAAACCTTCGACAGGCTTACTGAGTTTCTCGATTATTTCTGCTTTGTGGATCTTCTCTCAGAGCATTGCCTACCTCCAAAAAGCCTATAACAAGAGTTATGGGGTGGAAAAGGAGCGTGGTATTATCTGGGGGCGACTCTTTAGCTTTCTGATCAGTTTTGCCTTGCAGGGCTTGTTTGGACTCTCGCTGATCCTTTCCATGTTTGGGAAAATGATCGTTCGTTATCTCTATCAGACCTTTTCATTTGATCGGACGATTTATGTGCGCTTACTGAATTTGACAGAGCCGACCATCTACCTCTTACTCTTTGTCAGTCTGGTCTTGCTCTATTACACCCTTCCAAATGTCAAAATTCCAAAATTTAGATATGTATTGCCAGGGGCGACCTTTGTTGTTGCTGTCCTGTATGCGATCTTGAATATCTTTTGGAAATATGTGGATCGTTATGTGAGTCATTTCTTAGATGCTCGTTTCTTTGGTTCTGTTGTCCTAGCGGTCATTATGTTCTGGTTCATCTTGGTAGCTAAAATCATGATTATTGGTTGTATTTTAAACGCCAGTATCCAGTTTGCTAGAGAAGCCAAGTTCCAAACGCGCAATGGAGAAATTGTCTCCAAATTAAAAACGGAAGAAGTAGATTTTCGGCATAAAGAAGCTTCACAAACATTAAAGCGACGGTTACGCTTGAGAAAAAAAGATAAAATAGAATAAGGGATAGTGGGACAGAAATCGGTAATTCGTTAGAATTCGATTTCGTCGTCCCACCTCCGCACAGTTGAGTAGGGCTGTAAAAGCTGATGAAATCAGCGTAGAGAGCCCACTCAACCACTGCGTCTTGCTCGACAATTCAAAAATAATTGAGAGGTTAGGACTTTTGTCCCAGCCTCTTTTTTTTCTTATCCATTTTGTTGCATTTGCAACAAAAATGTGTTATGCTATTGTCAATAGGAAAGGAGGAGTGAGATGAGTATTTTGCGTGAGATTGGCATCATTGCGCGAGCACTGGATTCTATAGCAAATATTGAATTTCGAGATTTGGATCTGGCGCGTGGTCAATACCTTTACCTGGTGCGAATTGCGGAGCAACCTGGAATTATTCAGGAAGAACTCTCTGAGCTCTTAAAAGTAGATCGCTCAACTGTTGCCCGATCCGTAAAAAGACTAGAAGAACGAGGAATGATTCAACAGCGCCCAAAGGGTGAAAACCTTAAAACAAAGGAATGGGAATTAACTGAAAAAGGTAAGCAGATTTACCCCTTCATTTTAGGGGAGCATCTTTACTCTGAGACAACTGCCTTAAAAGGATTTTCCAAAGAAGAAGTCGCACAGTTAGAAGAGTATCTGATCCGAGTTCGTGAGAATATCACCTTGGATTGGGAACTAGTCAAAAAAGGTCAAAAAAGAAATTATAGTGAGGTAAAGCAATGAAAGTGACAGTCGATCAAGCATTTTGGGATTTATTTCCAACAGCTAGAATTACAGTAATGTCCTTGTATGGTATTGATAATACAGTAGATGAAGCCAAGGATCCTTATTTCAAAGAATTGTTGGACAAGGGTGCCAAGCGAGCATGGGAATTTATCGATGAAGAAAACTATACCCAGAGTGAGTTCGTGCAAGAGTGGCGCCAAGCTTTTAGCAAGTTTAAAACAAAAAAAGGAGCCCGATCTTCAATCGAAGCACTCTTAAAACGGGTTCACCAGGGACGTGAATTCTATCCGATTAATCCTTTGGTGGATCTTTACAATAGCGTGTCGATGGCTTATGCCCTTCCTTGTGGGGGAGAAGATATGGATAAATTGGTGGGTGGCCTCTCTCTAGGTCAAGCGAAAGGAGGCGAACCTTTCTTTCCATTAGGAGCTGACGAAGATGCGCCAGCTTTGGAAGGGGAGATCATCTACTACGACCAAGAAGGCGCCGTTTGCCGTTGTTTGAATTGGCGTGAGGCTCAAAGAACCATGCTAACTGAAGATACCAAGGACGCTATTTTAGTCATTGAAGCCATCAACGAGGAGCAGGCCAAACGGGCACAAACAGCCATGCAGGAATTGAAAGATCTAGCTAAGGATTATTTTGGGGTTGAAGGCACCATCTATCAATTAAGTGCAGAACATGCAAGTATAGAAGTTTAAAGTAATAAGGCTTGAAACAATCGTTTCAAGCCTTGTTTTTATTTTTAAAGACAAAGAGTTTACTAAAGACGTAATTGAGGACCACAATGGCCACTTGTGCAAAGAGGGTTTCGATTAGATTGATCTGACTCTTGTTATTGTGGACAAATTGCCCGATAATTCCTGGGAATTGCTTGACAAAAATCTCGGTCAAGGCCATATCTAGAATAAAGGTCCCAGAGCGCGCAATTGCAAATCGGATCAAGCGCTGAAACCAGCCCTTTCTTTCTTGTTTAAAGACGATGGTATCGTTGGTCGCAAAGGCAAAGAGGATCCCAGCAATGTTTCCAATCGCTGTCGCTAATCGTTCATCACGAGACACATGATAGATGAAGAGGCGGGTTCCGACGGAAACAATGGTTGTGGCTACTCCAAAAAAGAGATAGGATAAAATCTCATTATCAAAAAATTTTTTAATTAGTGTTTTCATAAATTCAGTCTACCATAAAAGCTCAAAATATGCTATACTTGAAAGGTTGAAGAAATCAAACCTTCAACCCTTGGTGCTTAAGATCCTTTCGCCAAGCATATTACACGCGGGAAAACCGCTAAAGGAGAATAAATGAAACAGTTAACTGCTCGTGATATGGCACAAATTGCCATTGTTGCTGCGATTTATATCGTATTGACCATTACCCCACCTCTCAACGCTATGGCCTACTATGGCTATCAATTCCGTGTTTCGGAAATGATGAATTTCTTAGCTTTTTACAATAAGAAGTACTTGATTGCGGTGACGCTTGGTTGTATGATTGCTAACTTATTTAGTTTTGGATGGATCGATGTCTTTGTCGGTGGAGGTTCAACCTTTGTCTTCTTAGGACTTGGACTCATTCTATTTGGTC
Source organism: Streptococcus sp. HMSC078D09 (assembly GCF_001813675.1). Taxonomy (GTDB): domain Bacteria; phylum Bacillota; class Bacilli; order Lactobacillales; family Streptococcaceae; genus Streptococcus. The sequence goes on from NZ_KV813650.1 coordinate 75,126, forward strand.
GATTCAAAAACAAGTTCTTGTTTGACGGTCTTATTCGCTTGGACCATTTCTTGTTTGCGATTTTCTTTTCCATCTCCATGTTTACGATTGCCTTGGAACTATACTACCTTCAAGGCCAACCATTCTTCTATAACTGGTTGACTATGGGATTGGGTGAATTCGCATCCTTGATTTTTGGAGCGATTGTGATCAATCAACTTTCTAAACGGATCGATTTTACAAAATAAGAAAAGGGAGCTTTGGCTCCTTTTTTTCATGCTAAGAATGCAGTAAATTCAAGGCTAAATTAAGATTTTATGATAAAATAAGAACATGAAAACCAGAATGAAAGAATTAGTGGAATTACTCAATCGATATGCTTACGAGTATTACACAAAAGACGCTCCATCTGTTTCAGATAGTGAATATGATCAATTATATCGGGAGTTGGTGGAACTAGAAACCGCTCATCCTGATGAGATCTTACCAGAGAGTCCAACTCACCGTGTAGGTGGGGTGGTTTTAAAAGGCTTTACCAAATACCAGCACCAGTATCCCCTTTATAGTTTGCAGGATGCTTTTTCGCGTGAAGAATTAGAAGCCTTTGATCAGCGTGTCCGTAAGGAATTTCCTTCTATCAGCTATGTATGTGAGCTGAAAATCGATGGCTTGTCCATTTCCCTCACCTATGAAAATGGAGTCCTCGTAACGGGGGCGACACGTGGGGATGGTTCTGTCGGTGAGGATATTACAGAGAACCTCAAGCGGGTCAAGGACATTCCTTTAGTGTTACCAGAGCCAGTGAACATTACAGTTCGAGGCGAGTGCTATATGCCACGGGCTTCCTTTGATCGGGTCAATCAGATCCGTCAAGAAAACGGCGAGCCGGAGTTTGCTAATCCACGGAATGCTGCTGCAGGAACGCTTCGCCAATTGGATACGAAAATCGTAGCCAAGCGAAATCTCGCAACCTTCTTGTATCAAGAAGTGAGTCCGACGGATCAAAGCAGTCAGGAAGGCGTGCTTGAGAAATTAGCCCGCTTAGGGTTTGTTGTGAACCAAGAGCGAGTGCTGGCTGAGGATATGGAGCAAATTTGGGACTTCATCCAAAAAGTAGCTCAGCTTCGAGAGGATCTTCCCTACGATATCGATGGGATCGTCATCAAGGTCAATGACCTAGCTGTTCAAGAAGAACTAGGCTTTACCGTAAAAGCTCCTAAATGGGCTGTCGCCTATAAGTTTCCAGCTGAAGAAAAAGAAGCGAAAATCTTATCAGTGGATTGGACGGTTGGACGGACCGGAGTTGTGACGCCAACTGCCAATCTAACTCCAGTCCAGCTAGCAGGAACTACTGTTAGTCGGGCAACCTTGCACAATGTGGACTATATTGCCGAAAAAGATATTCATCAGGATGATACCGTTATTGTCTACAAGGCGGGTGATATCATTCCTGCGGTCTTGCGTGTTGTCAAAGATAAGCGAGTCTCTGATCAAGCATTAGCCATTCCAACTCATTGTCCGAGTTGCCAGAGTGAGTTGCTTCATTTTGAGGATGAGGTGGCCCTTCGCTGTATCAATCCACTCTGTCCAGCTCAGATTAAGGAAGGATTGAACCACTTTGCAAGTCGGGATGCTATGAATATCACAGGCTTGGGTCCAGCTGTTGTAGAGAAACTCTTTGCAGTTCAGTTAGTAGAGGATGTGGCAGGGATCTATCGCCTAAGCGTAGAGGATCTATTAACCCTAGAAGGCTTTAAAGAAAAATCTGCTGAAAAACTCCATGAAGCCATTCAAGCTTCAAAAGAGAATTCAGCTGAGAAGTTACTCTTTGGTTTGGGGATCCGCCATGTCGGTAGCAAGGTTAGTCAAATCTTGCTCCAAGAATTCCATGACCTCGATCAATTGGCTTCAGCTGATCCAGAACGAATTGCCAGCATTGACAGTCTCGGTATGGTCGTGGCTGAAAGCCTCAAGCGTTATTTCGCACAAGAAGGATCCAAGCGCCTATTGCAAGAGCTTAAAGAAGCTGGTGTCAATATGGACTATCTTGGTGAAAAAGTCGCTGCTGATGCGGCCCTATCAGGAATGACAGTCGTTTTGACTGGGAAGCTAGAGCGACTCACACGTTCAGAAGCTAAGGCAAAATTAGAAAGTCTGGGCGCTAAGGTAACTGGATCGGTTTCCAAAAAAACAGATTTGGTCGTTGCAGGTAGTGACGCTGGCAGCAAGTTAACCAAAGCACAAGAATTAGGAATCCAGGTAGAAGATGAGGCCTGGCTTGAAAGTTTATAGAGGATCTTTATGGTAGAACGAATCAAAAAAGCCCGTTTAATTTATAATCCGACCTCTGGGCAAGAAATTATCAAGAAAAATATTGCGGAAGTCTTGGACGTACTTGAAGACGTGGGCTATGAAACCAGCGCTTATCAAACGACTCCAGAACCATTTTCTGCTCAAAATGAAGCAGAAAGAGCCGCTAAAGCAGGCTTTGATTTAATCATTGCCGCTGGTGGAGATGGTACGATTAACGAAGTGGTCAATGGGGTCGCAGGTCTGGAAAATCGTCCGCAGATGGCCTTTATTCCGACCGGTACCACCAATGACTATGCGCGTGCCTTGAAGATCCCGATGGGAGATCCTGTGGTGGCTGCTCGCATTATCGAAAAGAATCAAACCATTCAGATGGATATTGGTCGTGCCTATGGCAGCAAGTATTTCATCAATATTGCTGCAGCAGGAACCATGACAGAATTGACCTTCAGTGTTCCAAGTAGTGTTAAATCTCGCTTGGGTTACTTTGCCTATGTGGCTGAAGCAGCTAAAATGTTGCCGCGAAACAAGGCTCGTAAGGTGCGGATTGAGCATGACAATGGTGTCTTTGAAGGGCCAGCGTCGATGATTTTCGTGGCCTTGACCAACTCCATTGCTGGTTTTGAAAGTGTCGCGCCAGATGCTAAGCTTGATGATGGGAACTTTACCTTGATTATCGTAAAAACTGCTAAGCTCTTTAACATGTTGTCCTTGATGATTCAGGCCATCAATGGAGGCAAGCATGTGCACGATGAAAATGTAGAATATCTTAAGACCAAGAAGTTGACGATTGAAATGTTAGGGAAAAATGCCCAACCATTCCGCATCAATCTAGATGGGGAGTACGGAGGAGATACTCCAGTTGAATTGGAAGTCTTCCATAACCACTTGGAATTCTTTGCAAATATTGATGAAATCAACAACGATGCTTTGGTTCACACATCTGAAGAATAAAAACAAATAGTTGGATTCCATTACGTGTTTTACGAGGAATGGTTCCTTCGGTATTAAATTGGAAATAGGAAAATGTTATGCGACAATACCATGTAAAGCTTCATTTTCATAAGCAAAAAGGAAATTATTTTGCCTATGATATGTGGCAGTGGCAGGATCAAGTAGAAGGAAAATCAGTCTCTTTCTCCAAGTTGGATTATTTTGGAGTAGAGGGAAATCTGGTATACGAGAGTGAGGATGCCTTGAACCGGGGCCATGTCCTGGTTAAAGAAGGGGATTGGCTCACTAAGACCCGGGACTTTGAAATCGAACTTTTACCAGAAGGGCATGTTCGAGAAGTGTGGATTCTTGATGGAGACGATACAGTCTATTATTCTTTGCAAGCTGCTTTGACGAGTCATGCATACAGCCATCGTCAGCCTCATGCCTACGATATGGCGATGCGCCCTAGAGAGTTTGATGCCAAGTGGGCGTATCAAGGATGGCTCGGTCATCGGGAGGAAGAAGGAGAGCATTGCTTTAAACTGTGGGCTCCTACTGCTAAGAAAGTTGAATTGTTGCTCTATCAATCTACAGACTTGGATGCGCCTATCTGGAAGAGCATGCCGATGACACGTGGCAAACAAGAGTCTAGCTACCACCCAGAAAATACCCATGGTGTTTGGATTTTAGATTTTTTAGGAAATTTAAGTGGCATGGCTTATCAATATCGTGTCCATTTTGAACACCATACTCAAGTGACGCGCGATCCTTATAGTATTGCAACGACAGCGGACGGGATGCGCTCTGCCATTCTTTCAAGAGCAGATCGTCAGTTTGATTGGGGCACTATAAAAGGAGCCGATGCGACTCCTTGGCGCTTGGACAATCCTTGTCAAGCAGTGATTTATGAGATGCACCTTCGGGATTTGACCAAGTCACCGACATCAGGTGTGGACGAGTCTTTACGTGGAACCTATCTGGGGGCTTGCCAAGAAGGAACCATTAATAGCCATGGTGATGCAACTGCCTTTGATTATATCCGTCAGTTAGGGGTCAATGTCGTGCAACTGCAGCCGATTTCTGATCGCTTTAAACAGTATGACGATGAAGGCCAGGTGACCTACAATTGGGGCTACGACGTTCAGAATTATTCTGCACCAGAAACTAGCTTTTCAACGGATCCATCCAATCCGAAACAAACCATGAAAGAGCTCAAAACCATGATCCGGGCTTATCATGAGGCAGGAATTTCTGTGGTCTTGGATGTGGTCTACAATCATATCTATTCGACCGAACATGGTCCTTTCCAAAATACAGTACCCGATTATTATTACCGGATGGAGCCAGATGGTCGTTTCCAAAATGGGACAGGTGTCGGGAATGAAACAGCTAGTGAGCATGAAATGTACCGCAAGTACATGATTGATTCCCTCACGCATTGGGTCAAAGAGTACCAGATCGATGGCTTCCGCTTTGATTTGATGGGGATTCACGATGTAAGGACGATGAATGTTATTCGGGAGGCAATGGACGCTCTGGATCCTCGGATTCTTCTTTACGGAGAAGGTTGGGACATGGGAACAGGTCTCGCCCCAGAGGACAAGGCTAAGAAGGACAATGCAGCGCAATTGCCAAGAATTGGATTCTTTAATGATACGGAGCGCGATGCCATTAAAGGGGCTGAGGTTTATGGTTCCATCAAACGTGGCTTTGTCAGCCGAAAATCGACGGAGAATATCGTTGCCCGTGCTGTTTTAGGTAGTGCAGAACTTGGCAATTATTTAAGTCCCAATCAGGTCTTGAATTATGTGGAGGCTCATGATAATTATAATCTCTATGACTTGCTTCAGACCCTTCATCCGAATGTAGAAGTAGCAGGCTTGGTCAAGCGCTCAGAGTTGGCTACGGCCATGAATCTGCTCTTTCAAGGCATGGCCTTCATGCAATTGGGTCAAGAGTTTATGCGGACCAAATTGGTAGCGACAGGTCCTGATGGAGAAATCACACCTTTGGATCGTGAACGGGCCATGAATTCCTACAATGCTCCAGATTATGTGAATCAGGTTAATTGGGATCTGGTCAGTCAGAACAAGGAATCAATTGCCTATATCCGAAGCTTGATCGCCTTGAAGACAAGTCTTCCTGTCTTAGGGCTTGAAAGTTATGATAAAATCTACCAACAAGTCTTTATTCAATCTGCAACTGATACCAGTGGCCTTGTCATCTATGAACTAACAGGAGATAAGAAGTACTTGGTCATCTTCAACGCCAGCGGACTTCCATATTACCTCCAAAATTCAAATAAATTGAAATTGATGGTTGGGAATAGTCGTCATAAACGACCATTCTACGTGGAGAATTTAACAGCTTCTGTTTTTGAAGTCCTAGACTAAGTTTTTTTAAAAGAAATCATAAAATCCCTGAGTTTTTAAACTCAGGGATTCTTTTTATTTAGAAGAACTGCTACTGGTCTCTGTTGAGGAAGAACTATCGTCTTCTGGGTGCAATTCTTTATAAGTTGGTGCTTTGAAGAGATCAACGGTAGACTGGTTGCCACGTTGGTTATAAAGGCTGGTTGATTTGTCACCTTTTTCCTTTTCAATCTTCTTCAATGCCTTGAAGGAATTGGTGTAGGAATAATCTTCTGGATTGACTTTTCCAAGATCATTGCCCTTGAAGAAGCGAAGGAGGTCACCGGTCTGGATGCTATCGCTAATCTTCAATTGAAGGTTAGCAGCTTCCCTGATCTTGTCCAGTTCTTCCTTGGTTTTTTCGTCTGGGTTCGTGATTTCCTCACCTGTTTTGGTGTAATAGGTCCGGCCACTATAGCTCGTATACTCTGGAGTTACAAAGTAGTTAGCAGAGCGGAAGGCGACGATTTGATCATGATCTGGTGAGAGCATATCTTGACCAACTTGGAGGAATTTGTTGGATTCAATGCCCAGCAAATGTTCCAAGGTTGGGAGCATATCGATTTCGCCTCCATAGGTATCAATGATGCCACCCTTATCCATACCTGGAATGACTACCATATAAGGTACTCGTTGCAACATGGCATTGTCATAACTTGACCACGTTTCAGAGTTCTTACCAAGTAGAGGAGCAAGAGCTGGATTGCGGGAGTTTGAAATTCCGTAGTGGTCCCCATAGAGAACGATGATGGAATTTTTGTAAAGACCAGATTCTTTCAGGTAATCAAAGAAGGCCTTGATCGAAGAATCTAGGTAGTTAGCGGTCGCAAAATAGCCATTGATGGTTTCGTCCTGTGTCTTAGCTAGAGGGAAGCCAAGATCATCTCCTGACAAGCTGGTCGTATAAGGATAGTGGTTGGAAACCGTAATGAACTTCGTATAGAAAGGTTGTTGCAATCTTTCTAGGTATTTGATGGAATCCTTGAGCATGTATTTGTCATTAAGACCATACTGGAAGGAATTGCTGCTGTTTTGTTTGGTGAAGTAGCTGGCATCAAAGAAGTAATTGTAGCCCCATTGTTTATAGGCGGTATTTCGATTCCAGAAACTTCCAGCATTCCCATGGAAAACAGCGCTCGAGTTGTAACCATTTTTTGAAAGAATAAATGGTGCAGCCTGTTGGGTATTGGTTCCACCATAGTTCACCATAAAGGAACCTTGGTTGAGTCCGAAGAGGCCTGTTTCAATCATGGTCTCAGCATCAGACGTTTTCCCTGCCTTGACTTGGTTAAAGACGTTTGAAAAGGCAAAGGTTTCCTTCGAGTGGTAAAGTGAATTTAAGAATGGTGTTACTTCATATTCTTTATCATCTACTTTCAACTTGTAATCGATCAAGAATTGTTGGAAACTTTCCAAGTGAATGTAGATGACATTACGGCCTTTGGCCATTCCAAAGTATTCAGGATTAGGCTTGGCGTAATGCTGTTGGATATATTCTTCTACCGGCTTTAGATCTGCCTCGGAGGCTTTAGAACGTTCTTTGTTGGCAGCATAGGTCTGATTAGCGCTATAACCCAGAAAGGCTGGTAAGCCTAAGGCACGAACGACATAGTAGTTTGAGAACCCACGAGTCAAGAGCTCAGGTCGGTCAATTTCTGCGAGGAAAAGGTTGGCCGAAAAGAGCATGGCTGATAAAGAGGTAACCGCAAAACTAGCTCGTTTATTGAAGGGACGATTGTCCATTCGAATCCATTTCTTAAAGAAGAAGAAAGCTAGAATAGGGAAATCTAGAATGTAGATCACATCCCAAGGGCGGAACAATTCTAAAGCAGCAGCTCCGAGACCGGCAGAAACCTTGCTGGAAGCCAACATGGTATTGACCGTTACGAAGTCTGTAAACTCTCGATAATAGATGGAATTGGAAATCAACCAAATAAATAAGAGAAGGTAGATCCCAAAGGCCAAACTATAAAAGAGCTTGGTTCGTTTGATATAGAGTGCTAGACCGATGAAGAGCAGACTGATCGGCAATGGGTTGATCACTGCTAGAAAAATCTGATAGGGTCCTTGAATGTCTAAATTAAAATCAACTGAATAGGCCCACATGGTTTTGAACCAGTAGAGCAACAGAAGGGTCAAGACAAATCCTAGTCTGGTACTCATGAAATTGAGTATCGAATTCGTAATTTTTTTCACAAAATGTTACTTCCTTGTCTTATTTCCTAAAAATTTTCATATACAAGTATACCACAATTTTATGGAGAAAGAAAAAAATGACTGTAAAGGAGAGGAAAGAAATAGGAAAGATCCGGCATTTTATATCATTTGAAGCTAAATGATGAAAGCTAGGATAAAACGGTAAAAAAAGTTCCAGTAAATAAAGCCTCTCTTTGTGAAAACTGCAGACTTTTGCTATAATAGAGGGTATGAAAAAACTCACAGTCAGTCGCCAAGTCGCAACAAAAATCAAACAAGGACAATCTCTTCTTGAAAAGCAAGATTTTGACTCACTTCCTGCTTTGGATCAAGCGGTTCAATTGCTTTCAGGAGATGGACAATCCCTCGGAGTCGGATACTTATCTGAACAAAATAAAGGGATTGGATGGTTTGTTTCGCAAGAGTTGGTCGCTTTTGATCAAGACTTTTTTAAAAAGCTTTTCATCAAAGCCAAGCAATACCGTCGTTCTTATTATGCGGATGAAACGACGACGGCCTTTCGTCTCTTTAACCAAGAGGGAGATGGTTTTGGTGGTTTCACGGTTGACTTGTATGGTGAGTTTGTTGTTTTTTCTTGGTACAATCCTTTCGTATTTCAGATCAAGGGAACCATTCTAGCGGCCTTTCAAGAAGCTTTTCCAGAAGTCCGAGGGGGCTATGAAAAGATTCGCTTTAAAGGCTTGGACTATGAATCGGCTCATGTCTATGGAGAAGAAGCTCCGCAAGAATTTTTGATTCTTGAAAATGGAGTTTCTTACCAGGTCTTTCTCAATGATGGCTTGATGACGGGGATCTTTTTGGATCAGCATGAAGTTCGAGGTAGCTTGGTAGAGGGCTTAGCAGCTGGCAAGTCCTTGCTCAATATGTTCTCCTATACGGCGGCCTTCTCTGTGGCTGCGGCAATGGGTGGAGCAGTTGAGACAACATCGGTCGATCTGGCTAAGAGAAGTAGAGAATTATCAGAAGCGCATTTTGTGGCAAATGGCTTGGCGCTGGATGCTCATCGTTTTGTCGTGATGGATGTCTTTGACTATTACAAATATGCCAAACGCCATGACCTAAGCTATGATGTGATCGTGCTCGATCCGCCTAGCTTTGCGCGGAATAAAAAACGGACATTTTCAGTCGCTAAAGATTACCATCGATTGGTCAGCGAGGCACTCGAGATTTTAAATCCAGGTGGGATCTTGATTCTCAGTACCAATGCGGCAAATGTGACCAAAGAAAAATTTAAAAAACAAATCGAAAAGGGATTTCAAGGCCGTAAGCATCGCTATCTAGCGGAATACGGACTTCCGGGAGATTTTCGATGGAACAAGAAAGAAGAAAGTAGTAATTACTTAAAAGTATTTACGATTAGGGTGGATGTATGAAATTAGTTGTTTCGATTATGCCTCGCTCCTTAGAAGAGGCGCAACAACTAGATAGTTCGCGTTACGAGGATGCAGATGTTATTGAGTGGCGTGCGGACTTTTTTGAAAAAAGCGAGATCTTAACCGTCGCTCCTGCAGTTTTTGAGAAATTTGCTGGACGCGAGATTTTATTCACCTTGCGGACTCGAGCTGAAGGTGGAGGGATGGAGCTGACTAATGAAGAATATGTTGGGATCCTGAAAGATATTCAATCCATCTATCATCCGGATTATATCGATTTCGAGTATTATAGTCACCGTGAAGTCTTTGAAGAGATGTTGGAATTTTCAAATCTTGTTCTCAGCTACCATAACTTCCAAGAAACTCCGGAAAATATGATGGAGATCTTATCGGAATTGACCAGTTTTTCTCCAAAATTAGTCAAAGTATCTGTCATGGCCCACAATGAACAAGATGTTCTTGACTTGATGAATTATACGCGTGGTTTCAAGACACTGAACCCTGAGCAAGAATATGTAACGATTTCCATGGGCAAGGTCGGGAAGATTTCGCGCTTGACAGCTGATTTGACAGGCTCTTCTTGGTCTTATGCTAGAGTCGGAGATGAAAGTGCTCCAGGTCAAATTCCTCTTGAAAATATGAGAAGAATTCGGGAGTTATTAAATGAAGATTGACGGATATACTCGGATGGCAGCGGTCATTGCCCATCCCATTCGTCATAGTATTTCTCCTTTCATCCATAATCTAGCCTATGAATTAACAGCGACCAATGCTGCTTATCTAGCTTGGGATATTGCTGAAGAAGACTTAGAAAGCACCATCAGCCAAATTCGTAAGTTGGATATGATTGGGGCCAACATTTCCATGCCCTACAAGCAGAAGGTCTTTCCTTACTTAGATGAAGTGGATGAGATGGCCCGAAAGATCGGTTCTGTCAATACTATCGTTCACCGCGATGGTAAGCTTAAAGGCTATAATACAGATGGGATAGGTTTCTTTCGTAGTTTACCTCCTGCTTTCTCTATTAAGGGAAAAACAATGGTTCTCTTAGGTGCAGGTGGTGCAGCTTTAGCGATTATTGCACAGGCCATTCATCTAGGTGTGAAACGTATCCTTGTCTTTGTGAGAGAGGAAAGATTGGTTCATTATCGTTCAATAGTTCAGTTGATTGAAGATGGCTTTGATTTCTTGATAGAATTGTATGCGATTGAGAAAGATGAAGAAGTTCAAAACTCTTTTAATCAAGCCGATCTCATCTTAAATGCCACTGGTGTAGGCATGGATGGTCATTCTCTTCCGATAGCGAGTTACTTGACCTTTCCCCTACATGCCTTAATCGTAGAGATGGCCTACTATCCGGCAGTGACCCCCTTTCTGCAATTAGCAGTGAATCAAGGAAACCAGAGGGTAAATGGGCTGGGAATGCTCTTTTATCAAGCTGAAGCAGCCTTTGAATTAATGACTGGGAAAGTATTTCCTACAGAGTCTGTATGGGAAGCATTGACAACAGAATATCGCCAATTTGTATGTGACTAAGAGAGGGGTTTACCTTTTCCTATTGAAAAAGCTTTATGAGATTAGAACAAGACCTGATTTTTAAAAAAACAGTCTTGCTCTAGTCTCTTTTTCATTTTGATTGAGACATGTGCCCTATTTCATGATAAGATAGAATCAAAGAATAACATGAAGGAGATTCCTATGAACGTATCGGTACCTATTCCAGGACATTCCTATGATATTGTGATTGAAAGAGGTGGTCTCAACCAGGTTGGAGACTGGTTGCGCACTCTTTGGGGCGATAAAAAAGTCGCCATTATTTCCGATAACCGCGTGGCTAAGCTATATGCCTCTATCGTAGAGAAGAGCCTGGAGAAAGCTGGTTTTCAAGTGGTTCGCTTTGAGTTTCTTCAAGGGGAAGCCAGTAAGAATCTAACCACTGTTTCAAAAGTATATGACTTTCTAGCTACCCAGGGCATGACGCGCAGTGATGGAATCGTTGCTCTTGGGGGTGGCGTAGTTGGTGATTTGGCTGGTTTTGCTGCCTCAACCTATATGCGGGGAATTTCCTTTGTTCAGATCCCGACTAGCTTGACCGCCCAGGTGGATTCTTCTATCGGGGGAAAGACTGGAGTCAACACAGCACTTGCCAAAAACATGGTAGGGACCTTTGCTCAACCAGATGGTGTGTTTATTGATCCTGAAGTGTTGAGCACTTTGGGGCAACGTGAATTGATCGAGGGGATGGGCGAAGTCATCAAGTACGGTCTCATCCAAGATACGGAACTTTGGGAAGAATTGGAAGCCATGGAGGGTTCTGTCCAGAGTATTTTAGAGCATGCAGAGAGCATCATTTCTCATTCTTGCCTGGTGAAGCGAGACCATGTTGTAGCAGATGAGTTGGACAATGGTATTCGACTGTATCTCAATTTTGGTCATACCATCGGGCATGCCATTGAAGCGACAGCTGGTTATGGACAGGTTATGCATGGGGAAGCCGTTAGTATGGGCATGGTGCAGCTCTCTCGAGTTGCAGAAGAAAAGGGTTTGATGCCAAAAGGAATCACTCAAAAAATCGAAGAAATGTGTCGGAAATTTGGCCTTCCGGTGACTTATGAGAACTGGGATAAAGAAGCCCTTTATCAAGCCTTGACTCATGACAAAAAAGCGCGTGGGACGAACTTGAAATTAGTCATTGTTCCAGAGTTGGGGCAAGCAGCGATTCATCAAATCCCTCTTCAAGAAATGAAGGACTTTTTAGAAAGAAAGGAATAAGGTCGTATGAGATATTTAACAGCAGGAGAGTCCCATGGGCCTCGACTAACAGCCATCATCGAGGGGGTTCCGGCATGCCTTCCTTTATCTGAAGAGGATATTAATAAAGAGCTCAAACGTCGACAAGGTGGCTATGGTCGTGGTGCTCGGATGAAAATCGAGAGTGACCGTGTTGAGATTACATCAGGTGTTCGTCATGGCTTGACCATGGGAGGTCCGATTACTCTGAATGTGACCAATCTGGATCACCAAAAATGGCTGGAGATCATGAATGTAGCACCGGTTGAAGAGAAAAAGAAAAATCTACGTAAGATCACCAAGCCACGTCCTGGTCATGCCGATCTAGTCGGAGGGATGAAATACCGTTTTGACGATCTTCGTAATTCCTTAGAGCGTTCTTCTGCCCGTGAGACGACGATGCGTGTAGCCGTTGGTGCAGTTGCTAAACGGATTTTAGAAGAAATCGGCGTTGAAGTGGCCAGCCACATTGTTAATTTTGGGGGAATCGAGATTGCAATTCCCGGGAATCTAACCGTTTCAGAAATCAAGGAAAAGGCAGCGAAGTCGGAAGTTTCGATCGTTGTGCCAGAACAAGAAGAAGCCGTTAAGGCCTACATTGACCAAGTGAAAAAAGATGGCGATACCATCGGGGGAATTGTGGAAACCTTGGTTGGCGGTGTACCTGTTGGACTAGGATCCTATGTGCAATGGGATAAGAAATTGGATGCCAAAATCGCTCAAGGAGTGGTCTCTATCAATGCCTTTAAGGGAGTTGAGTTTGGCCTTGGTTTTGAAGCAGGTCGCCTAAAAGGCAGTCAAGTCATGGATGAGATCATCTGGTCTCAGGACACTGGATATACCCGTCGCACCAATAATCTTGGTGGTTTTGAAGGGGGCATGACCAATGGTGAGCCCATTCTGGTTCGTGGCGTCATGAAGCCTATTCCGACCCTCTACAAACCTTTGATGAGTGTGGATATTGAAACCCATGAGCCTTATAAAGCAACAGTTGAGCGCAGCGATCCAACGGCTTTACCAGCTGCAGGTGTGGTAATGGAAGCAGTGGTCGCAACAGTCCTTGCTACAGAAGTGCTTGAAAAATTCTCATCCGATAACTTGGAAGAATTGAAAGAAGCCGTTGCTAAGCACCGGGACTTTACGAAGAATTTTTAAGAGAAAGAGTTTTCCTTTGGAGAAGAAAGTTGTATATATTGCAGGCTTGGGCTTGATTGGTGCATCCCTCGCGCTGGGCATTAAGAGGGCCCACCCAAACGTGACTGTTCTTGGGTACAATCGTAGTGAAGCCTCTCGAACCATCGCTCTTGAAAGAGGAATGGTGGATCAGGTGACGGATGATTTCGCAGCCTTTGCCCCTTTAGCAGATATCATTATTTTGGCCCTTCCCATCAAGCAAACCAAGTCTTATTTAGAAACCTTAGCCAGCTTGCATTTGAAAGACCGGGTACTGGTGACAGATGCAGGCTCTACCAAGGCAGAAATTGTCGCACAAGCTGAAAAAGTGTTTACAGATAAGGATGTACGCTTTGTGGGAGGACACCCCATGGCTGGTAGTCATAAGACAGGTGCTGCAGCAGCAGATGCCACCTTATTTGAAAATGCCTATTATATTTTCACTCCTTCCAGCTTGACGACAGGAGGTGCCATGGAAGAGTTGAAAGAGCTTCTGAGTGGATTGGGATCCCGCTTTATTGAAATCGATGCCGAGGAACACGATCGGGTGACTTCTCAGATCAGCCATTTTCCTCATATTTTAGCCTCGACTCTGGTCGAGCAGGCTGTAGCTTATGGGGAAGAGCATGAAATGACCCGCCGTTTTGCGGCTGGTGGCTTTCGGGATATGACACGGATTGCGGAAAGTGAGCCAGGCATGTGGACCTCTATTCTCTTGTCCAACCCTCAAGCGATATTAGAGCGGATTGAAGATTTCAAAGACCGTTTGGATCAGGTGGCTGAGACCATTCAAGCAGATAACGAAGAGGCTATTTGGTCATTTTTCCATGAAGGGCGGAAGCACCGAAAAGAAATGCAGATCCATCAGCGTGCTGGACGGGATAGTGCCTATGATCTCTTTATCGATGTTCCAGATAAAGAAGGTGTAATCCTCGAAATCTTACAACTCCTACAAGGGATTTCCTTGGTCAATATTCACATCAATGAAGAGAATCGGGAAGATATCCACGGGATTTTGCAGTTGACCTTTAAAAATGCAGAGGATCAAGAGCGGGCTCAAACATTGATCAGCCAGGCGACGTCTTATACTGTCCTTGCTCGCTAGGTCTAAAGAAGGATTTGCGTCAAAAGTCCTGCTTCATTTTAGGAATATTGAAGGAAAAGCAGTATAATAGAAGTATCTTATCAGTAAAGGAGCCTAGAAAATGGCAAATATTTATGATGTAGCAAATGAACTCTCTCGGACCCTTCGAGACCTTCCTGAATACAAGGCTGTCGTAGAAAGCAAGCAAGCGATCGAAGCAAATCCAGAAGCGAAAACGCTGTTTGACGAATACGTCGCTTTCCAAAATCAACTGCAAGGCTTGATGCAATCCGGTCAACTTCCAACAGAAGCTGTGCAACAAGAAATGAAGGACTATATGGAAAAAATCCAAGCAAGTCCGATTGTGAATGAATTTTTCACTAAACAACAGCAATTGTCTATTTATCTTGCAGATCTTGAAAAGATCATCTTTGAGCCGATTCAAGATTTATACAAGTAGAAATTTCTACCAGAGTTGTCATTTCGACTCTGGTATTTTCGTTCGCCACTAGAGGAAAACAAGCTCAAAAAATTCTTGGAAACATTCGTTTTTTGTTCCAAATTTTTGATCAAAAATTGAATTCATGTCCTATTTATGATAGAATATGTGGAAAAGCACTCTGGAGATGGCAATGAAATTAAGAACCAATAGCAAGGGTCTAAAGGGAACCATTCGTGTCCCTGGTGACAAATCCATCAGTCACCGATCCATTATTTTTGGAAGTCTTGCAAAGGGCGAAACCAAGGTCTATGATATCTTGCGAGGCGAAGATGTGCTTTCTACCATCCAGGTGTTTCGAGATTTAGGAGTCTCCATCCAAGATGACGGGGATGTGATTCGGATTCAAGGAGTAGGCTTTCAAGGTCTTCAAGTCCCGACATCTCCCCTTGATATGGGCAATTCAGGAACTTCTATTCGTTTGATCTCAGGTGTACTAGCAGGTCAGGATTTTGCAGTGACCATGGTCGGAGACGACAGTCTTTCCAAACGGCCCATGGATCGTGTCGCGATACCACTGCGTCAGATGGGGGTAGAGATTGCTGGTCAGGGAGATCGCGATTGCCCACCTTTACATGAAAAAGGGACGCATCAGCTTCAACCGATTCATTACCGTTTGCCAGTGGCATCGGCCCAAGTCAAGTCTGCTCTCATTTTTGCTGCTCTACAAGCTGAAGGTGAATCGACGATTATCGAGAAGGAAAAGACGCGTGACCATACGGAGGATATGATTCGCCAATTTGGTGGAGAGATCCAAGTGGATGGAAAAACCATCCGCATCCAAGGTGGACAAGAGTTCCAAGGTCAAGAAGTCATCGTTCCTGGAGATATTTCCAGTGCAGCCTTTTGGTTAGTGGCTGGCCTCATTCTGCCAGATAGTGCGATCAAGATTGAAAATGTGGGCATCAATCAAACGCGGACAGGGATTCTCGATGTGATTCAAGAAATGGGGGGAGATCTCACCATGGAGGATCGCGATGAAAAAGCGCTCTCTGCAAGCCTCACTGTCAAGACTTCGTCCTTAAAAGGGATTCGGATTGATGGGGAGTTGATTCCACGCTTGATTGATGAATTGCCGATTATTGCCTTACTAGCGACACAAGCAAATGGCCAGACCGTGATTGCGGATGCTGAGGAGCTTCGTGTGAAAGAAACGGACCGCATCCAGGTCGTAGCAGATAGCCTCAATGCTATGGGAGCCAATGTCGTGCCAACGGAAGACGGCATGATCATCACTGGACCGACTCCTCTACATGGAGCAGACTTAGGGACCTTTGGAGATCACCGGATTGGTATGATGGTTGCCATTGCTACCTTATTGGTGAGTGATGGAAATGTGGTGTTGGATCGGGCAGAGGCCATCAACACCAGTTACCCTAGTTTTTTTGAAGATTTGGAGACCTTACTGCATGGCTAAAATTTTACTTGGTTTTATGGGAACAGGTAAAACGACCGTTGGTCGCATTCTTGATCCAAAGTTCCATGATATGGATGAATTAATTGTTGAAGAGATCGGTATGTCGATCAATGACTATTTCGAAGTGGAAGGAGAAGCTGCCTTTCGTCGTCGCGAAGCTGAAATGCTGGAGCGTTTGTTGGAAAACGAGGCAGCCATTATTTCCCCTGGAGGTGGGATTGTGGTCAATCCTCATAACCGTGCGCTCTTGGAAAAAAATCCTCACAACATTTATCTGCGGGTAGATTTTGAAACCTTGTACAGCCGCATTCAAAATGACAAAGCTATGCAACGCCCCCTCTTTTTAAACCACACCAAAGAAGAATTCAAGAAGATTTTTGAAGGACGTTTGCCTTTGTATGAGGATATTGCTACCCATATTGTGGATGTCGAGGACAAAACACCTGAAGAAATTGCGGAGATCATTCGATGCTTGTAGGCTATCTTGGTCCCAAGGGATCCTTTACTCATGATGTGGCGACACATAGCTTTCCAACTTCTGAACGCATCGCCTATCGGACGATCACAGATGTCATCAAGGCTTATGAGAATCAAGAGATCGATTTTGCAGTCGTCCCAGTTGAAAACTCGATTGAAGGTAGTGTCCATGAGACCATTGATTACCTCTTTCATCAAGGGACGATTCAGGCCGTTGCAGAAGTGGTCTATCCCATCAAGCAACAGCTCTTGGTGGCTAAAAAAGATCGGCCCATTCGAACGGTCTATTCGCATCCACAGGCCTTGGCCCAAGGGAAGGCTTTTCTAAGGGCTCATTATCCGGATGTGGCCATGGAAATGACGGCTTCAACAGCCTATGCGGCTCGCTATGTAGCAGAGCATCCGGACTTGGAAATTGCAGCGATTGCCCCTCTGGCAGCAGCCAGTGAGTACGGCTTGGAAGTACAGGCCAAAGACATCCAAGAAATCGAGGACAATTATACACGTTTTTGGATTTTAGGGGCCAAAGAGCCAGCGATCTCAGAAACTTTAAGTCCGGCCCTTCAAAAAGTTAGCTTGGCCTTGACCTTGCCAAGTAACTTGGCAGGAGCCCTCTATAAAGGCTTGTCTACTTTTGCTTGGCGGGGGATCAATCTGACCAAGATTGAAAGTCGCCCCCTAAAAACAGCTTTAGGAGAATACTTTTTCATTATTGACCTCCTAAACGAAGCGCCTGATCTTCTGCAATTTGCCTATCAAGAATTAGATAGTTTGGGCATTCAGACAAAAGTCTTGGGTCAGTATCAGGTCTATACCTTAAAAGATAACGGAATGGAGAAAAGATGAGTAACGAATCCAACTTTCTATCTCACCATGAGCGAAAGCGATTAGAGTACTTATACTCAAATTTTCATTATTTGAATGAACGAGAACAACTAGAATACAATTACCTGCTCAAGAAGAGCCAAGGAGCTTATGAGGAAGCAGAAGCCCTTCAACCGGAGGTAGACACTACAGAAGAAGTGCAAGGTGAGATTGCTGAACCGATTGGGGCTCTCCCTGTTTACCAATCGCGTAGCAAAAAGTCTAAGAAGAAAGCAGTTGCTGCGACGAGCGATATACCTAAGAAACCACGGAAAAAGATCCGCGTCAAACGGATTCTCAAGTGGATTGCTCTCTTTTTCTTGCTCATTATCGGTGGTATGGTCTTCATGTTTGTGAAAGGCCTCAACAGCAAGCCGACAGGTCCAGATGCCAAACCGGCTGTCGTTGAGAAATTTAACGGCAAGAAGTCGCGAGATGGGGTCAATATCCTGATTTTGGGGACAGATGGTCGGATCGGTGAGAAATCGGATGAGACCCGGACAGACTCCATCATGGTGGTCAATGTCAATAACAAAGAAGGCAAGATCAAGATGGTCAGCTTCATGCGGGATACATTGGTCCATATCGATGGTGTCAGCCAGCAAAATATTCCTGAATATGATGGCTACTACGACCAGAAGCTTAATGCAGCCTTCACTATCGGGGAGCAAAATAACAACCAAGGGGCTGAATTGGTGCGTCAGATGCTCAAAGATAACTTTGACATTGACATCCAATATTACGCCATGGTCGATTTCAAGACCTTTGCGACAGCGATCGATACCCTCTTCCCAAATGGGGTCGAGATGAATGCGCAGTTTTCAACGGTTGATGGCGAAAAGGTCAGTGAAGTAGAAGTTCCAGACGATTTGAACATGAAAGACGGTGTCGTTCCGCAACAAACCATCAAGGTTGGAAAGCAACGGATGGATGGCCGGACCCTTCTCAATTACTCGCGTTTCCGTAAGGATGATGAAGGGGATTTTGGCCGGACTCGTCGCCAGCAAGAGGTCATGTCTGCCATTATGCACCAGATCAAGGATCCAACCAAACTCTTTACGGGATCAGAAGCCCTCGGGAAAGTCTTTGCTATGACATCTACCAATGTACCTTTCTCCTTCCTATTGACCAATGGACTTGGCCTAGTCGGTAGTGCTGGAAAAGGAATTGAACGAGTGACCATCCCAGAAAATGGGGATTGGGTCGATGCCTACGATATGTATGGTGGCCAAGGCTTGCTCGTCGATTTCGATGCTTATAAAAAGAAATTGTACCAAATGGGACTGAGATGATATAATAAGGGGATAGGAGTTTTGGACTCCACCCCTTTTAATTTGTAGAAAGATAGAACACCATGTTAAAGAAAAATGAAATTGTAACCGTTGAGATTGTTGATTTGACCCACGAAGGAGCAGGAGTGGCTAAGGTCGATGGCCTGGTCTTTTTTGTGGAGAATGCCCTACCAGGAGAAGTGATCCGCATGCGCGTGCTTAAAGTCAACAAAAAGATTGGCTATGGAAAAGTAGAGGAGTACCTAGAAAAATCCCCTCATCGTAATGAAGAGCTTGATCTTGCCTATTTACGAAGCGGAATCGCCGACTTAGGTCACCTAGCTTATCCGGAGCAACTGAAATTCAAGGCCAAACAGGTCAAGGATAGCCTCTACAAGATGGCGGGAATCACTGATATGGAAGTGCCTCTGACCTTGGGGATGGACCATCCTGTCCAGTATCGCAACAAGGCCCAAGTCCCTGTTCGTCGGGTCAATGGTCAGGTGGAGACAGGCTTCTTTCGGAAGAACTCTCATGATTTGATGCCGATTGAAGACTTTTATATCCAAGATCCCGTCATTGACCAAGTGGTCTTGGCTCTTCGAGATTTGATTCGTCGGTTTGACCTCAAGCCTTATGATGAGAAGGAACAGTCTGGCTTGATTCGTAACCTTGTGGTTCGTCGAGGACATCATTCTGGAGAAATCATGGTCATTTTGGTCACCACTCGTCCTAAGGTGTTTCGTGTGGACCAGTTGATCGAGCAGCTGATCAAGCAATTCCCAGCTATCAAATCTGTTATGCAAAATATTAATGACCAGAATACCAATGCCATTTTTGGGAAAGAATGGCGTACGTTTTATGGTCAAGACTTTATTACGGACCAAATGTTGGGCAATAGCTTCCAAATCTCAGGACCAGCCTTTTACCAGGTCAATACCGAAATGGCAGAGAAGCTCTACCAGACAGCCATTGACTTTGCGGAGTTAAGAGAAGATGATGTGGTGATCGATGCCTACTCAGGAATCGGAACTATTGGATTATCTGTCGCTAAGCATGTCAAGGAAGTTTACGGAGTAGAAGTCATCCCCGAAGCCGTGGAGAATAGCCAGAAGAATGCTAGTATAAATGGCATCACCAATGCCCACTATGTCTGTGATACAGCTGAAAATGCTATGAAAAATTGGCTCAAGGAAGGCATCCAACCAACCGCCATTCTGGTCGACCCACCACGCAAGGGCTTGACCGAAAGCTTCATCAAAGCCAGCGCCCAAACAGGCGCTGACCGCATCGCCTATATCTCCTGTAACGTCGCCACCATGGCGCGTGATATCAAACTCTACCAAGAGTTGGGCTATGAATTGAAGAAAGTACAGCCGGTGGATCTTTTTCCGCAGACGCATCATGTCGAGTGTGTGAGCTTGTTGGTGAAACGCAGTTAATCCTCAAAAGGTTCCCCGAACCTTTTGAGTCCCACAAACGCATCACGTGGAGTGTGTTGCTCTGCTCGTAAAAACCTAGAAACCTTTGAACGCAAGGGAGTTTGAAAAGCCTTGATTGCAAGGCTTTTTGTATTGGCGTGGGGAAGTATCAGAGTGAGAAAATTTTTGGAATGAATAGAAGTGATAGCTAGAAATTATCAGTTTCTATTTCCATTTACCCTGTGGGTACGTGTTTGTTTCCATTGACAAGGAGTTTATGGGAATAGAAACGTCCCCACCTTACATATCTCCAGAATGGACGATTGAAATTGAGACAATTTAATAGAGATAAGCTCTTGTTATGTTTCTTTTAAGTCAATAAACTAACAATACTCAAAGTATGCTCAAAAATATGATATAATCTAGAACATAAGGCAATACTGTTTTAAAGTATTTTCTCTTAACCATGTCTCGTTAGACAAATCTGATTCGTCTGGTTTTCTAATAGATTTTAATGCTGACTTGGTTTTATAGCCATTATGCTCTCCATTATTTTAGTGTAGAACACTTTGGTTATTAGTTTTTTGTTACATTGTAAGCAAATCAATAGAGATAGAAAAAGGGATTATATGTTTAGTTATGAGGTTGTAGCAAGTTTTAACGACTTAGAAAATGCTATTTATACAACTATTTTAGAAAATGAAAATATATCCTCTATGACAATCAAGGAATTGGCCCAACTTGCACATGTATCAGTTGGAACCGTACAACGATTTTGCAAGCATCTAGGATTTGATGGATATAGCCATTTTAAGATTGCTTATAAAGAATATTTAAAAAATGAGCAAATTATTTTAAACAATCAAGACAATAATTCTTTGAAGCTATTCATTGATTATACTGAGCAAGATACTTTTTTGCAGCTGATTATGGAGGCTGTGGCAATCTTAAAGAACGTTGAACAGATTGTTTTTGTCGGAATTGGTTCCTCTGGAACTTTAGGTCGATATGGAGCGCGCTATTTTTCAAATATTGGCAAATTTAGTATGTGTATTGAAGATCCTTGGCAACCAGTGCTACAAAACAGTATGGAAAAAACTTGTGTCATTGCCTTATCCGAATCTGGTGAGACTTCTCAAACATTGAAAATTGTACAAAAATTAAAGGAAAAAGGTTGTCCAGTTATTGCCATCACAAATACATTGGAATCAACATTGTCAAGGCTATCTGATTGCTCCATAACCTATCATGTTCCTCAATTATTTTTAAATGGGTTTAATATTACGACGCAGGTACCTGTTATTCTCATTATTGAAATGTTAATGAAACAACTATATACTACAAAAGCATAAGGGTGTCTATGAATTTATTTGATTATCATAAAGCAAAAGGGCTAAATAATAGTGAATTAAGCGTGTATAATTTTATATTGCAACATAGAGATAAAGTTGCTACGATGACTATCAGAGAGCTATCGACATCTATAAATCTATCGACAACAACCATCATTCGTTTTGCGAAAAAGATGGGATTTGATAGCTACAATGATTTAAAATATGCCTTGTCAAGGTCGGAAGATAAGGAAAATAAACATCGTCACTACTTTCCTATTGATATTCCAGCAATACAATTTTTACAGACTAGTGTCCAAGATGAAGCTTTAAAAAAACAACTATCAGAGATAGCAGACTTGATCGTTCAAGCCAAACAAGTTATCTTTTTAGGGGTGGGTACTAGTCTAAGTTTGGCAGAATATGGCTCATATCTTTTTTCTGGAATCGGTATTCTTAGCTTTGCTATTACTAACCCATTTTATTCTCTGAAATTGCATCATTCTAATTTGGAGGATGTTTTGGTTATTGCTCTAAGTGTCAGCGGTGAGACAGAAGAAGTTCTAACTCTGGTACAGGGATTCAAAGAAAGAAATGCTAAGATTGTTAGTCTGACAAATACAGATATTTCCACTTTATCACAGCTATCGGATATAAATTTATCCTACTTTATGCCAGTTGCCTACGCAGATTCCTCGCTACGTTCCACTAATTTGACCACTCAGATTCCAGTTGTCTATTTTTTAGAATCCTTACGTTACCAAGTTTATTTAAAAAAATAGGAGTGAAAACTCTTGTTTTTTTTATGTAACAAATATTGTTCGACTGTACATATATTTTCTATCTCAATATCTATTGTCAGCAGGTACAGTATGTTATAAAATAGACTTGTTCATAGCGCTAGTACAAAATACAGAAAGGATAGGTAAAATGGCAAAAATACCAGAAGGCTTTTTATGGGGTGGGGCAGTTGCTGCTCACCAAATTGAAGGAGGGTATGATAAAGGTGGAAAAGGCATTTCGATAGCCGATGTGATGACGGTTGGAAGTGCTAGCCACTCTCGACAGATTACTGATGGCGTCTTACCTGACGAATATTATCCGAATCATGATGCAATAGATTTTTACAGAACCTATAAGGACGATATACAATTATTCGCTGAGATGGGATTTAAGTGTTTTCGAACTTCGATTGCCTGGACTCGTATCTTCCCAAATGGAGATGAAGAAGAACCTAACGAAGAAGGGTTGAAATTTTATGATGATTTATTTGATCAGCTGCTAGCTCATCAAATTGAACCGGTCATCACACTCAGTCACTTTGAAATGCCCTATCATCTAGTTACTAAGTATGGTGCTTGGCGTAATCGCAAGTTGATTGATTTCTTTGTTCGTTTTGCGGAAGTCGTCATGGAACGATATAAGGACAAAGTTAAGTATTGGATGACCTTTAACGAGATCAATAATCAAGGTGCAATTAATGTTCCTTGGTGCTCATGGACTAATTCTGGTGTCATTTATCAAGAAGATGAAAATCCAGTTGAGGTACTACAGCAGGTTATCCATTATCAGTCAGTGGCTTCTGCAAAAGTTGTTCAATTGGGTCGGAAAATCAATAAAAATTTCAAAATTGGTTGTATGCTGGCAATGGTACCATTTTACCCGAATACATGTGATACAAAAGATATACTTGCTAGCCAGAAGGCAATGGAGCATCGTTTATTTCACTATGGAGATCTTCATGTTTTTGGAGAGCGTCCTTACTATATCGAGGCCTTTTGTCGAAAAAATAATATCAAACTGGATATTTTACCAGAAGATCTAGAAACTCTAAAAGAAGGTTGTGTAGATTATATTGGCTTGAGTTACTATATGAGTGATACAGTGACTGCTACAGCATCTGAGGAAACAGAAGAGCTTTTCAAAGATGTTTATACTAAGAAAAATCCCTATATTGAATCAAGCGATTGGGGTTGGCAGATTGACCCTGAGGGATTACGCTATAGCTTAAATCTTTTATACGATCGCTATCACTGTCCGCTTTTTATAGTTGAAAATGGATTCGGTGCTTATGATAAGGTAGAGCCTGATGGAATCCATGATTCTTACCGCATTGATTACCTCAAACAACACATTGAACAAATGATGTTAGCGATTGAAGAAGATGGCGTAAATGTCATTGGTTATACCCCTTGGGGCTGTATCGATATTGTTAGTGCTGGTACAGGTGAAATGGAGAAGCGTTATGGCTTTATCTATGTCGATAAGAATAATAATGGCGAAGGAACTTTGCAACGAATGAAGAAAGATTCCTTTACATGGTATCAAAAAGTGATTACATCAAATGGAAACGAATTATAAGGAGTAATTAAAATGAATATTGGATTGTTTTGTGCAGCAGGTATGTCAACAAGTATTTTGGTTGAGCGTATGAAAGAAGCGGCTCAGAAAAAAGGGAAAGATGCAACAATTGCAGCTTATTCCATCAGTGAATTGGAACAAAGAGTTGGAGATATTGATGTGGCTCTATTAGGCCCACAGGTTGGTTTCCAACTTGAAAAAGCAAAAGAAATTTGTGCTTCTCACAATGTTCCTGTAGAAGTGATTGCAATGGCTGATTATGGCACTGTAAACGGTATGGCAGTTCTTAAACAAGCTTACATGATGAAAAAATAAGGAGAAGATGATGAAGGATAAACTAATTAAAAAGTTTGTTGATCGGATGATGGCCTTTGTCAATACCAAAGGTGTAACAGCGATAAAAGATGGTATTGTTTTCTCTATGCCATTGTTGATTGTTGGCTCCATCTTTCTTATCTTGGCCAATTTTCCAGTTCCAGCTCTAGCAACGATGTTAGAAACTAGTGGTATTACCCCTGTTCTCAATCAAGCAATTGGTGCGACCTTTAATATCAGTGCGATTGTAACAGTCATTGGGATTGCGTATACCTATGCTAAGCTAGAAAAACAGGAGCCGCTTGGGGCAGGTGTCAT
Source organism: Streptococcus sp. HMSC078D09 (assembly GCF_001813675.1). Lineage (GTDB taxonomy): Bacteria > Bacillota > Bacilli > Lactobacillales > Streptococcaceae > Streptococcus. The sequence goes on from NZ_KV813650.1 coordinate 99,673, forward strand.
TGCCTTAGCAGTTTTCTTGCTAATCCAGCCCTCCAGTTTGATTTCTAAAAATGGGGATGTAGTTGGTAACATTATTCTGAAGGATTGGACTTCCGGGAAAGGGATGATTGGTGCCATTATCGTTGGTTTGATTGTAGGAGCAAGCTATTCTTGGTTTTTGAAGAAAAATATCAAAATCAAAATGCCAGATGGCGTACCAACTGGTGTAGCCAACGCATTTTCAGCCTTGATTCCTGCTACTGTTATCATCACAGCGGCAACGATCTTTGTCGGACTTGTTGAACAATTGTTTAAGGTCACAACGATTGAAGTGATTTATAATCTTATTCAAACACCAATGCAAGGCTTGACTGACTCATTGTTTGGTGCGGTGCTTATGTGTTTCCTTGTACCATTCTTATGGATGTTTGGGGTGCACGGCTCAACTGTAGTTGGTGGCATCATGAGTGGCTTGCTACAGGCGAATGCTTTGGAAAACCAAGCCATTTTAGATAAGGGCCTTGAATTAAATCTAGCCAATGGTGGTCATATTGTGACGATTCAATTTTTTGATCAATTTATCAATGTTACAGGTGCCGGGATTACGATTGGTTTGGTAGTTTACATGGTTGCATTTGCAAAATCAAAACAACTAAAAATTCTTGGACGTCTTGAAATGGTTCCAGCCATCTTTAATATCAATGAGCCGGTGCTCTTTGGTTTGCCGATTGTAATGAATCCAGTTTTAGCAATTCCCTTTATATTAACGCCTATTTTATCTTGTATCATCCAGTATTCAGCGATTTATTTTGGACTGACACCTATGTATGGTGCCGTTCAAGTTCCGTGGACTTGTCCTCCAATTATTTCAGGATTTATCATCGGTGGTTGGAAAACAGCCTTGTTGCAAACACTTATTTTGGTTATGTCTTTCTTTGTTTATTATCCGTTTATTAAACAGATGGATAAACAAGCTTTACAAGCTGAAATACAAGAAACAAGCGATTTAGAAGACGAAGATTGGTAAGAGAGGCATTAAAATGGACGAAAAAGTACTCGAAGTGTGTTTTCAAATTATCACCTATGTAGGAACAGCAAAATCTATGTACATCGATGCTATTCAATTGGCTAAGCAGGGTGAATTTGAGCAGGCTAAAGATAGAATTAAACAAGGCGAAGAAGCATTTGTACAGGGACACAATGCTCACCACTCACTTTTGACAAAAGAAATGAATGGGGAATTAAACCAAACAGGTCTAATTCTGATGCACGCTGAGGATCAGTTATTGAGTGCAGAAGGTTTTCGAACGATTGCTGAGGAATTTATAGCAGTCTATAAACGCTTTGAGGAAGGTAAATAGAGCAAGTTATGAAAGTAAAAATTAAGCAATGTTAATTACCTATTCAGACAGTCTTGGAAAAAATCTGAAAGACTTGAAGCAGGTCTTAGAAGGCCCTTTGAAAGATGTGGTCGGTGGTGTCCACATTCTTCCCTTCTTTCCATCGTCAGGCGACCGCGGGTTTGCACCCGTGGACTATACCAAGGTTGATGAGGGTTTTGGAGATTGGAGCGATATTGAGGCACTCAGTCAAGACTACTATCTCATGTTTGATTTCATGATTAACCATATCTCAGCCAAGTCGCCTTATTTCCTTGATTTCCTAGAAAAGAAAGATGATCCGCCCATGCGACAAGGTGAAACCGAAGGTCGAGAAGGTATCATGGGGTATAGGTCTCATAGAATGAGGAGGGAAACAGACGAAACGATACGGTAACAGAGAACTGCATAGTGTGGTGATGCCTTTTACCGACTGATATAGGATTGTAGAGATGGTAAACTGGATAGGATTTTGGTCAAGTTGAGTAGTTATTTTGACAGGAATATCATGTGCCAATTTCTCGACAACATCACAATCTCAGGAAGTGGGCAGATTCCTGTAACTTTCCTTGAAGGAAGAGAAGTTGACTTGTAGGAAACTGCAATCGAAAGGTTGCAGTTTTTTGTGTTGTTTCGTGGTATAATATGCTAAAACGATAAACGGTAAGATTGGTTACTAGCTGTAGGAGTTATATTATGGGTAAGTGGACTTGTCAATGCGGATATCCAATGAATGACCATGCTGCTCCAGACCCGAATGCTTTTTCGGTATTCTCGGATGAGTTATGGGAAGAGATAACGGATACCGCAGATGAAAATAATAAGATTGATTATTATGATATTACTGATGCTTCGTACTATGCTTGGCAATGTCCAAATTGTCATAGCTTGATGGTATTCGGTGAGGATGAGAATCCAAATCGTTATACTTTCTATAAGTGGATAGATTTAGATAGTAAAGAGAAGGAGCTATCTGATCAAGAAACTGATTCAAATTCATCAGATATAGTTTACAGAGTTGCATCAGTCACTTTTTCAGAGTTTGGTGAGGAATACATCTATATTTGTGAGGATGAATCAATCAGGGAAGACCATTTTGTGGTTGTACCTGTTGGAATCAACGACGTTGAAAAGATTGCTCATGTTGTGAAGATATATCAGGCTTCGCAAAAAGACATCTCATATCCAATTGACAAGTTAAAGCGTGTGATTAAGCGTTACTCTGATTTTGATAAAGGGAAAGCAAGAGAGATTGCAGCTGAATTATTAAGGTCAGGTCGATGTTTGCAAATAAATGATTTTTCTAAATCAGTAGCAACAGACGAATATTTTGATATTTTGCACAATAAACTTGGATACTGGTGGTTGGAACTGAATGGCGTTCCCATTCCAATGAAGGTTATCCTATTGAATACCAATTATGAAAAGTATCACGTTGACTGCGCTATACATATCAAACCTTACAATATGCACTATAGTACTTTCCAATCGTTAAAGTTATGTACCGACTTTGAGATTGACGCTTCCCGCTGGGTTGATGTCATTTCTTATGAATATGTTTGGGGAAATTACTGGGAACTTGATGGTATCCAGTTTGGGATAACCTGTCAGGAATCATCAGAGGAGGATGAAGTGACACTTGGCAAATACAGTCGTGTCCCATATTATAAGGACTGGCATCCAGATTGGAGCTATAGCTACGGTTTTAATGTAGCTTGGAAACCACATGAATCTGATGAAGACTTATCGGTAGGTTTTTACATTTCTTAAAGTGATAAATTCGTTCAATCATATAATAACAAAGCCATACTAGTCACTTTTCGTTCGATAATATAGATGTTTGCTAGCATCACATGTTGAGGCAGTATCACTGCTTGTTCAAAATGATTTAATATGGATGTATCTAGTGAAAATCCCACAGTAAGGAGTTTAAATATGAAATTCCATGAATTTGGTGATAGGAATTTGCCTCCTATCTTACTGATACATGGCGGTGGTAGTTCTTGGTGGAATTATCTTCGTCAAGCACGGATCTTATCAAAAGACTACCGTGTTATTCTACCCACTTTGAATGGCCACGGCGAAGAATATCAACTCGATTATGTTTCTACTGAAGATTCTGCTTTGGAGATCCTAGACTATGTCAAAGCAAACTGTGGTGGGAAGTTGTTTGCGATCGGTGGTGTTTCACTTGGTGGTCAAATTGCTATGGAGCTTTTGTCAATAGACAGCAATATAGCTGAGAAAGCCATCATAGACGGAAGCCTCTGTATTCCTCAACCGGGCTTAGCTAAAATCAGCATCTTTCTAGTAGCTCTATTTGGTAAACTGATGTTCAGTAAATTCTCTTGCAAACTTCAATTAAGCATGATGACCAAACTCTATCCTAAACTGGCTTATCCAGAGGAAATAAAAGCTTATTATCTAGAGGATCTGCCAAGGACACCTATCAAAACATTGGTGACCATTTACAAAACCTATATGGGGCGTTACAAGTTGAAGGACACAATTTCTGCTAGCAAGGCCCAGGTTCTGTATATCTATGGTGAAAAAGAATTGAACTGTGTGAAAGCATCGGCGAAATTATTTCAGCAGCTACATCCCAACACGATCCTGTATGAAGCAAAGGGCTATAACCATGGCTATTTATCAGCTTACCTGCCTCAAGAGTGGATTGATTTGGTTGAGCCGTTTTTAAAGAGTGATCCATTGGAAATCTGATATGCTGTAAGGAGGAATCTTATGTTAGGAGCAATAGTAGGAGACATTGTAGGTTCTGTTTACGAATGGGGCAATATTAAATCGAAAGACTTTCCATTATTTCGTGAGGATTGTTTTTTCACGGACGATACGGTTATGACATGTGCTGTTGCTGAAGCCATCATGAACGGTGGTCAGAAGAATAACTTTATTGATGCCATGAAGAAATATGGTAGGATGTATCCTGATGCTGGGTACGGGCCTAGGTTTAATACATGGATTCAAAGCAATGATTGTTCCCCTTATAATAGCTTTGGCAATGGTTCTGCCATGCGTGTTTCTCCTTGTGCTTGGGTGATGGATTGTGGTTTCTGTGCAAGAACAGGTACTTGGCCATCTAGTAGAAATCTTGTGAGAATTTCTGCAGAGGTGACTCATAACCATCCAGAGGGTGTCAAAGGAGCTATGGCGACGTCTGATGCTATCTTTTTGTGTCGTTATTACTTTGGAGGCTACTGTGGCGACCACGAGCAACCAATCAATGATGATCCGGCAGAATGTAAGAGACGCATCAAGGAATACATAGAGAAAGAGTACGGATATAACCTTTCTCAATCACTCGATGACATTCGTCCTAATTATCATTTCAACGAAACCTGTCAGGATACGGTACCTCAAGCCATCATTGCTTTTCTTGAAAGTACAGATTTTGAAGATGCTATTCGAAATGCCATCTCTCTTGGTGGGGATAGTGATACTCTTGCTGCCATCACCGGGAGTATAGCAGAGGCCGCATATGGTATCCCTGATTGGATTAAGGATAAAGCCTATACCTATTTAGATGAGCCTTTAAAAGATGTGCTTAGCCGATGGGAGCAAGAAGTTTCAATAACATAACAGAGATTAGATAAAGACAATCAAAAACACTAAAGCGACGGGATAAGTAACAATCTCGTCGCTTTTGCTTAAAAGTTAATGTTGCCATGGATTTATTCAGGCACCTAGTTAGATTTTTGCTGATTCAAGAGGAGGATACAAGTCATTACTGAGATACAGGATACAAGAATCAGATACCAAAGGTTTTCAAGACCAAAACCATAATCGACCATCAATCGGAATCCCCAAGAAGCGGGGAAAAGACGCCCTATTACTTGGAGAAAATCAGGCAGTAAGGTGATGGGAAACATGATTCCTGAGAGCATAATTGATGGTAAAAAGATAAGTTGTGCTATCATGGTCAGCTTTGCTTGATTATTAACAGTAAGACCCAGTATACTTCCGATACTCAACGATACAAAAATGTAGATGGCAAGCGCGAGAAAGAATAAGGGAAATTGACTTGGTAGATTTGCTTTAAATAAAATTGGAGCAAGTAGTAGGATCGCCATGCAGGTAATCATCAAATGAACAAAGGCAGAGAGGACCATTGTCACCAATCCTAAATGAATAGGCACACCATTTGCTTTATAAATCTTTTTTATGTCGCTTCCGTATATTTCAATCAAGGAAGGCGGTAAACCGAGAAAGGATCCCATTGAAACACTCATGACAATCATTGACTGTATAAGTGTGCTATCCATTTCAGGCATAACGGAAGTAAAAATACCACCCATGAGAAGAAAGAAAATAAGCGGTACAATATAGTAAGTAACCAAGAGAGACTTACTTCGTATGTCCAATTTCCACTGTAATGTTAGGCTATATAAAAACCCAGTCATTCCAAACCCCTCCTTGCCATTTCGATGAAATGCTGCTCCAGTGTGCCACGATCAACCTTGATATCCAATATCTGGATATTTTTCTGTTTGCATTCTTCCAATAATGAAATCAAAGTGTCCTCGATCGTATCTGTTTCAAAAGATTCCTCTCCGTCCCGGGTCTTTAAATGAATGAAATATTTTCTTCCCAACCTGTCTGTCAGTTCTGAAGGAGTACCACAAAATACGATCTTTCCACTATTCAAAATAGCAATGCGGTCACATAAGGTTTCAACTTCGGCCATATCGTGGCTTGCCAAAACAATTGTCTTGCCCTGTGATTTGAGCTTTCGGATTTGTTCATGGAGGGACAGTCTTCCTTCAACATCAAGTCCCGCCGTCGGTTCATCGAGAAAAATAATATCTGGATTACTGATAAGTGCAAGAGCAAGATGTAATCTTCTTTTTTGCCCAGTGGATAATTCTATGTATTGCGACTCTTCAATTTCTTTTATGCCAAGGGCCTTTATCATAGCATCATCAATGTATGTATGATTCCATTTTGCAAATATCTTTATGGCTTCCATTGGTTTGATGTGGGCGGGTAGAGAGGAGGACTGTAGTTGAATTCCGGTTTTCCCGTTTACAACGATAGTGCCTCCGTCATATTTTCTCAGACCTTCGATACATTCAAGCGTTGTTGTTTTACCAGCTCCATTCACTCCGAGCAGAGCAAAGATTTCTCCTTGTTTGATTTGAAAATCGAGACCTCTAAGAACCATATTGCTACCATAACTTTTCTTTAATCCAGAAACCTCTATTGCGTCTTTCATGGTTCTACCTCCTCAAAGGGATTTGTTCCAAGCCTTGAAAAATAGACTTGTAAAGCAGGCCCTAAATAATCATTAACGATTTTTTGCTTTTCTTCCCAAGCGTTTGAGGCGGTATCGATATTCCCTATCTCCATCAACTTCGGAAGCATGCTCATATCACCATTTGTAAACTCCATAATCAAGCTCCAGTATTCTTGCACAACCTGTTGGCATTGTTCGCTTTCAGCTGGTACGTTTTCTTTCTGAAGCTCCACGATTTGATCACTTAGGCGGTTCAACCTATCCATAAAATCTTGCCCGCTTTTCTTGTCAAATCGACTGCGTATCTGGTCGAGCGTATCATCATCAAAGCGCTTAATGAGAGAGTAGGAGTCATTCTTCATCTGTAGATTGACAATAATGTCTGCATACTTCTTAAAATTAACCGTCTGTATTTGTAAAACTTCTGCCTTTAACTGCTCTATTGCGACTAAAGAATCCTTAAGTTGTTCAATATTTTTACGAAGAATATCTGCTTGCTCTGTAAGAGCATTGGCAACATCATCAGGTGTTTTCAAAGAGATCAAACGCCCCTTTATATCCTTGAGAGAAAAGCCTAATGATTTTAATGATAGAATCTGATGGAGTAGCACTATATCTTTATCGGTATAAAGCCTGCGACCTCCCTCACTTTCTGCCGATGGGGAAAGTAGCCCCTCTTTATCGTAATATTGTAGAGTACGGATGGTAATGCCCATTTTCTTAGCAAGTTCCCCCACTGTCATAAATCCTTCCGGAATTGCTCTATATTTAGCCATCATTACCCACCTCCTCATACCTATTATACATCATGACGTAAGGTCATAAACAAGGAGTTTTAATAAAATTTAAACTGTAAATCTTTTAGCATTAATGAAGAATCTCATAAAAAATATAGACTTGATGAATTGGTGAGCTTGTTTTCTATTTCAAAAGGTTATTTGGTCCAATAATAAATATCTGATATGTGAGTGGAAACGTGTTATAATTGAGGATGAGACAAGAGGAGGTAAGCTGGTGAAATTTTTAGCAATCAATCCTATTTAGTAAAAAGAATGCTTGAATCTCTATCCTCACGTGTTGAGTATATTAGTTTGCTAAAAAACTATCTTCTATCTAAATATTGAAAGGATTAATGATGTATCTATTAGAATTTTACCAAAACAATTATTCAAAAGATTTAGTCGTGTTTGATTCTTTAGAAGAGGGAAGAGCCTTTGTAGCGCAAATCCCGGGATATACTTTAGAAAAAGAAGATAGTTTTGATGTGGAGTATTTTAATCCAAAAAATCTACCGGATTATATGGAGATTGTCTTCAATGGAAATATTGTCCCTTTATCTAGATTTTCGTTTAATTCTGAGGAAAATGTGGACATTATTTGGAAAGAAATTTCGAATCTATCCGTTAAAAACGATAAAATGATCGAAGGAGCTACAAAAGTAGATGCATATGTCGTGAATAACGATGAAGTGAAAGCTTATGTCGAAGCACGAGAAGCAAACTTCCGCAAGGCAAAAATATTCCTAGAAAACAAAGGGTATGAAGTTGACAGAAGCTTTTTCGGAAGTGAAGACGGCGAAGCGATTCTCTACAGAAAATGCGGCACCGAAGATTGGCACTTCTTATGCCACTTAGACCCGCTGTTTGTAGAGATTGAAGATGTCGAAGAATATGTGAAAGAAGCGATGGAAGATATTCAATAGTCAAACAAAGTTCTTTGTGAGTTTATGCCACTGCTTGAGTAGACGGATTGAGCAGTAAAGAGAAACATCTAGCACTATCTAGCTTCTTAAGGAGAAATATCTATCATAAAAATGGAAATCAGGAAAACCTATCTTGTAAAATAAGATTATCGCATTAATTCCTCAAGATATGATTAAACGGATTCCATTTTTTGTTAGAAAACATGCTATTACACATACTGTTAAGAGAGTATCGCTCGAGTATCCGGAGTTGTATGCAGTAGCTGAACAAGAAGGCCAACTTCCTGAAAAGGAAGCTCAAGAATTGCAACAAATTCTTACAGATATTTTCCAAGAGAAAATGAACAAGCATAAGATTAAATAAGCTTTGAGATTTATCAATAAGATGTCGATTGAGCATTAGGAGTTGAGAATGGCAATTGATGGCGTTAAAATCATTGACAGTGATCAAGGGTATGACATTTACAATGAGGTAGTTGGTCGCTATAGAGATGGTGATCATGTAGCCAATATTATCAAGGATATCCTCGATGCGGAGAAAGATTACTGTCAAACAGACTTTTTTACAGAAATTTATTGGACTGCTCTTGCCTACTCACTGTGGAAGATTGGTCACCTGACAGACGATATCAGAGATAAAACCTTGGAGCTTATCAAAAAAGGGGCTGATCCATTTTGGTTGGAAATAGATTCAAAGGCTTTGAAGCAAAGGCAAAAAGTCTTGGATAATCTTGCTATCCATTTGCAAACTGAAAATCCTAGACCTCTAAAGGTCACTAAAGCCAAAACTAAACGTAAACCTTATTTTGAAGAAGGAGATCTCCTTACTGTTAAGTTCCAAGATGAGTATGGTCTTGTCTTTGTATCTATGGTGGAGCAGAGTCCTAGAAAGCTTGAGTATCATTTGGCTTGCACACGCCTCTTACAAACCAAAAAGCCCTCCATCGATGATTTTTTGACCAGTCAAATCTCCTGTAAGATGGACAATACAAAGTTTGCTCTCGTTACAGATTGCTGGTTCAATCACAAAGATTTAGGGCAATTATTAGAAAATATTGAAAAAATTGGACAGGTGAAACTTAGACCTTTTAGTCTTTGGATGTTGGCACCTGCCCAAAATTTAGAAGATATTTATGAAGAAATCACTAGAGATAAAGGTTCCTCTGGCCTTCGATTCATCGAAACCTATAAACTTGTCGACGATATTTTTCCAGTTTAATACTTATGTGATAAAGGGGGAAATGGTGAATCATTCCCACATGCTATGCTGGGCTCTGACTCCATAGCTATCAATCGAACCATCTGAATTGAACTTGGATTCAATCCGGTATCTTTTCCAGAGGTCGTAATCTGCTGTTTGGATGGTTAGGATAAAGTTGGTATCTTTATCAGAGACGTTATAATCAGCTGGATTGACTTCAAAGATATCGATTAATTTTCGTGTTTGAAAATCTTGGAGCTTGAGATTTGCTAGCTTGACATGATTGATGGAAATTTTTTCTAGTTGCTTGCTATCCTTAGGTGTTCTGTAATAGGTGATGACGCAGTTTTTGAGTTGATCAGTATCTCTTCCCGTAGGAGTAAGGCTCATAAAGCCACAGGACTGATCATCCCGCTTGACTTCAAGAAGCTGACCGTAGTAGAAGTGGTCGTTTTTGGGATTGGTGATGGAACTCTCTGCGCCTTTATCTCCAAAGGTATAGCCTTGGTCTAAAAGCTCGGAAGCCTTGGTTTCACCGATGATGACAGTGGTATCTTGAATGGTTACGGGAACTGGTTGAGCTGGAAGACCACTCATCATCATGCAGAACATAAAAACATAACTTGTTAAAAAAGCTGTCCCGATAACAGCGTTGGTTGATGCATAGACATGACTGTTATGAAAGTTTTTGCTTATAGCCAGTACAACAAATTTACCAATACTTTTTAAAACCATACTAACAAGTACGATGAAAAATTGTTTTTTCAAACATTCATAAATGGCTTGAGGAAAGCTATTACTATGATAGTAGAGGACAGCCAATACGAGTAGATTTACGATTAAATAGATCAGCAAGAACCAATGAATCTCTTTAAGGGCATTAGCATCAGTGATTTCTTCATAGTCAACGTGAATTCTTCCTTGAACAGCATGGCCAAGTTTGTAAATCCATTTGGGAATGTCTTTGCCTTTTTTAACCGCAACTACAAGTCTGATATAGAGGTAGATAGTAAAGGATAAGGATAGAAAGAAAAGAGCATAAAAACCCAAAACAATACTAGTGAACATTACTATTTCCCTTTATTTAACATTCAATAAAACAATTTCTTAGCTCCATTATAGCATTTTCTATAGAAATAGAGCTAGAAATATCAGTATTATCCTACAAGATTCAAAGGAGAAAAATCATGGGAATGATTGCCAATTATCAATATTTACCAGACAATGAATTAGAACAAATAAAAGCTCTTTCTAACCAAGAAGATGACTTGTTAGACTTTGCTGAGGACTCCGCTGACACTCATGATATCATAATAGATATCGACAAAATGTGGGATGCTCTTCTCTTTGTCATGACAGGATTTAGTAGTTCAGAATTTTTGGATGACAATCCCTTGAGAGAAGCTGTTTTAGGGGTGACTCCTCTAGAGGATGTATCTGAATATATCGCCTATACTGAAAAATCGAGAATTGCGGCTATCAGTCAAGCTTTAGAAGAATTTGATATGGACAAGGCTTTGAAAGACTTTAGTATGGAAGCATGCAAGAAAGCCGACTTGTATCCTGATATTTGGGATTATCTTGAGGAAGAGGAAGAAATCAAGGATGACATTTTAACCTGCTTTGTAAATATGAAAGAGTTTTACAAAAATATTCTGGAACTCAGTGGAAATGTCCTAGTCACTATTTGTTAAGGTTTTTATATTCCATTAGAAAGGTAATCCTATGAATCCATTTCTAGAAAAATACATTACATTAAAAAAGCAATACCTGGACCAAGATGGAAAGCCTTCAAGTGTCGCAGCCCTTTATGATTTGGCTGATGAATTAGCTAAGTCTGATGATTTAGAAGCGAAGAAAGTCTTAGTTGACCTCTATGAGCAATTGGGTCTCTACACTAGTGCCTATAGCTTATTTACTGAAATCTTAGATAAACCAGATCGAAAACAGATAAAGAAACTGAGTCGTTTACAAGAAATGAGTCAAAGTCATGGAGATAGATTTGCCCATTCTCGTCCACTAACAAAAGAAGAGAAGAAGCAAAGGCAGGACTTGTTAAAAGACTTACCCCATTTTCTCTATCATCCAGATCCCTTAGCTACAGGTTCATTTGTTGAAGGAGAAGCCAAGGTTTGTCCATCTTGTGGGAAAGAAAGCAATGTTTATTATGCTCTTAGACCCTACAGTATTGAAGAGATAGAACATCTCTGCCCAACTTGCATTGCAAATGGTTAAGCAGCTAAGAAATTCGATGCGGAATTTATCCAAGATGCCGAGTGGCAGGGTGAATTGGATCCAGAAAAGAATCAGCTGCTTTTTTGTCAGACTCCAGGCTACTCTAGTTGGCAGGGAGAATATTGGCTTTCTTGTTGCCAAGATTATTGTGCTTACCTGGGTACAGTTGGAACTCGTGAATTAAAGGATATGGGAATCGCTGAGCAAGTCTTGGCAGACTATGAAGCGCGTGAGGAATATCAAGAGGTAGAAGACTACTTGGTTAAAGACGGGCCTATCTGTGGTTATTTGTTTAGATGTCTCCATTGTCAAAAATACCAGATCTGGGTTGATGCAGATTAAATCGGAATGTGATTCGCTATGAAAATTAAAGAGAAGACTATGGAAGAACTAGAATTATTCGAAGCCGCCTCCAAAGATTTATTAGATACTATACAGGGATTTAAAGACAATCTATCTATTCAATTTCCCCTATTAGATAGTGATAACTGGCAGTATGATAAGGGATCGATAAAAGTTTGTAAAGCTGATGAGTTAGGATTCAAAAAAAGATGTAGGGTCGGAATTAGCTACAACTTGAAAGTCTCCTTATTAAACGAAGATGCCGAGCAAATCTGGTTACTGTTTAAAGACTGGTTCAATACTAGCAGATTGAGTCAAGTTGAAAGAAATCCTAATAATGAGGATTTGGGAAGATATGTCTTCTCAGCAAGTTCCCCTCTAGGCGATCAGGTAGATTGTTCCATTTATTTGCCCAATGAGTGGAATATCCCTCAGATTAGCTTTTCAGGCTATCTAACAGCTCGTTATAGGGCTTGTGATCTTGATAAATAGCAAGAATAAGATGGAGGTTTTTTAGAGATGAGAAAGATTAATTGGGACAAGATAAAGACTCGCTTAGATGCCTTGCTAGTCATTGACGAATATCTGACAGATCCGAGTGAGGATTGGCTCAGACTCGTGATTAAGACTGAGGAAGACTATGGAGTCCGCTATCTTATTGATAATGGATCTGGTGATTCTTTAGATGTGATTTTGACTGATAAAATGATCCTTATAAAAGGCTTTGATCATGAAAGTAGTTTAAGCCAGTTTGGTGCTGACGAGTGGAATCAAGATATCATCGATAGTTTTTATAAAGGACTGGATGAAAAGTATGTCTCATTTTATTCAGAAGAACAAAAAGATGAAACAACCTTCTTTATCTGGTATGACGGTCACGCGCATCAACAGACTTACCAAGATCAGGATGGCGGAGAATGGTTGCTATCTTACCTCTTTGATAGCTTTGAGAGATTTCATGAGTTTGTGACTGACTATTATGAAATTACCGTAGATGAAGCCTTGTTAAGTAAACTATACAATCATGGATATCTTTCAGAAGTAGAATTGGAGCAATTAATTCATAATTCCTAGATTAGATAAAAAATCAGGCTTATTCTTATTTGGATAGGCCCTTAAAGCGATGGGATAAGTACATCTCAGTAAACTATTATGTACAGTGAGAAAGGATTTCCCTATGGGATTTTTCGATAGATTTAAAAAGAGAAAAAGTTATAGAGGTTATCACAAATATTTTAAAAGATATTCACTTAAAAAATTATGAAGATATAAAGAATTATGTTGACGAATCTGAGATTGACGATTTAAATGAATTCTTTGGATATGTTGAAAAAACACTTGAATTAAATGATTTTGACACGATTGATGAATATGGAGTGGCATGTAATTTCCATCCACCTTATGAGTATTCTCAATTGGAGATTTATGATTATAATGACCATTCTGGGTTTACCGTTGACTATGAGATGACTTCTAATTCAGAATTAGTGGATATGACCCTTCAATTAGAATTTTTATATACCAAAGATGGCTATAAGGTGAGATTTCTTAATATTGATTCAGATTAGTAAGGACCCACATGTTAAAATCGAAAAAGCTAATTATTTTTTTAATTTCCCTACCCTTTCTGATGGTCATTGTTTTCTATTCTCTTAGTGATCATCCTGGATATAGTGATGATGGGAATTTCGTCAGAAATCATGAGGCTGCTATTAAGAGTGAGATCATTACACAGTTAGCCCAGGAAAAGCAGGGCATAGAGTCTGTTACCTTATTGCCAAATACTGCTAGAGGAGAGTATGATAATGGTGGTGATGTGAGCGGACATTACCATATCTATTTTACAGCCTACATCAATCATAATCGCGAACGAACGATAAGCGTAGAACTATTCTTCCCGGATGCCAGCATTCCCCCTTTTACCTTGTTTCCTCCCAATCCTTATAAAGACAAGGGCAAAAAGATGTCCAATTGGTTGATGGGAAATATTGAAGTATCGGAAGAAATCTCTAAATAGAAATAAGAAGAAGTCATGATGAATAGAATACTAGACGATCAGATCACTCTTATTCCTTATTATAGGAATGATGACATCTCCCTTCTTTGGTATCAAGATAGTGAGGTTTGCAAACAAGTGGATAATACTGATCAGATTTACGATGTAACAAAACTTCATAAAATGTATGATTACCTAACTTCACATGGTTCGTGCTATTATATCCAATATGAGGGAGTGTTGGTTGGAGATGTGACACTTCAAGATAACTCGGAACTTTCAATAGTTGTCAGCAAAGAGTATCAGAATTTACAGATCGGAAGACGATGTATTTCTGAAATGATACAGTTGGCCAAAGAGAAAGAAATGGTTAAGGTAACTGCTCAAATTTATCCTTTTAATACTCAAAGTCAAAGAATGTTTTTGGCTTTGGGTTTTCAGAAAGTAGATGAAGAGTGGTATGAATATAAGTTGATTTAGGAAAGGTGTGTATCTCCACATAGATTAAGACTGTAATCTGCTGTTTATAAAACAATGTTCATGAAAAATAGAGATAAAGGGTAGCCACTGATACATGGACAAGAGTTTTTTCCGAAATCTAAATATGAAGAGAACACCAACAGATGATTTTTGTTGGTGTTCTTTTTATATGATTTTACAATCTATCACTCTGATTCATGTTTGAAACAAGTTAAACAAACAGTTGTAGGAGGACCTTCGAAGTCGAAATTTTGTACGGTTAATGGAGGGATTTTCCCACTATAATCTCTCCACAGTTTTATTTCGTATATGAATTGCAATCGGTGTGATGAGTAGGTATAGCAAGGTCAAAATGATAAAAAATCCGATATCAGCATCCAAAAATACATAAACGATATTAAAGCCAAAATGCATGAAAATAGAATAAATCAGATTATTATATTTTTCCAGAATAATATTCATACAAATAGTAATAGATGTAATCACAACAATATTAGCAATAATATAAGGAATGGCCCGCCAGTCCGTAAATTTTGAATCTACAACCCACAGAAGTGTATGCCAGAAACACCAGACTAGGCCTTGGTAAATAGAGGATTTTAAAAAATGATATTTTTTATTAAATTCTTCTCTCATATAACCACGCCACCCTAATTCTTCACCAGTCGGACCTGATGTAAATGATAAGAATATACTTAGTGGCAATGATACGGTTCCTAGATTGATGTAGGAGAACATTGTTTTTTGGGTCATAAGTGAGTAGAGGAAGAGTGATAGAATACTGAGCCCAAATGTAAGACCAAATGAAGAGAGAAGTGGGAGTAACGACACTTTAGCAGAGAAACACCGCTTAAGGAAAGTTGTTCTTTTCTCATCAGTCCTGAAATACTTCCATCCAAATAAAAGAAGATATGATGGAGACCAAGCGACAATATTTCGTACAATCCACATGATAACAGGTGGAACCTTAAATATTAAACTTGCAGGAGCTGCTACAAAAATAATGAGTGCCCAAACAAGTATATAAGAACTGATGATGTATCTTTTTAAATAATTTACATTCATTTAGTTACCCTCTTTCTTCAGCTGTATAGATAACTAGTTCACTCTTAATACCATTCAATTCAATTATATTATCTGCATCGGGTGAATCGAATGGTTCAGTTTTTTGCCCATTTTTTTCATAATAAATGCTTGTTCCAATCCCTTTAGCAACAGCAGTAAATAGGCTATTTTCAGGAATACGAATTCTGGATGTTGCTGAAATCTGGTTAATGTCAATTTCACCGTTTAATGAATGACATAATACTTCCATATCAAGATTACAATTTATTTTTACTTTACCTGAAATATCTTCTAGAGTAATACGAGATGTCTTAACGTCTAGTTCGATATTGTCACATCCTAGGGAGTGAATTTCTACAGACTCTGCACGAACCGCGCATTCAATGTGACTAATATAGCGAGTTGGGATTTGCACAAAGATACTGACCGTTTCTTTAGCCGTTGCCTCTGTTACGCCATTGTAACGTTTTACATCTAGGTCAATTCTTTTTCTACTATCATCAATTTTTACTTTAAAATCATTTTGAAGTGTAGAAAGAAGATTGGATACCAGACGAACTCTAATCTTTTCTCCCTTGTATCCGGACAATACAAACTTTTCTGCGCCTCCAAATTTCATATCATAGCTCTTGATCTTATCGATATCATACTCTGTGATACTCTCAAAAAGATATTCGCTTGTCTTAAGACTAGTTCTTTCATTACAGATTAGCTCATCGATAGAGATGTTAAATAGGTTTGAGATGGATATCATATTTTCGATATCTGGAATACCAGCACCAGTTTCCCACTTTGTTACAGCTTGTCTTGATACACCGATTTTTTCAGCTAAAAGTTCTTGTGACATCCCTACTTGTTTACGTATGGATTTTAATTTTTCAGCAAATGTCATGTTGTATGACCTCCTCTATATTCTATGATGTAATTTGTCATAAAGTAGCAATATGACTGATTTTAGTATAGAATAAACGATGATTACAGCACAAGCAAGTAGAGGTTGCATTCTCATTATTTTTGCTACTTTGCGTGGCATTTATCGTTTTTACGTTGATTTTTAGCATTATTTTAGTTATTTTACCATACATTCAAATAATAGAATTAAAAATAATATTTTGAAATCCCCGATAGTCTGGTAGTAATAAAAATAGCATAAAATAGGTTCTAAAAAATTATTTGTTCTGTAACCGCTTTTTTCTGCTATAATATCACTAGATAGAAATGTGGGAGTTTCAATCATGGTTACAAAACGCTTTTTGAAAAATGTTATTGTTGCGATGGTCTCGGTTTTTATGTCCTTGGCTTTTGTACAAGGGGTTCAAGCCCAGCAAACGGGCCTCGATTACCAGAGTCTTCATCTACTGCCTTTTAATGGCAGTAAGCAGCTCGTACTGGGAGATTTTGATCATTTAGGTCGTGCGACCTCAGCTCATATTCAGTTGCAGGACAAGGATGAGCCAAAGAAAAAAAGAGAACCACGTCTCAACTATAATCCGGTTGGCTGGCACAATTATAAGATTGCTTATGGAAACAAAGGAAAGAAGGCCTGGCTGTTCCATAGAGGGCATCTGATTGGCTATCAATTTAGTGGACTGACCAATGAAGGGAAAAATTTGGTTCCTCTAACTGCTTGGACCAATACGGGGAATTATAAAGGGACAGCAGATAGCAATGTGGAAGGCATGCTCTACTACGAGAAACGGCTCGATAGCTGGCTGGCCACCCACCCCAATTACTGGCTAGATTATAAGGTGACGCCTGTCTACACGGGGGATGAATTGATTCCTCGGAAGGTGACCTTGCAATATGTGGGAATTGATCGAGATGGCAACCTTCTACCAATCAATTTAAGTAGCCCCAAAGAGTCAGTAGATGCTTATGGGATCACCACCGTTACCTTGGATAATTATTCCAAGAATGCGACCATTGACTATCTGAAGGGAACCGCCAAGCCATCCTTGGTGCCGACGGAACCAAGTAGTCAACCACAACCAGCCAGTCCTTCTGTAGAGACGCAACCAAGTCAAGCCCCTCAACCGAGTCAGCCAGCAGTGCCTGCACAGCCAGTTCAACCTGTCCAGCCTACAGAGCCAACTCGTCAACTGGCTCCAGTGGTTTATGTGGCTAGAAATGGAAGTGCCGATGTTTATTGGTATTCTTTGGACAGTATGCCTCGCAATACCAATTTTTCTAAGGTAGTTCAGATGTCAGAAGAGCAAGCGCTAAGTCTTGGGAAGCGACATACAAGTAAGGAATAAGGATCAGTCATTTAGATGATTAGAAAGCCCCCAAATGGTGGGCTTTTTGTGTGCATTACAATCTTAAAAAGTTAGTAGTCTAAAATTATCTCTCACAAGATCTTGCAAAGCTTTTTCTAAAGTTGTATACTAGAATGAGTTTTGTGTAATCGTTTGCATAAATTGGTAAATGATGAAAAGAAAGGAAAGTAGGAGACGAGACAGATGGAATTAACAGCGATTTACCACCGGCCTGAATCGGAGTACGCCTATCTTTATAAGGACGGCCAGCTTCACATTCGCATCCGGACTAAGAAAGAGGATGTCAAACGGATTGTCTTGCACTATGGGGATCCTTTTATTTTTATAGAGGATCTTTATGAGGCAACTAAGGAAATGGACAAGGTGACGACCGACGATCTCTTTGATTATTGGCAAGTGTCGGTATCTGTTGGTCATGCCCGGATCCAGTACCTCTTTGAATTAGAGGATACAGCGGGAGAGAAGATCTTATATGGAGACCGGGGTGTGGCTTCCTATAACAAGGAGAACATTGACTTCGTCATGAACGGATTTAAGCTTCCTTTTATCCATGAGATTGATGGTTGTGCTGTTCCAGATTGGGTAGCGCAGACGGTTTGGTACCAAATCTTCCCAGAACGCTTTGCCAATGGGAATCCAGCCCTTTCTCCAGAAGGCGTTCGCCCTTGGGATGCTTCTATTGCTCCGCAAATATTGGATTTCTTTGGTGGAGATTTACAAGGAATCATCGATCATTTGAATTACTTGCAGGAGTTAGGGATTACAGGGCTCTATCTTTGCCCGATTTTTGAATCTCCGAGCAATCACAAGTACGATACCATTGACTATTATGAAATCGATCGTCATTTTGGAGATAAGGAGACCTTCCGCCAGCTAGTGAAAGAGGCCCATGCGCGTGGGATGAAGATCATGCTGGATGCCGTCTTCAACCATATTGGCTATGATTCACCCCAATGGCAGGATGTGCTCAAACACGGGGAGGATTCGATTTACAAGGACTGGTTCCACATCAAGGATTTCCCGGTTGAGACAGATAATCTTTGGAACAATCGTGACCTAACCTATCATGCTTTTGCCTTTGCGGGCTATATGCCTAAGCTCAATACAGCTAATCCAGAGGTGAAGGACTATCTCTTGAAGGTTGCGACATACTGGATTGAAGAGTTTGATATTGATGCTTGGCGACTGGACGTGGCCAATGAAATCGATCATCAATTTTGGCGAGATTTCCGTAAGTCGGTCTTGGCCAAGAAACCAGACCTCTATATCCTCGGGGAAATCTGGCATTCGTCACAACCTTGGCTCAATGGTGATGAGTTCCATGCGGTGATGAACTATCCTCTCTCGGAGAGTATCAAGGATTATTTCCTGCGGGGGCATAAGGAGACGCAACGCTTCATTTGGGAGATCAATAGCCAGTCTATGTACTACAGGCAGCAGATCTCTGAGGTCATGTTCAATCTCTTGGACTCGCATGATACAGAGCGGATCCTGACGACGGCCAAAGGTGATCTTCCGTCCGTCAAGTCTGCTCTCGCCTTCCTCTATCTGCAACGGGGAACGCCATGTATCTATTATGGAACGGAGCTAGCCCTCATCGGTGGACCAGACCCAGATTGCCGTCGTGTCATGCCTTGGGAGAGCGTGTCAGCGGACAATGATATGCTGAACTTTATGAAGGACTTGATCCAGCTACGAAAAGAAGTAGCCGGCATGATTCAGCATGGCAAGATTAGCTTGGAAGAAGTAAAGCCGGATGTGGTGGCAGTAGAATGGCAGCATGAAGGTCACATTCTCAAAGCCTACTTTAACCACTCAAAGACAGACTTTGTCATAGAAAGCGGACAGGCAGATCTGATCAGTCTTGGAAGCATTTCCGATGATCGATTGACCATTCAGCCAAATGGCTTTGTTATTTATAGAGAAAATTAGCAGAAAGAAGAGGCTGGGACAAAAGTCCTAGCCTCTTTATTATTTTTGGATTGTCGATCAAGACGCAGTGGTTGAGTAGGCTCTACTACGCTGATTTCATCAGCTTTTACAGCCCTACTCAACTGTGCGGAGGTGGGACGACGAAATCGAATTCTAACGAATGACCGATTTCTGTCTCACTCTCTTTCCGTTTTATAAATGGTTGGTTTATGGTTGTCAGTATAGTATAATAGTAGCAAATGATAAAGGAGGAGATGGTGATGAAGATGTTAGCAATTAATCCTATTTCGTTTAAAAAAAGAATGATTGAATTACTATTTGATTATCTTTTCATACTAGCTTATTTAGCACTTCTGTTTTTTGGTTCTATGCTTTTTTACATTATTTTTTTTAATGGTATCCCAGAGTTTACAGAAATTCAGTCGCAGTGGATTGCATTTTTCACCTCTGTTTTGCCGATTACGATCCTTTTCACATTCTTGGATTATGCAAAAAATGGAAGTTTTGGGAAGATAAAAGCGGGATTTGAACTGGTCTATCAGAAAAAAACAGTGCAAGCTAGCTTGATTAGAAACACGATTAAATTTTTACCTTGGCAAATAGGTCATATGGGCACGATTCATGGTGTCTATAGTAATTTTGATGTGTTATCCATTAGCCTCTCTATTTCGGCGACTCTCCTCGCAGTTTTGCTACTGGCAATGACAATGTTTAGAAAAGATAAGAGGCATCTAGGTGACCTGCTAGCCCATACGCAAGTTCAGCAAAAAGGTGCCTAGGATAGAGATTGTCTATTCAGTCCTCAAAGAAAAAATACACATAGTTGGGAAGTGTCTATATGAATGAAAACGTTGAATTTACGAATCTTTGTATGGTAAGAGATGGCGATAGAGTTCTTGTTATTCATCGTAAAAAAGAGGACTGGCCAGGCATTACATTTCCTGGAGGTCATGTCGAAGTGGGAGAGTCATTTACTGAATCAGTGATCCGTGAAGTGAAGGAAGAAACTGGCTTAAGGATAGTTTCTCCCCAGATTTGTGGAATGAAAGATTGGGTAAAAGAAGGCATTCGTTATGTAGTTCTCTTTTATAAGACAGAAAAGTTTGACGGAGAATTAATATCCTCTGAAGAGGGGGAAGTCTGGTGGGAGGCCCTGAAAGAATTGCCAAAACTAGACCTCTCCTTAGATATGGAGGATATGCTTCGTATTTTCCTTGAAGAAGACCTTTCTGAATTTTTCTACTACCAAGATGGAGAAGACTGGAAATACGATTTAAAGTAAATTTTAATACTAATTCTTCTAAAGATTTAATTTATTTTTTTAAGCAGTCAACCGTATGGTTGGCTGTTTTTCTTTTTTTATGACTGCTTTATTCGTGGAACCTTGTTATAATAGGAGATGAAAGTGATTAGAAAAATGATCGTCTTCTGTTTATAAGGTGAAGGTTGACATGCCCCTTGGGGACAGGAGTATCATATAGATAAAGGGGGTGCAAGATCATGTTAAGAAATGATATTCAAAAAATAACAGGTTTAACTCGAAAAGCACTAGAATACTATGAAGAAAAAGGTTTTATTCATCCTCGAAGACTAGAAAATGGGTATAGGGAATATTCGGAAAAGGATGTAGAGATTCTGAATAAGATTGCCTTGTTTAAAAAATTAGGGCTAACCATAACAGAAATAAAGGACTGTCTGAAGACAGATGGGGCTACTCCATCTAGTATTCTCAGAAGAAAAGAGCAAGAACTAGAAAGTGATGAGAAACGGAAAGTAGTGTTCGATCTCTATATCAAAGGTGCAGACACGGATATGATCAATGAAAAACTTGCGATCATCGAAGCTGAGGACTCCATTTATAAGAGACTCGAAAGAGCATTTCCAGGATACTTAGGTCAATGCTTATTTGCTGCCTATCAACCTTTTTTACAAGAGCCCTTGTCAAAAGATGGAGAAGCGGCATTTAAGAAATATATTCAATATTTAGATAGCCTTCCAACCTTTGAGTTAAGCAGAGAAGAACAGGATTATGTTGATGAACTGAGTTCTAGTTTTAATATGAAGACCTTAAAAGAGGTTAATGAAGCTAAGATAGCTGCGGTAGAAAGTTATGAAAAGTGGCATAATGAAAATAAGGACACAATTTCTATTTATGATCGCTATTTGAACAGTGATGATTACAAAACAAGTCCAATGAAAATTATTCAAGATCAACTGAAAACATTTTTGATGGACCATCACTACTATGAGGTCGCTATTCCGCTGATTAGACAATTTAGTAAGAGTTACGATCGTTATTATAAAAAACTAACGGACGCAAGTAACTATTACTTAAAACAAAAAGCAGATGCTCCACAGTAAATCGGAAATCAATATACTTCATAAGATTTAACGATTAAGAGATAGAGTGAGGGAAGACATGCCCTTGCTCTATTTTTCGGTTCCTTTAATTGTACTTTTCCCTATATAGGTGTATAATGTGTCCTTAGATAAACAAATGAGGAGTTTACTATGGAATTGAAAGATTTTACAGAAAAAGAACAAGAACAAATCAAGCAAGGATTGAGTACGGCTGAGATTTCTGATAAGGAAGCGGCGAAGAAATTACTTGCTCTTGTCCCGCAAGAATGGATCAAACGTATTCCTTTCTTTGTCAGGGGGCATGCGACGACCAAGACAGTTGAGCGTGTAGCCAAGCAATACCCTGAACTCTATGCCGTGGCGAAACGTCAAGGGGACCTTCCTGAAAAAGAAGGAGAAGAGCTCCGTAAGATTATGACGGCCATCTTTGAAGAAAAGATGAACAAACACAAGATTAAATAATCTTATATAATACTTTGTTATTTTTTTATCACACAATTGAATGAGTGATTGCAGTTGAAATGCAGTCACTTTTTTATTTACTAGCATAGAGACTTTTACACTAATAAATAAAAATCAACAATATTTCATGATATAATGCTAATGAAAGCAGTTCCAGAGGGATGAAAGATTCCATTGAAGAAAAACAAGTAAAGGTAGTCATGATGAAAAAATTTGTTATAATTATTTTTTCGATTTTTGTATTGTTGATAGGAATGTTCGCTATTATGTATAATGGATATATTAAAGCTTATGAAGAAGCTCATAATCATTCGAGTTATTCATGGTTAAAAGAAACTTATCCTGTAGAAAAATACTCTACCTCAAGTGATGGAAATAAGGATGTTTTCGAATCATCAAAACAAGAATACTCTTCTTCAAGTGATAGAAAAAATAAGGAAGATTTAAAATCATTAATGAATATGTTTATGAAAGGACTATTTCCTCCAACTTTACTAGATCCAGATTATACATATGCATATGAAAAAGCTAAATCTTGGTCAAAAAAGCATTTATCGCAGCAGCAAATTAAAATTTATCTTACCAAGTATGACAGGTATTCAGAGGATGCTACTCAGTACGCTTTAAATAAGCTTAATGTAGACTGGAAAGAGCAAGCACTTTTAAAAGCAAAATATTATCAAGAGTTTCATTATTCAAAAGAAAAATTGGTTGAGCAACTTATAAATATTGAAAAATTTACTCAAGAAGAGGCTGATTATGCCATAGAACAAGGTCATTTCGATTGGAAAGAGGAAGCTGTGAAAAAAGCGGAATTTTATGCGAACAGTGGCAAGATTACGAAAGAAAGGTTATTACAAAAACTTGTTGAATATAGAAGATTTACTCAAGAAGAAGCGGAGTACGCAATAGAACATGCAAAAATAGATTGGTTGAATTAAACAATAATTTTAATTTTGATTTTTGTAACATATTAAAGAGCTGGACAGTCTGCCAGCTCTTTTTTGTTACTTATAAACTTTTCTCATTTCGTAAAAAATAGTTGGAGCAAAGCTAGTTTTAAACTATAATAGAGGAAAAGGATTATCGATATGAAAAATTTATAGAACAAACATTTTAATCAATAGAGAAGGAACCAGTTTATGAAACCATCTAAAAAATTCATGCTCCTTACTAGCTGTGCCTTGGCGATCTTTGCTTTAGCGGCTTGTAGTAGCAACCAAAAGCAATACAAGGAAAAGCAGGCAAGTTCCACTGTACAGAAATCTAGTTCAGATAAGGAGCGCTACAAGGGAAGCTACAGCAACCTCAACAGCAAAGCAAGTGTCGAAGAAGTGCGGAGTCTTTTGTCTGCTTATTTGGATAAGGACAGTGTAGACAAGTTTTTGGGTCTAGTAACGGATTACGATAGCATTGTTGGCTCGGTCGGCTTGACGGGTGACTTCAGCAAGTTTAAGAAAACAGACTACAATATTGAGAAGATCAGTGACTTGTGGACCAAGAAAAAGGGCGATTTCGTCGGGACCAACTGCCGGATCAATAGCTATACTCTTCTGAAGAATCGCATCGAGATTCCTAAGATGAAAGCGGATAGTGAACTTTTATTTGTGGACAATGATGCGATTGACAAAGGGAAGATCTTCGGTGAGGCAGACAAGGAAGCCTTTAACATTCTGTATTCACGGGTTCCGACAGAGGCGACAACGGATGTCAAGGTCCATGCCAAGAAGATGGAAGAGTATTTTTCTCACTTCAAGTTCAATGAAAATGCGCGCATGCTTTCTGTTATCGTTCATGATAACCTAGATGGAAATAGCCTTTTTGTCGGGCACGTCGGTGTCTTGGTTCCTTCTAAGGACGGCTATCTATTTGTCGAAAAGCTAACCTTCGAAGAGCCCTACCAAGCCATTAAGTTTGCGACCAAGGAAGATGTCTACAAATACTTGGAGACCAAGTACCAAGACTACACAGGCGAAGGTCTGGCTAAACCCTTTATCATGGATAATGAAAAATGGGTTGAGATGAAGTAGAGGATGAAAGACGGCGTGTTAGAATTTAGAAAGATAATGGAGTATGCTCCGATTCTATATGTGCTCATTTTCTTGCTCTTTTTCAGTCTTCTCCTTTTCCTGAGAAGAAGGGCAATCGTGAAACGTAGTGGAGGTCCCTACTTTGCCCCGTTCCATATTAGCCGTGGAATCTTCTATATCCATGTCGCTCTGTGTTTCAGTCGTCGCAGGATCCCACTGAAAGAGATCAAGCAAATCACCTATGCAATTTTTCGTGGACGATCTGGTGGTGGGGCTCGCTATGCTTTCTATATCGAGCTTAGAAACGGAAAGACTATTCCCTTCTTTTTTGGAAAAAGTAAGCGGAATGAAGCTCTGGTTGAGAAGCTCAAACGAAATGCAGGCAAGTATGGGTTTAAGGTAGATAGCGCTGGAAATTAATTGAAAGAAAAAGGAATCGCGAATGAGTAGAAAGCAAGCCCTATCCATGTATTTGATAGGGACCTATGGTCAAGTATTAGGAGTCAGCCTTCTGGTGTGGTTTTTAAGAGCAGGAGGAGTCAAGGTTGATTTTACATCACCAATGGGGATGATCGCTGTTGTTTTAGGTGGCTTGTCATCAGCTTTGTGGGGCAGTCTTGCAAGCATTAGTTACCATCAATCTAGTTTCAAACAAGTTCTAAAAGATTTTTTTCAAGTCAAAGACAGTTTGGCAAATTATTGTTTAGTGCTCTTTTTCTTGTTGCTTGACTTTTTCCCATTTATCTTAGGTGGTAAGATCACCACTCAATCGTTGGTCTTGCCAGTAGTACTCTTTTTTAAGGCTCTTCTTTTCGGTGGGATTGAAGAAATTGGCTGGCGTTATTTCTTTCAACCAACTTTGCAGGAAAAAATACCTTATTTTTCAGCTACTTTGATCACCTTTTTAGCTTGGTCTAGTTGGCATCTACTATACTTTTATATCGACGGTTCTTTAGCTGTCATTCATTTGTTTCCGTTTCTAGTAGGTCTGCTAACTAACTGCTTTATCTTATCGGCCTTGTATCATAAAACGCAAAATTTATGGCTCTGTGTCATGACCCATGCCTGTATCAATTCCTTGTCTCAGATTCTAGTGAATGAAGAGGTATGGCTATCTCTAGTCAGTAAAATTCTTATTATTAGTTTAGCAATTATGATTGCAAAAAAGAAGTATGTAACTGTAAAGGAGGAAAAATGAGCAAATTTATTTCAAAACAATCAGTCGCTATTT
The DNA here is from genome assembly GCF_001813675.1 of Streptococcus sp. HMSC078D09. Classification (GTDB taxonomy): domain Bacteria; phylum Bacillota; class Bacilli; order Lactobacillales; family Streptococcaceae; genus Streptococcus. Next base: position 125,595 of record NZ_KV813650.1, read on the forward strand.
GGTATGCACTGACTGCCCTCCTTGCTACATTTCTAGTAGGGCAAGTGATCCTTTGGTTTTTCCCAGATGGGAGGAGTATGGGGGCCTCGCTACTGTTTATCCTAATGAACTTGATTCCCATGATTGTGGCGGCTGTTTTTTCTCTGGTGTTGAGTGAAGTCAACTCCTTGGGTGAATTTTTCAAAAAGGTCTTTCTTCAAAAAGAAAGTCCCCTATCCTGGATCCTAGCATTCTTCATCCCCGTCATTTATTATGGGATTTCCATCCTGCTCATGAATGTTCGCTTTACTGGGAACTCCCTCTTGGCCTTCTTCCTTTATTTCCCCTGGACATTATTATATGGCGGTCTAGAAGAAGTCGGTTGGCGTTGGTTTTTACAAGATCATCTTTCCTTTAGTAAGCACTTTATACCTAAAATGATGCTTCTTTCCATTGTCTGGTTCCTCTGGCATATTCCTATCTATCAACTCCCTTGGATTACAGCAGGTTCGTCCAACTATCTCATCTTTTACCTGATGATTTTAGGGAATACCTTCCTATTTGGAGCGCTCAAGGAGTACTCGAAAGGAGCTGTCCCTTGTATCCTCGCTCATATGCTAATTGATAGTCTGGCTGTCCTTATGCTGGTTCAGAGCTCTCTTTCTCAGATTATCCTTCTGGTTATTTTCGAAATCCTTGTATCCTATTGGCTAGTGGCTATACGAAAATTAGAGAAATAGAATTGTACCTCTTTTGGTGGGAGTCTGTCATCTTTAGCCTTTAGGACTTCAATGTAGAGTTCATAAAATGGTATAATCAGTTTAACGAAGATGCTAGATATAGGATCAAAGTATCAACACAGTGTTATTCTTATCTATAATGAGAGAGGGGGAAAACCATGCAAAAAACCTTTCAGTTGTTGCGAAGAGGAGATCTAGAGGCTATCCGTCAGATATTGGATAAAAAGCCTGAAGAAGTCAATGCTGTTTCGGGTGACAAACCTAAAAGAGATCAAGGACAGTCGCTCCTTCAAGTCGCTATTAAATCGGGACATTTAGATATTGCAGATTTACTCATTGATAGAGGGGCAGATCTTAACTTTATTGAAGAGCCGACAGAGCTGAATCCATTTTGTCAACCAGTCCTCCAAACAGCGGGTGGACGAGCTGTATTTGACTGCAGGCGCATGATCAAACGTTGGAATGGCCAATATGAGATGTATTCGTCTAAGGAAAAAGCTGACCAGTCTTTCAAGGTTTTTGAGAAAATGTTGGAACTTGGGGCTGATATCTCTCAGAATGACAGCCATGGTGGGACTTTGTTGCAAACTATTTTAATTGAAACCAAGGAAGTTCTGCCATCTTATTATTGGAAAACAAAAGAAACCAGCGATAATGTCCTCATAACGGATGAATTACGGCATGATTTAAATCGTATTTATGATCTATTGATTCGTTATGGTGTGACTGCGGACGAAATAGCGGTCTATCAGAACATTCCTCTAAAAGAACTTTACCAAGACAGTCCGACCATGGAGTTTTTAAATCGGTTAGATCAAAGCAAATCTTGATAAGCATTTGAACTACTAGTTAAAAGAGTCTCAGTGCTCTTTTAACTTTGTCTGATAGAGCTAGAAGCAGTAGAAAATGTTAGACCGGATTTTCTTAAAAAAATGGATACAAATCCATGATGAAATAGAGTATACTAGTTTATGAAAGAACAAGATTTTTAAGTATCGAATTCAGGAGGGCAGTTTATGTCTCAAGAAACTTTCATTATGGCGATTGACCAGGGAACCACTAGTTCGCGGGCTATCATTTTTAATAAAAAAGGCGAGCAAGTCAGCTCTAGTCAAAAGGAATTCACTCAAATTTTCCCGCAGGCTGGTTGGGTGGAGCACAATGCTAATGAGATTTGGAACTCGGTTCAGTCGGTGATTGCTGAGGTCTTTATTGAAAGTGGCATCAAGCCCAATCAAATCGAAGCAATCGGCATTACCAATCAACGGGAAACGACGGTTGTTTGGGATAAGAACACGGGGCTTCCTATTTACAATGCTATTGTCTGGCAATCTCGTCAAACTGCCCCACTAGCTGAAGAGCTCAAAAACAAAGGCTATGTAGAAACCTTCCACCAAAAGACAGGTTTGGTCATCGATGCCTACTTTTCAGCGACTAAAGTTCGTTGGATTTTGGACCATGTAGAAGGTGCGCAAGAAAGAGCTGAAAAAGGCGACTTACTCTTTGGTACCATTGATACTTGGCTGGTCTGGAAGCTGACGGATGGAGCTGCTCACGTGACAGACTATTCCAATGCTGCGCGGACTATGCTATACAATATCAAGGAACTGAAATGGGACGATGAAATCTTAGAAATTCTCAACATTCCTAAAGCCATGCTTCCTGAAGTGCGTTCAAACTCTGAAATCTATGGTAAGACAGCTCCTTTCCATTTCTACGGTGGACAAGTGCCGATTGCAGGGATGGCAGGAGACCAGCAGGCTGCTCTCTTTGGCCAATTGGCCTTTGAACCTGGGATGGTCAAAAATACTTATGGGACTGGATCTTTCATCATCATGAATACAGGTGAGGAGATGCAGTTATCAGAGAATAACTTGCTGACGACGATTGGTTATGGGATTAATGGTAAGGTCTACTATGCCCTTGAAGGATCTATCTTTATCGCTGGAAGTGCCATTCAATGGCTTCGTGACGGTCTGCGTATGATCGACAGTTCTCCTGAATCTGAGGCCTATGCTCTGAAGTCTCAGAACCAGGATGAAATCTATGTGGTTCCTGCCTTTACTGGTCTTGGAGCACCATATTGGAATCAAGAGGCGCGTGGTTCTGTCTTTGGGCTTACCAGGGGAACAACCAAGGAAGACTTTATCAAGGCAACCCTTCAATCCATTGCCTATCAAGTACGCGATATTATCGACACCATGCAGGTAGATGCCAAGACTCCTATCCCTGTCCTAAAAGTAGACGGAGGAGCAGCGAAAAATGATTACTTAATGCAGTTTCAGGCAGATATTCTTGGAATTTCGATTGCCCGCGCGAAAAACTTGGAAACAACGGCTTTAGGAGCAGCCTTCCTAGCAGGTCTGACCGTAGGCTATTGGAAGGACTTGGAAGAATTAAAATCTCTTCATGGAGCAGCTCAAATCTTTGAACCAAAGATGGATGAAGCTCGCAAAGAGAAATTGTACAAGGGGTGGAAGAAAGCAGTCAAAGCCACTCAAGTATTTGCGGAGTCCGATGACTAAAGGGACCCATCAAATGAATAGTTTATGAGAGAGAGTGGGACAGAAATCGGTAATTCGTTAGAATTCGATTTCGTCGTCCCACCTCCGCACAGTTGAGTAGGGCTGTAAAAGCTGATGAAATCAGCGTAGTAGAGCCCACTCAACCACTGCGTCTTGCTCAACAATCCAAAAATAATTGAGAGGCTAGGACTTTAGTCCCAACCTCATGTAGTTTTTACAGAATAGAACAGTTATCTGTTTTGGTTAAAAGCCATATTCTATTTCACTTATCACTAAATAAAAATATCATATAAATAAACTTTTTTTAAAAAATAACAGGCCAGAGTTTGACACTTTTTTCACAAAGGAGTATACTGTTAGCATAGTTTTGTCGGATATTTATAAAAGATCCCATCAAAACTAGTTGTCAACCCTTGCTGTTCTGATAGGAACGTTTGCTGGTATCATTGATACCAAGGAGGAATCATATGTCTAAAGTAGCTATTGTCACAGGTGCTGGTCAAGGAATTGGTTTTGCAATCGCAAAACGCTTGGTGCAAGATGGCTTTAAGGTTGGAGTATTGGACTACAATGCTGAAACAGCTGAAAAAGCAGTTGCTGAGTTGTCCGCAGAAAATGCTTTTGCAGTCGTTGCCGATGTATCAAAACAAGCAGAAGTGGCTGCAGCTTTCCAGAAAGTTGTTGACCATTTTGGAGATTTGAATGTTGTCGTGAACAATGCAGGTGTTGCGCCAACTACACCACTTGATACAATTACAGAAGAACAATTTACACGTACATTTGCTATTAACGTTGGTGGAGTGATTTGGGGTTCTCAAGCTGCACAAGCTCAATTCAAAGCGCTTGGCCATGGCGGAAAAATCATCAATGCAACTTCACAAGCAGGGGTTGTCGGAAATCCAAACTTGACTATTTATGGTGGGACCAAGTTTGCTGTTCGTGGGATTACGCAAACCTTGGCGCGTGACTTGGCAGATTCAGGAATCACTGTCAATGCTTATGCACCAGGTATCGTCAAGACTCCAATGATGTTTGACATTGCCCATGAAGTTGGTAAGAACGCAGGTAAAGATGACGAATGGGGTATGCAAACATTCGCTAAAGATATCACTTTGAAACGTCTTTCTGAACCAGAAGATGTAGCAGCGGCTGTCAGCTTCCTTGCTGGACCTGACTCAAACTACATCACAGGTCAAACCATTATCGTGGATGGTGGTATGCAATTCCATTAAGATGAAAAAAGAGGTTGGGATCAAACATCCTAACCTCTTCTTTTGTGCATTCACAATAGAGGAAACAGAGATCAAAAAAACCACTCCCGGAAGGGAAGTGGTTCTGTGTTGGTTCTTATTTGAGACCGTATTTTTTGTTGAAACGATCCACACGTCCATCTGCTTGAGTGAACTTTTGACGTCCAGTGTAGAATGGGTGTGAGTCTGATGAAATTTCAACACGGATCAATGGGTAAGTTTCACCTTCGAATTCAACTGTTTCGCTAGAGTACTTAGTTGAACCGCTGAGGAACTTGTAACCAGTAGTAGTGTCCATGAAGACAACAGGGCGATATTCTGGATGGATATCTTTTTTCATTTTGCAATATTTCCTTTCTGCCATGGTCTCTTTCCGAGCCATAGATTGTTACTAAGCTAGTGTACCAAATTTCCAGGATCTTGACAAGTATTTTCACTAATTTTATTTAAATTAATGATCAAAAAAATCACCCTGGCTAAGCCAAGGCGATGATGATCTTATTATTGTTCAGATTGATTTGGATCTTTTGGTGCTTCTACTGGTTGGTCAGCTTGTCCTTTAGTGTGTTCGTGTGATTCTTTTTTGATTTCATCTACAGCAGTTTTAACTGTAGAAGTTGTCACGCGTCCAACTGATTGGGCAAATCCTTTACCAGATTCAGCAAGTTCTTCGAATGTTCCTTTAGTGATTTTACCACCTGACATCGCCAAGAGACCAGTCACAACAATAGCGATGCTTGCAATCAAAGTAAGGATTAACCCAAAGCCGATTGAAACCAATCCACCTAACTCAGAGGTAAACTCACTTCCATTGAAGGTTGCAAGCAATGAAACCATTGTAGAAATAAAACCTGCAACAATGATGATAGTTGAAAAAGTTTTATTTAAAGGGGTATTGATGTTATTCAAGCAGGCAAGAACGATAGAGGCAATAGAAAGGACGATTACAATCCATCCGCTATTTTGGATTCCAGAAATGCTAATAACTCCAAAGACAGTGGTATACCATGGCAAGAAAGTACCAAGAATTGCTACCGCAGCAGAGATAATGATAAACAATCTATTTTTTTCCATAATAGGTCTCCTTAAAAATTGTATTAGCTTTATTTTACCATAAGAAAGATCAAATGAAAACCCCGTGACTAAGATAAAAAGGCTGAGAAACCGTTCTCAGCCTTCGTTCGTGCGAGCCACTTCTTGTAGCTCTTTGTAGATTTGGTCGTTTTCTTCAAGGGAGTAGGAGTTAGCTCCACTGGCTAGTGGATGGCCACCACCATTATGACGTTTGGCAATTTCGTTGATCACTTTTCGTTTGCTACGCATCCGGACACGGAAGTGACCGTCGGCCTGCTCGACAAAGATAGCCCAAACAGATACGGTATCAATGCGTCCAGGAGCTCCGACGATTGCAGCAGTCTCTGAATCACGTAGATCGAATTTCTTTAAGAGCTCTTGTGTCAAGGTAACACGCGCAGCGCCATGTTCATCGATCTCAAGATGGTCATAGACATAGCCTTGAAGCTTAGCGGTCTTGAGATTGATCGTATCCATTTGCCGAGCAAGTGCTGTAAAATCAAAGGGAATACTTCGAAGAAAGGCAGCAATCTCAAAAGTCCGAGTCGAAGTGGCAGGATAAAGGAAGCGACCTGTATCGCCGACAATTCCAGCATAGAGGAGACGAGCAGCACTTACAGGGAGTTCGAGACCCAATTCCTTGGCAAAAAGTACAATCAACTCGCTGGTTGAGCTAGACTCGGTATCGACCCAGAGCAGATCACCATAAGCATCGTCATTTGGATGGTGGTCAATCTTGATCAGGAAATTCCCTGTCGTATAGCGCTTGTCATCGATGCGGGGAGTATTGGCTGTGTCACAAACGATCACCAAAGCCCCCTCATAATCCTCATCCCTAACATCATCCATCTCAGAAAGCCAAGTCAAGGTCGGCTCATCATAGCCAGTCGCCAAGACCCGCTTTTGTGGGAAATGCGCACGGAGAAGGTCCCGCAAGCCCACTTGGCTACCAATCGCATCTGGATCCGGATTTTGGTGACGGTGGATAATAATCGTGTCATAAGCTTGAATCTTTTCAAGAATTTCATTCATTACGTTCATACATTACCTCATTTTCTCTGTCAATTTTAACATAAGAAAGGCCCATCCAGCAAGCATTTATCACTAATTAGGAGCTGTGGAAGCGGTTTTACAGAAGATCATTATTTTGGTAGAATGGATGAATATGATGAAAGAAATTAAACAATCAATTAAATGAAAACGAGGGTGATTAGGTTGAATCGGTCCAATTTCTTGAAAGGTGTCCCTTCTTTCACCTTATCGGGAAAGGTTTCGTGCAAAATGCTTGAAAAAGTGGTATAATACGGGAAATAGCTTTTGGGAGGAAATTATGACTGTAGCGAAGATTGTTTTTGCTAGTATGACTGGAAATACTGAAGAAATTGCGGATATCGTAGCGGACAAATTCCGTGATCTTGGTGTCGAAGTAGATGTGGATGAGTGTACAACTGTGGATGCGGAGGACTTCCTTGATGCGGATATCGCGGTAGTAGCGACTTATACTTACGGCGATGGAGAGCTTCCAGATGAGATCCAAGATTTCTACGAAGATTTGGCTGGCCTTGATCTCAAAGGCAAACTTTACGGTGTGGTAGGATCAGGTGATACCTTCTACGATGAATTCTGTAAAGCAGTTGATGATTTCGACCGTTGCTTCGCTGCGACTGGTGCTGAAAAAGGCTCTGAGTGTGTCAAAGTTGATTTGTCTGCAGAAGACGAAGACATTGAAAAATTAGAAGCCTTTGCAAAAGAACTCGTAGCAAAAGCAAATTAATGACAATGAGGCTGGATAGATGGATTACAGCCTCGATTTATATCCAAAATAAAGAGGAGACACATGGATTTAGATCAGATTCGTAAGGACATTGACCAGATCGATCAAGAGCTAGTAGCCTTGCTGGAAAGACGGATGGTCTGTGTTGGTCAGATTGTAGAATATAAGAAGCAGCAGGGCTTACCTGTGCTCGATCAAGGAAGGGAAAGAGAGGTACTTGAGAAAGTCGGCTCTCTCGTGACGGATGAGCAGTATCGGGCGACTATTCAAGCTCAGTTTCAAGATATGATGAAGCGCTCGAGAGACTTCCAAGAGGAGGTGAGGGCGCGTGACTAGTTTATCGATCAAGCAAAAAGCACAACAGTATGTGGTCCTAACAGGGATGGCGCTTTTCATTGGTCTCTTGGTCGGTGCCATTGATATGATTTTTGGTCAAGGTCTTCTCCTGATTGGAGATTTCCGAAGCCAGCATTGGCCCTTGATTCTTTTTCTGGCCTTAGCGGGGCTTGTCATCGTTTATCTCTATAAACGTTTTGGTGGCAAGGCTTCAAAAGGGATGGGCCTCATCTTTGATGTCGGACACGCGCGTGAGGAGAAAATCCCCTTGGTCTTGGTGCCTTTGATTATGCTGACGACCTGGATGAGCCATCTCTTTGGTGGTTCGGTCGGTCGGGAAGGTGTGGCGGTCCAGATCGGAGCGACCCTTTCGCATCGTTTTGCCCGTCATATCAAGATCCCGGATGCTTCTCGTATCTTTCTCATGACCGGGATGGCAGCTGGTTTTGCGGGGCTTTTTCAGACGCCGCTGGCTGCGACCTTCTTTGCCCTGGAAGTTCTGACAGTTGGAGAGTTGCAGTTGATGGCTCTCTATCCTGCCCTTATCGCCTCGATCGTGGCTAGCTTTACCTCTCATGCCCTTGGCTTAGAGAAATTTGCTGTGCCACTAAAAGAAACGCTAAGCTGGACACCAGAGACCTTGATCAAAGTTGCTCTTCTTGGCCTCGCTTTTGGACTCGCTGGGAAACTCTTTGCTGTTAGCCTTTCCTGGTTGAAGAAAACAGTCGCGAAAGTCCTGCCTAATCCTTATATCCGGATTGCCCTTATAGGGGCTGGACTTAGCTTGGTCCTCTTGACTCTCCAGCTGACCAAGGTCGGAACATACAGTGGACTTGGAACCAATCTGATTGATCTGGCTTTTCATCAGGGGAGTGCCCATAGTTATGACTGGATCTTGAAGCTCCTCTTTACCGTGGTGACCATCTCTGCGGGATACCAAGGAGGAGAAGTGACCCCGCTCTTTGCGATCGGAGCTACGCTTGGAGTCTTTCTTGCTCCTATGCTGGGCTTACCAGTCTTAGTCGTGGCTGCTATCGGTTATGCCAGTGTCTTTGGCAGTGCGACCACGACCTTGCTCGCACCGATCTTGATCGGAGGTGAAGTCTTTGGTTATGCCAATCTTCCTTTCTTTGTAATCGCCTGTGCCATCGCCTATTGCCTGCCAAAAGAGTGGAGCATTTATTCCGGTCAAAAAGTTGCGAAAAAGTAGAGAAAAGAGCTTTACAAACCTGAAATTATCTGATATGATAGTTTCTGTGCGTAATGGAAGCACAAAAATACAGTTTATCCGCTGAGGGAGGTCCCTCAAGATTGACGAAGATAGGAGAATAAAATGAATCCATTAATCCAAAGCTTGACTGAAGGTCAACTTCGTACTGATATCCCTGCATTCCGTCCTGGTGACACTGTTCGTGTACACGCGAAAGTTGTCGAAGGATCTCGTGAACGTATCCAGATCTTTGAAGGCGTTGTTATCGCTCGTAAAGGTCAAGGACACACTGAAATGTACACTGTTCGTAAAATCTCTAACGGTGTCGGTGTTGAACGTACATTCCCAGTACACACTCCACGTGTAGAAAAGATTGAAGTTGTACGTTACGGTAAAGTACGTCGTGCGAAATTGTACTACCTTCGTGCATTGCAAGGTAAAGCAGCTCGTATTAAAGAAATCCGTCGTTAAGACGAACAAGGAGGCGGGAGTGATCTCGCTTCTTTTTTTATAGGTCCCCTTAGTTCAATGGATATAACAACTCCCTCCTAAGGAGTAGTTGCTGGTTCGATTCCGGCAGGGGACATAAGGAAAAAGGGAACTCGTACATGCGAGTTCCTTTTTGTGTGTAAGAATGAAGTTAAAAATAGATGGAATATCTCCATATAATGAATTGATTTTTGAGGAAGGAAGGAGTAAAATGTAGTTAATATAATGACTGATTAGGAGTTTTATTATGAATGGTTTAGTTTTGGGTTTATTTACCCTGGAATAGTCCTTTACAATGTTTGTATATTACTCTTTAATTACACATGTATATGATATAATTAACTTATAAAACTTAGTTTATCTGAGAAGAAACAGGGAGTAATTTATGAAACAAGAATTAGAGGAACTGCTTTCACAACATAAAAATTTTTTAGTTGAAGGTGTTTTAAACAAAAACAAATTGGCTGAGTTGGCTCGTCGATATGATCCAGAACTCTTAAATGTTTTGATGGAGGATGAGAAAGTAGCCAGTCATTTCTTTTCAACATTAGAAACAGGCATCCAAATATTTAAGAAGGATGTTTTTTTGCAGTTTCTTAATAATAAAGAGTTCTTACCAGATAGTTTCACAGCGTATAAGACAAAAATTGGCTTAGCAACCGAGAATGGACAGTATTTATCTGAAAACAAAAACGTAGTATTGAATTTTCCCTACAAAGACTGTGTACTTGAAGGGGGACAAACAAAGGAGGATTCTAAACGTCAAGAAATATTCTTCAATGAAACGCTCGCACCTACAGAAATTAATCGCTTATTAGATGATAAAGTATTTACAAATTTTAAGAGATTTGATAAAGATGGAGAACATGAGGTTGAAGATATAAATGATACTGACAACCTAATAGTCAAAGGAAATAATTTAATTGCCCTACATAGTTTAAAAAAACGATTTAAAGGTTTGATTAAAGTTATTTATATTGATGTCCCCTATTATTTTAAAAAGAATGTGGGCGATTCTTTCCAATATAATTCAAATTTTAAAATGTCTACATGGCTTACATTTATAAAAAACCGTTTAGAAATTGCTAAAGAGCTACTTAGGGAAGATGGTTCGATTTGGATTCATACGGGTGAAGATGGAATGCACTATCTGAAAGTTTTATGTGATTCAATATTTACTCCTAAAAATTTTGTCGGCACAATACCACGTAAAACTAGAGATGGAAAATCTGATGTTCCATTCAATTTTTCTCAAGACTTTGATTGGATTTTAGTTTATACAAAGGGAAATGAAGAAGATTCAATTGTTGGACGAGAAGTCACCCGAAAATATTATGAAACTCCAGATTTTCCCAATCGTCCTTGGCGAACAGCTGATTTGACAAGTCAAAGAACAATTATTGAACGTCCTAATTCGAATTTTACAATGATTAATCCAAAAACTGGAAAAGAGTATCCTGTTAATCCAAAGAGATCTTGGGCTGTTACAAAAGATTCATTTGAGGAATGGTATAGTAAAGGAGGGATTGGGTTCCCAGATGATTATAGTTTTATGAAAGGTAATAGGCCATTCAGGAGAGTATTCAAAGATGAAGATTTAGACAAAGAAAAGCCTACATATGTAAGTAGCGATACCTTGCTCAAAGATTTTATATCTGATTTGTTATCAAAAACAAAAAATAAAAATGGCAATGATGAAATTACTAAATTATTTAGTAGAGATGATTTTTCATATGCAAAACCTGAAAAATTAATAGAGGATATTCTAAAAATTTCCTCTAAAGAAAATGACATAGTTTTAGATTTCTTTCTTGGTTCAGGTACAACGGCAGCGGTAGCTCATAAAATGAATCGTCAATATATAGGGATTGAACAAATGGAATATATTGAATCTGTATCAGTTGAACGATTGAAAAAAGTAATCGCTGGTGAACAGGGAGGGATTTCTAAAGATTTGAACTGGACTGGTGGAGGTTCATTTGTTTATTGTGAATTAAAAAATGATGCACAAAAATTTAAAGATGCAATCATCCATGTGGCTTCAACTGATCAACTTTTAACTCTATTTGAACAAGCCAAGAAATCATCATTCCTTTCATACCGTGTCGATCCTAAAAAATTAAGAAAGCAAGATTTTGAGAAATTATCATTAGCAGAACAAAAACAAATATTGTCTGAAATCATTGATAATAATAACCTGTATGTGAATTATAGTGATATAGATGATGGAGATTATCAAGTTTCAGAGCAGGATAAGAAATTGAATAGATATTTCTATGGGAAGGAGAATTAGGTCATGACGTTTATTTATGAAACTTACGACACTGTAAGTCAGTCTGGCTTTATTGATTTTCGCGAAACTATCCCAAGTTACATCATTCAAAATCTAAAGTATCCATTACGCCCTTATCAAGAAGAAGCAATTGGTCGATATTTGTATTACAAAACTGATAAAAATCGTACCGTTCCAGAGCAGGTTCTTTATAATATGGCAACAGGTTCAGGAAAGACGCTCTTAATGGCTGCTGTAATCCTTGAAAAATATAAGCAAGGTGAACGTAATTTTATCTTTTTTGTCAATAATGACAATATTTTGACGAAAACAAGAGATAACTTTTTAGAAAACAGTTCAGGAAAGTATCTTTTCACTGACAAAATCGTTATCGACAATCAAAATGTAAACATACGAGAAGTTACAGATTTCTCTGATAGTCGTGATGATAGCATTAATATTGTGTTTACGACCATTCAGAAACTTCACCTAGATCTCAGTACTCCTCGTGAAAATAGGTTATCCTATGAACAATTTAAAGATATTTCAGTTGTGATGCTAGCTGATGAAGCACATCATTTGAATGCTGGACTGAGTAAATCTGAAAAAGATGATAATACTAGTTGGACTAACACGATTGAAACAATCCAGAAAACTGCTCAAAAATCGAGTATTTTTGAATTTACAGCAACGATTGATTTATCCAATCCTACATTGGCTCAAAAGTACGAAAAATCTTTGTTGTTCAAGTATGATTTGAAGGAATTTCGACTAGATAAATATTCGAAAGATGTTCTCTTCCATTTAGTTGATGGAAGTGTGAATAACCGTATGTTACAGGCAATTTTGATTAGTCAATTCCGAAAAAAGATTGCCTTAAAAAACGGCATCAATCTAAAGCCATTAGTAATGTTTAAATCCCAAAAGATTTCTGAGAGTGAAGGTAACTTACATTCATTTTTAGAGCTTTTAAATCGTTTAACGGTGGAAGATATTCAGAATCAACGAACATTAGTCTCTGAAACGGAAGAACAAAATAATATTTTAAAGAAAGCACTTGAGTATTTTGAGTCAGCAGGAATTTCTGACACTGACTTGATTTCAGAACTCCAAGAAGACTTCCGACAAGAACGTTTACTTCTAGTAGATGGAAAGAATAAGAATAAAAATAGTCTGTCTTTATTAAACACTTTAGAGCAACCTGAAAATGAGATACGTGCCATTTTTGCGGTCGATATGTTGAATGAAGGTTGGGATGTTTTGAATCTTTTTGATATTGTCAGACTGTATGATATCCGTGATGGTAAGACAACAAAAACTGGATTTGTAGCAGGTAAGACAACAAACACAGAAAAACAACTTATTGGTCGTGGAGCACGTTACTATCCCTTTGTGATTGGAAATAACGTAGAAGAAAAATATACTCGTAAGTTTGATGAAAATGAGAACAATGAACTTCGTGTGATCGAACAACTGCATTATCATTCTGCTAACAATCCACGTTATATTTCTGAGTTGAAGCAAGTTTTACGTGAATCAGGTATTTATGATGATCAAGAATTGGAAGAGCGGCAACTTAAATTGAAAGAATCATTCAAGAAAACTCGTACCTATACAGATGGAGTTGTATGGATGAATAAACGTCTATCGTATCAAGAATTAGCTGAGGGTCGTCAAGAAAGTCTTTTTGATACATCATTTATTCCAAAATCTTTTGATGTTGTATTACCAAGTCAAGGAGTTCATGATATAGACGCATTTGATGAGTCGCTCTATATTTCTGAACCTCTGGCTTCAGTCAGTTTTAAATTTGGTAGAGAAATTGGAAACAATATTGTACGAGCAGCAATAAACCGAAATAAGAACTTCACCTTTGATAATCTTCAAAAAGCCTTTTTAGGACTAGGAAGTGTTTCAGGATTCATTACGATGCTCTCTGATATAGATGTACGAGTTGAAAGTCAGCATAAGCTTGTTTCAGATTTAACACAGGCAGATAAACTTTATATTACTGAACAATTACTGCACCATATTGAGAAGGATTTGATCTCGAAAGAGGAAAGATTCTTTGGTTCAGATACCTTTGAAAAATATCAAATTAAAGATTTGTTTGAGGATAACATTCTTAGGAAATATACTATTAAGAAGAATAGTCAAGCTGAATTTGGATTATCACAAAAGAATCCAGCTGAGACAAATTACTATGAAGACCTTGATAGTTTTGATTGGTACGCATATGATGATAACTTTGGTACCGATGAAGAAAAATTACTTGTCCGTTTATTAAAAGATCTAATGTCAGAGTTAGAAGAAAAATGGACAGATATTTATCTTCTTAGAAATGAAAAAGCTGTGAGAATTTATAGTTTTGATAAAGGGAAACCATTTGAACCAGATTTTCTAATGTTTGCAAATGATAAGAAGACTGGTAATGTTTCATGGCAGATTTTCATAGAACCCAAAGGAAGTCAGTTCTTGGATGCAGAAGGTACGTTTGTAAACGGTAAAGAAGGTTGGAAGGAAGAGTTTTTGCGTCAAATTTCTGAGCGAGATGAAGCGAAAACTCTCATAGATGATGATCGGTACCGAATTGTTGGTTTACCATTCTTTAACGAAGAAGTAAGTAAGGATGAAGTTAGGGAAGGATTGAGAGAATTATAAAAACATTGAACACTGGTATAACACAAATAGGGGATAGTTTGGAGATGAAATTATGATGAATTTTTTAAGAAAAGTTTTTATTACTGAACCAATGAAATGGAATTATAGACTAACTATAGTATTTAGCGTAATTTCTGTACTTTATACCTTTATAAATTCTAATAATTATGCCTTTAATTTTTTGTATATTTCTTTTGTTATTTATTTCATTTATAGAGGTTATTCTAACAATAATTTAGGATCTATAAAGGCACAATTAGACAACATTTCTAAATTAAAATTTAAAAATTTGTGTCTCGTTTTTTTCTATATAGTGTATTATCTTATTATTATTTTTATAATATTAGACCTATCGAAAAATATATCCCCTTTTTTTAAATTAGTTATTTTCGATAACAATGTTTTTGATTACAATATTTTAAATTATTTTTGGTTAGTGATATTAATTTATCTATTGTTGTCACAAATAATGTTTGTTTTATTTAATATTTCTTTACCAATAATAATATTGCTTGTTTTTTTCCCAATTTTATTATTTTCAACAATAGGTATACAAAATGGACTATTAAATTGGCCATTTATTGCATTATTAATGGGTATAGTTACAAACCAATTAATTAGTCCTGATATGATATTTTTTTTAACACAAACTGATAGAAAAAGATTTAGGAATAATGAATTATCAGAAATAAGAATAAAAAAGATTAAGTATGCTGTAATTTTATATATACCTTTTCTATATGTTTCTTTAACAATTTCTGAAAATTTAGTATCATACGATACGTTTTGTTATTTTGTAAATTTGATAACTTCGTCTCATTTAGATAAACAATCTATTAGTAACTCATTTCAATTTTTATTGTTATCAGGAACATTAAAAATAGTGATAACAATAATAATATCAGTTGTATTCTTACAGTATAAAGATGTGTTTTTGAAATATATTTCTAAACAATTGTTCCTAGGTTCAAAACGTGATTGTACTTTGAATTATGGTAAATATGTAGAAATAAAAAATGTATTATCTAAAACATTCAAAAGACAGTGGAAATCCTGTGATGGACACTATTTCTATATTACAAGACATGATATAACAGAATGGAAGAATAAGAAAAAATTATTCTCTACTAAAATTCCTATTCAGGGTTTTAATCAGAATATTATTGATAATAAAAGGTCATTCAAAGTTATCTCTAGAGATATTTTTAAACTTGAAAATGTATATTATGTTAATGAAGAATCCGGTTTGATAAAAAAGATAACTAGTTCGCAGCAACAGGAAGTCAAAAGTATATTAAAAGAAAATGATCATTCAATTATGTGGCTACCTTTTTACTTTGTGTTATTAATAGGAATTTTTTGTATGTATTTAAATTTTAATATGAATTATATGGGGAGAGGAACGTATTATTTAACATATTACGGTGAAAAGAATATTATTAATAAATCGGAAAAAATATTCTTTAAAGATGATAAAATTACTATAGAACAAACTAGAACCATATATTATAATTCATCTCAGACTATAGGGAATAGTTTTAAGAAAAGATATAATTATCATTATGATAAAGTAGGTATGTTTTTTAAAAATAGCGAAGGTAAGTATTCCGGTGAATTTAATTCAAATCCTGATACTATAGTCATACAAGATTTGGGGAAATTTAAGCATTATTACATTAGAAAATAGAATTAAATGAAATTAACCATATATTTTATAATATAATTATTTTATAATTTATAGGTTAAAAATAACTAAAATAAATGAAATTATAGCATAATTACATATGGAAATGATAGACTATAACTTACATAAAGAATATATAATTAGTAACAGGTGATATATGAGTTATACAAAAATGCAAATATCAAATTTTCTAAACGATAATATACTTTTTAAATTTTGGATAAGTGATGATTTTATTATTAAATTAAATGAAGATAATAATACATACACATTTGATGAGATTGAAAATATAATTAAAAAAAATCTTGATTATTGGAATTCTATTAAGAAAATATCTTCAAATAGTTTCCAATATGAATGGCAAGACCTAAGTAATAAAATTAAATCAATTAGAACGTACTTCTATGAAATAGAGAACTTAGATTTGGATAATGTAAATAACTACATTTATAACAATCTTTCAAGTAATCGACAATTAATTGAACAAGGGAAAACTATTTATTTATTATCAATTTCATCTCCCATCGACAAGGATGAAGAAATTCGAAAAATAAAAAATTTTGTTACTTATTACATAAACAAAACGGAAAATAATTTTACAGATGCCGTTAAAAATTTTATCTATCTCTCAAAAAATATAAATTACATAGGTCACTATTTATCAAATCCTAACCAATATTATTTTTACCCAGCACTCTTTTTACTAAAAAAAGATTTTTCTAAGATTAAGGAAAATATTTCAGATTTTGAAAATAATATTGTAATTCCCTTGTCGAAAAAGTTAGAGGCGATATCTCAGAATTCTGATGAAATGTTCAGCGAAATTACTGCCTTGGTAGAAACTAAGCATAGTGAAATTAGTCAAAAATTTAATCAAACAGTTTTAAAGATAGAAGAATTTCAGAACTCAGTAAATGATTGGCAAGACGATAAGAATAATCAACTAAATAATTTAGAGAAAACCTATAAAGAAAAACTGTCGTTAGAAGCTCCTGAGCAACTTTGGAATAGTCTAGCAAAAGACTATAGGAATCGTGCTGGAATTTGGACTTGTATTTTCATTGTCGCAGTTGTTTTGTTAATTTTAGCATCTGTACAGTTAGTTCTTGCTATCCATAATTATTCAATAGATGTTATAAAGGAGATTCCTTTTATTTCAGAATCATTTATTTTCGTTTCAGTTATCTCATTTTTCATCTATATAATCAGAATATTAATAAAAATTGTCATGTCAAATCATCATTTAGCAGTTGAATATAAACAGAAGGCATCATTAACTAGATTTTATCAAGCTTTAATTAAATCTGGAACAAATATAGATAAAGAGGAACGTTTAATAATTATTAACTCATTATTTAGTAGAGTTGATACTGGTTTGGTAAAAACAGATACTTCAAATGACAATGATTCTATTTGGGCAATACTATCTAAGAATCTAAAATAGTAGGTATAATGAAGGGAGATTGATATGAAAAAAGGTTTTGTGATTGTGCTTTCTGCTTTGGTCTTGGCTTCGTGTGGTCGTCCTCAGAGGACGGTGATGCCTAAGAATTCGGAGACCAAGCAGACCAGCACGTCAGAAAAGAAACAGTCTGGTATGGATTTAAAAGCGATCAAGGATAAGGACTACTCGAGTATACAAGGAACTTGGATCGATGGTCGTGGCAATGAGCTGGTCTTTGATGACAAAGGTTTGGTCAGCGAGGATGTTGAGCTTGATGCATCGTGCTTTAAGCAGAAGGACCAGATCGCTGAGATGACGGTTAGTGCCAAGTCGGGTGTTGGAGGCTATGGTCTCTTGCTCCTTCCAAAAGGTCAGGAAGCGGGCAAAGACGATGCTTCGGATAAGTCTAAGGATCGGATCTGGGCTGGTCAGTCACCGGAATATGGCGATGATGACAATTTCTACTATTGCAAGAAAGAGCAACCGAAAGATCGGGAGCAAGTAGATGCAGACGATAGCAGTAGTACGTCTAAGACGAGTAAGGCCAAGAAGTGGAATACTCGCTCGGATGGTGAGGTCAAGTCTTCGAAGAAGGCAGACCAGAATGATTATCCAGGCTACACCGCTGCTCAGGTTGAAGCTGCTCGTGTCTGGGCTTATGTGATCAAGTCTGTACCGACAGAATTGAGTATTAATGAAAAGAGTGCTGGTACAAAAATTTACTTTGGTGGGCTAGGAGTTGACTATCCTAAAGATGTTCGTCAGTTGTTTACACCTATTTCTGCAGAAGGTCATGTGACTTATGCGTCTAACGGTGATGGGACGGTGACGATCTATCCTGTACCGAGCCACTGGCAACAGTCTGCGGATGAGCTTAATAGTGAAGAGTTTATGACGCAATTTACCCAAGGAATCTTGGACCATGCAGAGACGGTGACTTTGCCAGATGGAGATCCTGATTTGATTCGTCAAATTCTTGCCGTACTGAAGTAAGAGAGAGATTATGGTAGAATAACATTAAATGATAATTTTTAAACTATTAAATATCTAAGTACTTATAAGGTTATAAAATTTAAAATTTTGGAATGTCTTTTACTGGAAACTTTATGTAATTTTGGTCAATTACAGGTCATTTTCGACTTGTTAAAAATTAAAAGGAGGCAATCTATGAAAAAAACTATGTTTGCAACAATGGCCATTCTCTCGCTATTTCTGTCGTCGTGCGTGCAAAAAGAAGCGAAGAATGAAGACAAAAAAGAGCAGTCTACTGAACAGAGTGTAAAAGATTCTACAAAGGAAAGTAAAGAATCAGTGGTCAAAGGAATGGATCAAGCCCCTACCTCATTGGTTGGAAATGAAAAACCTAATGTAGTATTTGCTTATATGCTTCAAAATCAAATCAATGGCGAAATTGAGATGGGGAAAGTGTTTTATAATGAAGAATATCTGGTCCTTGTCTTATCTGCATCAGAAAATATGCTATCTTTAGCAAATATAAATCCAAAAGATTATTGTAAGACGCTTTTTGATTTAAAAGAAGAGATAGTAAAGCAATACAATGCAACTCAAAAAACACCAAGTAGTATAAAACTTAAAATATATGATAAAGATGAGAAGCTCTTGGCGACGGAGGAAAATGGAGCTTTGGTGGTTAAGTAACTAAATTCAGTCAACCATCTGTCGGCATCTGCGTTTTACATTCTTCTCACCAATCCACATTTATTGTTTTTTTAAGCTGATCCTGTTACAATGATACTACACGGAAAAGACTGGTCTTCCAGCCTTTTTCATTTCACTATAGAAAGGTCTTTTATGAAACGCAAATCGATTTTGTTTCTCTATATACTCTTGCTAGCGATTGGGCTGGCCTATGAGACCCAGTCACTGACGGAAGGCTGGATGTCTGGAAGCCAGTACGGGATTGTGGGTCTTTCAACCCTGATCCTCCTGGTCTATGCGATTCCTGCTGTCTGGGCCCTCTTTCATTTCACCAAGAAGTGGAAGTTGTCTTGGGTACCGGTGCTCTTTTCTCTACTAGGTGGGGGCTTTGTTGCTGGTTGGTTATCTAGCTTTGCCAATACCTATTTCCATGACATGATTCAAGCCATCGCTCCAAATAGCGAATTTTGGAACCAGTACGAGAGTGCCATCGCTGCGCCACTCTTTGAGGAACCCTTTAAGTTGATTCCCATCTTCTTTGTTCTCTATTTGTTCAGTGTCCGTCGGATCAAGTCGATCTTCCTCTTAGCTATTGCGTCTGGGCTTGGCTTCCAGATCGTGGAGGACTTTGCCTATATCCGTCAGGATCTGCCAGATGGCTTTTCTTACACGGTGTCAGGGATTCTCGGTCGTGTAGCCAATGCGCCCATGTCTCACTGGGTCTACACAGGCCTTGTCATGCTCGGTTTCTACTTGATTGTCCAAGCTAGCAGAGGACGCAAGGATCTAGCTCTAGCAGGCTGGGGCTATTTAGTAGCTGGGTTTGGACTCCATTTTGTTGGAAATTCACCCTTCTCACAAATCGTGACCGAGCTGCCGATTGCGATTCCAGTCTTGAATGCTACTGGTCTCTTCCTGATCTACCTAGCTTATCAAACTGTTGAGCGATTAGAACAAGGAAAATAAACCAAAAAAAGATGCGTATGTTTGCACACATACGCATTTTTGTTATTTACCAAGACAGAACTGGCTGAAGAGTTGGGTAATGAGCTCATCTGGAGCAGCATCTCCTGTGATTTCTCCGAGGATTTCCCAGGTGCGGGTGAGGTCGACTTGAAGCAGGTCAACCGGCATACCTAGAGCCAAGCCTTCGTTGACAGCTTGCAGGGCTTCAACAGCTTTCTCGATAAGAGAGATGTGACGGGCATTTGAGAGATAAGTCGCATCTTGCTCGACCAGGCCAGCATTCTCGAAGAAGAGGGCGTTGATGCGGTCTTCGATTTGGTCAATGTTTTGATTTTTAAGGACAGAGATCTTGATGTGATCTGCAGGGATTTGATCCAACTCGATTTGTTGCGGGAGATCGACCTTGTTGAGGAGAATGATGCGGTTGCTATCTTGAGAGATCTCAAGGAGCTGGCGATCTTGATCGGTCAGGGGTTCGCTAGCATTGAGGACCAGGAGGACTAGATCAGCTTCCTTGAGGGCTTTTTTCGAACGTTCGACACCGATTTGCTCGACGATGTCCTCGGTTTCCCGGATCCCAGCCGTATCGACCAACTTGAGGGGAACCCCGTTGATGTTGACGTATTCTTCAATGACGTCCCGGGTGGTTCCTTCGATATCGGTCACGATGGCTTTTTCCTCTCGAAGGAGGTTGTTGAGGAGGCTAGACTTGCCGACGTTTGGTCGACCGATGATAGCAGTAGAGATCCCTTCACGCAAGATCTTTCCACGGCGAGCTGTCTTCAGCAAATTGGTCAAGAGGGCTTCAAACTCGGTGGTCTTTTCACGAATGATCTCGGTGGTAGCTTCCTCGACATCATCGTACTCAGGATAGTCGATGTTGACTTCGACTTGAGCCAGAGTATTGAGGATCTCTTGACGGGTATTGTTGATCAGTTCAGACAGGGATCCGTCCAACTGTTTGACGGCAATATTCATAGCCTTGTCGGTCTTGGCGCGGATAATATCCATGACTGCCTCAGCCTGGGTCAAATCAACCCGACCGTTGAGGAAGGCACGCTTGGTAAATTCACCAGGTTCGGCCAAACGAGCTCCCTCACGGATGACCAATTGCAGAATTTCATTGGTCACTGCAATCCCGCCGTGGGTATTGATCTCGATAATGTCCTCACGGGTGAAGGTCTTAGGTGAGCGCATAGCTCCAACCATGACTTCATCGAGGATCTCATTCTTATCTGGATCCACGATGTGGCCGTAGTTAAGGGTATGGCTAGCCACTTTGCTTAAATCTTTTCCCTTAAAGATTTTTTGCGCAATGGCAAAGCTGTCTGTCCCGCTTAAGCGGACGATCCCAATAGCTCCCTCACCGAGAGGTGTCGAGATGGCAGCGATGGTATCAAATTCTTTAGTAATCATGTCAATTCTCTTTTCCTGTAGATTCATCTCTATTCTATCGTAAAGTCCGCAGACGGGCAAGGTTTTGCTTTTAGAACTAAAAGTTGGAAAGGTTTTCAATTAATTAGTGAAATCTCTTACAGAATATGCTATACTGTAAGAGAATATAAAAGGAGGTCTATGATGGTAAACCTAAAAGAACAGGTAGGAATTAAAGCGGCTGAGTTTGTCACAGACGGCATGATTGTCGGTCTCGGTACAGGGTCAACTGCTTATTATTTTGTGGCTGAATTGGGTCGTCGCATCAAAGAAGAAGGCTTGAAGATCACGGCAGTTACGACATCGAGTGTGACCTATGATCAGGCTGAAAGTTTAGGCATCCCGCTCAAGGCCATCGACGATGTCGAAGTGGTCGATGTGACAGTAGACGGTGCCGATGAAGTGGATCCTCAATTAAATGGGATCAAAGGTGGCGGTGGTGCTCTCCTCATGGAAAAGATCGTCGCAACCAATTCAAAAGATTGCATTTGGATCGTGGATGAATCCAAACAAGTCGCAACTCTTGGGGCTTTCAAACTTCCAGTGGAAGTAGTGCAATACGGAGCTGAAAATCTCTTCCGTCACTTTGAGCAAAAAGGTTACCATCCTGCTTTCCGTATCGCGGATGACCAACGTTTTGTCACCGACCAAGGCAACTTCATCATTGACTTGGATCTTAAGGTGATCGAGGATACAGAAGCTCTAGCCAATGAATTGGATCACACCGTAGGCGTCGTAGAGCACGGTTTATTCTTGAACATGATTTCAAAAGTGATTGTAGGGACACCAGATGGCCCTGTCATCATTGAAAAATAGGTTTCTCTAAAGAGGAGCCGGATCAAACAACGGCTCTCTTCTTATAGGGATATGGTATAATATAGCTAGTTTAATAAAGGAAAGAGGCAGTATATGTCAAAATTTAAACGCATGCACTTAGTTGTGCTGGATTCAGTTGGGATCGGTGCTGCACCAGATGCCAATAACTTTGTCAATGCAGGTGTTCCAGATGGAGCATCTGATACTTTGGGCCACATCTCTAAAACCGTTGGCTTAAATGTACCAAACATGGCCAAAATCGGTCTTGGAAATATTCCTCGTGAAGTACCATTGAAGACTGTGCCAGCTGAAAGCAACCCAACTGGGTATGCAACAAAATTGCAAGAAGTCTCTCTTGGGAAAGACACCATGACTGGTCACTGGGAAATCATGGGGCTCAACATTACAGAACCTTTTGATACCTTCTGGAATGGTTTCCCTGAAGAAATTATCACAAAGATTGAAGAGTTCTCAGGCCGTAAGGTCATCCGTGAAGCTAACAAACCTTATTCTGGTACAGCGGTCATCGATGACTTTGGACCACGTCAAATGGAAACTGGCGAGTTGATCATTTATACATCAGCTGACCCAGTTCTTCAAATCGCAGCTCACGAAGACATCATTCCTTTGGATGAACTCTACCGTATCTGTGAATACGCTCGTTCCATCACTTTGGAACGTCCAGCTCTTCTTGGGCGTATCATTGCCCGCCCTTATGTTGGGGAACCAGGCAACTTCACACGGACAGCCAACCGTCGTGACTTGGCTGTTTCACCATTTGCGCCAACTGTTTTGGATAAGTTGAACGAAGCGGGTATCGATACCTATGCAGTTGGTAAGATCAACGATATCTTCAACGGAGCTGGTATCAACCACGATATGGGCCACAACAAATCAAACAGCCATGGTATGGATACCTTGATTAAGACCATGGGACTTCCTGAATTCCAAGAAGGCTTCTCATTTACCAACTTGGTAGACTTTGATGCTCTTTACGGTCACCGTCGCAATGCTCACGGCTACCGCGATTGCTTGCATGAATTTGACGAACGCTTGCCAGAAATCATTGCAGCCATGCGTGAAGATGACCTCTTGATGATCACTGCAGACCACGGGAATGACCCAACCTATGCTGGTACAGACCATACGCGTGAATACATCCCATTCTTGGCTTATAGCCCATCCTTCAAGGGCAATGGTGTGATTCCAGTCGGACATTTCTCTGATATCTCTGCGACAATTGCAGATAACTTTGGTGTTGAAAAAGCCATGATCGGTGAAAGCTTCTTAGACAAATTGAACTAAGATGACACGCTTCGCTCTCCTCGTAAGAGGGATCAATGTTGGCGGGAAAAACAAGGTCGTGATGGCAGAGCTTCGAGAGGAGCTCCAAACGATCGGGCTGGATGGGGTAGAGACCTACATCAATAGTGGCAATATCTTCTTTGAATCTGCTAGTTCTAAAGCAGAATTGGTAGATTTGCTGGGACATTTCTTTCGTGATCACTATCCCTTTATCCAGTCTTTTTCTCTCTTTTCAGCTGAGGACTATGCGCAAGATCTCGCTGCTCTACCAGGATGGTGGCAGGAGGATCTGGCCCGCAAGGATGTTCTCTTTTACACAGAAGGCCTCAATCAGGATGCTGTCTTGGAGCTGGTCTCCTCTTTTTCGCTCGGTGATGAAATCATCCATCGTGGGAATCTAGGGATCTACTGGGGCAAATACTCAGAAGAAACCTATACAAAGACCGCTTACCACAGACAAGTCCTCAAGATGCCGGATTACCGTCTGTTGACCATTCGCAATGCCAATACATTTGACAAAATTGGCCAATTTTTAAGGAAATCATAAAGGAGATATGCAATGACATTATTAGCAAAAATCAATGAAACAGCTGCTTTTTTGAAAGGCAAAGGAATGGAAGCACCTGAGTTTGGCTTGATCCTTGGATCAGGTCTTGGAGAACTGGCTGAAGAAATCGAAAATGCCGTCGTAGTAGACTACTCTGAAATTCCAAACTGGGGTCGTTCAACGGTTGTCGGCCATGCTGGTAAATTGGTCTACGGTGATCTTGCTGGACGTAAGGTTTTGGCCCTTCAAGGACGTTTCCATTTCTACGAAGGAAACCCATTAGAAGTGGTGACTTTCCCAGTTCGTGTTATGAAAGTTTTGGGCTGTGAAGGGGTTCTTGTTACCAATGCTGCTGGTGGTATTGGCTTTGGTCCAGGTACTTTGATGGCCATCACAGACCACATCAATATGACTGGTCAAAACCCATTGATCGGTGAAAACTTGGATGACTTTGGTCCACGTTTCCCAGATATATCGAAAGCTTACACACCTGAATACCGTGAGACAGCTCATCAAGTAGCAGACAAATTGGGTATCAAATTGGATGATGGGGTTTATATCGGTGTGACAGGTCCTACTTATGAAACTCCAGCTGAAATCCGTGCGTTTAAGACTCTTGGTGCAGATGCTGTCGGAATGTCAACCGTTCCTGAAGTCATCGTTGCAGCGCATTCTGGCTTGAAGGTTCTTGGTATTTCATGTATTACCAACTTTGCGGCTGGTTTCCAAGAAGAGCTCAACCACGAAGAAGTAGTGGAAGTGACAGAGCGCGTCAAGGGAGACTTCAAAGGATTGCTAAAAGCGATTCTTGCTGAACTCTAATCCAATGAAAGTACGACTCCAAAGGCTGCCCTACGGACTGAGGTTGCTTCTAGCCACCTTATCATTAGGGATCGGGACAGGTCTGGTCGGCATTGCCTATCATTATCTACTGGAAGGGGTGCAAGGGCTGGCCTTTGGCCAAGATACATCGGATTTGCTCCAGCAATTTCAAGAAGCTGGAGGTCTCCGTAGATTTTTGGTCTTATGTGTGACTGGGTGCTTGGCAACTGGCTTCTGGTATGTCCTGCAAAAGCGTTATAAGATCCTGTCTATTCGCCAGCAAATTGACTTAGCTGGAGACAGGGAACCAGCGCCCTTAGCCCACCTCCTTCATGCAGGGATGCAGGTGGCAATTGTTGGAGCAGGCGCATCGGTCGGAAAAGAAGGAGCCCCACGTGAGGTCGGGGCTCTTCTAGCTGGTCGCTTGGCGAAGGGATTCTCACTAGCCCTCAAAGAGCGAAAAGTCTTGATCGCCTGTGGTGCTGGAGCTGGTTTGGCTGCGGTCTATCAGGTTCCCTTTGCCAGTAGCTTGTTTGTCTTTGAGACCTTAGGGCTCGCATACAGTTGGCAGAACTTTCTACTGGTTTTGACCAGTACTTATCTGGCCACCTGGGTCGCTCAGCCCATCGTTGGTCAGGAGGCCATTTATCAACTGTCCGCTGTCTCATGGTCGGCTAGCAGTTTTTTACAGGCTATTGTGATTGCTTTCTTGGTCACTCCCTTGGCTCTGGTCTTTGCTTTCCTCGCCAAGCGGGCTAGTCACAAACGGCGGAAGGATAGGACAATTCTTTGGGCTCTTCCTCTAGCCTTTCTAGTGCTGGGGAGCCTAGTAGCCTTTTTCCCCATCTTTATGGGAAATGGCCAGGTACTAGCACAAGCCCTCTTGTCTAGCCAGTCGATTCCTTATCTTCCACTGACTCTTGCAGTGAAGGGGCTTCTGGTTTATCTCCTCTTGCGCAATGGTGCCTATGGGGGAACCTTGACACCATCATTTGCCTTAGGAGTTGGATTTGGCTACCTAGTGACCTTGCTTTTGACAGTCCTTGGGATTCATCTGGATCCAGCTATAGGGATGTTACTAGGAGCGACCGTCTTTTTAGGAACGACCTTAAAAGCTCCTCTGACAGCCATTGCCCTGAGCCTTGGATTTACAGGTCAAACTTGGAGTTTGACAATCCCGCTTGTACTTGCGGCTGGTCTGTCTTACGTGATTCGAAAGAGATGGGAGAAGAAACGATGAAGGTACATTTTGTACTGCATGAAACATTTGAAGTGCCGGGCGCTTATCTAAAATGGGCACAGGAGCGTGGCCATCAAGTGACCACGACTAAAGTCTATGAGAATGAAGCCCTACCAGAGACAGTGGATGAGATCGACTTTTTGATCGTCATGGGAGGACCTCAATCGCCAGATGAAGATCGGGAAACTTTTCCATACTACGATCCTCAGGCAGAGATCGAGTTGATTCAAAAAGCCATGAAGGCAGATCGTTATATTGTTGGGGTCTGTCTGGGGGCGCAGCTCCTGTCTGTTGCCTATGGTGCGAAGTATGACCACAGTCCGGAACGTGAGATTGGGGTTTATCCTGTGACCTTGACGCCTGAAGGACTGACAGATCCACATGTCGGTGAGTTTGGAAAAACTCTTGAAACTGGTCACTGGCATGGTGATATGCCCGGATTGACAGAAGATGCTGTTGTTCTTGCGACCAGTCAAGGGTGTCCGCGTCAGATTATTCGCTTTAGTCCGAAACATTATGCCTTCCAAGCCCACTTGGAATTTGATCCAGAAGCAGTTGATCTCTTGATTGCTGCTGACGGTGAAGAAGTTTTGGAAGAACAAAGTCAAAACCTGACCTTTGTTCAAAAACCTGAAGCCATTCGTGCTTACGATTATCGAGAAATGAATACCAAACTCTTTGCGTTTTTGGATTCATTAACAAATTAAATAAAAAAGAAAGGATGGGTTTACCGTATTCGCTGAACTGAATACGGGCGGAGAACTGTGTAAAAAAGATAAACTGTCTAGCATCTGCGATGCGTCGTCAGTTTCCTATTTTTACTTTGTTCTCTGTCGCCCTTTATATCTTAATTATGTCTATCCATATTGCTGCTAAGCAAGGTGAAATTGCTGATAAAATTCTTCTTCCTGGGGATCCTCTTCGTGCGAAATTTATTGCTGAGAATTTCCTTGAAGATGCTGTTTGCTTCAACGAAGTCCGTAACATGTTTGGTTACACAGGTACTTATAAAGGTCACCGTGTTTCTGTCATGGGTACTGGGATGGGGATGCCATCGATCTCTATCTATGCGCGTGAGTTGATTGTCGACTACGGTGTGAAGAAATTGATCCGTGTGGGAACGGCTGGTTCTTTGAATGAGGATGTGCATGTTCGTGAATTGGTCTTGGCGCAAGCTGCTGCAACCAACTCAAACATCATCCGCAACGACTGGCCTCAATACGATTTCCCTCAAATCGCTAGCTTTGATCTTTTAGACAAGGCTTATCACATTGCCAAAGACCTTGGCATGACGACCCACGTTGGCAATGTTTTGTCATCAGATGTTTTCTATTCAAACTATGGTGAAAAGAACATCGAGCTTGGTAAATGGGGTGTAAAAGCTGTAGAAATGGAAGCAGCGGCTCTTTACTATCTTGCGGCTCAACACCATGTGGATGCCCTTGCTATCATGACGATTTCAGACAGTTTAGTTAATCCAGATGAGGACACAACTGCTGAAGAACGTCAAACTACTTTCACAGACATGATGAAAGTTGGTCTTGAGACCTTGATTGCAGACTAATGGCAACATTCCTTCATGATGAATGGCTCTACGATCTCCAAAATTATCACTACAGCCGGGCTCTGCGCTCTATTAAGCAACAGGAAGAAGTACCGGATTTGTTGGTAAGTTTACTGCAGTTAATGGCGGAGCGTCGAGAGCTCAATATCCAACCCGTCATGAATCAAAAGTTGAGAACCGAGTTGCTAGAGGCGACTGGTTTTCAGCTTTTTTGGCATGAAGATCCAGAAGACGAGCAGTTGGCCAACTACCTTTATGACTTAGAGGCGAAGTTGCGAAATGAGCAGATTATTGACTTTGTTCGTGCCGTTAGCCCAGCCATCTATCGGATCTTTATGCGATTGATTCAGTTGAAAATTCCTGATATTACCAACTATATTCATAACTCCAAAGAATCCAGTTATGACCGTTGGAAATTTGAGAGCCTGCATGCGTCTGACAACCCTATCCTGCAGCAATTCCACAGCGAAAGTGTGGTCAATTCCTCCAGTTTGACGGAGTTGATTGTGCAGTTGGACTTACCAGATAGCGTCAAAGTTGCGGCCCAACAATTGCGGGAGTTAGAAAAATCAGTTCGCAATCCCCTGGCCCATTTGATCAAGCCCTTTGATGAAGAAGAGCTCCATCGGACGACGGGTTTCTCTTCTCAGGATTTTATGAAGAATTTGATTGACCTTGCAAGCTACACAGGTATTCATTATGATCAAGCTGACTTTTATTTTGATCAGGCCAATGCTGTGATGGAAGAGCTACTAAAGGAGAAGTAGATGGATAAGATTGCTCAACTACAGGAGATGATTGATCAGAATCAACGGATTGTGTTTTTCGGAGGGGCAGGAGTTTCCACGGAGTCAAATATTCCAGATTTTCGAAGCTCAGACGGTGTCTATAGTGTTCAGGTAGGGCGGCATTTGACAGCTGAGCAATTGGTCTCCCATACCATGTTTGAGCGCTATCCAGAGGATTTTTTCGACTTTTACAAGAAGTACTTGCTCTACCCAGATGCCAAACCCAATGCTGCCCATCGCTATCTGGCTTGGCTTGAAGAGACCGGTAAACTCAAGGCGGTGGTGACACAAAATATTGATAGTCTCCATGAAATGGCTGGTTCTAAAAAAGTTTTGAAGCTCCATGGCAGTGCCGACCGCAATTACTGTACGGGTTGCCAGCGATTTTATGATTTGGAGGCCTTTCTAGCTTTGGAAGGCCCGGTTCCACACTGTCTGGACTGTGGCAAGGTGGTCAAGCCTGATGTGACCCTCTACGAGGAGCCTCTCGATATGGACGTCTTTTGCCAAGCAGCCCAAGCCATCCAAGAGGCTGATATGCTGATTATCGGTGGAACCTCTCTCGTGGTCTACCCAGCAGCCAGCTTGATCCAGTATTTCCAAGGGAAGAAGCTGGTTGTCATCAATAAAACCAGTATCCCACAAGACAAGCAAGCAGACCTAGTTATCGAAGGAAAAATTGGCCAAGTATTTTCACAATTAAGACCATAAAAAATATCTGAGTGAACATGGATCACTCAGATATTTTTTACTTATCAAACTTCACTTCCTCAAGCAAGTACTCGATGAATTTTTCTCCCATTTTTGAGAGGGCTGTTTTTTCATGTTTGATGTAGACCAGCTCGATTGGGTCTTCGATATCAAGGGGAATGGAGACGATGTTATTCCCGTTGAGATTGCTGTTAAGGATCCCGGTCGCAATGGTGTAGCCATCCAGACCAATCAAGAGATTAAAGAGGGTCGCCCGGTCACTGACGACGATGGATTTCTTATGATGCTCTTGAGAGAGGATCTCTTCTGAGAAGTAGAAGGAGTTGTGGGTTCCTTGGTCATAGCTAAGGTATGGGAAATCTTCCAGATCAGACAAGTGAACGATCTCTTTCTTGGCAAGGGGATTGGTCTTGCTGACAAAGATATGAGGTTGCGCTGTAAAGAGGTGGGTGGCAATCAGGTGATTATCATCCAGCATCTTAGAGAGGACATCTCGGTTGTAGCTATTCAAAAAGAGTACGCCAACTTCGCTTCGGAAATTCTTGACGTCATCGATGATCTCCCAAGTCCGCGTTTCCCGTAGGAAGAGCTCGTATTTTTCCATGTCGCTTTTCTTCAATAGTGAAACGAATGCCTCAACCACGAAGGCGTAGTGCTGTGAAGAGACACTGAAAAGCTCACGAGAACCCACAGGATTTTTATAGCGCTCGGACAAGAGGTCGATCTGCTCCACCACCTGGCGGGCATAAGAGAGGAACTCCATCCCATCGCGTGTCAAAGTGATCCCTTTGGGATTTCGGATAAAGATTTCAATTCCCATCTCATTTTCCAAGTCCTTAACGGCATTGGAAAGGCTAGGTTGCGTGATGAAGAGTTGTTTTGCGGCCTCATTCATAGAGCCGGTTTCGACGATTTTGATAATGTATTGTAATTGTTGTATTCTCATGCTTTTATTTTAACATAAAAGAGCGCGTTTTTCCCGTAAAATGTGGTCTTTCAAGGACTGTATCAGAGAATAAGACAGGCTGAGGGAGGTAATAGAAAGTAGGCCAGATCAAATATTTAAAAAATAGAAAATTGGGAACAAAATCTCCATCTGGGGACTGATTTTGATGGAAAAATACAGTTTTGCCTTGCTGAAAGGGAGATCCGATTGATAGAATGGTAAAAAATTGATTGAGGAGATCTTATGAAAAAACTAGTTTCCTGGTATAAGAAAAAGGATAAGGAATTGGAAACCCATTTCACAGCCGGTCTGTTGCAGATCAATTTTGTGACCAATGCACTGATTCTATTAGCCTTTTACATTTATTTTGTTGTTAGTGAGTCGATCTATGCAATAAAGGATCCATTCGTCCAATTTAGTTTTCTTGCTATAGTGTCCTTTACGATGGAGGTTTTGCCCTATGGTGTGACCTTAGCCCTTTTTGTTCCCAATATTTTTGTCATTATCTATGGGATCGGTCGGTGGTCCAGCCTCCAGTTCAAAGAAGCAGAGGAAGAAGCTCCTAAAGATCCTGATTTGTTTGAAGATAGGGTGCCAAAGGAAGGAGAAGGGACAAGAAAAGATGACGCATTCCTAATGAAAGAAAAGCAAGAATCACCGAGTCCTAAGCCTATCAAAAAGAAAAAACAACAGCCTACCATTGTTCTTTGGTTTGGTCTCTTTGGTTGCTTTCTAGAAGCGATTTTTATTTACATCGTCAAGGATATGACCTTTTACGAATGGAATGAGCCTTTGATCAATTCTCAGAAACATGCCCTGATTTGGTCAGGTGCCTATCCAACCTTCTTTACCTTTGCATCTCTTACTTTACTAGCCTTGCTTATCTATTCCTACCGGGATGCGAACTCCCTCTCGCCGCTAGCAAATGTCTTCTGCATCAGTGGCATTCTAGGAGGAGTGGTTCTTCTTTTAGTTTTCGATAATCAACTGCAGGTAGCAAGTTTTCACACCTTTTTCTTATTGATCTATTCCATTTATCTCTTGTGGGTTCGCATCAAGGAGTGGCAGGAAGATCGAACAGAGATAAGCTATGAGAATCGTCTGCTTCAATGGCTCCATCAGCTCTTAAACAAGTCGCGAAACTGGCCATGGTTAGCAGTTCTTGTTGCCCTTCCAACCCTTGCCCTTGTTGTCCTCGTTCTCATGCTCTTTGGGCAGCAACCGGATTCCATGATCAAGGCCTGGACCAATACAGCTGACTGGGCCTTCTCACAGAAGATCCCTCCTCAGAATCTCATCATTGATGAGCACTATCTCTGTACGGTTGCGGCTAGTGGTCATGAAAAAGTTGTCAAACCCCAGCGGATGGGCGTCCGCCACGGTCATCCAGTCGTCGTCAATCGCCAGCTCTGTATCGCCAATGCCTTTGAACAGGTGCTAGAAGAAAAGACGCCACGTTTCCATCGCTTCTTGCGTCGCAATTATGACCGCTATGGCTATCCCTTTGCCAAACATATCAAGAAGAAATGGGCCATGGACCTGATCTACTACCTGATGAAACCTTTGGAATGGCTCTTTTTACTGGTTCTTTATCTAGTCGTTCGCAAGCCTGAAAACCGAATCGCCATGCAATACATTAAACCGATCCCAGAAGATTTTGACCCCCGTAAAGTTTCCTGAGTTACTGATTTTACTTGACAAGCGACAAGGAGCGCGATATAATGAGACAAATTTAACCTTTAAGAGGTCCAGAGAGGCTTGCAAGGAAAGACAGAAAAAAGATCAGCAGACTGTGTCTAGCTGATCATTTGTAGGGCCTTGCTTTTGCGAGGTCTTTTTTGCTGAAAGAAAGAAGAGGAAATCAATGGTCAGTGACAGTTGTAAAAAACGCTTTGGCAAAATCATGATGGAGGAGATGGAGCTGGTTGCTCAAGAAGAGATCGCTCCTCGCATCTATTCTATGATCTTAAAAGGGGAAATGGTGGAGCAGATGCTGCCAGGTCAATTCCTTCATATCCGCGTCCCTGATGGATCCAAGCTCCTTCGCCGTCCGATTTCAATTTCTGAGATTGATCCTGAGACACAGACGTGTCGCTTGATCTACCGCATTGAAGGTGGGGGAACAGCTATCTTTTCCCAATTGCCAATCGGTAGCAAACTAAGCGTGATGGGGCCTCAGGGAAATGGCTTTGATCTCACCAATCTCGGCCAAGGTCAGAAAGCCTTGATCATCGGTGGCGGGATCGGTGTTCCTCCTTTGGTCCAAGTGGCCAAACAACTCCATGAGCAAGGGGTAGAAGTTGAAGTGGTTGTCGGATTTGCGACCAAAGAAGCCGTCATTTTGGAAGAAGAGCTTTCTCAGGTGGCTCATGTCACTGTAACGACAGACGATGGATCTTATGGTACCAAGGGCTATGTCTCGTCGGTTATTGATCAGATGGACCAGGAGTTTGACGCTATCTATTCTTGTGGAGCACCTGGCATGCTCAAATATGTCAATACCAAGTTTCATGACCATCCCCGCGCCTACATTTCCATGGAATCCCGTATGGCTTGTGGGATGGGGGCTTGCTACGCCTGTGTGGTGCATCTGGAAAATGAAAGCCAAGCAGCCAATAAGCGCGTGTGTGAAGATGGACCGGTATTTGAAACCGGTACGATTGTGATGTAGGAGGACCTTATGACAGCAAATCGACTAGCGGTATCCTTACCCGGTTTAGACTTGAAAAACCCCATCATTCCGGCATCTGGCTGTTTTGGTTTTGGTCAGGAATATGCTAAATACTATGACTTAGACCTGCTTGGATCCATCATGATCAAGGCGACAACTGCTGAGGCTCGTTTTGGTAATCCAACGCCACGTGTCGCTGAGACGCCTGCAGGCATGCTCAATGCTATTGGGCTCCAAAATCCAGGCGTAGACGTGGTCCTAGCAGAGAAACTTCCTTGGTTGGCCCAACATTATCCAGACCTACCGATTATTGCCAATGTAGCTGGCTTCTCCAACGAAGAGTATGCGACGGTATCAGGCAAGATCTCTCAAGCGCCAAATGTCAAAGCGATTGAACTCAATATTTCTTGTCCAAATGTAGACCATGG
Organism: Streptococcus sp. HMSC078D09; assembly: GCF_001813675.1. Classification (GTDB taxonomy): domain Bacteria; phylum Bacillota; class Bacilli; order Lactobacillales; family Streptococcaceae; genus Streptococcus. Next base: position 158,930 of record NZ_KV813650.1, read on the forward strand.
GAACAATGGTCTCTTAATCGGGCAGGTTCCTGAGTTGGCCTATGCGGCTGTGAAAGCAGCGGTAGAAGCGTCCTCAGTCCCTGTTTATGTCAAGTTAACGCCTAGTGTGGCAGACATTTCGCAGGTCGCAAAAGCAGCAGAGGATGCAGGGGCGACCGGCTTAACCATGATCAATACCTTAGTTGGGATGCGCTTTGACCTCAAGACTGGTAAGCCCATCATTGCCAATGGAACCGGAGGCATGTCGGGTCCAGCCGTTTTCCCAGTTGCATTAAAACTCATCCGCCAGGTTGCCCAATCCACTAAACTTCCGATTATCGGAATGGGAGGTGTGGATTCAGCCGAAGCAGCCATTGAAATGATGATTGCAGGGGCTTCTGCGATTGGAGTTGGAACCGCTAATTTCACTGATTCTTATGCTTGTCCAAGCATCATCGAAGATCTGCCACAGGTCATGGATCGCTATGGTATTGACACCCTTGAGAACTTCCGAAAACATGTACGGGAAAATCTACTGTAAATCCTTGACTTTTCCTAAATATCGTACTACAATAAATAAAAACCTTTAAAGCAGTCCAGAGAGGCTCCTAAGGTCTAGACGGTGAATCATGGTAGTTGTTCCTACCTAATTTTCGTGTAACCTTGCCTCGGGCAAGGTTTTTTTGTAGACAAAATGATCAATCAAAAAAGGAGTAATCCATGCGTGAAGAACGTCCTATTATCGCCCTTGACTTCCCAGCTTTCGAGGATGTCAAAAATTTTTTAGAGCATTTTCCAGAAGACGAAAAATTATTTGTAAAAATCGGAATGGAATTTTTCTATGCAGTTGGTCCTGAAATTGTACATTACCTCAAAGGGCTTGGACACAGTATTTTCCTTGATTTAAAATTGCATGATATCCCAAATACAGTCAAATCAGCTATGTCCGTACTGGGGACTTTCGGAGTAGATATGGTGACGGTCCACGCAGCCGGTGGTGTGGAGATGATGCGCGAAGCTAAGGCAGCTCTTGGTGAAGGAGCTAAATTGGTAGCCGTGACCCAGTTGACTTCTACCAGTGAAGAAGACATGCGTGATTGCCAAAACATCCAAACAACAGTCCAAGAATCAGTAGTCAATTATGCTCGCAAGGCCCAAGAAGCAGGCTTGGATGGTGTTGTCTGCTCAGCCCATGAAGTAGCCTTGATCAAAGATGCCACTTCGTCAGACTTTGTCTGTGTCACACCAGGGATTCGTCCTGCTGGAGCTGAAATCGGCGACCAAAAACGGGTCATGACCCCACAAGAGGCTCATAAAATTGGATCTGACTATATTGTCGTTGGACGCCCAATTATCCAAGCAGAAAACCCATGGGATGCTTACCATGAAATTAAGAGACAATGGAATAGTTAAGAACGTCTAAGAAGCTGTGCTTCAAGACGTTCTACGGGAAGCCCGATAGGGCCTTCCCTAAACTATTCACTAGATTATGAGAATAAAAAGTATCGTTTTATTCTCATAATCGTCGGAACACTAATTGCTACTAAAAGTGAAAATTTTGTAGCTCTACGGGAAGTCCTACTGGACCTTCCCTAACGCGTTCACTAACCTGTAAAGTTGTTGTTTAAATCAATGATTGATTTAATTCGTATATGATTAAAATCGTAAAAAGGAGTCGTCATGTCATTAGCTAAAGATATTGCTAGCCATCTTTTGAAAATCGAAGCGGTTTATTTGAAACCAGAAGAACCGTTCACTTGGGCATCTGGGATCAAGTCCCCAATTTATACCGATAACCGTGTAACCCTCGCTTATCCAGAAACTCGTACCTTGATCGAAAATGGATTTGTAGATAAAATCAAGGAAGCTTTCCCTGAAGTGGAAGTGATTGCAGGTACAGCAACTGCTGGGATTCCTCACGGAGCCATTATTGCGGACAAGATGAATTTGCCATTTGCCTACATTCGTAGCAAACCAAAAGACCACGGTGCTGGAAATCAAATTGAAGGCCGTGTACCACAAGGTCAAAAGATGGTCGTAGTGGAAGATTTGATTTCTACTGGTGGATCTGTCTTGGATGCTGTCGCAGCTGCCAAGCGTGAAGGGGCGGACGTTCTTGGTGTGGTTGCCATCTTCACCTACCAATTGGAGAAAGCCGATAAGAAATTTGCGGAAGCTGGCGTTCAACTTGAAACCTTGTCTAACTACACAGAATTGATTCATTTAGCAGAAGAACAAGGTTACATCACTTCTGAAGGTTTAGAGTTGTTACACCGTTTCAAGGAAAACCAAGAAACTTGGCAAGATAAATAATAGGACGGAAGCGTTTCTAACGCTTCTTTTTTATACTCTATTCACTAGTTGGTGATTAACTTGAATCTCAAAGTAAAATCCGGTATGATAGTAGTAATTGTTTTTATGGATGAAGGAAAAACTATTTTTAAGGGAGAATAAGATGACAAAAGAACATTATTTGCAAATGAAGAAGGAATTTAAAATTAGATTTACAATTATTATCGTCCTAGGTATAATTGCTAGTGTATTTTATATTCAGATATTGCTTAGCCACTCTCGTGAAGTGCCCTTTTTTATAACCTGTCTTGGAACTCTCACCTTCATCAATCGGTCATTGATTGCACCTTTCTTTTATGAGAAAAAAGCAGCTGAGAAGGAACATCCAGAATGGAAGAATTTATCAACAAAAGGAGTAGAAATTCCTCAGGAAGAAATTCAAAAACGAAATGGGATATCGATCCTATCTTTCATCATTGTAATTGTTGGATTCTTCATGTTATACCGACCAGCTCCAAAAACGGATGTAGGAACTGAGGTAATAAAAACTAATAGCGAGATCCAGTCTGTGCCAGAAAGTTCGACAGAAAAAGAATCTAGCACAGTCTCTAATTTAACCCCGAAAGATGTTCAAACTTTACAAGAATTGAAAGAAGAGATTGAATCCAATGCTCCATCAGATTCAAATTCACTAGATATAAACAAAGCAAAAGATTTTGCAGAAAAAGCGCAGCAACAGAATTGGTTGAAAAGGGGAGAATAAAAATTTTTCAAGGGATTTGAAACCAACTAGTTTATGTGAAAGGGTAAAAAAATCAATGACAGTAACAATATTCTGGCTTAGCTTGGGCATTCTGAGCCTTGTTTTCTTGATCATGCTGCTCATCTTTTACACCTTGTATCGTCGTGAAATAAAAGTGAAAACAGAATCAACCGCAAAAGTTCTGGGAGAAGTAGTTGCTTTTGATTCCAAAAATCAACTGCTTATTTCCCTGCCTGTGGTGGAGTATCAAGTTGGGGGCGAAAGATACCAAAAGACCTTTACCTACGCTTATTTCAGAGAGACTTCTTCTAAGTCAAGACAAACCAATGTTTTCGATAGAACCTATGTTCTTGGAGCCGGCAAAAATCTGGATTTGCGGATGATATTCCCAATCGGGTCTCCTATGACAGTCTTTTATAATCCAGTCGACCCACAGATCGGTTTTGTCGAACGATATGCTGGCTTAGTCGGTTTCTATAAAATCGGAATGATTCTAACGGTTGGAATTTATCTTGTTTTATTATGTATTCTAATCCTAGTGTTTTAGGTTAGTTAAGGTTAAGAGTTAAAAATTGGTTGGATAAAATGAATGTATCCATAATTACCATTTTACAGTTGATAGTCACCCCAAAACAGCAGAAATGCTGTTTTTTTGATATAATGGACCTATGTTATCGAAAAGTAAACGTATTCTATTTGGGATGCTTCATGTTGTCATGTTGCTAGTGATGGTCCACTGGTTCTTGATCAGTGTGACCTATCTGAGAGAGATTTCGTGGCTAGCCATTTTAGGTGCTGGATTGCTATTTCTGCTAGCCTGGCTGAAACGCGATGGGCTAAAGAGTGCCTTTGCTTGGTTGACTCGGCATAAAAAAGGCTTCCTGATTGGAGCGGTTGCCTTTCAGTTGATTGTTATGGTCTGTGCGGAGCTCTTTATCCGTCGGGATGCCGCAGTTGTTTTCAAAGGGGCTTTTGATCTCCTTAAGCAATCCTCTATCACCAACTACCTCAGTCGCAATCCCAATAACATTCCGCTCTTTCTTTACGAGAAGTTTTTCTATGTTTTATTTGGCTCTAGCGGTCTGTGGGTCATGCAGGCTCTCAATATCCTCTATGTCAATCTGGGTGCAGTCCTCTTGTACAAGCTGTCCCAGAAGCATTTCAATCAAAAAACGGCTGATCTAGTCTATTTCTTCTATGTGAGCTTGATCTGTTACTCGCCGTATTTCTATTCCATGTATACGGACATTCCGCCACTTCCTTTGATCGCTCTTCAGTTATGGTGGGCTTTGGATCTATTAAAGGAAGATCAAGCAGTCTCCTGGAAGAAGATTGTTGGCTTGGGGATCTTATCTGGCGTATCCATGTTGATCCGTCCAACGACAATTATTGTCATGATTGCCTTTTTGGCTGTGCTCTTCTTCAGAGGGAATTGGAAGGCCTTTGGAAAGATTGCTACGGTGACGGTCATGATGACGGGCTTTGTCTTTGCAGGATTGAATACAGCGTTCAATCATCAAAGAGTTGTGCCGATCTTGAAACAAGAAGGGTTGGCTAAAGGACCGCTCTTATTTATCAATCTGGGCTTGACGGATATGGGGCATAACCAAGAAGATATGAAAGAAGGCTTGTTGGCCTATATCGATGAGGATAAGCGCTCGGATTACAACAATGGCCTCTTTAAAAAAGAAAATGTGATCAAAGAAATCAAGCGCCGTCTCAAGGAGTACGGACCGTTCGGTTTGATCGGGCATATCTACTACAAGCAATCCTTGACGGTAGCAGAAGGGACCCTAGGTTGGCTTTACCGAGATGTAGAGTATGAGAAGACGCCTTTTATCAATCCTCTCTATGCACCTCTGACTAAAAATAATGGTTTGGCAAAATGGGTGCGGACTTATTTCCTCAGCATTGATCGCCCACAGTACAAGTATTATGAATTTGTCAAGCAGCTGATCTGGATCGTCCTATCAGCTGGTTTGGTTGGAGCTTATCTCAAACGTCGAGATACAGATGATTTTAACTTCCTTTCCTTAGCGGTCTTTGGTGGTTTGCTCTTCTTAACCATCTTTGAAGGTGGGAAGACCCGCTACCTCATCCAATTCTTACCGCAAATTTTACTAGTTGCTTCGATCGGTCTAGCAGGATTTATCAAGAAAGAAAATACATAAAAGCTCTCGCTTGTTTGACAGGCAGAAATAGAGGCTAGGACTTTTGTCCCAGCCTCTTTTTTATCCAGTGGATCTGTGCCAAATGTGGTATAATGGAAGGTAAGAATTTATTGGATAGCGGAGAGTTTCCATGCAACATTCACCCTGGCATGAAGCCATCAAATCCCATCTTCCAGAAGGGTATTTTCACCAGATCAATGACTTTATGAATGAAGTCTACAGCAAAGGAGTGGTTTATCCACCGCGTGACAAGGTCTTTAAGGCCTTGCAGATGACAGAGATGGATCAGGTCAAGGTCTTGATCTTAGGCCAAGATCCCTACCATGGACCGGATCAAGCGCAGGGCTTAAGTTTCTCTGTTCCAGATCATGTACCAGCGCCGCCTTCTTTGCAAAATATTCTCAAAGAATTGCGCTCAGATATTGGAGAGAAGCGTTCCCATGATCTGACCTCTTGGGCAGAGCAAGGAGTGCTCTTGCTCAATGCCTGTTTGACGGTGCCTGCTGGTCAGGCCAATGGCCATGCAGGACAAATTTGGGAGCCTTTCACAGATGCTGTGATCAAGGTGGTCAATGAGTTGGAGGAGCCTGTTGTCTTTATCCTCTGGGGATCTTATGCCCGTAAGAAAAAGCCTCTGATTACCCACGATCGACATTTGGTCCTTGAATCAGCTCACCCGAGTCCCTTATCGGCCTACCGAGGATTCTTTGGTTCCCAACCCTTTTCAAAAACCAATGAGTTTTTGAAAGAGGCGGGACGTGAGCCGATTGATTGGTTAAGATAGGAGAAAGAAATGCCACAATTAGCAACGATTTGTTACATTGACAATGGGAAAGAATTTCTCATGTTGCATCGCAATAAAAAGCCCAATGATGTCCATGAAGGTAAATGGATCGGAGTTGGTGGAAAATTAGAACGCGGGGAAACCCCACAGGAGTGTGCTGCGCGTGAGATTTTTGAAGAGACAGGCCTTAGAGCCAAGCCAGTCTTAAAAGGGATCATTACCTTTCCGGAGTTCACTCCAGATTTAGACTGGTACACCTATGTCTTCAAGGTAACAGATTTTGAAGGAGAACTAATCGAGTGTAACGAAGGCACCTTAGAGTGGGTGCCTTATGATCAAGTCCTCTCAAAACCAACCTGGGAAGGGGACCACACCTTTGTCGAGTGGTTGTTGGAGGATAAACCCTTCTTTTCAGCAATGTTTCGCTATGACGGCGACCGCTTGTTAGAGTCGCATGTTGATTTTTATGAATAAAGGAGAATGCAATGGTTGTCATTAAAAATGGTCGCGTAATGGATCCCAAGACTGGCTTGGATCAAGTCTGTGATCTTCGCATTGAAGGAAAGAAAATTGTAGAGATCGCTGAGAACCTCCCAACGGATGGACAAGAAGTCCTTGATGCTACTGGTCTGGTTGTGGCACCTGGTTTGATCGATGTACACGTGCATTTCCGCGAACCCGGTCAAACTCATAAAGAAGACATCCATACGGGTGCCTTAGCCGCAGCTGCTGGTGGTTTTACTCGAGTGGTCATGATGGCCAATACCAATCCGACCATTTCAGATATTGCGACCTTAGAGGAAGTCTTAGCTTCTGCAGCCAAGGAAAATCTTCACATTCATACGGTTGCGACGGTGACTAAGAACTTTGACGGTCAACACCTGACAGATTTTGAAGGCCTGCTTAAGGCTGGTGCAGTAGGATTTTCAGATGATGGGATTCCCCTTCAAAGCACTAAGGTTGTCCGTGAAGCTTTGGAAGAAGCTAAACGTCTAGGAACCTTTATTAGTCTGCATGAAGAAGACCCTGAGTTGAATGGCATTCTTGGTTTGAATGAAAACATTGCCAAGGAACACTTCCATGTCTGTGGTGCGACGGGTGTAGCTGAATATTCAATGGCTGCGCGTGATGCCATGATTGCCCATGCGACAGGTGCTCACCTCCATATCCAACACCTTTCCAAGGAAGAAAGTGTCAAGGTGGTGGAATTTGCCCAAGGATTAGGTGCTCATGTGACGGCAGAAGTGGCACCTCAACACTTTTCGAAAACAGAAAGTCTGCTCTTGACTAAGGGAAGCAATGCTAAGATGAATCCACCTCTTCGCTTGGAATCTGACCGTCTAGCAGTGATTGAAGGCTTGAAGTCAGGCGTCATCTCCGTGATTGCGACTGACCACGCGCCTCACCATGCAGATGAGAAGAATGTTCCTGATATTACCAAAGCACCATCTGGCATGACTGGGCTTGAAACTTCGCTTTCTCTTGGTTTGACCTACTTGGTGCATGCAGGTCATTTAAACCTGATGCAATTGCTTGAAAAGATGTCCTATAATCCAGCACGTCTCTATGATTTTGATGCTGGCTATATCGCAGTGGATGGACCGGCAGATTTGACCATCTTTGATCCAGAAGCAGATCGTCTGGTATCGGATCATTTCGCTTCAAAAGCTGGCAATTCACCATTTGTGGGTGAAACATTAAAAGGGAAAGTTGCTTATACAATCTGTGATGGACAAGTGATTTTTCAAGGATAAGCGATCGTATTCATATGAATCTTAAAAAAATGATGCAAGGCTTGGTTTTCTTTTTAACCAGCCTTCTTGTCTTTGTCTTTCTATTTCGTGCTCTGCTACCAACTGCGTCCCCTCGCATGACCAAGCCCAAAACGGCTACGAAAGAAATCACCTATACTTATGTAGCTCTAGGGGATTCATTGACCGAAGGAGTAGGGGATAGCACCAAGCAAGGGGGCTTTGTGCCCATTCTTGCTCAAAGCCTATCCAATGAAAATGACGGCCAGTACCAGCCTGTCAACTATGGAGTAGCTGGAAATACAAGCGCTCAGATCTTAGAACGACTCAAGAAGCAAACAGATCTTCAGAAGGATCTCAAACAGGCGCGTGTCATGACCTTAACAGTTGGCGGAAATGATCTGCGCAAAGTCGTTGTCAATCATCTGAGTGATTTTTCTCTATCAGATATCCAAAAGCCGCTCAAGAGTTATACAGCGAACCTCAAAGAAATTATTACAAAGGCCAGAAAGGACAATCCCCATCTTCCCATTTATGTAGTGGGGATCTACAATCCTCTTTATCTGAATTTTCCTGAATTAACCAGTATCCAGACGGCTGTCGATCGTTGGAATGAGACGACGGAAGAAACCATCGCGCAATTTGATCAGGTCTATTTCGTTCCGATCAATGATCTGCTCTATAAAGGAATTGATGGCAAAATGGGCGTATCAGAAATCAGTGACGGGAAGACAACCGTTATCAATGATGCCCTGTATGAAGAGGATAGCTTTCACCCCAACAATACGGGCTATGAAAAGATGAAACAAGCAATATTGGAGAAAATCAATGCCACGAAGAAAACTTGGAGTCAAAAATAATCCCATCAAAGAGAAGGTCCCCTTCCTTCAAAAAATCAATATTTGGAAATGGTTATTTTTAGGTTTAGTCATCCTTCTCTTAGCCTTCGCTTTAGTTGTGCAAGGACGCTTAGCGACGCCAAGAGAAGATGTTAGCCAGCTTCATCAATCAGTTGGCACCAAAGATGTCAAAGTTGGAACCATGACAACGACTCGAGATCAACTCAATGACACCATCAAATCGCTTCTGAAAAAATATAAGCTGTCCGACTACAAGGTCTATGCAGACAATCAGCAAATCCTATTAGAAGGGCAGTTGAGTCTCTTGGGGAAGGATTATCCCTTATACATTTACTTTCAACCATCCAAATTGGAAAATGGGAACATTCTCTTGACGGTGAAGGATTTTTCAGTCGGAACCTTTCAAATTCCACAAAGGATGGTTTTGCAGCTTTTGAGCAAGAATAAAACTATTCCAGAATTTATCCAAATTTCACCAAAGCAGTCTACCATCACCATTGTATTACCAGAAATTGACAATGACTTTGGAATCTATGTCAAGGCCAATACCATTGATCTCTATAATGACAAGATCGTTTTTGATTTGTATCAGAAGAAGTAGGGCGAAAGAGGCTATTCAAATTGAATTCACAATCATCTTAAAAAATTTCCTTAGGTTCAATAATTCCGAGTGCTAGAAACAATAGTGTTTCTAGCACTTTTCTCATGACGGAAAGTTTCTAAGATGACTTTATCTTCAATCTAACTAGAACTGAAAGCTCTATTTTGTTTCTATTCAAAAAATTCAGAATATTGTAGAAAATTCTTGACATTGATTCTTCCCTATGCTAAAATACTAAACAAGACATTGAACAAAGGAGAAAGTCAAACATGAAAACAGCTAAGTTTATTCAATTTGCTTTGTTGTTGAGGTATAAGGGCTAGTGCAGAAGCATTAGTCCTGTTTGGCTTACCAAGCGGGCAAAAACATCTCGCTTGGTTAACCGAGTGAGATGTTTTTCTTTATATCCACTACATAGAAATGAGGAGACCCTATGCGTAAAGTTGAATTTTTAGATACCAGCCTTCGGGATGGTGAACAGACTCCAGGAGTTAATTTTTCTATTAAAGAAAAAATTGCCATTGCTAAACAATTGGAAAAATGGGGCATTTCTGCTATTGAAGCAGGTTTTCCTGCAGCTAGTCCTGATTCCTTCACTGCTGTTCAAGAGATTGCCAAGGTCTTGACCAAGACAGCCGTGACAGGCTTGGCCCGTTCTGTCAAATCAGATATTGATGCTTGTTATGAAGCCTTGAAGGATGCTAAGTATCCGCAAGTTCACGTCTTTATCGCAACGAGTCCCATTCACCGGGAGTTTAAACTCAACAAGACCAAGGAAGAAATTCTAGAAGCGATCAAAGAGCACGTTTCTTACGCTCGCTCAAAATTTGAGATTGTGGAGTTCTCTCCCGAAGATGCGACCCGGACAGAATTGGATTTCCTCTTGCAAGTTGTCCAGACTGCAGTCGATGCTGGTGCTAGCTACATCAATATTCCTGATACAGTCGGTTTCACGACACCAGCGGAGTACGGCGCCATTTTCAAATACTTGATCGACCATGTCAAGACAGACCGCGAGATTATCTATTCCCCTCATTGCCATGATGACCTAGGTATGGCGGTGGCGAATAGCCTCGCTGCTGTTAAAAATGGTGCCCGTCGTGTCGAAGGAACCATTAATGGAATCGGGGAGCGGGCTGGAAATGCGGCACTTGAAGAAGTAGCGGTCGCTCTTAATATTCGCGAAGACTATTTCCAAGTGGAAAGTCCGATTGTCCTAAATGAAACCATCAACACTTCTGAGTTGGTCTCTCGTTACTCTGGGATTCCAATTCCTAAAAACAAGGCTGTTGTTGGTGGCAATGCCTTCTCACACGAGTCTGGTATTCACCAAGACGGAGTTCTTAAAAATCCTCTTACCTACGAAATCATTACCCCTGAGTTGGTGGGTGTTAAGAGCAATAGTCTCCCTCTTGGAAAATTGTCTGGTCGCCATGCCTTTGTCGAAAAGCTGCATGAGTTGGGACTGGAATTTACAGAAGAAGACATCAAGCCATTGTTTGCTAAGTTCAAATCTCTGGCAGACAAGAAACACGAGATCACAGATGCCGATATCCGCGCCCTTGTTGCCGGTACAGCAGTTGAAAATCCAGAAGGATTCCAATTTAACGATCTCCGCTTGACAACCAATGCAGACGAAACGATTACAGCAGCGGTTAGCCTCAGCAATGAAGAAGGGGAAGTACTTGAATTCCTTGCCAATGGTCAAGGGTCGGTTGAAGCGATCTTTAATGCGATTGATAAATTCTTCAACCAAACCGTTCGCTTGACATCTTACAATATCGATGCAGTGACAGATGGGATCGATGCCCAAGCCCGTGTCTTGGTATCCGTAGAAAATGTCGATACAGATACGATTTTCAATGCATCTGGTTTGGACTTCGACGTATTGAAAGCCTCTGCCATCGCTTATATCAATGCCAACACGCTGGTTCAAAAAGAGAATGCGGGTGAGATGGGACGAGCTGTCTCCTACCGTGATCTTCCACAAGCCTAAGAGGAAATGAACATGACAAAGAAAATTGTAACACTTGCAGGAGATGGGATTGGCCCTGAGATCATGGCTGCTGGACTAGAGGTCCTCGCAGCCGTCGCTCCAAAAATCGGCTTTGATTATAGTCTAGAAGACAAACCTTTTGGGGGTGCTGGGATTGATGCCGCTGGCCACCCACTTCCCCAAGATACTCTAAAAGCAGCTAAAGGAGCGGATGCTATTCTTCTCGCAGCCATCGGGAGTCCTGAGTATGACAATGCTCCTGTTCGTCCAGAACAAGGCCTGCTCGCTATTCGCAAGGAATTAAATCTCTTTGCCAATATTCGTCCTGTACGGATTTTTGACGCCTTGAAACACTTGTCTCCTTTGAAACCAGAGCGTATCGAGGGTGTCGACTTTGTAGTCGTGCGTGAATTGACAGGTGGGATTTACTTTGGAGAGCATATCTTGAAAGAAGATACAGCGCGTGATATCAATGATTACAGTGCAGAAGAAATCCGTCGGATTATGCGCCAAGCCTTCAAGATCGCGCAAGGACGTGGTAAGAAAGTGACCAGTATCGATAAGCAAAATGTTCTGGCAACTTCTAAATTGTGGCGCCAAGTGGCAGAAGAAGTTGCCAAAGAATTTCCAGATGTGACCTTAGAGCACCAGCTTGTCGATAGTGCGGCCATGATCATGATTACCAATCCAGCCCGCTTTGATGTTGTAGTGACAGAGAATCTATTCGGAGATATCTTATCTGACGAATCCAGCGTCCTTCCTGGAACACTAGGCGTGATGCCATCTGCTAGTCATTCTGACCAAGGACCAAGTATGTACGAACCGATTCATGGTTCAGCACCTGATATTGCTGGTCAAGGCATTGCCAATCCGATTTCCATGATCCTGTCCGTTGCCATGATGCTCCGAGACAGTTTTGGAGAAACAGCAGGTGCAGAAATGATCGAAGAAGCTGTCAATCAAACCTTGAATCAAGGAATCTTGACGCGAGATCTAGGTGGTCAGGCTTCTACTGCTGAGATGACTGCAGCCATTATTGGAAATCTCTAAGATGACTTGGAGAGATCGCTGTTTAGTTCTTATTGCTATTTGGAATAGTATCGTATTTCTGACCTATGGTTTAGATAAACGAAAAGCTATCCAAAAGAGGTGGCGGATTCCTGAAAAGGTCCTGTTACTCGAGAGCTGGCTACTTGGTGGATTTGGAGCTCTACTAGGTGGATATCTTTTTCACCACAAGGTGCGGAAATGGTATTTTCAAGCCACCTGGTGGGGCAGTAGCCTTCTTTTAGCAGGTGCCCTCTTTCTAATCCTTCGATGGATTTCCTAACAAGAAGATAAATGGAGAAAGACGATGAGTGGAAAATCTATCTTTGATAAACTTTGGGACCGCCACGTGATTACAGGAGTGGAAGGGCAACCCCAACTCATGTATGTGGACCAACACTATATCCACGAAGTGACGAGTCCGCAAGCCTTTCAAGGATTACGGGATGCAGGACGCAAGGTCCGACGACCTGATTTAACCTTTGGAACCTTTGATCATAATGTTCCAACGGTCAATATTTTTGATATTCGAGATGTGATTTCAAAAGCCCAGATTGATAAATTAGCTGAGAATGTGGTGGACTTTGGGATTGATCATGCTGCCCATGGTTCTGCTAAGCAAGGAATCGTTCATATGGTAGGCCCTGAAACCGGTCGGACCCAGCCTGGAAAATTTATTGTCTGTGGAGACAGCCATACTGCAACCCACGGAGCCTTCGGTGCCATTGCTTTTGGGATTGGAACCAGTGAAGTGGAGCATGTCTTTGCTACTCAAACCATCTGGCAAGTCAAACCAAAGAAGATGTTGGTTGAATTCACCGGACCCCCACAAAAAGGGATCTATTCAAAGGATTACATCCTAGCTTTGATAGCGCGCTACGGTGTTGCTTGCGGAGTTGGCTATGTCGTAGAGTATCGGGGAGAAGCAATTGATCGCTTGACCATGGAAGAACGCATGACCATCTGTAACATGTCGATCGAGTTCGGGTCCAAAATGGGGATCATGAATCCAGATGAGACGACCTTTGACTACCTCCGGGGACGCGAATGTGTGCCAGATGATTTTGAGGCTGCAGTAGCTGATTGGAAGACTATAGTCAGCGATGACGATGCCGTTTATGATAAGGTCATCCGTATGGATGTATCTGATCTTGCTCCCATGGTGACTTGGGGGACCAATCCTTCTATGGGAGTGGATTTCGAGACTCCTTTTCCAGAGATTCGCGACATGAATGATGAACGGGCTTATCATTATATGGATCTAGAACCTGGCCAAAAACCAGCAGACATTGAATTAGGCTATATCTTTATCGGTTCTTGTACCAATGCACGTCTTAGTGATTTGGAGTTGGCAGCCAAGTTTGTAAAAGGCAAAAAAATTGCGCCAAACTTAACTGCTATTGTCGTACCTGGCTCTCGTCCGGTTAAGCAAGCCGCTGAAAAATTAGGTTTGGACAAGATCTTCATGGATGCGGGCTTTGAATGGCGTGATCCAGGATGTTCCATGTGTCTAGGAATGAACCCAGACAAGGTTCCAGATGGGGTCCACTGTGCCTCTACTAGCAACCGGAACTTCGAAGACCGCCAAGGATTTGGGGCTAAAACCCATCTCTGTAGCCCAGCAATGGCTGCAGCAGCAGCAATAGCTGGTCGATTTGTCGACGTGCGCCAAATGGCAGAAGTCGAGTAAAAGGAGGAATCATGGAGAAATTTACCATTTATACGGGAACAACAGTTCCTTTGATGAACGATAATATTGATACCGACCAAATCCTCCCCAAGCAATTCTTAAAGTTGATTGATAAAAAAGGCTTTGGGAAATACCTCATGTATGCTTGGCGCTATTTGGATGACCAGTATACTGAGGATCCAGATTTTATCTTTAACAAGCCAGAATACCGCAAGGCGACCATTTTGATTACTGGTGACAATTTTGGTGCTGGTTCCTCTCGGGAACACGCAGCCTGGGCTTTAGCTGATTATGGCTTTAAAGTCGTTATCGCCGGATCCTTCGGAGATATCCATTACAATAATGAGCTCAATAATGGCATGCTGCCGATTGTCCAACCACTAGAGGTTCGTCAAAAATTGGCAAGTTTGAAGCCGACAGATCCAGTGACGGTGGATTTGGAAGAGCAGAAGATCATCTCTCCCGTTGGAGAGTTTCACTTTGAGATCGATCAAGATTGGAAGCACAAATTGCTCAACGGGTTGGATGATATCGGGATTACGCTTCAGTATGAAGACTTGATTGCAGCTTATGAGAAGAACCGGCCAGCTTACTGGCAATGATAAAATTGTATATCGAATTACGAATTTTCTGAAAATATATTGAATTTGAGACTATTTTTTGATACAATACTAAAAAGAATAGAAAAGGAAAGAGACTTATGACAAAACACATTCAATGGGACGGACAACTTTCACAAGAAGGATTTGATATTCTTAAAGGAGAGGGTGGCTGTATCGTCTGCCCTACCAAAGTTGGCTACATCATCATGACCAGTGACAAGGCTGGCTTGGAACGGAAATTCGAAGCCAAAGAACGCAACCGCAACAAACCAGGTGTGGTTCTCTGCGGAAGCATGGATGAGCTTCGTGCCCTTGCGCAATTGAATCCTGAAATTGAAGCCTTCTACCAAAAACATTGGGATGAAGATATCTTGCTTGGTTGTATCCTTCCTTGGCGTGAAGATGCCTATGCAAAATTGCAAGCTTTCGGAGATGGACGTGAAGAACTCATGACAGACGTTCGTGGAACTTCATGCTTTGTCATCAAATTTGGTAAAGCTGGTGAGCAAATTGCCAAAGAAATGTGGGAAAAAGAAGGCAAGATGGTTTATGCTTCATCTGCTAACCCTTCCGGTAAAGGAAACCGTGGGAAGGTTGAAGGAATCGGTGAGCGCATCGAAGGTGCCGTGGACTTGGTCATCGAAGCCGATGATTATGTAGCTTCTATCCAACCAGACAAGACCATTGAAACTCGCTATGAACAAGGTGTGATGGTCTCTATGGTTGATGCCGAAGGAAAACTGATTCCAGAACAAGGAGCAGGTAGCCGTTCTGTCAATACTTGTCCAGTTGTGATCCGTAAAGGATTGGATATTGATAAGATCATGATGCACTTATCTGATCATTTCAACTCTTGGAACTACCGCCAAGGGGAATACTATTAAGAAACAGAAAAAGCATTCCATTTGGAATGCTTTTTTTGTAAAAGGTTAAAAGATGGTATAATAGAGTCAAACGATGTTCCATTAGAAGAGGAGTTAGTATGGTCTCCAGAAAAGCATTTATCGATAAAGCCAATCAGGAAGGTTTTTCCTTCAACATCCAAATCCCATGGTGGACGTACAATAACTTCAAGTCATTGGTTTGGAGAAAAAGGCTCTCAGAGGAGCAACTCTATCAGATCTTTCTTTTACTTTGTAGAGAGGTAGAAGACCGGCAAATGCAGGCTGTAGCGGATAAGAGAAAGTATCAGACCGGATTTTATGTAGCTACATGCAATGGTCGCGAATTTCGCTTTGAGTTTGCTTTTAAAAAGAACCAACAACTAAGAGTTTATAATCTATTTGAGACAGTCAATGGTCGCAAGAAACTCACCCTGATGGACCTGCTTGATTACATAATGGATTGACTGTGTATAGAAACAATAAGGGTTCACTAAAGATTGATAAAAGAAAGAGTAGTTCTATGATTTCAAGAGATGCATTTTTAGAAAGAATCAACCAAGAGGGCTTCTCATTTAGCATTGAAATTCCTCGCAGAAGTTTTTCGGATTTTACATCATTAGTTCGGAGAAGAAGAATTTCAGAAGAAGACCTCTATCAGTTGTTTTATAACTATTGTCAGGAGCTAGAAAACTGTTTGAAAGAAGCAGGGGAGAAACGACGCTTGCTCTTCAATAAGTTTCCAGTTAGCCCCGTTCATGATAAATATAAAACGAAATTTGATACAGTGGCACCCAACGGACGCGAATTCCGCTTTGAGTTTGTATTTAGCAATGACAATCGTTTAAAAGTTTATCGTCTTATCGAAACGGTTAATGGTCGTAGGAAAAAAACTCCTATGGAAATACTGATGGACCTAGTCGATGCTTTATAATGAGGATCTGTTCAAAAGTATAAGGGGGATTCAATCAAAAAAACTAGAGCAAGCGCTCTAGTTTTTTGGTTGTTGATGGGTGATGTTCTTTCCCCAAGGGATAAGATTTTCTTTTTTCTCTTTGATCCGTTGAATATTATCCTTGTGACGAAGAATGATCAAGGTCGCTAGGGCCAAGACAATGATTATAAAAAGTGGATCATAGTTGTGCAAGATCCATCCAGTCAAAGGAAGAAGGAGGACCGATAGAATTGCGAGTAGCGCAACGGTAACACTCGAAAACGAAATCATACTGGTTAAATACAGGCTGGCTACAAAATAAACTGCTAAAATGAGTAGCAGGATAGGCGAGAAACCAAGTAAGACACCAGCGCTCGTCGCCACTGCCTTTCCACCCTTAAATCCAGCAAAAATTGGGAAAGTGTGCCCCAAAACGGCTAAGAGACCAAAGACCATCGGCGAGATCCCCTGAATTCCAAAGAAAGTCGGAAGGAGAACGGCCAAAGTTCCCTTCAAGAAATCAATCGCAAAGACGATGATCCCAGCTTTCTTCCCTAAAATCCGAAAGGTATTGGTCGTTCCTGTATTGCCCGAGCCATGTTCCCGTAAATTAATTTGGAAAAAGATTTTCCCAATCCATAATCCCGAAGGAATGGAGCCTAACAGATAGGCTAAAATTAAAACACTTATTTCTTTTATCATACTCTCATTATATCAAAAAGCCATCGATAGAAAAAGCAATTTCTGGAGTTCAAGTGTGACATCTGAAGAAAGTGTCAAGCCGTCATTTTTTACTGTGATATAGAAATCTCCATATAAAGAGAAAAAATTTTGCAAAATTTCCTAAAAAACTGTAATATAGAAAAGATGAACAAACAGGAGGTTCCTTGTGGCAAAAAAGGAAATCAATATTAATAATTATAATGACGATGCCATTCAGGTACTAGAAGGGTTGGATGCGGTCCGTAAACGTCCAGGGATGTATATCGGATCGACCGACGGAAATGGCTTGCATCACATGGTCTGGGAGATCGTGGATAATGCGGTCGATGAAGCCTTGTCTGGCTTTGGCTCACAAATCGATGTAACGATTAATAAAGATGGTTCGCTATCGGTAGAAGACCAGGGACGTGGAATGCCGACCGGGATGCATGCTATGGGCAAACCAACAGTTGAGGTCATCTTTACGGTCCTCCACGCCGGAGGGAAGTTTGGTCAAGGAGGCTATAAGACATCTGGAGGTCTTCACGGAGTGGGATCTTCTGTCGTCAATGCCCTTTCTAGCTGGCTAGAGGTAGAGATTACCCGTGATGGAGCTGTCTACAAGCAACGTTTTGAAGATGGGGGAAAACCAGTTACGACCCTTGAAAAGATCGGCTCCGCACCCAAGTCAAAGACAGGGACCAAGGTCACCTTCATGCCAGATCCAACCATTTTTTCAACGACGGATTTCAAATTTAATACCATTGCTGAGCGAATCAAAGAATCAGCCTTCTTGCTTAAGGATGTGACGCTGACGCTGACCGATCTCCGTAAGGAAGAAGATAACCATGTGGCCTTTCATTATGAAAACGGTGTCCAAGATTTTGTAGAGTACTTGAACGAAGACAAGGAAACTTTGACACCGGTTCTCTACTTTAGTGGCGAATCAGATGGTTTTCAGGTAGAAGTGGCCATGCAATACAATGATGGTTACTCAGATAATATCTTGTCCTTCGTTAATAATGTCCGCACTAAAGATGGGGGAACCCATGAGACGGGTCTGAAGACAGCCATTACCAAGGCTATGAACGACTATGCAAGAAAGACAGGACTCCTCAAAGAAAAAGACAAGAATTTGGAAGGATCAGACTACCGTGAAGGTTTGTCTGCTGTTCTCTCTATCCTGGTTCCAGAGGCCCATTTGCAGTTTGAAGGACAAACCAAAGACAAATTAGGAAGTCCCTTGGCTCGTCCAGTCGTCGATAGCATTGTTTCTGATAAATTGACCTTCTTCCTTATGGAAAATGGGGAGTTGGCTTCTAATCTCATTCGTAAGGCTATTAAAGCCCGGGATGCGCGTGAAGCTGCTCGAAAAGCGCGGGATGAAAGCCGAAATGGCAAGAAGAGCAAAAAGGACAAAGGACTTTTATCTGGTAAATTAACACCAGCCCAGTCTAAAAATCCTAAGAAAAACGAACTCTATCTGGTCGAAGGAGACTCAGCCGGCGGTTCTGCCAAACAAGGACGGGACCGGAAGTTCCAAGCGATTCTTCCACTTCGTGGGAAGGTTCTTAATACTGAGAAGGCCAATATGAGTGATATCCTCAAGAACGAGGAAATCAACACCATGATCTACACCATCGGTGCTGGAGTCGGGGCAGATTTCTCTGTGGAAGACGCCAACTACGATAAGATCATTATCATGACCGACGCGGATACGGATGGTGCCCACATTCAAACCCTCCTCTTAACCTTCTTCTATCGCTATATGCGCCCTTTGGTAGAAGCAGGGCATGTCTACATTGCACTTCCTCCTCTTTATAAGATGTCGAAAGGCAAAGGCAAGAAAGAAGAAGTAGCCTATGCTTGGACAGATAGCGAATTAGAAGAGTTGCGTCGGACCTTTGGCCGTGGAGCGACCCTTCAACGGTACAAAGGGTTGGGGGAAATGAATGCGGATCAGCTTTGGGAAACGACCATGAACCCAGAAACCCGCACCTTGATCCGTGTCACGATTGATGATTTAGCGCGTGCAGAACGCCGTGTCTCCGTCCTAATGGGCGATAAGGCTGCACCACGTCGTCAATGGATCGAAGATAACGTTAAGTTTACCTTGGAAGAAAATACGGTATTTTAATCACTTTCTACTATAAAGTAAATAAGCTGGGATGTAGAAATGGTAAGGAATCGACATGAGAACTGATACAGAAATGATGAATCTGATTTTGCAGATAGCTGAGTCCTTGCAAGTGGAAG
Organism: Streptococcus sp. HMSC078D09; assembly: GCF_001813675.1. Taxonomy (GTDB): domain Bacteria; phylum Bacillota; class Bacilli; order Lactobacillales; family Streptococcaceae; genus Streptococcus. The sequence goes on from NZ_KV813650.1 coordinate 178,239, forward strand.
CAGTGGCCTTATCCGGTTCGCGAGCCAATCCTCGGGCACCCAAAGACGAGTTTCAAGATTATGATGTGGTCTATATCGTTGATGATCTAGAAGACCTGATTTCAGATTTATCCTGGTTGGATCAGTACGGAAATCGACTCATCGAACAGCACAACCGACTGGGACATCGTCGTCTGTATCTCATGCTCTTTGAAGACGGCAACCGTATCGATTTGACCCTCTGTCCCAAGGAGTTTATCCAAGAGTGGGTGGACAGCGAAGCAAATTTTGAAGTTATAAAAGACGACAAAGGTTTGTTTGAATCCTATCAGCCTAATTCCAAGCGCTATTGGACCGTTCCGCCTACTGAAGAGGAATTTGCAGCATCCTGCAATGAATTTTGGTGGGTATCGGCTTATATCGTCAAGGCCATTCGAAGAAATCAGCTTATCTATGCGACCGACCACCTCTATGGCATTTGTCAGCAAGAATTGCTCAAGGTCTTAGCTTGGCAGGTGACAAGCGATAGGGGAGTAGTTGACATTGGAAAGAACTACAAGTACCTCTTCCAGTATCTTCCAGCTGAGCAAGAGAAGGAGTTCACAGCTTTGCTTGATTTATCTAGTTTCGATAAAATCACTCAGTCTTTATTTGCTACCATGGGGCTATTCAATCGAGAAGCTCAAATTCTGGCCCAAAAGATGGGGTTTACTTACGATAAGGAAGTAGCGGAAAAAATGACTTCTTATGCTAAAGAGAAACTTTCTAATCATTAATGAATCTATTTTAAACATCAGAAAGGAACGTTTGGTTACTTGGTGTGACTGAATTCCTTTTTCTACAAAAGACTACTCAACATTCTTTGAAAGGAGTTGAACACGCCCTGAGTGCTGTGTGAAAAGATAAATTTCTAATTTTCACCTTGTATTTTAAGGGCTTTGTATCTTATGTCTAATATTCAAAATATGTCCCTAGAGGACATCATGGGGGAGCGCTTTGGTCGCTACTCCAAATACATTATTCAAGAACGGGCTCTTCCTGATATTCGGGATGGCTTGAAACCTGTTCAACGGCGGATTCTTTATTCTATGAATAAGGACGGCAATACCCATGACAAGGGCTACCGCAAGTCTGCCAAGTCTGTCGGAAATATCATGGGGAATTTCCACCCTCACGGGGACAGTTCTATCTATGATGCCATGGTCCGCATGTCTCAAGACTGGAAGAACCGCGAGATCCTTGTTGAAATGCACGGAAACAATGGTTCCATGGACGGTGATCCACCAGCGGCTATGCGTTATACCGAGGCTCGCTTGTCTGAAATTGCGGGTTATCTTTTGCAAGATATCGAAAAGAATACAGTGCCATTTGCCTGGAACTTTGATGATACAGAAAAAGAGCCAACGGTTTTGCCGGCCGCTTTTCCAAATCTCTTGGTCAATGGGGCAACAGGGATTTCAGCTGGTTACGCGACAGATATTCCGCCACATAATCTCGCTGAAGTCATCGATGCCGTGGTCTATATGATCGACCATCCATCTGCCAAGGTAGACAAACTTATGGAGTTTCTACCTGGACCTGATTTCCCAACGGGTGCCATTATCCAAGGCCGGGATGAGATCAAGAAAGCCTATGAAACAGGTAAGGGACGGGTAGTTGTCCGCTCTAAAACCGAGATTGAGCAGCTCAAAGGAGGCAAGCAGCAAATCGTGGTCACCGAGATTCCTTATGAGATCAACAAGGCTGTCTTGGTCAAGAAGATTGACGATGTCCGTGTCAACAACAAGGTGGCCGGTATTGCGGAAGTTCGGGATGAGTCTGACCGGGATGGTCTTCGTATTGCCATTGAGTTGAAGAAAGATGCCAATGCAGATTTGATCTTGAACTACTTGTTCAAGTATACAGACTTGCAGGTCAACTACAACTTCAATATGGTGGCGATTGACAACTATACCCCTCGTCAAGTGGGGATCGTGCCGATTCTCTCTAGCTACATTGCACACCGTCGGGATATCATTGTCGCTCGTTCGCGCTTTGATAAGGAAAAGGCAGAACGACGGCTCCACATCGTAGAGGGCTTGATCCGCGTCATTTCCATCCTGGATGAAGTCATCGCCTTGATCCGTGCTTCTGATAACAAGGCAGATGCTAAGGAAAACCTCAAGGTCAGCTACGATTTCACGGAAGAACAAGCAGAAGCTATTGTTACCTTGCAATTGTACCGCTTGACCAATACCGATATCGTGACCTTGGAAGAAGAACATGCTAGTCTCAAGGAGCAAATCGCGACCTTGGCAGCCATCATTGGGGATGAACGGACTATGTTTAACCTCATGAAGAAGGAATTGCGTGAAGTCAAGAAACTCTTTGGCAATCCGCGTCGTAGTGAGTTGCAAGACACTGCTAAAACGATTGAGATCGATACAGCCAGTCTCATTGTTGAAGAGGAAACCTTCGTCAGCGTAACCCGTGCGGGTTACATTAAACGGACCTCGCCTCGTTCCTTCAATGCGTCGACAGTGGAAGAAGTCGGTAAGCGAGACGATGATGAGTTGATTTTTGTAGAGCCTGCTAAGACCACTCAGCACCTCTTACTCTTTACCAACTTGGGGAATGCCATTTATCGACCAATTCACGAATTGACAGATACCAAGTGGAAGGATATCGGAGAGCACCTTAGTCAGACCTTGACCAATTTCGAGCAAGAGGAAGAAATTCTCTTTGCGGAGATTGTGGATCAGTTTGAGGGAGTAACCTACTTTGCGGCAACTCAACAAGGACAAATCAAGCGCTTTGAACGCAAGGAATTAAGCCCATGGCGGACTTATCGTTCTAAATCGACTAAGTATGCTAAGCTAAAAGATCAAGACGACCGTATCGTAGCAGTTGCGCCAGTTGTTCTGGAAGACATCATGATTATTACCAAAAATGGTTATGGCTTGCGCTTCAATATTGAGGAGGTCCCTGTCGTAGGAGCCAAAGCAGCAGGGGTCAAAGCCATTAACCTCAAAGACGGAGATCAAGTTGCTGCCGCCTTTAAGTCGACGACTCCAAGCATGTACATTCTGACCCAGCGAGGCAGTCTCAAACGGATGTTACAAGACGATATTCCTGTGACCAGTCGGGCTAAACGGGGACTACAGGTCTTGCGGGAGTTGAAAAATAAACCACACCGTGTCTTCAAGGCAGGTCCAGTCTTCACTGACCAGGGAGATTTTGATCTCTTTACGAGCCAAGAAGAAGTGGCAGAACAAGATCAAATTCTTCAGATCACTTCTACAACAGGTCAGGTAACAGAAGTTGATTTAACACAATTAAGCATTTCTGAAAGAACAAGCAATGGATCCTTTGTCAACGATACCATTTCGGATCAAGAAGTTTTTTCAGCTACTATCAAATAAAAGAAAGCGTCGGTCCATTCTAGGACTGACTTTCTTTAAAAATAAATTTTCTGAAAATTGAAAATTTCGCTTGAAATTCTCATGAAATGGTGTACAATAGTGTACATAGATTGAGAAACTGAATCGACCTGCATCAGATCGACAAGGAATAGAAAGAATAAAAAGGAGCACTATCATGACAGTATCACTTGATTGGGAAAACCTTGGCTTTTCATATATGAAATTACCCTATCGCTATTTGGCACATTATCGCAATGGAGCTTGGGAAAAAGGAGAATTGACAGAAGATGCGACCTTGCATTTGTCCGAATCTTCTCCAAGTTTGCATTACGGTCAGCAAGCCTTTGAAGGGTTAAAAGCCTACCGTACAAAAGATGGAAGCGTCCAATTGTTCCGTCCAGATCAAAACGCCAAACGTTTGCAACGCACAGCAGATCGTTTGCTGATGCCTCAAGTTCCAACGGATATGTTTGTGGATGCTTGTAAGGCAGTTGTAAAAGCAAATGAAGAGTATGTTCCACCGTATGGTACAGGAGCTACTCTATACCTTCGTCCACTTTTGATTGGGGTTGGTGATATTATCGGTGTGCATCCAGCAGAAGAGTATATCTTTACCATCTTTGCCATGCCTGTCGGTAACTATTTTAAAGGTGGTTTGGTTCCAACGAACTTCTTGATTCAAGACGAGTACGACCGTGCTGCACCACATGGTACAGGGGCTGCAAAAGTTGGTGGGAACTACGCAGCTAGTATGTTGCCAGGTAAGATTGCGCATGATCGTAACTTCTCTGACGTGATTTACCTCGATCCAGCGACTCACACCAAGATTGAAGAAGTTGGTTCTGCAAACTTCTTTGGTATCACTGCTAATAACGAATTTGTGACCCCGCTGAGTCCTTCTATCTTGCCATCGATCACCAAGTACTCTTTACTTTACTTGGCAGAACACCGTCTTGGTATGACACCAATTGAAGGGGATGTCTTTATCAATGACTTGGATCGCTTCGTAGAAGCAGGAGCTTGTGGTACCGCAGCTGTCATCTCTCCAATCGGAGGTGTTCAACACGGGGATGACTTCCATGTCTTCTATTCTGAAACAGAGGTAGGTCCTGTCACACGGAAGCTCTATGACGAGTTGACTGGTATCCAATTTGGTGATGTCGAAGCACCAGAAGGATGGATTTTCAAAGTCGATTAAACCGAAAGCATCTGATACAAAAGTGTCCAGGCTTCAATGAGAATAAGTCTTAACTAAAGGACGCAGTAGCTAATGTTTCTCTTCATTCGCTTTTAGGAATAGAAGAGTGCCGAATGACTCTTGCGGGGGTGGGATAAAGAAGGAATTTCTAACTAAATTCTTTCTGACCCACTCCCTTTTCTCTTGCGTCATCAAGAGAATTTTTGTAAAATAGAAAAAGTGAAAAGAGGGTTGAAATGAGTAAAAAAGATAAGAAAATTGAGATTCAAATCGTTGATAGTAAAGTAACCGTCGGAAAAGACACTTTTGATGGTTTCACTTTGTCCATTGGAAAGAAAACGATTGGTGAAATTGCAGATATGGCTGGTCAATATGCCATTATCAAAAATGGAAATGTGGATTCTCTTTACAAAAAACTTGAAAAAGCCGTTGAAATTTTGATAGAAAATTATAATTTGAATAAATAAGGGCTTGCAATCATAATAAATCAATGGTATAATAGATCCTGTTGATTTATATGGAGAGATAGCGAAGAGGCTAAACGCGGCGGACTGTA
>NZ_KV813650.1:183472-191013 GCF_001813675.1 Streptococcus sp. HMSC078D09
CTCCTTCGGGTTCGGGGGTTCGAATCCCTCTCTCTCCATTAGCGTTCATTGTGACGATGATAAAGTGACTGATGTCAGCGCTCTTTTTGGGGTATAGCCAAGCGGTAAGGCAAGGGACTTTGACTCCCTCATGCGTTGGTTCGAATCCAGCTACCCCAGTTCTTAGGTAATATCAGATAAGTGATAAAATATCTATCCAGGTATTTTATTTCTTTATTGGATGAGTCGTTAAAGATTGTAGTTGATCTCATTGCGAGTGCTTGCTTAGGAAAAATAATTATAAGTATGTCAAGTTTTAGAAAACTTGATTGTTGGAGGATTTTTTAGATGAATGAATTTGAAGATTTGCTAAACAGTGTTAGCCAAGTTGAACCAGGTGACGTTGTTACTGCTGAAGTATTGACAGTTGACGCGAACCAAGCTAACGTTGCAATCTCTGGAACTGGTGTCGAAGGTGTCTTGACTCTTCGCGAATTGACAAACGATCGTGATGCTGACATCAACGACTTGGTAAAACCAGGTGAAACACTTGAATTGCTTGTTCTTCGTCAAGTAGTTGGTAAAGATACTGATACAGTAACTTACCTTGTATCTAAAAAACGTTTGGAAGCTCGCAAAGCATGGGACAAATTGGTTGGACGTGAAGAAGAAGTTGTTACTGTTAAAGGAACTCGCGCTGTTAAGGGCGGACTTTCAGTAGAATTTGAAGGACTTCGTGGATTTATTCCAGCTTCAATGCTTGATACTCGTTTTGTACGTAACACTGAACGTTTCGTAGGTCAAGAATTTGATGCTAAAATCAAAGAAGTAGATCCAAAAGAAAACCGCTTTATCCTTTCACGTCGTGAAGTTGTTGAAGCTGAATCAGCTGCAGCACGCGCAGAAGTATTTGGTAAATTGAACGTTGGTGATGTCGTAACTGGTAAAGTTGCACGTATCACAAGCTTCGGTGCCTTCATCGACCTTGGTGGTGTTGATGGATTGGTTCACTTGACAGAATTGTCACACGAACGCAACGTATCACCTAAATCAGTTGTAACTGTTGGTGAAGAAATCCAAGTGAAAGTTCTTGACTTGAACGAAGAAGAAGGTCGTGTATCACTTTCATTGAAAGCTACAACACCTGGACCTTGGGATGGCGTTGAACAAAAATTGGCTGCTGGTGATGTTATCGAAGGAACTGTTAAACGTTTGACTGACTTCGGTGCATTCGTTGAAGTATTGCCAGGTATCGACGGACTTGTACACATCTCACAAATTTCACACAAACGTGTTGAAAATCCAAAAGATGTTCTTAAAGTTGGACAAGAAGTAACTGTTAAAGTTCTTGAAGTAAATGCTGCGGATGAACGTGTATCACTTTCTATCAAAGCTCTTGAAGAACGTCCAGCTCAAGAAGAAGGCGAAAAACAAGAAAAACGTCAATCTCGCCCACGTCGTCCAAAACAAGAAAAACGCGACTTTGATCTTCCAGAAACTCAAACTGGATTCTCAATGGCTGACTTGTTTGGCGATATCGAATTGTAATATTTAAAAGAGGCTGGGACAAAAGTCCTAGCCTCTCAATTGATTTTGGATTGTCGAGCAAGACGCAGGGGTTGAGTGGGCTCTACTACGCTGATCTCATCAGCTTTTACAGCCCTACTCAACTGTGCGGAGGTGGGACGACGAAATCGAATTCTAACGAATGACCGATTTCTGTCTCACTCTCTTTTTGACTTGTAAAATTCTCAAGAATTTGATATACTATAACAGTTGCCACCCTTAGTGTAATGGATATCACGTAAGATTCCGGTTCTTGAGATGGGGGTTCGATTCCCTCAGGGTGGAAAGAAGAAAAGGTTGAGAAGTCTCTCAGCCTTTTTATCTTATGTTCATAGCTCAAAAAAAAGACTCTCAAAGTATGAGAGTCTTTTCTAATTGAATTAGTTGATAGATGCTTCTTGGAATTCAGGATTTTTCCATGCTTCATCGATAATTGCTTGCAATTCATCAGCAGAAGCTTTCATTTTTTGTTGTTCCGCATCGTTCAATGGGATGTTCACTGGACGAACAATACCGTGTGCACCTACGATAGCAGGTTGACCGATAAAGACGTTGCTAACACCATATTGACCTTCTTGGAATACAGAAAGTGGAAGTACTGCATTTTCATCATCAAGGATTGCTTTAGTGATACGAGCAAGGGCAACAGCGATACCGTAGTATGTAGCACCTTTTTTGTTGATGATAGTGTAAGCAGCGTCACGAACACCTTCAAACAATTCAATCAATTCAGTTTCTTGAACGTTTTGAGTGTCTTTAAGGAATTCTTCAAGGTTTACACCAGCGATGTTAGCGTGTGACCATACAGCAAATTCTGAGTCACCGTGTTCACCCATGATGTAGGCGTGTACTGAACGAGCGTCCACATCCAATTTTTCAGCCAAAGCTTGACGGAAACGAGCTGAGTCAAGAGAAGTACCTGATCCGATAACACGTTCTTTAGGGAATCCTGAGAATTTCCATGTAGAGTATGTCAATACGTCAACTGGGTTAGCAGCTACAAGGAAGATACCGTTAAATCCTGATTTCACAACTTCTGTAACGATTGATTTGTTGATCGCAAGGTTTTTACCAACAAGATCAAGGCGAGTTTCACCTGGTTTTTGAGGAGCACCTGCAGTAATTACAACAAGGTCAGCGTCTGCACAGTCAGCGTACTCAGCCGCATAAATCTTTTTAGGTGAAGTGAAGGCAAGGGCGTGGCTAAGGTCAAGCGCATCTCCGACAGCTTTTTCGTGCAATTGAGGAATTTCGATAATTCCAAGCTCTTGTGCAATTCCTTGGTTGACAAGTGCAAAAGCATAAGATGAACCTACGGCACCGTCACCGACAAGGATAACTTTTTTGTGTTGTTTAGTTGCAGTCATGAATCTAAACATCTCCTTCATTTTTTTTGAGATCATCTCTCATTCGTAACCATTTTACCACTTTTATAGATCTTTGTCATCTGATACAGTATGAATCAGCGATGTAAACGTTTTTACGTTTGTGTTCCTTAGAAGAAAAATAGCCTAAAATGTGTTATAATAGTATGGTGAATTAAGTAAAGAGAGGCATTTTTTGAATGCAGGATAAGAATCTAATTGATGTGAATTTAACATCAGAAATGAAGACGAGTTTTATCGATTATGCCATGAGTGTTATCGTTGCTCGTGCCCTCCCTGATGTTCGTGATGGTTTGAAACCTGTTCACCGTCGTATTTTGTATGGAATGAATGAATTAGGTGTTACACCAGATAAACCACATAAGAAGTCAGCCCGTATCACAGGGGATGTTATGGGTAAATACCACCCACACGGAGATTCCTCTATTTATGAAGCCATGGTGCGGATGGCGCAATGGTGGAGTTATCGCTACATGTTAGTGGATGGTCATGGAAACTTTGGTTCTATGGACGGTGATGGTGCCGCTGCACAACGGTATACCGAAGCTCGTATGAGTAAGATCGCTCTTGAAATGTTGCGGGATATCAATAAAAATACAGTTGATTTCGTAGATAACTATGATGCCAGTGAGCGCGAACCTTTGGTCTTACCTGCACGTTTCCCTAACCTTCTGGTTAATGGTGCTACAGGGATTGCCGTTGGGATGGCAACCAATATTCCTCCACACAATCTGGGAGAAACCATTGATGCAGTGAAGCTGATGATGGATAATCCTGAGGTAACGACCCGTGAACTCATGGAAGTTCTTCCTGGTCCAGATTTTCCGACAGGTGCTTTGGTCATGGGGAAATCAGGTATCCACAAAGCCTATGAAACCGGAAAAGGATCAATCGTTCTTCGTTCTCGTACAGAGATTGAAGTAACCAAGAGTGGCCGTGAACGGATTGTTGTCACTGAGTTCCCTTATATGGTCAATAAAACCAAGGTGCACGAGCACATCGTTCGCTTGGTGCAAGAAAAACGGATCGAAGGGATTACAGCTGTACGGGATGAATCAAACCGTGAAGGGGTTCGTTTTGTGATTGAGGTCCGCCGAGATGCTTCGGCCAACGTTATTTTGAACAACCTCTTTAAGATGACACAAATGCAAACCAATTTTGGATTCAATATGTTAGCGATCCAAAATGGCGTTCCAAAGATTCTTTCTCTTCGCCAAATTTTAGGTGCTTATATCGAGCACCAGAAAGAAGTAGTGACTCGACGGACCATCTTTGATAAAGAAAAAGCGGAAGCACGTGCCCATATCTTGGAAGGTTTGCTCATTGCCTTGGATCACATCGATGAAGTGATCCGGATTATCCGCAATAGCCAGACAGACGCTGAAGCACAAGCTGAATTGATGGCTAAATTCAAGCTTTCTGAACGTCAAAGCCAAGCTATTTTGGACATGCGTCTTCGTCGTTTGACCGGTTTGGAACGAGACAAGATCCAAAGTGAATACGATGATTTGGTTGCCTTGATTGCTGATTTGGCTGATATTTTGGCGAAACCAGAACGTGTGGCAACTATCATCAAGGAAGAATTGGAAGAAGTCAAACGCAAGTTTGGCGATGCTCGCCGAACTGAGTTGATGATCGGAGAAGTCCTTTCTCTTGAAGATGAGGACTTGATTGAAGAAACAGATGTCTTGATCACCCTTTCTAACAAAGGCTACATCAAACGTTTGGATCAAGCGGAATTTACGGCTCAAAAACGTGGTGGACGTGGTGTTCAGGGAACTGGTGTCAAAGATGATGACTTTGTCCGTGAACTGGTCTCTACGAGCACTCATGATCATTTGCTCTTCTTTACCAATAAAGGGCGTGTCTATCGTCTGAAAGGTTATGAGATTCCAGAATATGGCAGGACAGCCAAAGGATTACCAATCGTCAACCTCTTAAAATTGGACGAAGGTGAATCGATTCAAACCATTATCAATGTGGAGCAAGATCGCAGTGACGAAGCATATCTCTTCTTTACGACGCGACAAGGTTTGGTCAAGCGGACCAATGTAGCTGAATTTTCAAATATTCGTCAGAACGGTCTCAAAGCTCTGAATCTGCGCGATGAGGATGAATTGATCAATGTCTTCCTTACAGATGGCAATGCTGACGTCATTATCGGTACCAAGTATGGTTATTCTGTCCGCTTTAATGAGTCTGTAGTCCGCAATATGGGACGTTCTGCCACTGGTGTACGTGGTGTGAATCTCCGCGAAGAAGATAAGGTTGTTGGGGCTAGCGTCGTTACGGATCAAGATGAAGTATTGATCATCACCGAAAAAGGGTATGGTAAGCGGACAATGGCTGGCGAATATCCAACCAAAGGCCGTGGTGGTAAAGGAATCAAGACAGCCAATATCACAGAGAAAAATGGTCCCTTAGCTGGTCTTTTAACCGTTAAAGGGGATGAAGATCTGATGATCATTACCGATACCGGAGTCATGATCCGTACAAGTGTTGGAAATATCTCTCAAACGGGTCGGTCAACTCAGGGTGTGAAAGTCATGAGACTGGATCAGGATGCGAAAATTGTGACCTTTACAACAGTCCAACCCGAAGAAAAAGATGAAGAAGTAGTGGAAGAAAACGAATAGATAAGGGGACAGCATGTCACGCAAAAGAAAAAAGAAAAAGAGTTTACGCAATACTCTTATCAACATCGTTGCAACACTTTTGATTATTCTCTCGCTTCTCTTGATTTTCAATGCTCCGATCCGAAACATGATTATGGTTTGGCATACCAACCAATACCAGGTTAGCAAGGTCGATAAAAAAACCATTGATAAGAATAAAGAAGTGAAGACGAGCTTTGATTTCCAACATGTTCAGTCACTTTCGACGGAAGCAGTCATCAATGCCCAATGGCAAGCTCAAAAACTACCAGTAATTGGGGGGATTTCGATTCCTGAATTAAACATGAACCTTCCGATCTTTAAGGGACTTGAAAATGTAGCCCTTTACTACGGAGCAGGGACCATGAAGGAAAACCAAATCATGGGACAAGGCAATTATTCTCTTGCTAGTCACCATGTATTTGGCCTAACTGGAGCAAATGCCATGTTATTCTCACCATTAGAGAAAGCCAAGGCAGGAATGAAGATCTACATCACGGACAAAGAAAAAATCTATACATATGTCATCTCGTCTGTTGAGACAGTGACTCCAGACCGTGTAGATGTTATTCAAGATCGTGAAGGCGTTAATGAGATCACCTTGGTGACCTGTGAGGATGCTGCAGCGACTTACCGTACGATTGTAAAAGGAAATTTGGAAACCTCTGTTGACTATGACAAGGCTCCAAAAGACATCCTGGATTCATTCAGCAAGTCTTATAATCAAATGCAACTTTAAGAAAATAAAGCCCGAGACAGAAATGTCTGGGCTTTTTCTATGTAGGAAGCTAGGAGAAATTCTTGTAAAATTGTAAGAGATTGGTAATATAATGTAAGGAACTTGTCATAATATTAAGGGAAAATCAGTATATAATAAAGGGGAAAGAGTATGATAAGGAGGTAGAATAGTGACAAAAGAGCGAATTTATCATCTCTTGCATCATTTCTATAATCTCTTAGTAAACGATTTTCCACGAAATGGTTTAATTACGAAAGGAATCTATGAAGTAGAGCAGGTCTACCAAGCTTTAGAGGCCATTCCTCAGAGCCAGGAGTACTTGATTCGCTGTGAAATTCAACAGTTTTTAAAAGAGCTTGAACAAGTTCAAACAGGTTACCAGATCCGCTTTAATAAAGATGAAGTCTTAGTGTTAGATGATTTGAAGCAAGAAATCGCCTGTAAATAATGAAAGGTTGTCGTTTTCTCCATTTATTACGAATTAATAAGTGAGGAGGAAATTATGTACGACATATCATTTATTGAACCATCTTTGCTTCCTAGAGAACGTTTGGTTTCTGAAGGGGTAGATAAGCTGAGTCATCAAGAATTGCTATCCATTCTCTTACGGACAGGCAATAAGAAAAAAAGCGTTTATGAGATTGCACAAGGTCTTTTGAGTTCGGTTAATAGTTTAAAGGAGTTAAGTCAATTAACCCTAGAGGAGCTACAGGAAATCTCAGGTATTGGCCGGGTGAAGGCCATCGAACTTCAGGCTGTGATTGAGTTTGGACGAAGGATTCATAAAGACGAATTGATGAGTTCTGAACAGATCATGAGCAGCCAGAAATTGGCCCATAAAATTCAACAGGAAATCGGCCATAAGAAACAGGAGCACCTGGTTGCCCTCTATTTAAATACGCAGAATGAAATTATTCATCAGCAGACCATTTTTATTGGAACCGTGAATCGAAGTATTGCGGAGCCACGTGAAATCCTGCATTATGCACTGAAGCACATGGCAACCTCTATCATCTTGGCTCACAATCATCCATCTGGTGCCGTATTTCCCAGTAAAAATGATGATGAAGTAACGCAACGAGTTTTAGAGGCCTGTGAAGTGATGGGTTTAACCCTATTGGATCACTTGATTGTATCTGAAGAAAACTATTATAGTTACCGTGAAGAGACAGATTATTTGGTATAAAAAAGAGAGTGGGACAGAAATCAGTAATTCGT
>NZ_KV813650.1:191113-332054 GCF_001813675.1 Streptococcus sp. HMSC078D09
GAGGCTAGGATTTTTGTCCCAGCCTCTTTTCTTGTTAATGTATAAATCTTTATTCTTCGTTTTTTCGCATGAAATAAAGGAGTGTTTGCAATTCACTAGTGAGATCGACATATTGGACAACAACGTCTTTAGGAACTGTCAGATGGACCGGAGAAAAGCTTAGAATTCCTTTGACACCGGCATCTACTAAAAGACTAGCAACTTCCTGCGCTTTAATACTTGGGACAGTTAAAATTGCTGTTTGAATGCCTTCTTTTTTGAGATTCTCTTTGATCGTAGAAATCCCATAAATGGGGATCCCATCCTTACTTTTGGTATTAATCAGTTCATGATCATCTACATCAAAAGCCATGACAATTTTCATCTTATTGCGTTCATGGAAGCGATAGTTGAGGAGCGCACTTCCCATATTTCCGATCCCCACAATAGCGACATTGGTAATGGCATTGTCATTCAAGAGATCTGCAAAGAAGTTCATCAGTTTTTTTACGTCATAACCAAATCCACGTCTTCCTAATTCACCAAAATATGAGAAATCTCGTCGAACAGTAGCAGAGTCAATCCCAATTGCATCAGCAATTTGCTTGGAATTGGCGCGCTCTATTTTTTCAGAGTTAAAACGTTTAAAAATGCGGTAGTAGAGCGATAAGCGTTTTGCTGTTGCGCGTGGAATTGGAGTATTTTTATCATGTTTCACAATATCACAACCTTTCCCTCTTATTGTATAGGAAGATTGTGAAAAAATCAACTATCTTGAACGGTTTTTCAAAAATATTTTTGTCTAAAGAAAAAGCTGATGGTGATGGGAGAGTTCCATCAGCATCAGCTTAGTTTTCAGCTTGCTCTACCTTTTTCAAAAAAGCATAGAGCCCATCGACTCTCCCCTTATAGGGGAGTTTTTCTCCCTTGTATTCAATGGATACGATTGAGTAAGAGTCAGGCAGGGTTACACAGCCTGAAAAATCTAGGATGCAGGCTGCAAGGTCGGGATAAGTAGTCGTTCGTTCTACTTGGTAAGCATCGATATAAGTTAGGGTTACCATATTAGGCCTCTGTTTTGTTGAAAATTTCTCTTTCGACAAGACTATCCATTAAGAAATAGAATTTTTGTTGGATAATGTCATTTTCTGGATTTTTAAAGATATTAACCAGGCGAAGCCCAGACTTGTCTGTAATATTGATCTTAAAACCTGTCAAATCTTTATTGAAAATGATTTTAAGTAGGAAGCCTTCGCCGCTATTTGGAACGGCTTCGAGCAAACGATTTAACTCATAATTTCCAACTTTTGTAACGGCGAATGTATTGTCACATAAGGTATATTTTTTTACATTTGGGTGTAGACTATAGGTATATTTGCAGTCTTTCAATGAAACACTTGTTTCAAAAGCCATATTGTTCTCCTATGATAAAATTTCTTTAAGTTTTGAAAGGAAGTCTTGAACCTCCTCTACGGTATTGAGTTCTGAAAAACTAATTCGAAGGGATTCTTTTAAGCGTGAGCTATCTTTTCCATAGAGTGCCTCAAGGACATGGCTGGGTTGAACTGTACCAGCGGTACAAGCAGAACCTGTAGAGACAGAAATTCCAGCAAGATCGAGTCGCATCAGTAAAACGTCATTTTGGACACCCGGAAAGCCAAGATTCCAAACAAATGGAAGATGATCTTCATTCGCATTAACGTAGTAGTCGTAGGCTGCTAAACCATTGACTAGTTCTTGGCCCAGTTTTTGAACCTGGTTGAAATTTTCTTCTTGATGAAGTGTAGCTTGCTGAAGCGCGGTTGCCATCCCTACAATAGAAATGAGATTTTCCGTGCTGGCTCTCATCTTACTTTCCTGATCCCCACCATGGATGAGATTATCAAAATCTGGGACGGCTGCATAAAGGAAGCCGACTCCTTTTGGTCCGTGGAATTTGTGGGCAGAAGCACTGAGAAAATTAATTCCCAACTCTTCGGGATTGACGGGGACCTTTCCGATTGCTTGGACAGCATCAACGTGAAAGGCAGCTGGATGATCTTTTAAGAGTTCTCCGATTTCTTTAATCGGTAGAAGATCGCCTGTCTCGTTATTGGCAAACATGGTAGAGACAAGAATGGTATCTGGTCTAAGAGCCGCCTTGATATCACTAGCCTGAATGCGTCCATCTCTTGGTTGGACGATCGTAACTTCAAATCCGAAACGTTCTACAAGATATTCGATGGGTTCTAGAACCGCATGGTGTTCCAAAGCAGTCGTAATGATGTGTTTGCCATCCGCTTGGTGTTTCAAGCAATAGCCTTTTATAACGGTATTATTACTTTCTGATCCACCTGAGGTGAAGAAGATACGATTTGGAAGAGTATGGAGTGACTGAGCAATCTGCTCGCGAGATTCTCGAAGGAGTTTACTAGCCATCCGTCCATGAGCATGAAGGCTCGATGGATTTCCAAAAGTGGTCTTCATGGTTTCAGACATTTTATCAATGACTTCAGGTAGAAGGGGAGTTGTTGCGGCATTATCAAAATATATCACATTAAGACCTTATTTCTTGTGGTAGGCAAATAGAGGACTAACAGGTTTTCTTTCTTGAATGCGAACAATAGCTTCAGCGATCAGTTCGCTAGCTGTCAGATAGTTAATATTTTTAGGAGTTGGTCCGTTTGGAGCAACAGAATCGGTTACTAAGATTTCTTTGATCGGAGCTTGGTCTAATAACTCGACAGCACCTTTTACAAATAAACCATGGCTTGATACAGCATAAATTTCAGTAGCTCCTTCTCGTTCGACGATTTTCGCAGCTTCTGAGAATGTCTTACCGGTATTGAGGATATCGTCAATCAAGATCGCTTTCTTATCTTTGACATCCCCGATAATATAGCCATAATCACGGTTCGCATCATCTTGCTCGTAATCAATGATCGCAATCGGTGCATCAAGATATTCAGCTAAACTACGAGCTCGTTTGACACCAGAGTTTTTAGGGCTGACGACGACGACATCAGGCCCTGTTAGACCTTTGTTGATGTAGTGTTCTGCAAAAAGTGGAATGGTAAAGAGGTTATCCACGGCAATATCGAAGAAACCTTGAACCTGAACAGCATGGAGATCCAGTGTGACAACGCGATCCACCCCAGCTTTGACCAACATGTTTGCGACGAGCTTAGCTGTGATTGGTTCGCGAGGAGCAGCAGTCCGGTCTTGGCGGGCATAACCGAAGTAAGGCATGACCACATTGACAGTATTTGCGCTGGCCCGTTGGCAAGCATCTACCATAATTAACAGTTCCATCAAGTGATTGTTGACAGGGAAACTGGTTGATTGAATGATATAAATATCATATCCACGAACACTTTCCTCAATATTGACTTGGATTTCACCATCTGAGAATTGACGGGATGAAATTTTCCCAAGTGGAACCCCAGCGTGATCCGCAATCTTTTGCGCAATCTCTGGATTTGAATTGAGAGAGAAGAGCTTCATATTTTTTTTATCTGACATGTGATTCCAACCTCATTTAGATTTTTGATCTTAGCACTATTTTAGCAAAAATTTGCGATAATTTCAGCTATTTTACAATCTTTCCGCCAATCTGGCGATTTTATTTTTAGCAGCTTTGTAGACGATTCCATGCTCTTTGATGAACTGATGGAAATTTTCTTCCTGCTCAGCAGTTTCGACCTCGATTTCTAATTCATAATCTTCAGTGTCTAGATAGAGACTGCGGTCTAGTGCTACTAAGCCTGCATCAGTTTCTTTTTCGAATCGTTCTGTTGTAAGGCTTCCCCAGACCGCGAGTTGCTCAACTGGGATTTCTTTAGATTTCAAGAGTTTTTTGATTTCTCCGTCAGGAAACTGTTGTTGTTGAAGAATCTCCTTGGTTTCTTCTGGGTTGAGGTCTTGATTGTACTCGAAATGGCCAACATCTTCAGGGACTTTGAGAGTCAATTCAGCCTGATCTGTGAAAGTACGCACCCGCAAGGCCATTTTTTCCTTACGGATGAGCTGGTCGGGTGTATCGATATAGTGATTGGTTTGGACAACCAATTCTGTATCAGCAAAAAGTGGAAGGAGGGATTGGTATTCCTCCTTGTCTAGCATGGTTTTGTATTCAATTTCTAAATGGTTCATTTTGTGGTCCTTTGCTTTTTTTCAAAAGCGATTCATGATATAATAAGAGATGTGTTTATTGTATACAAAAATGGTTCAGATTACAAGGTGGTAGGATGGCAATTGATTGGGAAAACTTCTTAGATCCGTATATCCAAGCAGTTGGGGAATTAAAAATCAAACTGCGTGGGATTCGTAAGCAATATCGTAAGCAACAAAAGCATTCTCCAATTGAGTTTGTTACAGGACGGGTCAAGCCGATTGAGAGCATTCGCGAAAAGATGATCCGAAGAAATATTTCTGAAGAAAATCTGGCTCAGGATATGCAAGATATTGCTGGTCTTCGCATCATGGTCCAGTTTGTGGATGACGTCGAAGAGATCCTAGAGGTTCTGAGACAACGGCAGGATATGCGCGTGGTCCAAGAGCGAGATTACATCCGCCACAAGAAATCAAGTGGCTACCGGAGTTACCACGTCGTGGTCGAGTATCCGGTCGATACCATTGATGGAAATGAAACGATCTTAGCAGAGATTCAAATTCGGACCTTGTCCATGAATTTTTGGGCAACCATTGAACACTCGCTTAATTATAAATATAAAGGAGACTTTCCAGACGAGATCAAAAAACGCTTAGAGACGACAGCAAACCTGGCCTATCTCTTGGATGAAGAGATGGGGGCAATTCGGGATGCGATTCAGGAGGCTCAAGCCCTGTTTGATCCACTTCATCGTAAGTTAAATGATGGCGTTGGAAATAGTGATGACACAGATGAAGACTACAGGTAAAAAAGTATCCATTATTCGCAATCGCAAGCGTCAAAGTGAAGAGGTTTTTCAGCAGTTGCGCTACAAGCTTCGGAAAAATAATTTTATTTTGACGGAGAAGCACCCGGATATTGTGATTTCAATTGGTGGCGATGGGATGTTGTTATCAGCCTTTCACAAGTATGAACACCAGTTGGATCGGGTGCGATTTGTTGGCGTCCATACCGGACACTTAGGATTCTATACGGATTACTTAGACAGTGAAATCGATAAGCTGGTTGAGAATTTGAAATATGATACAGGCGCTAAGGTTTCTTACCCTATTTTGAATGTCAAGATTACTTTCGAAAATGGGGAAACCCGTACCATGAGAGCTTTGAACGAAGCAACGATTAAGAGAAGCGACCGAACCATGGTTGCTGATCTCACGATTAATGGAGTGGATTTTGAGCGCTTCAGAGGAGACGGGATCACCGTTTCGACTCCTACAGGAAGTACGGCTTACAATAAATCCTTGGGAGGAGCAGTCCTTCACCCAACTATTGAGGCGCTGCAAATCGCTGAGATCGCCAGTCTCAACAACCGTGTTTATCGTACCTTGGGTTCTTCTGTCATTGTCCCTAAAAAGGATAAGATCGAGATTACACCGACGAGACCTGGCTTCCACATTATCTCTGTCGATAATTCAACCTATTCTTACCGCAATATTGCAAAAGTAGAGTATCAGATCGACAACCATAAGATTAATTTTGTGGCAAGTTCCAGTCACACCAGTTTCTGGAATCGGGTCAAGGATGCCTTTATCGGAGATGACGGAGAATGAGATTTGAATTCATTGTCGATGAGCATGTCAAGGTTAAGACCTTTCTGAAAAAGCACGAGGTTTCTAAAGGCCTTTTGGCTAAGATTAAGTTTCGTGGAGGCCAGATCCTTGTCAATGGTCGTCCGGAGAATGCGATTTATTTGTTGGATATTGGGGATCACTTGGTCATAGACATTCCAGCAGAAGAAGGTTTTGAAACCCTAAAACCTATGGATCGACCTTTGGATATTTTGTTTGAAGATGATCATTTTTTGGTCTTAAACAAACCTTTTGGCATCGCCTCGATTCCAAGTGCGATTCATTCTAATACTTTAGCAAATTTTGTAAAAGGCTATTATGTGAAGCAAGGCTATGAGAACCAGCAGGTCCACATAGTCACTCGCCTGGATAAAGATACGAGTGGCGTTATGCTCTTTGCCAAACATGGCTATGCCCATGCCCGTTTAGATAAGCAATTGCAAGCCAAAACGATTCAGAAACGCTATTACGCCTTGGTCAAGGGATCTGGGAAGCTTGATCCTGTCGGAGAGATTATTGCTCCGATTGCGCGTGATGAAGATTCAATTATCACCCGCAAGGTAGCTAAAGGTGGAAAATACGCTCATACAAGCTACCAGGTTGTTCAATCTTTTGGTGATATTCACCTAGTGGATATTCAGTTACACACAGGCCGAACCCATCAGATCCGTGTTCATTTTTCCCATATTGGTTTTCCACTTTTGGGAGATGATCTCTATGGCGGGAGTTTAGAAGACGGCATTGAGCGCCAAGCCCTTCATTGTCATCGTCTATCCTATTATCACCCATTTCTAGAGGAAGAGTTGGTCATAGAAAGTCCACTGCCTCCAGATTTTCAAGCTGTATTAACACAGCTTCAAACAAGTTATTAATTATTAAAAGGAGTAAAACTCATGGAAGTTTTTGAAAATCTCAAAGCCAACCTCGTTGGTAAGAATGCTCGTATTGTGTTACCAGAAGGGGAAGAACCTCGTATTCTGCAAGCAGCGAAACGCATTGTTAAAGAAACAGACGTGACACCTGTCTTGCTTGGTAATCCAGATAAGATTCGGATTTATCTTGAAATTGAAGGAGTCTTGGATGGATACGAAGTCATCGACCCGCATTCTTACTCAGGTTTTGAAGAGATGGTTGCTTCCTTAGTTGAGCGCCGTAAGGGTAAAATGACAGATGAAGAGGCACGTCAAATTTTGAAAGACGATGTCAACTACTTTGGTGTCATGTTGGTACATTTGGGAATCGTTGATGGTATGGTTTCAGGTGCCATTCACTCAACTGCTGCAACTGTTCGTCCTGCCCTTCAAATCATCAAAACTCGTCCAAATGTCAAACGAACCTCAGGTGCCTTCCTCATGGTACGCGGAACTGAACGTTACTTGTTTGGGGACTGTGCCATCAATATTAATCCAGATGCAGAAGGCTTGGCTGAAATTGCCATCAACTCAGCTATCACAGCCAAGATGTTTGGAATTGATCCCAAAATTGCCATGTTGAGCTATTCAACAAAAGGTTCTGGTTTTGGCGAAAGTGTTGATAAAGTAGTGGAAGCAACAAAAATCGCTCATGAACTTCGTCCAGACCTTGAAATTGATGGAGAATTGCAATTTGACGCTGCCTTTTTACCAGAAACAGCAGCCTTGAAAGCTCCAGGAAGCAAGGTAGCAGGTCAAGCTAATGTCTTTATCTTCCCTGGTATTGAAGCAGGTAATATTGGATATAAGATGGCAGAACGTCTTGGTGGCTTTGCGGCGGTAGGTCCTGTCTTGCAAGGGTTGAACAAACCAGTCAATGACCTCTCTCGTGGATGTAATGCAGATGACGTTTACAAATTGACCTTGATTACTGCAGCTCAAGCCGTGGAACAATAAGAAATGCATTTAGAGAGTGGGACAGAAATTGGTAATTCGTTAGAATTCGATTTCGTCGTCCCACCTCCGCACAGTTGAGTAGGGCTGTAAAAGCTGATGAAATCAGCGTAGTAGAGCCCACTCAACCACTGCGTCTTGCTCAACAATCTAAAGACAATTGAGAGGCCAGGACTTTTGTCCCAGCCTCTTTTTCTTTATAAAATCAGAATTTCTAAACTCTAACCCATTCTATGGTATACTAGGAATATGTTAGATTTAAAAGATTACGGGATTATCATGTGGGAGGAGGAAAAAATTGCTTCCTTCCGTGAAAAGTTATTAGCCTGGTATGATGCCCATAAACGGGATCTCCCTTGGAGAAGGACGCAGGATCCTTATAAAATTTGGATTTCAGAAATTATGCTCCAGCAGACACGTGTCGATACGGTGATTCCTTATTATGAGCGTTTTCTGAATTGGTTTCCGACAGTTGCTGATTTGGCTCAGGCATCTGAGGAAAAGCTCTTAAAAGCTTGGGAAGGCTTGGGGTATTACTCACGTGTCCGCAACATGCAGAAGGCTGCCCAGCAAATCATGGAGGAGCATGGGGGAGTGTTCCCATCAAGCTACGAGTCTATCTCAAAACTGAAGGGCATTGGGCCTTATACAGCTGGTGCCATTGCTAGTATTGCTTTTGGATTGCCAGAGCCGGCAGTAGATGGCAATGTCATGCGTGTTTTAGCTCGTTTGTTTGAGGTCGACTACGATATCGGAATCCCAACCAATCGTAAGATTTTTCAAGCTATGATGGAACTCTTGATTGATCCAGACCGTCCTGGTGATTTTAATCAGGCTTTGATGGATTTGGGCTCAGATATTGAGTCCCCAGTCAATCCACGGCCAGAAGAAAGTCCTGTCAAGGAATTTAGCGCGGCCTACCAACATGGGACCATGGATCGTTATCCCATTAAGGCTCCTAAAAAGAAACCGGTACCTGTCTATCTAACAGCCTTTATTATCAAGGATAGTCAAGGACGCTACTTGCTGGAGAAAAATGAGCGAGAAGGACTCTTGTCAGGCTTCTGGCATTTCCCCTTGATCGAAGTGGATAGCCTATCTGAGAACCTAGGTCAATTATCTCTATTGGATGGGAAGGGGGATGCAGAGAGTAACCCAGAAATTCTTTCTTTTGAACAGGACTATGACTTGGCCATTGAATGGCAGGACAGATCGTATCCTATCGTCCAGCATATCTTTTCGCATCGCAAGTGGCAGGTTCAGATTCGTTACGGCCTAGTAAAAGAAGGAGAGCAACCAGCAAGCGAATCGACTGTTTGGTTAACACCAGAAGAATTTTCGTACTATCCTTTTGCTAAACCCCAGCAGAAGATTTGGACGACTTTTTCGGAAAATGAAAAATAGCTAGAGATTATTCTCTAGCTAATTTTTTTATAGATGAGCGAATGCTTTGATTTCTTCTTCAGACATGGATGAGTCGCAACGAACAGTGACTTCACCAGATTCGACATGTAAAAATCCTGGGACAGTTGGGATGCCGTAAGTTGAGCGGAAGGCTTGTAATGCGTCTAGCTGACTTGGTTCTTCACTATTAATAAAATAGATATGAGCTTTTGTTTCAGCTACGACAGTTGCTAACTTACTAGCAAACTTCCGGCAGTAAGGACAAGTCTTGCGTCCGATAAAGAAGGTTGCTGTTTCTTTTTTGTCAATCGCTTCTTGCGCACGCGCAACAGTTGTAACTTCAAGATCTTTAATATCTTCTAAAAATTGTTCCATGAGATTACCTCGCTTTCTTCTAAATCTAGTATGCCATATTTTCTAAAAAATCGCTGGTATTTGCTACGAAAGAAAGAGAGAGTGGGACAGAAATCGGTCATTCGTTAGAATTCGATTTCGTCGTCCCACCTCCGCACAGTTGAGTAGGGCTGTAAAAGCTGATGAAATCAGCGTAGTAGAGCCCACTCAACCACTGCGTCTTGCTCAACAATCCAAAAACAATTAAAAGGCTAGGACTTTTGTCCCAACCTCATGTTTTAGCCTACAAAAGCATTGATTTCTGCTTCGATATTCGCAATTTTTTCTTTAGCATCTGCTTCAGATTCACCAACTGTAGCAATGTAGAATTTGATTTTTGGTTCTGTACCTGAAGGACGAACGGCAAACCATGAATCATCAGCCAAGATGTATTTCAATACGTTACTTGGAGGAGTTGTTAATTTTTCAACGCCGTCAGCAGTAGTAGCTGTTTGTTCCAAGAAGTCTTCTGTCTTAGCAATGTCTGTGTTGTTGAATTGTTTAGGAGCGTTACCACGGAATTTATCCATGATTTTCTTGATTTCAGCAGCTCCATCCACACCTGAAAGGGTAACAGAGATAGTCTTTTCTGCGAAGTAACCATATTGTTTATAGATTTCTTCGATACCATCTGCCAAAGTCATACCACGTGAGCGGTAGTAAGCTGCGATTTCAGCAACGATAAGAACGGCTTGGATAGCATCTTTGTCACGTACGAATGGTTTGATGAGGTAACCGAAGCTTTCTTCAAAACCAAGCATGTAAGTGTGGTTGTGTTGTGTTTCAAATTCATGAATTTTTTCACCGATAAATTTGAAACCAGTCAAGACGTTAAACATAGTTGCGCCGTAGCTTTTTGCAATCTTGGTCACCAACTCAGTGGATACGATGGATTTACAAAGAGCAGCATTTGCAGGAAGAGTACCAGCTGTTTTGTGAGCTTCAAGAATATATTTAGCAATGATCGCTCCGATTTGGTTACCAGAAAGGTTGAGGTAAGAACCATCTGGTTGGCGGATTTCAACACCAAGGCGGTCAGCATCTGGGTCAGTTGCGACCAATACATCAGCATCTACTTTGCGACCAAGTTCTTCAGCAAGAGCAAAAGCAGCTTGGTTTTCAGGGTTTGGAGATTTAACAGTTGAGAAATCAGCATCTGGAACAGCTTGAGCTTCAACAACTTGAACTGCTTCAAATCCAGCTTGTGCAAGAGCACGACGAGCCAACATTTCACCTGTACCATGAAGAGGAGTGTAGACAATCTTCATGTCGCGACCGTACTCATTGATCAAGTCTTGGTTGATGTTAACGCCTTTCACTTCTTTCAAGTATTCAGCATCGACGTTTTCACCGATAACTTCAATCAAGCCATTAGCTTTGCTTTCTTCAAGGTCAGCCAATTGCACAGTGAAAGGATTTTTGATCGCACGGATGTAATCTGTCAAAGCATCGGCATCTGCAGGTGGCATTTGTCCACCGTCTTCACCATAAACCTTGTATCCATTAAATGGAGCAGGGTTGTGGCTAGCTGTTACCATGATCCCAGCAAATGTGTGGAGGTGGCGAACAGCAAACGACAATTCAGGTGTTGGACGAAGGCTTTCAAATACATACGATTTGATCCCATGAGCAGCCAAGACTTGAGCAGATTCAAAAGCAAACTCAGGAGAGAAGTGACGGCTGTCATAAGCAATGGCAACTCCGCGTTTTTTAGCTTCTTCCCCTTTTGATTCGATCAATTGGGCCAATCCTTCAGTTGCTTGGCGAACAACATAAATGTTAATACGATTGGTACCAGCACCGATTAACCCACGCATACCAGCTGTACCAAACTCTAAGTTGGTATAGAAGGCATCTTCTTTGGTTTTTTCGTCCATTGCGACCAACTCTTCACGAAGGTAAGCTGGTAATTCAGCAAAGTCGAGCCATTTTTGGTAGTTTTCTTGATAAGTCATGCAAGCGTCTCCTTTTTGCTATATATTTAATCGCTTTCATTATAGCAAATTTTTTCAGAAAATTCTAGCGATAATTGTAAATCTTTTCAAAAATAAAGAGGGAATTTAGGATAGATAAAAGGTCAAGACAAAACTGTCTCGACCTAGCTTTTTATTTTAATTTTTCAAGGGATGGAACGACTGCACTAGTAATGAGTACTGTCGCAATGACTTCGATGAGTGAGTTAGTAGACACAATCAAGCCAAGGAAATTTTGAATTCCCCCTCCAAAACTGTTGCCAAAGAAGAAGTAAATCCCGCTTAAAACGAAAACAGTATTGGTCATAGAGCCGACAATTCCAGCGATCATAAGTCCTGTACGATTGCGAATCCAGCGATAGACGAAGTAAGGGGTTACCCCAATGAGAATCCGAGGGACTATGGCAATGATAAGGGAGTAGAGATTCCCGTGAGGGACAAAGGGACTAAAGAGATAGCTGGCTGGTGTTATAACCAGGGTATTCATGGTGAGGCTAAAGAGTCCCATGAGGAGTCCTAGAATTGCTCCAGTTCGAGGTCCGTAGATAATAGAAGCGATCACGACAGGAATATGAACCAAGGTTGGTTGAATTCCTGATGGGACAAATTGCAAAATGAAGGACGTCACAAAGTGAATGGTGATCATCACGGCAAAAAAGATGGCAATTCGTGAAATAGAGGCTGATTTTCTCATAAACAATTCTCCTTAACAGCTTGGATGATAGTGTCGACAGTGGCTAGAGCTCCAGAACCTTGATCTCCACAAGCGAGAGTAGCCTCTCGAGGTTGGATGATCTGGTAACCATAGTCTTGTAAGAGTTTTAGATTTCGTTGGGTAGCAGGATGATCTAGCATTTTTGTATTCATAGCAGGGGCCAGTAATTTTTTAGTCCTTTGAGGCAAGGCTAGAGCTGTGCTTGTGACCATATTATCTGCAAGTCCCATGGCCAATTTAGCAATGGTATTGGCACTGGCCGGCGCTACAAGAAAGAGGTCAGTTTCTTTCCCAATGTCGATGTGCTCGATCCGCTGTGGATCGTCTTCCACCATAACCTCTAGGCCTACTGGATTTTTTGAAAGAACTTGCAAGGTTAAAGGGGTGATAAATTTTTGGGCTGAAGGAGTCATGAGGACCTTCACTTCAAATCCCAATTTGGTTAGTTGGCTGGTAATATCAGCAGCCTTATAGGCGGAAATACTACCGGTAACCGCTAAAGTAATGTGTGTCATATGTACCTTTTTATTTGATATAACGTAGGATAGCCTCTGCGATTTCTGTTTTCGTAGAAGCTTCTAGAACGTGATCATCTGTTACTAGATAGGCTTGATGCTGACCGTTCTGAATCTTGGTCAGATCATTGGCAACGATCATGCTGGCATGATTTTTAACCAGGCTTTCACGCGCTACCTGGATCAACTCTTCAGAAGAAACGTCGACTAAAAGCTTAAAGCCGATCAGTTGAATGGCAGGGTTCCATTCTTTGACGAGCGAGATAATCTTCGGATTTTTCTTTAAGAAGAGCACCTGATATTCTTCTTTCGAAGAGATTTTGGTTTCGTGATTTTCGCGATGGATAAAGCTATGAAGGTCTTTAGCCTTCTCAACCTCCTCAAGGCCTGTCATGTAAACAGGCGTATAGTCTGAGACTGCCATAGCATGGATTAATACCTGGTGACGAGGAACTTCCTTTTTCATTTGAGAGAGAAGTTCCTCAACATTGTCGATCAATAGAAGTCGAAGCTGTGGGTGAGGGTCGGGTTTAAGAGCGGTAGGCGTTGTGATCAAGGTCACCTGATGTCCCTTAGCAAGAGCCGTTTCTGCAAGGATTTTCCCTAGGCTCCCGGTGGAATGATTGGTGATCGAACGAACACTATCAATGGCTTCGCTCGTCCCGCCTGATGTAATTAAAATATGCATATGCTTATTTTACACAAAAAAGATACATAAGTAAAGTTCTGAAGCTATTAGGATTAGCTATGTGTAGCCATAAAATTTACATAAAAAACGAACGTTCGATTCAAAAGGTGGAAAAACCATGTCATTTTCGCGAATTTTAGGTATAATAGACCTATCAAATATAAAGGAGTCCCTTATGAAAACAGATATCGAAATTGCTCAAAGCATTGAACTCCAACCGATTGTGGACGTTGTTAAGAAGATCGGTTTGGTAGACGATGATCTTGAATTGTATGGAAAATACAAGGCGAAATTGAGCTTTGATAAGATTCGTGAAGTTGAGAAAAATCCAGTAGGAAAACTTATCTTAGTCACTGCGATCAACCCAACTCCAGCTGGAGAAGGGAAATCAACCATTACCATTGGTCTAGCAGATGCTTTGAATAAAATCGGTAAAAAAACCATGATTGCCATTCGCGAACCTTCTTTAGGTCCAGTTATGGGGATTAAAGGTGGTGCTGCTGGTGGTGGCTATGCCCAAGTTCTACCGATGGAAGACATCAACCTTCATTTCACAGGGGATATGCATGCCATCACAACGGCTAATAACGCTCTCTCAGCATTGATTGATAATCATTTGCATCAAGGAAATGAGCTAGGTATTGACCAACGTCGGATTATCTGGAAACGGGTAGTGGACTTGAATGACCGTGCTCTTCGTCATGTCTCTGTCGGTCTTGGCGGTCCTTTAAATGGGATTCCGCGTGAAGACGGATTTGATATTACCGTTGCTTCTGAGATTATGGCCATCCTTTGCTTGGCGACAGATATTGAAGATTTGAAAGGCCGTTTGGCTAATATTGTTATTGGCTACCGTTATGATCGTAGCCCGGTCTATGTCCGTGATTTGGAAGTGGAAGGGGCACTTGCCTTGATCCTCAAAGATGCGATCAAGCCAAACTTGGTTCAAACCATCTATGGTACACCTGCCTTTGTTCACGGTGGTCCATTTGCCAATATCGCCCATGGATGTAACTCTGTGTTAGCAACGACGACAGCTCTTCATTTAGCGGACTATACAATTACAGAAGCAGGTTTTGGTGCTGACCTTGGTGCTGAAAAATTCCTCGATATTAAAACGCCAAACTTGCCAACTTCACCAGATGCTGTTGTAATCGTAGCAACACTTCGTGCTCTTAAGATGAATGGTGGAGTGACCAAGGATGCTCTGACTGAAGAAAATGTAGAGGCTGTTCGTGCTGGTTTTGCCAACTTGAAACGCCACGTTGAAAATATCCGTAAGTTTGGTATTCCTGCGGTAGTAGCTATCAATGAATTTATCACCGATACAGAAGCAGAAATTGCTGCTTTGAAAGAATTGTGTGCTGAAATTGAGGTACCAGTAGAGCTTGCGAGCGTATGGGCGAATGGTGCTGACGGTGGGGTTGACCTTGCTGAAACGCTGGTTCAAACCATCGAAACAAGTCCAGCTACCTACACACGTTTGTATGATAACAACCTTTCTGTAGAAGAAAAAATTGAAAAAATTGTGACGGAAATTTACCGTGGTAGCAAGGTAAACTTTGAGAAGAAAGCTAAGACACAAATTGCCCAAATCGTGAAAAATGGTTGGGATAAGTTGCCAATCTGTATGGCCAAAACACAATATAGCTTCTCCGATAATCCAAACGCCTTGGGAGCTCCGGAAAACTTTGAAATTACTATTCGTGAAGTGGTTCCAAAATTGGGAGCAGGCTTTATTGTCGCTTTGACTGGGGATGTCATGACCATGCCTGGTCTACCAAAACGTCCAGCTGCTTTAAATATGGATGTGGCTGCTGACGGAACAGCGATCGGCTTGTTCTAATAGACGCCTGATGACAAAAAAACTTCTGTTCAAATGAGCAGAAGTTTTTTTATTATGGACTCGTCGAGTGTTATGATGCAAGAAGCTGATGACTGGCTTTGTGGTAGGTAAACCAAAGTTGAAGGGTCATTGGAACCCAAATGAGAGGCTCGCAAAGAATGACTCCTATATAGCCTGTGTGAGGGATAATGAAAAGTACAAAGAGAATTTTTCCTGTTAACTCGATAAAGCTAGAAATCAAAGGGGTCAATTTTCGGCCGATACCTTGGAGGGAATTCCCTAAAATCAAGAGGCATCCTAAGACCGGATAGAAGTAGGAGCTGATTTGCAGATAGAGACTGGCATTTGCGATCAAGTTAGGATCGCTAGATCCAGATATGAGGCTTGTTAAGAAGGGGCTTGTAAAGAAGAGGAGGATGGCAACAATGATCGACCAAACGAAGGAGAGAAGACAAGCTTGTTTGACCCCTTTTTGAATCCGTCGAAAGCGTTTAGCACCAAAGTTTTGCGAGGTAAAGGTCGTCATACTAGTGGAAATAGCAGCCATTGGTAGGAGGGCAAAGGACATGATCCGACGCGCTGAGATATGAGCACTAATGATGGTCATTCCAAGCTTATTGATAGCTGATTGTAAGATGACTGTTCCGATAGAGACAATAGAAGACATGAGCCCCATGGTAAATCCCTGACTGATTAAGTCCTGATAGAGCCTTTGATCCCAAACAAAATCGTTTCGATTTGGCAGGAGGAAAGGCACTTTTTTGCGAATATAAAAGAAACAAAGAAGTGCAGAAAAACTTTGCGCAATAATGGTCGCAATCCCAGCGGATTGGACTCCGAGATGGAGTTGGGTAATAAAATAAAGATCAAGAAGAATATTGAGAATGGCAGCGATAATCAAGAAGTAGAGTGCCGCTAAGCTATCGCCAACCGCTCGAAGAAGTCCGGCACAAAGATTATAGGCAAAGGTCACAGCTACACCATTGACTATGGTGGAGATATAGAGATAGGACTGAGCTATAATAGCTTGTGGGGTCCCTAAAAACTGGAGAAGGGGATAAAGACCCACAACACCAATAGATATCACGAAGAGACTGAGGATGCCGCCAATAACAGCAGTTGCTGCGACAGATTTTCGTAATTGGTCATCGTTTTTAGCTCCATAATTTCTCGCGATAATGATGCCCATCCCATTTCCAACACCGACAGCAAATCCAACAATCAGATCAAAAATAGCGGAGGTCGCACCAACGGCGGCCAATGATTTTTGACCTAAAAATCGTCCTACAATCATGACATCCGAGGTATTGTAGAGTTGTTGGAAGATATTGGATAAAAGAATAGGAAAGGCAAAACTTAAAAGAGTGGGTAAAATAGGACCATCTATGAGGTTCACACGTTGAATTCTTTTCATAGTGCCATTATACCAACTTCAGTAACCAGCGACAAGCATCGGTAGTTGAATCCCCTTACATTTTTTGATATAATCGTGTCAGAAAAGGAGGCCTTATGAGCTTAACGAGCCAATTAATCACGGAAACGTTCCCAGATCTGGATAAGGTCGAAAGGCTGAATATCGAAGCATTTCCAGAAGAAGAGCGTGTTCCTTTGTCAGAATTTTTACGCTATACGGACAATGACGATGCCAATTTCTTTGCTTTTTATAACGACGAAGAATTTGTCGGATTTGCTTTTTCAATCTATAATCAGAAAGCTTTTTATGTCAGTTTCTTTGCCATTATGCCACATTTAAGAAGCCATGGATATGGTCAAGAAATCATTGAAAAATTGGTGGAATTTTACCAAAGGACCATGATTCTTGAAGTGGAACGTTTAGATGAAGAATGCGACAATATAGAGCAGCGTCAGTCTCGGATGGATTTCTATAAGCGAAATGGATTTAAAACTGCTAATGCTTTTTTAGAATACGATGATCTGAGTTTTGAGATTCTTTATCGAGGCGATCAATTTGATGAAGAGGCTTATCGGGACATCTTCCATAAACTGCAAGCAGAGAATTACTTTGATTTCCGTATTGAATACCGACGCTTCAGTGATCATTAGACATGATATAAAAAAGTTCTCAGCTAATTTGCAGAGAATTTTTTTGGTTAGTAAATAAAGAAATAGTTCACGATACTCATGATTTGTGAAAAGAACCAAGGCAGAAATAGAAAAGCTAAGAAAGTAGCATGCCATTTCCAATAGAGAGAAACTAGCTCAACCGTTTCTCGGATCCAAGCCGATGGGAGATAATAAAAAGCTGTTTTTGAACCGACACTGCGTCCAGGGATTTTTAATCGTCTCATAAAGACACCAGCCCGAAGAGCGTGAAAGGAATTGGTCACCACAAGGACACTCTTTTCTAGTCCCTGATCTTCAAGAATAGCCTTGCTAAAGATCAGATTTTCAAAAGTCGTTCGAGAACGATTCTCAATCAAAATATCTTCCTGTAGTACACCCTGTTCCATCAGGTAGTTTGCCATAGCTTCCGCCTCTGAGGTTAACTCATCAGCACCTTGTCCGCCAGAAACAATTAGTTTTGATCGTCCCTCGAACTGCTCATAGATAGTCTTTGCTTTAGTTAGACGATGGGCTAGAAGTGGTGGGACTTTATTCCCAATTAGACCGGAGCCAAGGACGATGATAGCATCCGGTTCCTTACGGATGGGGAAAAAATTACAAAAGGTCCCATAAAAGACATAAGAGAGATAAAGAAAGGTCGAGTAAAAGAGGGCGAAGTCTGTTGGGTAAATCAAGATATATTTCCTGGGAAATGAGGAAGGAAATGTAGCGCCAAGGCTCCGATAATAAAAATCCCATATAGGAGTGAGAGGAGGTTAGCCAGCCTTTTTCCTTCATAGGTCATCATTTGACGGCCGTTAAAAAGAAGAAAAACAGTTGAGAAAATAATACTGAGTAAAACAAGAATAGCAAGTACTGAAAAAACAATGATACCAATCTGCTGGTTAAACCAGATCCTTGTCCGTACGACCAGTAAAAGTGCTGAAATAAGGAGGAAAAGGCCTAAGCTTACTGAAAAGAGGTAAGCATTGATCAGTCGTCTGCGGTCGTTCAAAAAGAAAAATAAAAAAATGGTAGCTGGAACCAACCAGAATATATTTAGAAACATGATGACTCCTAGATGTAGTAGTAGTTTAATTGTAACACAATTGGCTAAAAGGTGCTTATGAACTACACAATCGTTCAATGTTGTTAAAAGCCTTAACTGCTAATTGAGAAAATCAATAGATTCAGAAAAAAGGAATTGCCGTGGCGGATAAAAGCTGTTATACTAGAGAAGATTGACAAATGTAAAGGAGAACACATGTTACGAAAAGGTTCCTTAACAGGTTTGCTGTTATTTGGTATTTTCTTTGGTGCAGGGAATTTGATCTTTCCACCTGCGCTAGGTGCCCAGTCGGGTAGCCATTTTTGGCCAGCTATTGCTGGATTTGTCTTATCAGGAGTAGGGATTGCGATTATCACCTTGATTATTGGGACACTCAATCCTAAAGGGTATATCCATGAGATTTCACGAAAAATTGCTCCTTGGTTTGCCATCGTTTATCTGGTAGCCTTGTATCTGTCTATTGGTCCCTTCTTTGCGATTCCAAGAACAGCTACCGTTTCCTACGAAGTTGGGATTGCCCCCTTGTTAGGAAATGCCAATGGAGGACTTGGTCTCTTCATTTTTACCTTGATCTATTTCTGTTTGGCCTATTTGATTGCCTTGTATCCTTCTAAAATCCTAGATAGTATTGGTCGGATTTTAACACCTGTCTTTGCTATCTTGATTGTTGTACTCGTTGTCCTTGGTGCTCTCAACTACAGCGGACACGCGCCTCAAGTGGCAACAGAAGCCTACCAAGCATCTGCCTTTGGGCAAGGTTTCCTCGAAGGGTACAATACCTTGGATGCCCTTGCTTCAGTGGCTTTTAGTGTGATTGCGGTGACCACCCTCAATCAACCTGGTTTCACCAGCAAGAAAGAATACATTAAAACCATCTGGATCGTTGGGATCGTCGTAGCCATTGGCTTTAGTATTTTGTATATTGGATTGGGTTATCTTGGAAATCACTTCCCAATTCCAGCAGAAGTGATGGCTTCCGATGCCAATAAGGGTGTTTATGTCCTCTCAGAAGCAACCAAGGCTATCTTTGGCCCAGTTGCTCAAATTTTCCTTGCAGGTATGGTGACGGTGACTTGCTTTACCACAACAGCCGGTTTGATCGTATCGACAGGGGAATTCTTCCATAACACTTTCCCTAAAATTTCCTACAAAATCTATGCAACCCTCTTTACCTTGATTGGATTCTCCATTGCTAATCTTGGTTTGAGTGACATTATTGCCTATTCATTGCCTGTTTTGATGATTCTTTACCCAATCACCATTACCATTGTATTGATTGTCATTGTGAATAAATTTACTCAACTATCAAAACCAGGAATGCAGCTGACTATTTTCCTAGTTAGCTTGGTTGCGATTGCAGATGTTCTGGCAAGTACCTTTAAACTTGCAGGACTCGCTAATATCATTAAGCACTTGCCGTTTGCTGCCCAATCCCTCCCATGGTTATTACCAGCAGTCGTTGGTATTGTCCTTGCTCTGTTCTTGCCTAATAAACAAAGTGCAGAATAATAAGATTTACTAGAAACTCTAAAGTTACCTGCTTTAGAGTTTTTTTGATTTTGAAACTAGTAACGAAATGGATTCTTTAAAACCAAAACGTAGCAGAAATTTTTAATTTAAGGAAGGGCATGTTATACTATTTCTAACATATCAATATACGGAGCATTTTATGAATCAAATCGTTTTCTCTTTCACTGTCTTTCTGGCAGGGATTCTCTCCTTTTTCTCTCCCTGTGTCTTTCCTTTGCTCCCGGTCTACATAGGCGTTTTGCTAGGAAGTGATCAGGAAAAATCCGTTCAGATTTTTGGGAAAAAGATACGCTGGCATGGCATCGTTAAGACCTTGTGTTTTATCGCAGGTATTTCTGTTATTTTCCTTATCATAGGTTTCGGAGCTGGCTTATTGGGGCAGGTTATGTATACCAACTGGTTCCGCTACGTGATGGGAGCGCTGATCATTATCCTTGGTCTTCATCAGATGGAAGTCTTTCATTTTCATTTCCTTGAGAAGCAAAAATCAGTAGATTTTGGAGCCAACAAACAGAAGAATGAGTTGTTTTCAGCCTTTCTTCTTGGTCTTGGATTTAGTTTTGGTTGGACGCCTTGCATTGGTCCTGTATTAGGATCGGTTCTAGCATTAGCAGCATCCAATGGACAAGATGCCCTCGTGGGTGCTCTCTATCTCTTTATCTATACATTAGGGATGGCCATCCCATTCTTGCTCTTAGCACTGGCATCAGGCCTTGTATTGCCTTATTTCAATCGTCTCAAACCCCATCTCTTGTTGCTGAAGAAAATCGGTGGAGCCATCATCATTATTATGGGGATTCTATTACTCTTGGGACAATTAAATAGCTTGTCTTCAATCTTTTCATAAATCAAATGGAGGTATTATACCTATGAAATTTATCAAATATACGTGTTTTTCAATCCTCTCAATCGCTTTACTGTCTGCTTGTTCGATGGAGCAATCAAGTGAGAGCGGTATGAACAATATGAGCAATCAAACCATGACCAACACAACCTCAAGTAAACATCCCTTAGTAGGAAAAGAAGCAAGTGACTTCGAACTAAAAGACATGAAGGGGAACACAGTTAAGCTTTCACATTATAAAGGAAAAAAGGTTTACTTGAAATTTTGGGCTACCTGGTGTGGTCCTTGTCGTCAAAGCATGCCTGAACTTAATGAATTGGTTGAAGAAAAGGATAGAGATTTTGAGATTCTCACGGTTATGGCACCGGGAATGCAAGGGGAAAAAACAGAAGAAGAGTTCGTCGAATGGTTTGCCCAACAAGATTATCCATCAGTGCCCGTCTTGTATAATCCAGATGGCTCTGCCTTTGCGAACTATCAAGTACGTTCCATTCCTACAGAAGTCTTCATTGATAGCCAAGGGAAGATTGGTCATGTGCAGCTAGGGGCAATTTCAAACGAAGATGCTAAGAAGATTATCAAGGAGTTAAAATAAAAAAATGAAGCACGTAGCTTCATTTTTTTATTAGTTGCTTGCACCAGAAGTGGCATCAGCATCTCCGTGGCCTCCGTCACCATGTCCTCCAGCATCAGAAGCACCAGAAGTTGCATCTGCATCACCATGACCACCAGCAGGAGCAAATGGTCCGCTACCACCTACAAGGCGTTGACCTGTTGTTTGCAGGTACCAGTCTAACCATGGTTTGAAGTTGAAGACAATTTCATTGATACCAGCGTAAGAACCATCTTCATAATACATAGCTTGGTAGTTGTGGGTGTTGATCACGCCTTCAGGAGATCCTGGAACAATGGTTCGAACATATTCTTGGTTTCCGTTGCGAAGAGTGCCGATTACCCATTCAACGTTTTTCATACGTGCTGGTGGAAGGGATCCGTGAACGGTTGACATTCGGCTACCAGATTGAGGTGGCACGCGTTTGGCAAACATGGTATCTGGATCTTGATGAGCATTGTTGTAGTAGAGGAATTGGTTGTTATCATCGGCATAGGTCAACTCAAATGGCATGGCCTTCAAGAACATATTAATTTGGTCAACGGTTAGGATACCGTGGTCAAGTTTGACATAAGTATCTCCAGAAACAGCACCTGTAAGTTCAGCTACTTTTTCAACCCAATCTGGATCATCCGGATCGATCTCAGTAATAGTTGTAGCAATTGGATGATTACAATCTAAATCTTCTGGTTCAATTGGTTTTGGTTTTTTCAATTTAGATACAACCTCAACGTATTTCATAAAATTATCCAAGCAGGTTTCGAGGAATTTGACGGTTCCTTCGTTGATGATATTGCCGTTTTCGTCAAAAGCTTCTTTTGCTTTTCCAAGAAGGAATTCATTACCTGGAAGAGTATAAGCATTGACACCTGGAGCATCAAGGATCTTGCGGAGGTGAACCTGAGCACGTGATGTCCCTTGATCATAGTAGGAAGCACCAACGATCATTACTGGTTTGTTTTCAAATGGATGCACCTCAAAAGATAGCCATTCAAGAACAGATTTAAGAGCAGCAGAGATCGTATGGTTGTGCTCTGGAGTAGCAATGATGACACCATCTGCTCGAGTAATTTTATTGTACAAAAGACGTAATTGGAAACTTTCGTCCCATTTTTCATCTTGGTTAAACATTGGAACTTCATCGATTTCAAGAACTTCCAATTCAAATTTGATCTTAAATTGGCGGCGAATGAATTCCAAGAGTTTACGGTTATATGATTGATCGTAGTTTGATCCTACAAGTCCTACAAATTTCATTCTTTTCTGTCTCCTATCTTACAAGTTTTCCCAGTCAAACTCTTCAGCATCTTTGCGAAGCAATTCTTGGGCGTTGCGTAATTTGTCTGTGATTTTTACAAACACACGGAAATCATTGAAGATGGCATCTAATTTTTGAATAACATCCAAATCTACTAAGTCTCCATTTTGATCAAAGGCTTGTAATGAATGAGATAGCAAGAATTCATCTGGCAAGACATTCGCCTTAATTTCTGGAGCGTTTAAGATTTGACGGAGTTGGAGTTGGGCGCGTGAAGATCCCAAGGTACCGTATGATGCCCCAGTAATCATGACTGGTTTGTTCAACAATGGGAAGACTCCGTATGAGAGCCAAGCTAGAGCACTCATCAAGACCGCTGGAATAGAGTGGTCGTATTCTGGAGTCCCAATAATGACTCCATCAGCCTCCTCAATTTTTGCAACAATATCCAAGACAGCGTCAGGCACTTGTTTGTCGGCTGGTTTGTTAAAGACAGGGATATCTTTAATTTCGACCAATTCGATCTCAGCCTTATCAGCAAAATGTTTTTGCATGTATTGAAGCAGTTGACGGTTTGTAGAACGTTTGGAGTTAGTCCCCACAATCGCAATAAGTTTTACCATGGAAATTTCCTTTCTGATAACAGAATTATAAATAAGATTGAAGCCCACTTGTATAGGCGATCTTGCCTGATTGTGAAACCAATAAGGTCTCTATACCAGGAAGTGATTCAATAGTGTTGAGGATAGAAGTAGAAGAGTCCCCGAACAGGCGGGTAGTCCATATCTCCCCGTCTACGGATCGATCAGATA
Organism: Streptococcus sp. HMSC078D09; assembly: GCF_001813675.1. Lineage (GTDB taxonomy): Bacteria > Bacillota > Bacilli > Lactobacillales > Streptococcaceae > Streptococcus. The sequence goes on from NZ_KV813650.1 coordinate 214,400, forward strand.
TAATGGTGATACTGGCTAAGTCTGTCTCTACCGGATAGCCTGTCGCGCTATCAAAGATATGGTGAAACGACTGGCCGTCGACTTCTAAATGACGTTCGTAGATGCCAGAGGTGACAACAGACTTATCCTTGATCGAGAGGACTAGTAAGTGATTTCCTCTTTTTTCGACAGGATTTTGAATACCAATCCGCCAAGGTTGCTGTTTAACAGGGTGTTGACCGACGGTTAGGATATTTCCTCCAAGATCGATCAAGGCATCCTTGATTCCCTTACCTCTCAGATAGGTAGCAATTAGATCTGCACTATAACCTTTTGCTAAAGCTCCCAAGTCAATCTTCATTCCAGGACGTTTCAAAAAGACTGTATAGTTTTCTTGGTCTAGTTGAATCTGCTGGGGATCGATCTTTAAAAGCGCTTGTTCGATTTCTTCTGGTGCAGGCCGTCTGGCATCTGAAAATCCGATCCGCCAGGTTTGCACAAGAGGGCCGATAGCAATGTTTAAATGGCTATTTTTAGCTTGACTATGCAAGGTACCTAATGCAATCAGTTCAAAAAGATCTGGATGAACTCGAACAGGAGCAATACCAGCTTGGTGATTGATTTCCATGAGTTCAGAACTTGCATCATTAGCACTGAAGCGATGTTCGTAGGAACGAAGAAGTTCAAAGCAATGCGTAAGGAGTTCATCCGCTTGTGGGTCACAGATCGAAACGGTGATGGTGGTTCCCATCAGACGTTCGGATCGACTACTTAGGTCCACTAAAAATCTATCCTTTCCAATTTTCACTTACTTACAGTATACCAAATAGAGACCGTTTTCACAATCCTTTCGGACAAATTATTTGACATTTTATGAAAGCTGTGAGAGGAAGCTTTCAGAAGGTTTGAAGAAAAGATCACAAATATTGAGCAAATATCTTGTAACCGATATCATTTTTATGATATACTCAAGAAGTAAATTTTAATTAAAGGTAGGATTTATTCTATGAGTAAAATCGTTGTTGTAGGGGCAAACCATGCCGGAACAGCTTGTATCAACACTATGTTAGATAATTTTGGAAATGAAAATGAAATTGTGGTTTTTGACCAAAACTCAAACATTTCATTCCTTGGATGCGGGATGGCACTTTGGATCGGTGAGCAAATCGATGGTCCAGAAGGTCTCTTCTACTCTGACAAAGAAAAATTGGAAGCAAAAGGTGCAAAAGTCTACATGAACTCTCCTGTTCTTTCAATTGACTATGACAACAAAGTGGTAACTGCAGAAGTTGATGGAAAAGAACACAAAGAATCTTATGAAAAATTAATCTTTGCGACTGGATCAACACCAATCATTCCTCCAATTAAAGGAGTTGAAATCGTTCCTGGTAACCGCGAATTCAAAGCAACTCTTGAAAATCTTCAATTCGTTAAATTGTACCAAAACGCTGAAGAGGTGATCGAAAAATTGAAAGACAACAGCAAACACTTGAACCGTATCGCCGTAGTTGGTGGTGGTTACATCGGTGTAGAACTTGCTGAAGCTTTCGAACGTCTTGGTAAAGACGTTGTCTTGGTGGATATCGTAGACACTGTCTTAAACGGCTACTATGACAAAGACTTTACTGACATCATGGCGAAAAACTTGGAAGACCACAACATCCGTTTGGCTCTTGGACAAACTGTTCAAGCAGTTGAAGGAGATGGTAAGGTAGAACGTCTTGTAACCGATAAAGAAACCTTCGATGTAGACATGGTCATCTTGGCTGTTGGTTTCCGTCCAAATACAGCTCTTGCAGATGGTAAGATTGAACTCTTCCGCAACGGTGCCTTCCTTGTTGATAAGAAACAAGAAACGTCACTTCCAGGTGTCTATGCAGTTGGTGACTGTGCGACTATCTATGACAATGCACGTGGTGAAATGAGCTACATCGCACTCGCATCTAATGCGGTTCGTTCAGGTATTGTTGGTGCCTACAATGCGACTGGTCATGAATTGGAAGGAATCGGTGTTCAAGGTTCTAACGGTATCTCTATCTATGGCCTTCACATGGTTTCAACTGGTTTGACTCTTGAAAAAGCAAAAGCTGCCGGCTTCAATGCTACTGAAACAGGCTTCAATGACCTTCAAAAACCTGAATTTATTAAACATGATAACTATGAGGTTGGTATCAAGATTGTTTATGACAAAGACACTCGTCAAATCCTTGGAGCTCAAATGGTATCACGTGATAGCGCCATCTCAATGGCCATCCACATGTTCTCACTTGCTATTCAAGAACACGTGACGATTGATAAGTTAGCCTTGACTGACTTGTTCTTCTTGCCACACTTCAACAAACCATATAACTACATCACAATGGCAGCTTTAACTGCTGAATAATGGCTAAATGAAAAACAAAGCTAGCGGTGCTAGTTTTGTTTTTTTTGTCTTTCCAAGTATTCAGAGTCAGTGAAATAAGGTATAATGAATAGGATAAGAGTTTGAAGGAGTTAGGGAATGTCTGAAAAAGAAGAAGCCTTAAAAAATGAATTTCGTTTTGCCTCTAGTTCGATTGTGGCCCATATTGTCAGAGGTGTTCTGGTTGGGATCGTTGTGGGCTGTGTCGTCTCTAGTTTTCGCTTTTTAATCGAACATATTTTTCATTTTGTTCAAGGCGTCTACAAGGAGATGTCTGGTCAACCACTTTATTTGCTGGCGATGCTGTTGGGGTATGGGGTGATCGTACTGATTGCTGGTCGTCTCATAAGCACCAATCGGGATATCAAGGGATCGGGAATTCCGCAAGTCGAAGCAGAGCTCAAGGGTCTTTTGGCGGTGAGCTGGTGGGATACCTTGTGGAAGAAGTATATTTTAGGTGTCTTGGCCATCGGAAGTGGCTTGATGCTTGGTCGTGAAGGTCCTAGTATTCAATTAGGGGCTATGGGTGGAAAAGGAGTGGCCCATCATTTGAAGGTCAGCCCAGTTGAAGAGCGGTCTTTGATTGCAAGTGGAGCTGCTGCAGGCCTTGCAGCCGCCTTTAATGCACCTATAGCAGGACTTTTATTTGTCGTGGAAGAAGTCTACCATCATTTTTCTCGATTCTTTTGGATTTCGACCTTGGCCGCTAGTCTGACTTCTAATTTTATTTCACTCAATGTCTTTGGTCAAACACCCGTACTTCATATGCCGCAAAATATTCCGCCGCTCCATTTGTCTCAGTACTGGATTTACCTTTTTCTTGGAGTCTTTTTGGGGGCAGCAGGTTATGTCTATGAAGTAGTGGTGCTGAATATTGGTCGATTGTATCGTTTACTTGAAAAGATTTTTCATGTTCCCTCTCATTACTCTTCCTTATTTGCCTTTGTCTCGATTCTTCCAATCGGCTATTTCCTTCCACAAATTCTTGGTGGCGGGAACCAATTGGTTTTGGATTTAGCTCGAGTACCGTATCCAGTTCTATCGATCCTTCTCTATTTTACGATCCGGTTTATCTGGAGTATGTTGAGCTATGGTAGTGGTCTACCTGGCGGAATTTTCTTGCCCATTCTAGCTTTAGGATCTCTTTTAGGCGCGATCGTTGGAACTTTCCTCCAAAATATTGGCTTTATCTCTCAAAATCAATTACCTCTCTTCATTATTTTAGGAATGAGTGGGTATTTTGGGGCTATTTCGAAAGCTCCTTTAACAGCTATGATTTTGGTAACAGAGATGGTCGGTGATATTCGTAGTTTAATGCCACTGGGTATGGTCACCTTGCTGGCTTACATGATTATGGATCTCTTCCATGGTGCGCCAGTCTATGAAGCCATGCTGGAGCAACTCTTACCTGATAAGGCGCAAGAAGAAGGAGAGTTGACCTTGATTGAGATTCCTGTATCCGAAAAGATTGCAGGGAAACAAGTTCATGAACTCGAACTCCCTCAAGATATTTTGATTACTACGCAAATGCGAAGTGGCAAGAGCTATACGGTCAATGGTGCGACCCGCTTGTATCTAGGTGATAGCATCTTTGTGGTGGTGAAAGAATCTGAAATTGGACGAGTCAAGGATATTCTTTTGTAAAAGACAGTTTCTTAGAAAAGTCTTTCTATTATTAAATTTTCAGACAATTGTTGAAAAATGAGAAAACTTCTGGTAAAATAAGTCCAAGAACAAAAGAGGAGAAGTCTTTCATGAAAAAATATAGTCTACTCTTATTGAGTGTTGCTCTTTTAGCAGGGTGTGCGAATTCTACTAGCAAACAGTCGAATCAAAAGACGCAAACCAGCTCAACGGTGCAGTTGTCAAAGGCTGACCAGAAGACCTTGGACAATGCGACAGCTGAATACAAAGACTTTGTTGAAATGCAAATTGACCAATTGCTCAAGGATACAGAAGGATTCCGAGCTACCCTAAAAGACGGTAATTTGGAAGAAGCTAAAAAGCAATATCCCTTGATCCGTATGGCCTATGAACGTTCCGAACCGATTGCTGAAACCTTCGGAGAATCAGATGTCAAGATCGACTACCGTTTGGTGGATTATGTGGATGAAAATAAATCAGAAGATGGCTGGTCAGGTTTCCACCGGATTGAGCGTATCCTTTGGGAAAACAATACTACAGATGGAACAGACAAATACGCTGACCAACTGGTGAACGATATTAAGGAGTTGAAAGCTAAAATTGCTACAGTAGAAGTAACACCGGATATCATGTTGACCGGAGCTGTTGATTTGCTCAATGAAGTGGCAACGCAAAAGATTACAGGTGAAGAAGAAGTCTTCTCTCATACAGATCTTTACGACTTCCGCGCCAATATTGAAGGGGCTGAAAAGATCTTCTCTCTCTTTAAACCTTTGATTGAGAAAAAAGATTCTAAATTGGTTAAAACCTTGGAAGCAGAATTCAAAAATGTCAATGCTCTATTGGACAAACACATGACAGATGATTCAAACTATAAGTCTTACACAGACTTATCCAAGGAAGATACCAAGGAATTGGCAGAAGCTGTGACCAAACTTGGTGAACCCTTGTCTCAAATGGGTGTGATTTTAGATGGGAAATAAGAAAAATGGCTGACGAAAAATTTTTAGATAAAAAAATGGACCGTCGTGAATTTCTTAAAAAAGCAGGTATTGGAGGGGCTGGTCTAGCGCTGGGCCTCTCTGGTGCATCTGCTTTTTTCGCTAATCAAGACAGTTCCAGCAAAAAAGCTTATGATGGGGATGAAGACATCTCCTTTTATGGCAAGCACCAAGCAGGGATTACAACGGCCATGCAGAAGGCTTGCTACTTGGTGGTGTTAGACCTTCACACGACGGACAAAAAAGAAGTCATCCAGCTCTTTAAAGACTGGACCGATTACAGTAGTAAATTAGTCGAAGGAGAATTGGTCAAAAAAGATGGTTCGAATGCCCTCTTGCCACCAACAGATACAGGTGAAACAGTGGGACTCAACCCCTATCGTTTGAGCTTGACTTTTGGAGTTTCGGCTTCCTTTCTAAAGAAACTAGGCTTGGAGTACAAACGTCCGAAACTCTTTCGTGATTTGCCTCCATTTCCAAAGGAGCAGTTGCAGGACAAATACACTGGTGGTGATATCGTCATTCAAGCCTGTGCAGATGATGAGCAAGTAGCCTTTCATGCGGTGCGAAATCTGATTCGTAAGGGTCGAAATACCATTACCATGAAGTGGAGCAAATCCGGTTTTGCGGCTATTGGCGACCGAAAAGAAACGCCGCGCAACCTCTTTGGTTTCAAGGATGGAACAGCAAATGTCACGACTGAGAAAGACTTTGACAAGGTCGTCTGGACTGACAGCAAGGATTGGATGAAGGGTGGTTCTTATATGGCTCTTCGCCTAGTGCAAATGCACTTGGAAACTTGGGATCGAACCAATTTGCAGGAGCAAGAAAACACCTTTGGTCGCTACAAGGAGTCCGGTGCTCCCTTTGGTAAAACCAACGAATTTGATGAAGTAGATTTATCTAAACTACCAGTAGATTCACATGTCCGTTTGGCCAAAGAAGTGGATCGACCGATTTTACGCCGGTCATATTCCTATTCGGATGGCATCAATGAACAGACTGGGCAATTTGATGCTGGCTTGATCTTTATCGCCTTTCAAAAGGATCCGAACAGCTTTGTCAAAATCCAAACCAACTTAGGCGCAGTAGACAAAATGAACGAGTACATCACCCATATCGGAAGTGGACTCTTTGCTTGCTTTGCAGGCGTTGAGAAAGGAGGGTACCTTGGTCAAGCACTCTTTGAATAAATTCTTGATCTTATTAGGCCTTCTTGCCTTGTTCTGGACTCATCCAGTGGCTGCGGACTCTTATAGCGATCTCTTTATCAAGATCACGGATGCAACAACCGCTGTAGAAAATAAGAATCAGGATAAGGCCAAGGCATTAATCGCTGCGATTCAGTCTGATTTTGAATCAAAAGACCACCATGATTCCAAGGCAGGGAAAAAAGTTAGCCAAGCCTTAGCAATAAAAGGGGAGGTAAGAAAAGAGGATCTTACCAAGATCTCATCAGCCTTGCTCACTTTTGAAAAAGAGCAAAATCCGGTCGATTTAGAGGCGGAAAAAGACAAACTCGTGAGTCGCCTCTCACCTTATTTTAAGAACCTACAAGAGGCCATTACAGCTAAGGATCTGGATAAAACCCGTCAAACCTATGCAGATCTCAATAACACATGGACGCGAAACGAAGCGGTGGTAAGAGATCACAGCACAGCCTACTATGGCAAAATCGAGACGGCTATTTCGCTCTTACGCAGTAGCATTGAAACAGAGCCTACCGATTTCACCAACATCCAGTCCTCTTATGATGACCTCAAAAATGGGATTGATGCCTTTGTAAAAGGAGAAGCCATTAGCAGTGCCAGTACGGATTTGACGTTGAACGATGGGATCAAGCTTTTGGAGAAGGCGCAAAGCCAATTCCAATCCGGCGACGATAAGTCTGCTGCAGCGACTATGAAGCAGTTCATCACGATCTGGCCAACTATCGAAGGGGATGTTAGCACGACCAATCCCAGTCTCTACACGCGCGTAGAAAGTGAATCCCCGGTCATTATGGTCAAGGGGAAAGAAAAGTCCTATCAAGAGAAATTACAAGCCTTGATCAAGGACCTGTCTGCGATCGATACTACAGCTTCTTACAACGCTTTTGATGCCATGTTGATTCTTCTGCGTGAAGGAGTAGAAGCGCTGCTGATTGTCATGGCGCTTGTGACGACCCTTAAGGCCGCTAAGATGAGGAAAGGCCTCAAATGGGTCTACGGTGGAGCCATTGCTGGTGTTCTTGCCAGTGCAGCGATCGCTCTTGTTTTGCAAGTAGCTTTTCCAGCCGTTACTTCGGGGGCTAACCGGGAAATCATTGAAGGTGGCGTTGGAATTTTCGCTGTGGTCATGATGATTCTCATAGGAATTTGGCTCCACAGCAAGTCCTCTGTCAAACAGTGGAATGCCTTTATGGACCGTCAGATGAAGACCGTGACGGCTACTGGAAGCTTTGTCTCGATGTTTGCCCTCAGTTTCTTAGCAGTCTTTCGTGAAGGGGCTGAGACCATTCTCTTTTATGTCGGGATCATTCCACGGATTACAACCGCGAATTTCTTACTGGGAATCGGGCTTGCTATAGCTGTTCTCATCATCATTGCAGTGGCTATGACTAAGGCTAGTCAAGCTATCCAACCTCATCGAATCTTTTTCATTTTGACGTGGTTGATTTACGCCTTGGCCTTCAAGATGCTCGGTGTCAGCATTCACGCCCTGCAGTTGACCAATATCCTCCCTAGCCATTTGGTCAATGGACTTCCAACCATCGATTGGGCGGGCATCTATCCAAGCTGGGAAGTTCTTCTTCCTCAAGGAATCTTTGTGGCCTTGATCGCACTCGTTACGGTGAGACAACATGACAAAGAGTAGAGCAGATGAAATGACCATTGTTGAACATTTGGTCGAATTTCGAAAACGATTGTTCGCAGTGGTCTTATGTTATATTATCGTCTTTCTGGTGGCTTTTGTATTTGGTGGAGAACTCTACCAAGCCTTGACTGCTAGCTTCCATCAAAAACTGCTGGTACTGGGACCGAATGATATCCTCTGGATCTATGTAGCGCTCGCTAATCTCACGGCTTTTAGCCTGACCCTGCCCTTTATTGTCTACCAGGTTTGGCAATTTGTAAGGCCGGCTTTGAAGGAGAAAGAGGCGCGTGCAGTCTTTGCCTACATCCCAGCTAGCTTTATTTGCTTTGTACTGGGGCTTGCATTTGGTTATTTCTTTGTCAGTCCAGCTATTTTAGAGGTCCTGATGCGCTTGGGAGAAGGGCTGTTTGATACCCAATTGACGGCACAAAATTATTTAACCTTCTTATGGCACACCACCTTGCCTTTAGGGGTCTTGTTTGAGTTACCAGTTTTGGTCGCTTTTCTGACCTCGATTGGGATCTTGACACCACAGTTTTTAATAACCTACCGACGTTACGCTTACTTTGTTCTGCTGGTCTTAGCCGTCGTGCTAACCCCTGCAGACTTTATCAGTGACTTGGCCATGACACTCCCTTTGATCCTCTTATTTGAAGTCAGTGTCGCCATCAGTAAAGTCATCTATTCAAGAAAAAGGAGAAACTAATGGGAATTTTACGTGATATTGGAGCACCAGGTTTGATCATCATCATCCTGGGCGCCCTCTTGATTTTTGGACCAAAACGCCTACCAGAGTTGGGCCAATCCATCGGCAAAATGTTTGCTGAATTTAAGACAGCTGTCAACAAAGGCAGTGAAGAAGCCGATCAAGACACCAAAGAAGCTAAAGAAGAAAAAGAATAATCAGACAATTTTCAAAATTCTATTGAGTTCGATTGCATAAAAAGGTATAATAAGACAAGTACTTGCAATCGACGAAGGAGGAAACCATGATTATTACGATTTTGTCACTCATTTTCTATTTCAGCTATATCGGATTCTTATGCTGGTTGGTCGTAAAAATTGTCGAAAAATTGTTCAATTTCTTGTTGAACCGTTAATAAAGAAACAATCCATTTCACCCTGAGTGAGTGGATTTTTTGTGTCCAATTCAGTTAGAAAGATTCAAACAAAGAGGTTTTAACGGTCTCAGATTGAAGATAAAGTCATATAAAAAACTTTCCTTAAGTGAGTACGAACGTCAGCGAACTTATTAGAAGTTCCATTACTAAATCAAAATACAAAGGGCGTCTGCGGATAAAGTCAAAAGAGGAAATTAGAAAGCAAGTGAAACAACACAACAAAACCATCGTTTTACTGACTGTTTTGTTTATTGCTATGCTTTCCATTTAAATGTTTTTATATCTTTCAACTTCTAGTATTTCTTGTTACTAGTGATGGACTATATCGTTTGTTTTTCTTATTTATTTTAAAAGAATGTTAAGCTTAATAGAAATACAGTAATTACAAGATTGTAATATATTCTGTTATAGCTTTATGTGGCATGGGTATAAATTGATATGACTTTTATTATCTATGGTATAATGAGATAAATTTGGAGTTGTAGAGGCGAGCATTTGGAAGAACATAGACCTGATTTTAGAGATATAAAATCATTTGAAGAATTTAACAGATACTACTGGTATCGAGAAGAGCTTTCACAAATTTGTAAGTACCTTGGATTAGAATACAGATGTACAAAAAAAGAATTAAATCATATTATAGAACAATATTTTAGGGGAAATAGAGTAGAAAAAGTTTTGAGGAAAAGAAACAAAAATCAAACCGAAATAATAACCCTAAATACATCATTACTTGAATGTGGGTTTTCCTTTAATCAGAAATTTCGTGATTATTTTTCAGCTGTAACAGGTGTTAATCCGTTTAAGTTTAATGCTGATATGGCAACTGCTTGGAGAAAAGTAAAACGGGACAACAACATAAATTTTACAATCCAAGATATGATTAAAATATACTATGGAGAGTCAGACTACGCCAAGTATGATAATTCAGCTTGCCAATGGAATCAATTTCTAAAAGACTTTTGTGCCGATGAATTTAGCAATCATTACTCCAACAAGTTAAAAGTTGCGGCTATCCTTTGGAATGAAGTTAGAGATTCAAAAAATAAAAAAATTTATTCACGGGGACTTCTAAAAGAATATAGCTACAAAATAGAGGAGTACTGTAAGTAAACAACTTCAAGTTTGTCGAACGGAATATAAAGTATTAAAGACGATAGCACTCTGTTTTTGCAGAGTGCTTTTTTGTTTTATAGAATATAAGAGAATGTGGGATACTTGCTTTCTCTGCTAGATGATCGAGCAGAGAAAGATTTATTAGATATGACATCAGTCAGCTAAACCCTTTTAGCTGGCTTTTTTGTTAGCGACTCGGTCATTAACTTGCTTGTCAAAATATAATTCGGTATCATAGATATATAATGTTTGGTAAGTAAGTCCTATTGTCAGTTCGGAACAAGTAGATAGGAGAAGGGGAGAAAAAACTAGTGAATAAAGACCAATTGATAGAGAAACCAGAAATAAATATTGTTGGGGTTATTGCAAATCATCAGTTTAACTGGTATATTTGTTCAAACGAAATGTGGACAATGGATATCGATAAATATATTCAGGCATACCAGGAAGCAGGTCTGGATGTTGATTTCTCCTATTTACCTGAGATTCAGCAGAATCTTCATGTGATTACAAAAAGCAATCTTGAGAGCTACTTAGAAATGTATAAAGATGATTGGCTGAAGGTGACGGTTGAAGAATTGATCTCAATGATCAAACGTTCAATGGAAGAGGAGAACTTGAATTCAGAGATTATTCTGGAAGGAAAAGCCTTGCTTCCGGATCTTTTCATCGATTTTGATAAAGAAGAATTTTATTCAAACCATCTGGGGATGAAAAACTACGAAAGATATGTGCCAAACGGATGGAAGTTTTTTTCAGGACGTTTTGATCATTTGATCCCCAAAGAGGAGCAATATTGGATTGAAGAGACCAAGAAAACTGAAGGAACTAGTCTTCTATTCATATAAAAATAATACAGTTTAAAAGTATTTCATGAGACTGTGAAATGCTTTAAAATTTCGCCACATTTCAAATCTTTATATTCCGTTTCGTTAGGAATAGCGATGGAAAGCCAACCAAATATGCTATACTGAAGTAGATAGAAGGAGGAGCGACTGATGAGCAGAAAGTGGGTAAAGATCATTGCTATTTTAATTTTCATCCTATCCGGTAGTTACTTTGTCTACAATAAACTAACGAAGCCGAATCTTGGACCGAAAACAACAAAGCTCTATAAGCATGGTTTTCTTTTGCTAGAAGAACAAATCGGAACCTACATCAAAGAACACTATACTGGGATTGAGAAGATTGAGTTCTCCCCAATCTACGTTACTGAAGAAGGGTCAACATTCTCAAATGCCTATGTGCGTCCGACGATCTATGACAAGTATGGAAATAAAGCTACTCTGGGAGATAAAATAAAGAAATTTATTCCATTAAGTTATGGATTGATTTCAGACATTGTTCTTGATTTTGATGGAGGTGGCAATGAAGTCATTGAGTTACTGGACTCAAATGGCAAACCTGTAGACGTTTCAAATGAGGAGCATTTGCCTAAGAGAGCTATACTCACAGAGGCAAGTAGTACAGATGAAAATATTGAATTATTAGTAGAAGATGGTCAGTTAATAGGAGTCGTAAAGGATGATAAAGGAAGCCCTGGTGCAGAAATTGTTTATAATACGGAACTCCATAAAGGAGACGCGAGAGAGTAGCGCTAACCAATGAAATAGAATGAAAAAGAAAGGACAAAACACATGCAGTATTATTTTATTGGTGGCCTCGGTAGCAATAGCTACCATCTGGCTCCACTTATTGATGAGCTAGGCTTTCCTGTGACCTTTCTAGATCCCTATAGGGAAATGATTCAGACAGAAAACGATCTTCGTGATTGGTTCCAAGGTCGGGTTGGCCAGGTGGGAGAAATCTGTTTATTGGGTCATTCCTTAGGTGGAGATTTGGCTCGTTATCTGGCTAGTGAGTTTCCTCAGATTCAGGCTTTGATTCTCCTGGATGGGGGGTATCTGGATATGGAAAAGATCCTGCCTCTTGAAGAAGAACTAGAAGGAACGGCGTCTTTCATGAAGCAGCAAGTTTTTGCGACTTTAGAAGAGGCTGTGTTATCAGAACTTGGTGATGGAGCAGATCCTACTCCTATAGCGCGAAAAGCAGTAGAGGCTAGCTATCGTTGGAATCCAGTGAGTGAACAATATGAATTAAATCTGGATCTCGAAAAGGTCATGGCCTTATTGCGTCTACGGCGTCAGATCAAAGCTAACCAGATTTCAGTTGCAGACAAGCCTGTCCTATTTATCGGGCCTCGATACCAAGAAGAGCCTGAATGGAGAAAAGAAGCTCTGAAGCAACTAGATCCCCAGATCGAGCAAGTCTTGCTAGATGGTTTGGGGCACGAACTGTATACAGAGGCGCCTGAAATTGTAGCTAGAGAAGTGAACAATTGGCTCCAAAATGTTCATAAATAAAACCTGTTTCTCTTTTTGAAACGGGTTTTTGTCTTGTAATTTCCGAACGTTATTTCCTATAAAATCATTCCCATTGCATTAGGTCCGTATCTTTGGTATAATCTATCAAGGAAACGTCAAGAGACGTAGCGATGCGCTTGCGCATAGGTAGGTCAGTTTTTAGAAAAGAGATTTTTCAATCTATGTTAAATGAATTTCCTATTTTCGACTATGAAGATATTCAGTTGATTCCCAACAAATGTATCATCAATAGCCGGTCAGAAGCAGATACAACCGTCCAATTTGGAAAGCATACCTTCAAGCTTCCAGTCGTTCCGGCTAATATGCAGACGATCTTGGATGAGAGTGTAGCAGAGCAGTTGGCGCGTGGTGGGTATTTCTATATCATGCACCGGTTTGATGAAGCAGGTCGGATTCCTTTTGTCAAACGCATGCATGATCAAGGTTTGATCGCTTCCATTTCGGTTGGTGTTAAGGAATACGAATACGACTTTGTGAGTCAATTAAAGGCAGATGCGCCTGAGTACATCACTATTGATATCGCACACGGTCATGCGGATAGTGTCATTCGGATGATTCAACACATCAAGAAAGAATTGCCAGATACCTTTGTCATTGCTGGAAATGTTGGAACTCCTGAAGCTGTTCGTGAATTAGAAAATGCGGGAGCTGATGCGACTAAGGTCGGAATCGGCCCTGGTAAGGTTTGTATCACCAAAGTGAAGACTGGATTTGGTACAGGTGGTTGGCAATTGGCTGCCCTTCGCTGGTGCTCAAAAGCAGCGCGTAAGCCAATTATTGCGGACGGTGGGATTCGGACCCATGGTGATATTGCCAAATCGATTCGTTTCGGGGCGTCTATGGTCATGATTGGTTCTCTTTTTGCAGGTCATATCGAAAGTCCTGGTAAAACAGTAGAGATCGATGGAGAGTCTTTCAAAGAGTACTATGGATCTGCTTCAGAGTACCAAAAAGGCGCTTATAAGAACGTCGAAGGCAAGAAGATTTTATTGCCTGCCAAGGGTCATTTGCAAGATACCTTGACAGAAATGGAACAAGATTTGCAAAGTTCGATCTCTTATGCAGGAGGCCGAAAATTAGCAGATTTGAAACACGTTGACTATGTGATCGTTAAGAATTCTATATGGAATGGCGATGCACACTAATTGAATTACTTATTTATTTCACGAATGGGCGTGATGTTTCTACAAGGTGCCGGAACACCTAACAATAAGTAAGTCAGGATTATTTCTCTTTCTAGAGAGATTTCAAGGCTTGCTTAGCAGGCCTTTTTGTGTTTTGTGAATGAAGTACAGGATTTTTTAAAAAGTAGGAGGAAGTATGAAATTACTTGAAGAGCGCATCTTAAAAGACGGTAACGTTTTAGGTGAGAATATCCTCAAGGTGGACTCCTTTTTGACCCACCAAGTGGATTTCAAATTGATGAAAGAAATTGGTCAGACTTTTGCGGATCAGTTCAAAGATGCTGGTGTGACCAAAGTCGTGACCATTGAAGCGTCTGGAATTGCACCAGCCCTTTATGTAGCAGAAGCCCTGGATGTTCCTATGATCTTTGCTAAGAAGGCGAAAAACATCACGATGAATGAGGGTATTTTGACGGCTGAGGTTTATTCCTTTACCAAGCAAGTCACCAGCACAGTTTCGATTGCTGGTAAATTCTTGGATCCATCAGATAAGGTTTTGATCATTGACGATTTCCTTGCAAATGGGCAAGCAGCCAAAGGCTTGATTCAAATCATCGAACAAGCTGGTGCTCAAGTCGAAGCGATTGGGATCGTGATTGAAAAATCCTTCCAAGATGGACGGGGATTGTTAGAAGAGTTGGGATATCCAGTTGTATCCCTTGCACGTTTGGACCGTTTTGAAAATGGTCAGGTTGTATTTAAGGAGGCAGACATCTAATGCAAAAACAAGAAAGCCATTCACAGGCGGCCATTCTAGGCATGCAACACCTTTTGGCCATGTATTCGGGATCTATTTTGGTGCCGATCATGATCGCAGGAGCTTTGGGCTATAATGCTCATCAACTAACCTATCTCATCTCTACAGATATCTTCATGTGTGGGGTTGCGACTTTCCTTCAAGTGCAGCTCAATAAATACTTTGGGATCGGTCTTCCGGTAGTCCTTGGGGTTGCCTTCCAGTCTGTGGCACCTCTCAGCATGATCGGGGCTAGCCATGGTAGTGGTGCCATGTTTGGTGCCTTGATTGTCTCAGGGATTTATGTCATCCTTGTCTCTGGTTTCTTCTCTAAGATTGCCAATCTCTTCCCATCAATTGTAACGGGATCCGTTATTACCACCATTGGTTTGACCTTGATTCCAGTAGCGATTGGAAATATGGGAAATAATGCGCCAAAACCAACCGTTCAAAGCTTGATTTTGGCTGTAGTGACCATTCTCATCATTTTAGTTGTTAATATCTATACGACTGGTTTTATTAAATCCATTTCAATTTTGATTGGTTTGATCGCAGGGACTGCCATTGCGGCTTCTATGGGCTTGGTAGACTTCACACCTGTGGCTCAAGCACCAGTTGTTCACGTTCCAACGCCTTTCTTCTTTGGAGCTCCTAAGTTTGAAATCACCTCAATCGTCATGATGTGTATCATCGCGACAGTTTCTATGGTTGAATCAACAGGTGTTTATCTTGCACTTTCTGATATTACTAAAGATCCAATTAATAGCACGCGCCTTCGCAATGGTTACCGCGCTGAAGGGTTGGCCGTTCTCCTCGGTGGTATCTTCAACACCTTCCCTTACACCGGATTCTCACAAAACGTTGGCTTGGTGAAATTGTCTGGTATCAAGACTCGTCTTCCAATCTACTATGCGGCTGGTTTCCTTGTTCTTCTTGGTCTCCTTCCTAAGTTTGGAGCTTTGGCACAAATCATTCCAAGTCCAGTTCTTGGGGGAGCGATGCTTGTCATGTTTGGTTTTGTATCGATTCAAGGGATGCAGATTCTTGCGCGTGTTGATTTTGAACACAATGAGCACAACTTCTTGATCGCTGCTGTATCGATTGCTGCAGGGGTTGGTTTGAACAACAGCACCCTCTTCAATGGCCTTCCAACAGGATTCCAAATGTTCTTTGCGAACGGAATTGTCGTTGCCAGTGTCTTGGCGATCATTCTCAATGCTATTTTAAACCGCAACAAAAACTAATCTCACATGAACCGGAGGTCCTTGGATCTTCGGTTTTTTTGACTTTTAAAGAAACATATAGTAGAGTGGAAGAGGATAAAATCTTATTTGATGAGAAGAGAGTTAGAATCATGTATGTAACCTATTACTTTAAAGAGCGCTTGCGCTTGTTTTTGAGTCTATTTTTGCCGATTTTAATCTATCAATTGGCCAATTATTCGGCCAGCTTTGTCGATACAGCCATGACTGGTCAGTACCGGACCCTTGATTTGGCTGGTGTTTCTACAGCTACCAGTCTGTGGAATCCATTTTTTACTTTCCTGACAGGGATTGTCTCCGCACTGACGCCGATTGTTGGGCATCATTTAGGCAAGGGAAATAAAGAAAGGATTGCTGGCGATTTTTACCAATTCCTCTATATGTCATTTGGTATGGCTATTCTCTTAATAGGCTTTGTTTGGGGGATTGCGCCCATGATTCTCAAGCAGATCGGCTTAGAAAATGTTGTTGCTCAAATAGCCATTCGCTACTTATATTTCCTTTCTCTAGGGATCTTACCCTTGTTGCTCTTTAGTATCGTGCGGACCTTCCTCGATACCTTGGGAATGACGCGTCTATCCATGTACTTGATGCTCTTGCTTTTGCCTCTCAATGCTTGTTTTAACTATATCCTGATCTATGGGGCATTTGGTTTTCCTGAGATGGGAGGAGCAGGAGCAGGTCTTGGAACCTCTCTGGCCTACTGGGTCTTGCTGGTTATTGCGGTTTTGATCTTGTGCAAGCATCCCAAGGTAGCACCTTTCCAATTGTGGAAGCCGCAACCTTATGATTTTCAAGGGATGAAAGAAGTATTGCGCCTTGGGCTTCCAATCGGTGGAATTGTTTTTGCAGAAGTCATCATCTTCTCGCTCGTTGGTTTGTTAATGGCAAAATTCCCATCACTGACCATTGCTAGTCACCAATCGGCCATGAATTTTTCTACCCTGATGTATGCTTTCCCAGTTAGTATCTCCAGTACCATGGCGATTATCGTATCTTACGAACTGGGAGCAGGAAGACCAGAAGTGGTCAAACAATATTGCCGTTTGGGACGGCTGACAGCCTTTGGCTTTGCCATTGTCACCCTGGTCTTTCTCTATACATTCCGCTTCCAACTAGCAGGACTATACGGGAAGGATCCAGTCTTTGTGCAGCAAACAGCGATTTTCATGACCTATAGTTTATTTTTCCAAGTAGCCGATACCTTTGCTGCACCCTTACAAGGGATTTTGCGGGGCTATAAGGATACAACGGTTCCGTTCTTATTAGGTGTCTTTAGTTATTGGTGTATCTCTATCCCACTAGGGATTTTCCTTGATCATGTGATCAACCTTGGTCCCTATGCCTATTGGATTGGCCTAATTTCTAGCCTTGTCGTGAGTGGAATTTGCTACCAACTTCGGCTCTGGCAGATCGAAAAAAAGCAAACAAACTAAAATGAAGTCTGGGAAACCAGGCTTTTTGTGTACCGTGAATATTATAAATTTTCTGAAAGTTCTTGACAATTGATGTCAAAGTGGTAAGATTAGGAGGTAGAAATGAAGAACTAGAAGGAGAACAAGATGAGAAGTGATATGATCAAAATGGGGATCGACCGAGCACCAGCGCGTGGTCTCCTCTATGCAACAGGGCAAGTAAAATCAGCAAAGGATATGCAAAAGCCCTTTATTGCCATTTGTAACTCCTATATTGATATCGTTCCAGGCCATGTTCACCTGCGTGAATTAGCAGATGTTGCCAAGGAAGCTATTCGCGAGGCTGGTGGGATTCCTTTTGAATTTAATACCATCGGTGTCGATGACGGGATTGCGATGGGCCATATCGGGATGCGTTATAGTTTGCCATCTCGTGAGTTGATCGCAGATGCTGCTGAAACGGTCATCAATGCCCACTGGTTTGATGGTGTTTTCTATATTCCCAACTGTGATAAGATTACACCAGGTATGATTTTGGCAGCCATGCGGACCAATGTGCCTGCCGTATTTTGTTCTGGTGGACCCATGAAGGGTGGCGTTGACATGACGGGGCATCAGGCGACTCTCTCAAGTTTGTTTGAAGCTGTAGGTACTTATCAAGCTGGTGATATGGGCATAGATGAGCTGGATTTCTTGGAAAAAAATGCCTGCCCAACCTGTGGTTCTTGTTCTGGTATGTTTACTGCCAATTCCATGAACTGTTTGATGGAAGTATTAGGTCTTGCTCTTCCTGGAAATGGTACCATCCTAGCGGTTTCAGATGAACGTCGTGAATTGGTTCGTCAAGCAGCCAAACAATTGGTAGAGAATATTAAAAAGAGTATCCGTCCACGGGATATCGTGACCAAAGAAGCCATCGATGATGCTTTTGCGCTTGATATGGCCATGGGTGGTTCAACCAATACGGTGCTTCATACGCTGGCTATTGCGCGTGAAGCAGGGATTGACTATGATCTCAAAGATATCAACGAGATTGCCAAGAAGACACCTTATCTTTCTAAAATTGCCCCTTCAAGTGTTTATACTATGCATGATGTGCATGGAGCTGGTGGTGTTCCAGCCATTATCAATCAGTTGATCAAAAAAGGTGCCATTAAGGGTGATCGTATCACAGTTACTGGTAAAACCTTGAAAGAAAACGTAGCTGGTGCTGAAATCAAAAATGAAGAAATTATCCATCCAATTGAGCATCCGATTTCACCTGTAGGTGGTTTATCGATCCTTTATGGAAATATCGCTCAGGATGGGGCTGTTATCAAGGTCGGTGGGGTCGATCCATCTGTGACCACTTTCCGTGGTAAAGCTATTTGTTGTGATTCACAAGATCAAGCCCTTGAGTTGATTGACAATGGAACAGTTAAGAAGGGACATGTCGTTGTCATTCGTTACGAAGGTCCTCAGGGTGGACCTGGTATGCCAGAGATGCTAGCGCCAACCTCTAAGATTGTCGGACGCGGTCTTGGTAAGGATGTGGCACTGATTACGGATGGTCGTTTCTCAGGAGCTACTCGTGGGATTGCTATTGGTCACGTTTCTCCAGAAGCAGCAGAAGGTGGAAATATCGCCCTAATTGAAGATGGGGATGAAATCGTGATTGACCTTCCAAATCGTACTATTGATTTGATTGTCGATGATGCCACTCTTGCAGAACGTCGCAAACATTTGAAACCTTTCAAATCAAAAATCTCCAGCGGTTGGTTGCGTCGCTATACAGCCTTTGCTAAATCAGCTAATGTCGGCGGAACCTTGATGAGTGACGAAGAATTCGAAGAACGGAAAGCAGAACGTCAAGCCCAAGAAAAATAAGAAAAAACCTTTCCTGCTATGTGATATCACAAGCAAGAAAGGTTTTTTAGTGGAACCATTATTTGGTGCGCATTTCACCTTGAGGGAAGTAGGTTCCTTCAGGCATATCGTTAATGATGACGTGAACAGCTGACTGAGGAGCACCAGTATTGCGGACAACAGCTTCGGTTACTTCCTTGGCCAAGGCTTTCTTTTGTTCCAAGGTGCGTCCTTCAAATAGGTCAATTCGTACAAATGGCATATGGCCACCTCCTAAATTTTTTATAGGACTATTTTATCACATTTTGGGATACAAAGCTTAGCAAAATTATGGTAAAATGATAATGAAACACATTTTAGAGAGAACAGAAGGAAAATGGCACAATTATATTATAAATATGGGACCATGAACTCAGGGAAAACCATTGAGATCTTAAAAGTGGCCCATAATTATGAAGAGCAAGGCAAGAGCGTCGTCATCATGACCTCAGCAATCGACACCAGAGATGGAGTAGGAGTGGTTTCTAGCCGAATCGGTATGAAACGAGAAGCCGTTGCAATTGAAGACGATACGGATATCTTTGGCTTTATTAAAAACCAAGCAATCAAACCTTACTGTGTCTTAATCGATGAAGCTCAATTTTTGAAACGCCACCATGTCTATGACTTGGCAAGAGTCGTGGATGAACTGGATGTGCCGGTCATGGCTTTTGGCCTCAAAAATGATTTCCGAAATGAACTCTTTGAAGGTTCCAAACACCTCCTCTTATTAGCCGACAAGATCGAGGAGATCAAAACTATTTGCCAATACTGTTCCCGCAAGGCGACCATGGTCTTGCGTACCCAAGCGGGTAAACCTGTCTATGATGGAGAGCAGATCCAGATCGGTGGACACGAGACCTATATCTCGGTTTGCCGCAAGCATTATTTTAATCCAGACATACCAACCGAAAGCGTCTAGAACGTTTTAGAGAGGATAATAATGTCTATTTGTTTAAAAGATATTACGATAGAGAATTATTTTGACGTTTTAAATCTAGAAGTTCATCCAAATCAAAGGAATTTTATTGCATCCAATTCCATTAGCTTAGCTGAAGCCTATGTATATGATAAAAATGGTGATTTTATAGCTCCCTTAGCAGTTTATGATAAGGAAGTATTAGTTGGTTTTGTTATGATTGCCTATGACCAGAAAATTGGGATCAGCAAGGGAAATTACTTGTTATTTCGCTTTATGATCGATAAACGATTTCAAGGTTTAGGCTATTTTAAACCGACTATGGATGCAGTCATTGACTTTGTTCGAACAGAGCCAGCTGGAAAAGCAACAAGTCTTTGGCTATCTTATGAACCGGAAAATAATCAAGCGAGATCTTGCTATCTCCATTATGGATTTAAAGAAACTGGCGAAGTCATAGAAAACGAAATTGTAGCAATCTATGATCTAACAACCAATAATTAAGGAGCAAACATGAATATCTATGATCAACTACAAGCTGTAGAAGACCGTTACGAAGAGTTAGGAGAATTACTGAGTGACCCAGATGTGGTCTCTGATACCAAACGCTTTATGGAGCTTTCAAAAGAAGAGGCTTCCACTCGTGATACGGTGACAGCATACCGAGAGTACAAGCAAGTCCTTCAAAACATTGTTGACGCTGAGGAAATGATTAAGGAAGCAGGCGGCGATGCGGACTTGGAAGAAATGGCTAAGCAAGAGCTAAAAGATGCAAAGGCTGAAAAGGAAGAGTACGAAGAAAAACTGAAGATCTTACTTCTTCCAAAAGATCCAAACGATGACAAGAACATTATCTTGGAAATCCGTGGGGCAGCAGGAGGAGACGAAGCCCAGTTATTTGCTGGCGACCTCTTACAAATGTACCAAAAATACGCGGAAAGCCAAGGCTGGCGCTTTGAAGTCATGGAAGCTTCCTACAATGGCGTTGGTGGAATCAAAGAAGTCGTAGCCATGGTTTCTGGTCAATCGGTTTATTCAAAACTCAAGTATGAATCTGGTGCCCACCGGGTACAACGCGTTCCTGTGACAGAAAGCCAAGGTCGTGTCCATACTTCAACTGCTACAGTTCTGGTCATGCCAGAAATCGAAGAAGTCGAGTACGACATCGATCCAAAAGACCTTCGGATCGACATCTACCACGCATCTGGTGCGGGTGGACAGAACGTCAACAAGGTCGCAACAGCCGTTCGTATCGTCCACTTGCCAACCAATATCAAGGTAGAGATGCAAGAAGAACGGACCCAACAGAAGAACCGCGAAAAAGCCATGAAGATCATCCGTGCGCGTGTGGCTGACCACTTTGCTCAGATTGCCCAAGATGAGCAAGACGCTGAGCGGAAGTCTACGATCGGTACTGGTGACCGTTCAGAGCGGATCCGAACTTATAACTTCCCTCAAAACCGTGTGACCGATCACCGGATTGGCTTGACCCTTCAAAAACTGGATACTATCTTATCTGGTAAATTAGATGAAGTGGTCGATGCTTTGGTCTTGTATGACCAAACACAAAAACTAGAAGAGTTGAATAAATAATGTTGTTGGGACCATTTTTAGCCCAGTATGAAGAAGAATTAATAGCCGTTGGAGAGGAAGCAGAAAGCCTCTCCTTCGCGTATCGTGCTTTAAAAAACTGGACCTTTACAGACTTTGTCCTTGCCTTGCAAAAAGAAGTGGAAGTAGAGGATCAGGCCTTGCTTCTATCCATATTTGAGCAGCTGAAACATCACGTTCCTTCCCAATATATTATTGGGAGCGCAGAATTTTGTGGCCATGTTTTTACAGTGGATGAGCGCGTGCTGATCCCACGACCTGAAACGGAAGAATTGGTCGCTCTCATTCTCGAAGAAAACGATGAGAAAGCCTTACGAGTTCTGGATATTGGAACAGGAAGTGGGGCCATTGCTATTAGCTTAGCCCTTGCTAGACCTAACTGGCAGGTTCAAGCTAGTGATGTCTCAGAAGAGGCTTTAGCCCTGGCTCAAGAAAATGCCAAGCAATTAGAAGCTGTCCTTGAATTCAAGTCGTCAGATGTACTGGACGAACTAGAAGGTCCTTATGACCTGATTGTGTCCAACCCTCCCTATATCTCTCATGATGATGTAGAAGAAGTCGGAGCCAATGTTTTAGCCTCTGAACCCCACTTAGCTCTTTTTGCGGATCGTGATGGATATGCCATCTACGAAAAGATTGCCCAGCAAACACCAAGTCTTTTAACAGCAGATGGTAAAATTTACCTAGAAATTGGTTATAAGCAAGGAAGCAAGGTAAAAGAGCTTTTTCAAGAGGCGTTTCCCAACAAACAAGTTCGCGTTCTGAAAGACCAATTTGGACAAGATAGAATGGTAGTAGTAGACAATGGATCACATTGAGAAAGAATTAGAAGCAGGACGTGCGGTTATTCTGCCAACTGAAACAGTCTATGGTATTTTCGCTAAAGCTTTGGATCAAGAGGCAGTTGATTACATTTACGAATTAAAACGTAGACCAAGAGACAAGGCTCTGAATTTAAATGTAGCCGACGAAAAAGTGATTCGATTTTATTCGAAAAATCAACCTGGTTATTTATCAAAACTGATTGATTCATTTTTACCAGGGCCTCTGACTATTATTCTTCAAGCGAATGACAAGGTGCCAGACTGGATTCATTCAGGATTGGATACAGTTGGTTTCCGTATTCCGGCTCACCCAAAAACGTTGGAATTAATTCGTAAATTCGGCCCTTTGGTTGGTCCTTCGGCCAATCTTTCAGGTCATGCAAGTGGAACAAAGTATCAGGATATTATAAGCGAGTTTGATCAAGTGGTTCCTGGTGTCGAGGATGATGACTTCTTGACTAGACAAGATTCAACTATTTTGGATATCTCTGGTTCCAAGGCCAGGATTTTGCGGCAAGGTTCGATTACTAAAGCTGATTTGCTTGCACAAGTGCCGGAGCTTTCTTTTGAGGAAGATGAACTTCCTCAGTGATAATGTACATAAATAATTTTTTATAAAGGAGTAGACCGATGATTTTTGATAAAGAAGATTACAAAGCTTATGATGCAGACCTATGGAATGCGATCGCTAAAGAGGAAGAGCGTCAACAAAACAATATTGAGTTGATTGCTTCTGAAAATGTTGTCTCTAAGGCAGTGATGGCTGCTCAAGGGTCTATTCTGACAAATAAATATGCCGAAGGCTATCCTGGTCGTCGTTACTATGGCGGGACAGATGTGGTCGATGTGGTCGAAAGTCTCGCGATCGAACGGGCCAAAGAAATCTTTGGCGCTAAATTTGCGAACGTTCAACCGCATTCAGGAAGTCAGGCAAACTGTGCTGCCTATATGGCCTTGATTGAGCCTGGTGATACCGTCATGGGGATGGATCTAGCTGCCGGTGGGCATTTGACGCACGGAGCTTCTGTGAGCTTCTCTGGTCAAACCTATAACTTTGTGTCCTATAGTGTAGATCCTGAAACAGAGCTCTTGGATTTTGATGCCATCCTAAAACAAGCCCAAGAAGTGAAGCCAAAACTCATCGTTGCTGGTGCCTCAGCCTACTCTCATATCATTGATTTCTCTAAATTCCGTGAGATTGCAGATGCAGTAGGAGCTAAGCTCATGGTTGACATGGCCCATATTGCTGGTCTCGTGGCAGCGGGTCTTCATCCAAGTCCAGTTCCTTATGCCCATATCACGACTACGACCACTCACAAGACCCTTCGTGGACCTCGTGGAGGTCTGATCTTGACCAATGACGAGGAATTAGCTAAGAAAATAAACTCTGCTATTTTCCCTGGTATTCAAGGAGGACCGTTGGAGCATGTCATTGCAGCCAAAGCTGTCGCTTTCAAAGAAGCGCTGGATCCTGCCTTTAAAGAGTATGCAGCTAACGTGATTAAGAACAGTCAGGCTATGGCTGATGTCTTCTTGCAAGATCCTGATTTCCGTGTCATTTCAGGCGTAACAGAGAACCACCTTTTCCTTGTCGACGTCACTAAAGTCGTTGAAAATGGGAAAGTGGCGCAAAACTTGTTGGATGAAGTCAATATCACCCTCAACAAGAACTCTATTCCTTATGAAACCTTGTCTCCATTTAAGACCAGTGGGATTCGGATTGGTGCAGCAGCTATCACCGCTCGTGGTTTTGGTGAAAAAGAAAGTCGCACCGTTGCTGAACTAATGATCAAAGCGCTTAAGAATGCGGACAAGCAAGAAGTATTAGACGAAGTACGTAGCCAAGTCAAAGCCTTGACAGACGCCTTTCCACTTTACGAGGACTAAACCATCTTATGGATATTTACGTAAAAAAAGCCATCATTCATCAATTTAGCCCTGACGATACCGATCTCTATCTAGCAGATAAATTTCTCAATATCACACCTAAAATCGAGGAATACTTGCGTAAGAAGATTGAACGGGTCTACTCTGATGAAGCCAGGACCGGTATTTTCGAAGAGGACAATCCTTTTCTTGAGATGATTTCAGATGACCTATTAGAAACTTCGGTAGCAGTAGCGAATCGTTGGAAGGAAGAATTTGTCGTCTCTGAGAATCAAAAAACCAACGATTTGGTGTTCATTCAATTCTCAAAAGAAGGGGTGGACCATTTTGCCTTTCTTCGGATTGCCTTACGGGAAACCCTGACGCATCTTGGTGGTGAAGTGGATAATCCGATTAAGCTGACGCAAAATAATCTACCTGGTTTTGGCACTGGTGCTGATGAGGCCTTGGTCATCAATCTTCAAAGTCGCAAATACCACTTGATTGAAAAACGGATCAAGTACAACGGGACTTTCTTGAACTATTTTTCTGAGAATCTGTTGCAGACGCAACCCAAGATCTCTCCTAAAAAATCGATCAAGGCACTAGAAAAAACAGCCCAGAAGATTGCGGAAAGCTTCAACACAGATGATTTTCAATTTCAATCAAAGGTTAAATCAGCTATTTTTAACCATATTGAGGAAGAAAATAAACTCTCTCCTGAGAAATTAGCGGATGATCTCTTCGATGACAATCTGACTGCTCGCTTGAGTTTTATTGACCAAGTTAAAGAAGCTGTACCAGAGCCTGTCACCTTTGAAGAGATTGATGCAAGTCGCCAGTTGAAGAAGTTCGAAAATCAGAAATTGTCATTGTCAAATGGAATTGAACTGATCGTTCCGAATAATGTCTATGAAGATGCCGAATCTGTTGAATTTATTCTAAACGAGAACGGAACCTATTCTATTTTGATCAAAAATATTGAGGATATACAGAGTAAATAATGATTAAACGTATAGTGAAGATCTTCTTATTCATCTTACTAATATTTGGAATCTACAAGGGGGTTCAGATCCACCATGACGTCAAACAAGTCATGCAGTACCGCTCCCTGGTTAGAGAAGTCCTTGCTGAAGAGGACACCACGGCCAATGAAAATCTCATTCTTGCTATGATCTATACTGAGACCAAAGGCAGAGAAGACGATGTCATGCAGGCGAGTGAGAGTGCAAGTGGTGAGACCAATACTATTAGTGATAATAAGGCCAGTATTCGCCAAGGAATTCAAACTCTTTCAGATGAGTTAAAAGAAGCTAAGAAAAAAGGCGTTGATAGCTGGACTGCAGTTCAAGCCTATAATTTTGGGAAAGACTACATCGATTACGTCGCAAAACACGGTGGAACAAATTCCTTAGAGTTGGCCCGCGCTTATTCGCGGGATGTGGTAGCGCCAAGTCTTGGCAATGTAACTGGTGAAACTTATCTTTACCTCCACCCTATCTCTCTTTTAAACGGGATGGAACTCTACATTAATGGTGGCAATATTTATTATTCCCGTTTGGTAGAAACCAATATGACGATTATGAAGTTATTTTCATGGTTTTAATCATTTTCCAGAGAGCCGATTGGCTCTTTTTTTAGCTGATCAGTTCTGCCTCCGATTTTGAGGGATAATAAAAATGTCATGCATTCTTAAAAGAACTGTAAGCTAGTTTTAAGAAATCAACTGTATAATGAAAATCGAAGTGGGTAATCTCTTTATTTACTTCTTTTTTCATCTCTAGTGAGGTGAGAAAGGTAATATGAGATGCCCAGAGTTGATTTGAGTTAGAAAGAAGAAAAAGATGAAATTAAAGAAGATTGCATTGTTTGTAACGACGACTTTGGCCTTGTTTACCGCTATCCCGCGAGTTTCCGCAGATAGCAATGTGCAGAAAGTCATTGATGAAACCTATGTCAAGCCAGACTATGTTTTGGGCTATTCGCTGGACCAAAGTCAAATCGAACAAACCTTAAGTCTCTTGAACTACGATAGTTCGAAAGATAAAGAGGAGTGGAAGACCATGACACCAGAGGTTTATTCTTCGATTATGAACGTTGCCAACGATGATAGTTTGGAACTTTATTCCTCTGTCAAAATTCAAAAATTAGGCAAAAATAAGCCACTAGAAGTCAATATCGTGACACCTCAAAATATCACCAAGGTCACTGCAGATATGTATCGTAATGCAGCCGTTACACTTGGATTGGAGCATGCTCAAATTACAGTAGCTTCCCCTATCCAAGTGACCGGAGAAAGTGCCTTGGCTGGGATCTATTACTCGCTTGAGAAAAATGGTGCCAAAGTTTCTCAAGAAAGCAAGGATCTAGCCCAAGAAGAGTTAAAGACTCTATCCGGAATCAATGAAGAAAACGCGGGTAAGAAAAACTTCGATGCGGATAAGTTAAACGTAGCATTGACCGACATTAAAACAGCAGTAGCCAATGCCAAACAGAACAATCAGGATTTAAGCAAGGATGATATTCGAAAGATCGTCGAAGAAATCCTGAAAAATTATAAGCTGGATACAACTGTGACAGGTGATCAGATTAATTTGATCGTGAATTTCGCAGTCAACCTCTCAAAGAGTAGTGTTATCAGTAGCAAAAGCTTTACTAAAACCTTGTCGGACTTGAAAGATAGTATCGTAGACAAGGCAGGCGATACCTTTAATAATATCAATCTCAATTTTGATACAAATGCTATTCTAAAAGACAGTGGAAACTTCTTCACAAATGCGTGGAATGCCATTGCTGGCTTCTTCGGAGCCATCTGGAATGCCATTGTCAAATTCTTTAGTGGTTTAGTTGGCTAAAAATAGCACGAAAGCACTGCAGACAATAAGTCAGAGTGCTTTTTGTGTGTTTAATGATTCTTATATTTTATAAGACATTTTTAGGGTTGCTAAATTCTAATTTTAAGCTAGTGAAAAAAAGGTCCCCTGGACCTTAAAACTCGCTTTGCTAATTTTTGGCTCGTGAAAAAAAGGTCCCCTGGACCTTTTTTTTATTCCCACTCTACAGTTGCAGGTGGTTTGCTTGTGATATCGTAGACGATGCGGTTGACGTGGTCAACTTCGTTTACGATACGGACTGAGATTTTTTGGAGGACTTCCCATGGAATCTTCGCAAAGTCAGCTGTCATTCCATCGATAGAAGTGATAGCACGAATGGCAATCGTGTAGTCGTAAGTACGGCCATCTCCCATAACCCCTACTGAACGAACGCCAGTGTTGACTGTGAAGTATTGCCAGATATCGCGGTCAAGACCAGCTTTGGCGATTTCTTCACGGAGGATAGCGTCAGATTCACGAACGGTTTCGAGTTTTTCTTCAGTGATTTCTCCCATAACACGGATAGCAAGACCTGGTCCTGGGAATGGTTGGCGCCATACGATGTGGTCTGGCATACCAAGCTCAGTACCAAGTGCACGAACTTCATCTTTATAAAGAGTGTTGAGTGGCTCGATGAGTTCAAACTGCATATCTTCTGGAAGTCCACCCACATTGTGGTGAGACTTGATGGTTTGAGCAGTATCCGTACCAGACTCGATCACGTCAGTGTAGAGAGTTCCTTGTGCCAAGAATTTCACATCTTTGAGTTTACTTGCTTCGTCATCAAAGACATATACAAACTCATTACCGATGATCTTCCGTTTTTTCTCAGGATCAGACACACCAGCCAATTTATCAAGGAAACGTTTAGCAGCATCTGCTTTGACAATGTTCAAACCAAACTTGCCACCAAGCATATCCATCACTTGATCGGCTTCCCCTTTACGAAGAAGACCGTGGTCTACAAAGATACAGATCAATTGGTCGCCGATGGCTTTTTGAAGGAGAACCCCAACAACAGAAGAGTCAACACCACCTGAAAGACCAAGAAGGACACGTTTGTCTCCGACGGTTTCACGGATTTTTTTGATCTGCATGTCAATGAAGTTGTCCATGGTCCAGTCACCTTTAGCCCCACAGATGTTCAAGGCAAAGTTACGCAAGATGTCATAACCGTGAACAGAGTGACGAACCTCAGGATGGAATTGGATTCCGTAGATTTTCTTGTCTGGATTTTCAATCGATGCAAATGGACAGTCAGCAGAAGTACCAGTGCGGATAAAGTCAGCCGGAATTTCTGTAACAGCATCCCCGTGGCTCATCAATACCAATTGTTTGTCTGGTGTGCCGGCAAAAAGAGCAGAAGATTCTGTCAAAGTCAATTCAGATTGACCGTATTCGCGGTTACCAGCATCACCTGCAGGAACGACCTTCCCACCCAATTTATGGGTTAACAATTGCATCCCGTAACAGATTCCAAGAATTGGAATACCGAGTTCAAAAATTTCAGGATCGATATCAAAAGAACCTTCCTCGTATACAGAGTTTGGTCCACCTGAAAGAACGATCCCAACTGGATTGATTGCACGAACTTCATCAGCAGAAATCTTATGGCTCTTCAACTCTGAGAAGACTCCAATTTCACGAATCCGACGTGAAATAAGCTGATTGTATTGGCTACCGTAGTCAAGCACGATGATTTTTTCAACATCATGCAAATCAGTTGATAGGTTTGTCATCTTATCCCCTTCTTAAAGAAATTTACTTTCCTCTATTCTAACACAAAAGCCTTGTCTTTACCAATCTCTGATTGAAGAATTAGGAATTTTACGCTACAATAGAGATAACACAGAGAAAGAGCAAGGTTATGATTCCAGCTTACATTCAAATCCATGATCAGATTAAGTCTGAGATTGATCAAAAAATATGGAAAATCGGGGAGCGTCTTCCCAGCGAACGCGATCTAGCTGAGAAATTTCAAGTGAGTCGGATGACGCTTCGTCAGGCCATTACCCTTCTGGTTGAAGAAGGAGTGCTTGAAAGACGAGTAGGAAGTGGCACCTTTATTACCAGCACGCGCGTCCAAGAAAAAATGCGAGGCACAACCAGTTTTACAGAAATTATGAAATCGCAAGGCAAGGAACCTTCTAGTCAAGTGATTTCTTACCGGAAAACCATTCCTAGCCTCCAAGAAGTGGACAAATTGGGCATCGATAAGACCGAAACCATCATTCGGATGGAGCGGGTCCGGTATGCTGATGGGATCCCTGTTGTTTATGAAGTGGCCTCTATTCCAGAGAAATTTATTAAGAATTTCAATCGCGAAGAGGTTACCAGCCATTTCTTCCAAACCTTGGAACGTCATGGCTATAAGATTGGAAAATCGCATCAGACAATCTATGCTCGATTAGCCAAAGATAAGATTGCGGACTATTTACAGATTTCAAAAGGACAGGCTATTTTAGGTCTGACACAGGTTTCCTATTTTGAAGATGGGACGGCTTTTGAGTATGTAAAAAGTCAGTATGTCGGTGAGCGGTTCGAATTTTATTTGGAAAATAACTAAGCTCGCAATTCACAGTAATAAAAAAACTCTTCAAATGTTTGGGAGACTTTCTCTCTTTGGCATTTGGGAGCTTTTTTTTGGTTGAAGTCATTCTTTCTAAATAGTGATAGTACGGTCAAAAATAAAAGATTTAAAAAAATTTAAAAAATTTTTATTTTTTCTTCAATTTTTGATTTTTTTACGAATTAATAGATAGAAGCTAGTTTTAGATCTAAAAAAAGATATAAGGCAGGAAAAAATGAAAAAAATTAAAATCGATGTGGTAGCTGTTCCCTTGAGTGGGCATCTGTACCCAACTTTAAATCTCGTTAAACCCTTATTAGATGATCCTTCGATGGAGATCCGGGTTTTCACAGGACCTCAGAAAAAGGCCGTTACAGAAAGTCTTGGCTTCACTGTCGTTCCGATTCTAGAGGACAAAGTAGAAGAATTTGAACGTGCGGCGAATAACGATAAGAAACTCAATCTCTTTTCAGCTTATCGGCAATTGTCCAAAAGTCTTGATTTGATTAATCATGTATCAGATCAATTGCTAGAGGAGTGGTGCGTCAATCGTCCAGATATTGTCATTGCTGATTTTATCACTCTATCAGCTGGCTTTGTGGCAGAAGAGTTAGAAATTCCTTGGATTACCACAATGGCAACCCAATTTGTAATCGAAACTCCTTATGGTCCTCCTTGCTTCTTCGGAGGGATGGGAGTCGCGCGCACGAAGAAGGAAGAGAAGATACAGGCACTATGCCGTAAACTCACGCGCATTGGAAAATACTGTGGCGCTTTCCTCTTATGCAAACGCTTAAAACGTTACAATTTCAAGTTGTACAATCAAAATGGAGTGGAGACCATCTACTCTCCTTATGCTATCTTTGGAATTGGTATGATGGAGCTGGAGTTGAAAACACACTTCCCTCATCAATATGCCTGGCTTGGCCCTTTGGGGACTTCTATTGAAAAAGCAGAAGATTATCCTTTAGATCTCAGTCCTTACGAGGACAAGACGAAGGTACTCGTGACATGTGGAACCCAGTTGCCTTGGGCAAAAGAGAACTTGCTCCAGCAAACCCAGCAGTTGGCCAAAGACCATCCAGAATGCCACTTTTTCGTCACCTTAGGAGATGGGGCAAAGAAATTCTCTGAAGAAGAAGTAGCGCCAAATGTGACGGTCGTCTCTTATCTACCTTACAAAGAATATATTCCGCAGATGGACTATGTCATTCACCATGGAGGAGCTGGAATCTTTTATCAGTGTATTGAATTTAAAAAACCAGCCTTGATCTTGCCACATGATTATGACCAATTTGACTATGCGATTCGAGGAGTAGAAGCAGGAATTGCTTTTCAAGCTCATCGCAATCGCACCGAAGAGATTCAAGCAGGTTTTAAGGCTCTATTAGAAAAAGAATCTTGGCAAAAGTTAGAAAGACTAAACAAACTTTCAAAAACCTACAAGCCGTTGGATACCTTGGAGTTTGAGATTCAACGATTATTAAGACGTGGAACGGATGGGAAACTATGAAAATTCTTGTAACAGGTGCGACTGGCTTCCTTGGAAAATATGTGATCGATGAGTTGTTGGCTCACGATTATTCCATTGTAGCCTTTGGCCGAAACGAAAAAATTGGTAAGGCTATGGAAAGTGAGCGCGTTCAATTTGTGAAAGGGGATTTGAGCTCTATTGAGGAATTAAAACAAGCCTTTCAGTCTGTTGATGCTGTGGTTCACGCTGGAGCTTTATCCACTGCCTGGGGACCTTGGAAGGCCTTCTATCAGGCGAATGTAGTTGGTACTCAAAATGTCCTTGACTTGTGCCGTGAATATGCGGTAAAACGCTTGGTTTACGTATCTTCTCCCAGTATTTACGCAGCTGGAAAAGACCAATTAAACATCAAGGAAAGCGATGCTCCAACAGAAAATCACCTCAACAATTACATCCGAAGTAAATTGGCGTCTGAAAAACTTTTTTCTGACTATCCGGATGTGCCAAGTATCATCTTGCGTCCTAGAGGATTATTTGGTGTGGGGGATACCAGTATTTTACCTCGTGTCTTACGCCTCAGTCGAAAAATTGGAATTCCTTTGATTCGAGGAGGAGAGCAGCTCATGGATATGACCTGTGTGGAAAATGTCGCCCTAGCCATTCGCTTGGCTCTGGAAGCAAAAGAAGCTCACGGACAAGTATATAATATTACAAATGGGGAACCAAAGACCTTTAAGTATTTGATCGAAACCACACTAAAAGGATTGGGAGAGCCGATTCGCTATCGGAAAATTCCAGCAGGTCTTGTAGCAGGTGTGGCTTATAGCCTTGAAGGGGTGTATCGATTCTTTCATCTGAAAGCTGAACCCCCGTTGACTCGCTATACCTATTATCTCCTTCGATATAGCCAAACTCTCGATATTCAAAAGGCCCAAACAGAACTTGGCTACTATCCAAAAATGACCATTGAAGAAGGGATTGACAACTATGTCCAACATGATTAAGCGCATTGATTATTTCCCAGCAGGCTATTGTAGTAGTCATTCTGGTCTCTTATTTAAAGGGATTCCGAATGAAAAAATGCAATTTCCAGCAGGTGTCTTTTTGATTCATCACCGTGAAAAAGGCTATATTTTGTACGATACCGGCTATCACTACGAGATTAAGAAAAAAGCTCGGTATTTCTGGTACCGTCTAGCCACCCCAATGCAGATGAAAAAAGAAGACCAGATCGATTATTTATTGCAAGAGCGTGGGATTGATCCAGCAGAAATTACTTATGTGATTCTTTCTCATTTGCACCCTGATCATCTCGGTGGAGCAGCCCTTTTTCCAAATGCTCATTTCTTTGTCAGTCAGGAAGTCTATGAGGTGTACCAAAAACCGAAATTTAAAGATCTAATTTTTAAAGAGTTTTTGCCAGCTGATTTCAAGGATCGGGTGACTTGTCTCAAAGCAAATCAAAGGCATCCTGCTTTCCCTTACCGCCCGACTGCGGATCTTTTTGGGGATGGGAGCATTCTTGTTTCGTCCATCGATGGGCATGCGAGAGGGCAAGGCTGTCTTTATCTGGATGAGCTCAAGCTCTTTATTGGAGCAGATCTTTCTTGGGGAGTAGACCTCTTGCCTTACACATGGCAAATGCGACTGATTCCTTCCTTGGTTCAGGATGATAAGAAGGCTTATCTTAAAGGAGCTGATTTGCTGGAAACACTCTTGCAAGAGGGTATTCAAGTTGTTGTCAGCCACGACCCGCAAGAACGGATTGAAAGGATTTTAAATGAAAAAAACAGTCTTTCTGAAAACCTTTATTGAAACCAGATGGTGCCACCGATTCCGTTCAAAAGAGGCCTTGAAGCGATACCAAGATAAGCAATTGGCACGCTACCATGCATTTATCACTTCTCAATCTCCCTATTTTCAAACCCATTCTCCCGAATCCTTTGGAACAATGGATAAAACCTTCATGATGACACATTTCAATGAACTCAATACCCTAGGGGTGGATCGAGATCAGGCTTTAGAAATGGCGATTCGCGGAGAACAGACGCGAGATTTTACTGAGATGAATGGAGAATTAGCAGTAGGCTTGTCTTCTGGGACTTCAGGCCACCGAGGAGTTTTTGTCACCACAGAAAAAGAAAGAAGCATGTGGGCTGCAGCGATCTTAGCCAAGATGCTGCCAAAAGGAAAACTCTTTGGTCATCGCATTGCCTTTTTCTTACGAGCGGACAATGAACTCTATCAAACCATTAATTCAGGCCTTATCCGATTGGAATATTTTGATATTTTCAAGGATAGCAAGGAGAATTTAGAGCGTCTCAAAGACTATCAACCAACCATTGTAGTCGCACCAGCTTCGACCTTGATTGAGTTAGCTAACTATGTCAGCAATCAGCAACTTGAGATTCAACCTGTCAAGGTTGTCTCTGTCGCAGAGATCCTAGAAGATCGAGATGCTCAGACCATCGCCAAAGCTTTTCAACTAGACAAGGTTGATCAGGTCTACCAAGCGACAGAGGGATTTTTAGCTTGTACCTGTTCAGAAGGCAATCTACATTTTAACGAAGATATTTTGTATGTCGAAAAAGAGTATCTTGATGATAGCCGCTTTTATCCGATTATTACGGATTTCAAACGAACGAGTCAACCCATCTATCGCTACCGACTCAATGATATTCTGGTGGAAGAAAAGTCCCCTTGTCCTTGTGGCTCCATCTTTACTCTAATCGCAAAGATCGAAGGACGATCAGATGATATCTTCTATTTCAAAAAAGAAGATGGCAGTAGCCAGATGATCTATCCGGATTTTATTCGACGGTGCATTCTCTTTGTCGAAAATATTCAGGACTATCAAGTAACTCAGTTGGCAGATGGATCCATTACCATTGCCTTGAGTCACCGGACAGAGTCTATGGAGCAAGCGATCTTTACTCAATTTGAACTCTTAGCTCAGCAAAAACAATTCATTCTCCCAAGTATTCTATTTATCGATTACCAATGGGACTCAACACGTAAATTAAAACGTGTTCAACGACTTCAATAAAAGGAGAATCCTATGACTACCGTAAAAAGACATTTGCAAATTAAAGGCTATGGAACAGCGCTTCCAGCTCATACAGTAACTTTCAAAGACCAGACTCGTTACCGCGTGAAAGAAGGAGAAGAAACACAGATTGATCTTGCAGCGCGTGCGATTGAGGCAGCTTTAAAACATGCAGGACTTGATATGACAGACATCGACTGCCTGATTTCTGCTAGTGCGGTTGGTGTTCAGCCCATTCCTTGTACAGCAGCTCTTATACATGAGCGCGTGGCCAAGGGACTGACGATTCCTGCTATGGATATCAATACCACTTGTACCAGTTTTGTATCAGCTTTGAGCACTGTTTCTTATCTGATTGAAGGTGGTGAATACCAACGGGTTCTGATTGTATCCAGTGAAGTAGGAAGCCTAGGGCTTAATCCCAAACAAAAAGAAAGCTTTGAACTGTTTAGCGATGGCGCTGCAGCCTTTATTTTTGAAGCAACAAAGGAAGATAAAGGAATCATTGCCAGTATGCAACGTACCTGGTCTGAGGGAGCCCACGATACCGAAATTCGTGGTGGTTTGACAGCTTATCATCCGAAATTGTACTCTGAAGCAACCAAGACTGATTTCATGTTTGACATGAAAGGGAAGAAAATTCTTTTGCTTTCTGCCCGTGTTATTCCAGAAATGTTCCAAAAATTCCAAGAAAAATCAGGCATTTCTAAAGATGCTGTTGACTATATTATTCCCCACCAAGCAAGTCGCGCTTTGCCACTCGTCATGGATAAATTGGGAGTTAGCAAAGACAAGTACCTCAATATTGTCAGTGATTATGGAAATATGGTTTCGGTAGCCGTGCCTTTCGGCCTAGCCTATGCACTGGATCATGGCTATGTGAAGGAAGGAGATACCATCTTCTTGATGGGAACTGCAGCAGGGATGACGGTCAATATGTTGGCACTGAAACTTTAATGATGAATCCTCTTACTTCAAGCTCAAAAAGCATCAAGTCCCGCTAGTCTTTAGCGGGCTTTTTTGATATAATGAAAGGTATGGAAATTGAGAAAACCAACCGAATGAATGCGCTCTTTGAGTTTTATGCAGCGCTCTTGACGGACAAGCAGATGAACTACATCGAGCTTTATTACGCAGATGACTACAGCTTGGCTGAGATTGCAGAAGAGTTTGGAGTGAGCCGTCAAGCTGTTTATGATAATATCAAGCGGACGGAGAAAATCCTAGAGGATTATGAGATGAAATTGCACATGTACTCGGACTACATTGTACGCAGCCAGATTTTTGATCAGATTTTAGAACGCTATCCGGAAGATACTTTTCTACAAGAGCAGGTTGAAATTTTATCAAGCATTGACAATCGGGAGTGATTATGGGCAGTCTCGTCATTTATCAAGGAATACCTTGCAAACTATTAGTAGCAGAGGAAGTATTTCCTACTCGACTACAGATTATCTCGCCCAATGATATCTCCAAAGCTATGCAAATAGGTTTTAGCTGTTGGGGATATCCAAATGAAATCATGAAAGAAGTCACACCCGAAGAACTAGAATGTTTGCAACATTTCGAACGATTTCCACTGAATTGAAAAAATAGGAGAAAATAATGGCATTTGAAAGTTTAACCGAACGTTTACAAAACGTCTTTAAAAATCTTCGTAAGAAAGGGAAAATCTCTGAAGCGGATGTCCAAGAGGCAACCAAAGAGATTCGTATAGCCCTCTTAGAGGCCGACGTTGCCCTTCCTGTTGTAAAAGACTTCATCAAACGGGTCCGCGAACGGGCTGTAGGGCATGAAGTCATCGAAACCCTCAACCCTGCCCAACAAATCGTGAAGATTGTTGATGAAGAATTGACAGCGATTTTAGGTTCAGAAACAGCAGAAATTATCAAATCTCCAAAGATTCCAACCATTATTATGATGGTCGGTCTTCAAGGGGCTGGTAAAACAACCTTTGCGGGGAAATTAGCTAACAAATTGGTCAAGGAAGAAAACGCACGTCCTTTGATGATTGCGGCCGATATTTATCGTCCAGCAGCCATTGACCAGTTGAAGACCCTTGGTCAACAGATCAATGTCCCTGTCTTCTCACTTGGTACAGAAGTCCCTGCAGTAGAGATCGTTCGTCAAGGTTTGGAGCAAGCAAGAGCCAACCACAATGACTATGTCTTGATCGATACGGCTGGTCGCCTGCAAATCGATGAAAAACTCATGGGCGAGTTGCGGGATGTCAAAGCCCTTGCCGAGCCAAATGAAATCCTCTTGGTTGTCGATGCTATGATTGGTCAAGAGGCAGCCAATGTGGCGCGTGAGTTCAATGAACAGCTCGAAGTGACCGGGGTCATCTTGACCAAGATCGATGGGGATACCCGTGGTGGTGCAGCCCTTTCTGTCCGTCAGATTACTGGGAAGCCAATCAAATTCACTGGTACTGGTGAAAAAATCACTGATATCGAAACCTTCCACCCAGACCGTATGTCTGGTCGGATCCTCGGTATGGGGGATATGCTGACGCTGATCGAGAAGGCTTCTCAAGAATACGATGAGAAACGCTCTCTTGAACTCGCTGAAAAAATGCGGGAAAATACCTTCGATTTCAATGACTTCATCGATCAATTAGACCAGGTTCAAAATATGGGACCAATGGAAGATCTGCTCAAGATGCTTCCAGGTATGGCCAACAACCCAGCTATGAAGAACCTCAAGGTTGATGAACGAGAAATTGCTCGCAAACGTGCGATCGTATCATCCATGACCCCAGCTGAACGGGAAAATCCAGATCTCTTGAATCCAAGCCGTCGACGTCGGATTGCTGCTGGTTCAGGAAATAGCTTTGTCGAAGTCAATAAATTCATCAAGGACTTTAACCAAGCCAAACAGATGATGCAAGGCGTCCTCTCTGGCGATATGAACAAGATGATGAAACAAATGGGGCTTAATCCAAATAACATGCCGAAGAATATGCCTGGTGGCATGCCTGATATGTCTGCCCTCGAAGGTATGATGGGACAAGGTGGCATGCCTGACTTGTCAGCTCTTGGTGGAGGCGCTGGAATGCCTGATATGAGCCAAATGTTTGGTGGTGGTCTCAAAGGAAAAGCCGGCGAATTTATGATGAAACGGGCGATGAACAAGATGGCCAAACAAATGCGCAAGAATAAGAAAAAACGGAAATAATCGTTTCTAATATGGGCCTGGAACACACTGTTCTGGGTTCTTTTAGAAACTACTACTAGAGAAAACATGTTAAAAAAACTATTTCAACAAGTCATTCGTTTCTTTGCAAGATTGTTTTCTTCGCACAGCAAGCCCTTTGAATTCCCAAAAGGGTCAAAGAAACCTCCGATCAGACCGATTATCTTTGTACCTGGGAGTTCAGCCAGTATCCAGCGATTCAACGGAACCATCCGCATGCTCCATCGCTTTTCTAGAAAAAAGCAAAGTCTCTTAAAAATAAAGGTCAATAAAGATGATTCTATAGAGATGGAAGGAAGACTAAATACAAAAGAGCCAAACCCTATGATTGTGATTGGCTTTGAGAATAATCGAGATGGCTACAGCAATATCAAGCAGCAAATCGAATCCCTTAAAATTGCTTTAACCTATCTCCTTGATCACTATTATTTTACAGAGTTCAAGGCAGTCGGGCACTCCAATGGTGGACTAGTTTTGACTGGTTTATTGGAAAGTGGCTTTTTAGAAAAGAAAAAACTGACCGTAAGGAAGCTCGCTATTATTGGCAGTCCTTACCAATTCAATCAAGAAATGTATGAAGATTTTCAAAAATGGAAGCATCGATTAGATAAAGAAGTAGAGGTCCTTAACTTTGTCGGTAGCTTTGCTGGGAAATCAGACGGGATCGTCCCCCTTTCTAGTGCACAAGCAGCACAATCTATTTTTGAGAAACAAGCCTATACAGAAGTAAATTTAAAAGGACGCAAGGCTCATCATTCAGCTTTACCCACTAATCCAGATCTAGTGAAACAATTAAGTCTATTTTTGAATCTATAAGTAAATTACATAATTTCGGTTATGTAATTTTTATTTGTCTCTTGCAATCCTTAAGTAAATATGGTACATTTTTGGTAGCGATTACACATACTTAAGGAGGATTTTATGAAAGATCCCAAATTATTAGAAACAATGAAAGATTATAAGGGACGAGATGAGGTTCCCGCAGATTTTGATACCTTTTGGGATCAAGCCCTAGCAAAGATGACTGAACTGCCTGAATACAAGCTTGAAGAACGAGATTTCAGCATTCCAAATGTTGCTTGTTATGAATTAACCTTTAAAGGAACACGAGATGGATCCGTTTATGCGCGGGTTGTTTTCCCAAAAACGGATCAAAAGGTTCCCGTTATTTTCCATTTTCATGGCTATATGGGCCGTTGTTGGGATTGGGCTGACATGCTGGCTTATACAGTAGCCGGCTATGGTGTTGTGTCTATGGATGTAAGAGGTCAGTCGGGCTTTTCAACCGACGGAGATCGTTCACCACTTGGAAATACGGTAAAAGGACAGATTATCCGTGGCGCCGTGGAAGGTCCGGACCAGCTCTTTTATAAGGATGTCTATTTAGATCTTTACCAGTTAATTGAAATTGTAGCCAGCCTTCCTCAAGTAGATGACAGCAAACTTGCCAGCTACGGAGCCTCTCAAGGCGGTGCCCTGGCCCTGGTTGCTGCTGGATTGAATCCTCGTATACAACGAACGGTAGCCATTTATCCATTTTTATCGGATTTCAGACGTGTATTAGAGATCGGGAACACCAGCGAGGCCTATGACGAGCTTTTCCGTTATTTCAAGTTCCATGATCCATTCCACGAAACCGAAGATCGTTTGATGCAGACTTTGGCCTATATTGATGTAAAAAATTTTGCCCATCGTATCAAAGGACAAGTTCACATGATTACCGGGCTAGATGATGATGTCTGTCATCCTGAAACACAGTTTGCCATTTATAATCGATTAGAATGTCCAAAAGAGCATTTAATCATGCCAGAATATGCCCACGAAGCCATGAACGTTCAAGTCAATGATCGAGTCTATAATTGGCTCTGTGGTAGCAAGATTTCATTTCAATATGTAGAAAAATAAGTTAGAAAAGAAAATAATCAGTAGATCCATGTGATTTGCTGATTGTAAAACTAAAAGTTTATGTACAATTGACCAAACAAGACCTAAACCATTGATACAACTAAATTAGAAGCATAAAGTACATTCTTTAAAAAGTGTACTTTATTTTTATTTTGTACATTATTTTGGAATGGTATTTTGTATGTTTGCTAGTGCATAATATCAGCTAATCGAAGAAATTGATTTGTACATTTTTTTACTCTAGTAACGGTAGAAGAAGTGGTGGTTCAATTGTACATTTTATTTAAAATATTTATAGTTATAAGATTAGTATTTGAAGCATAAATAAAGTAGATACAGTGGTATAATAGTGTCAAAAGACTTTCAGGAGAAATGACATGAGATCGCACACAGTTATTCTAGGTGCTGGTGCTACTATTGCAGCAATTCCAGATGGTGATAAAAACGGCAAAAGTTCTTCAGTTATGAATGGATTGCTAAAAAAACTAAATTTAGAAGAAATTCTTGCTGGTGTTGAATTACAGACAAAGAGCGAAAATTTAGAAGATATCTATTCAGAATTATTTGAGAGAGAAGAGTGCTCCGAAATAGTTAAAAAACTAGAAGAAAGACTCTATGATTATTTTGCTTCGTTGGAGTTACCTGATGAACCAACAATTTATGATCTTTTAATATTAAGTTTAACTAATAAAGATTGCATAGCTACGTTTAATTGGGACCCTTTACTTATACAAGCTTATGTTCGCTGTTCAAAAATTACTCTGAACCTGCCACAAATTCTTTGTTTACATGGGAATGTAGCTGTCGGTTTTTGTGAAGAACATACTGAGTTTGGAACAGTAGATTACTATTGCCCAACATGTTATAAAAAATTAAATCCAACAAAATTATTGTATCCCGTAAAAAACAAAGACTATTCTTCCGATGGATACATAAATTGGTGTTGGAAAGCATTAGATTACTTTGTCGATCATTCATATATGTTAACTATTTTTGGATACAGTGCTCCTAAGAGCGATGTAGATGCTGTTAATTTAATGAAAAAAGCATGGGGAAATATTGAAGACCGACCACTTGAAGAAGTTTCCGTAATAGATATTATAGACGAAGAGACTATGCTAAATACATGGAAAGACTTTATTCATAGCCATCATTATAGGTATTCAAATTCATTTTTTGATTCTTACTTAGCAAAATTTCCAAGAAGAACTTGTGAAACCGTATTTGCAACATTTTCATTAAATGTTCCTTCTGATGGTAGTAGAGGATTTAAAGAGAATTTTAATTGGGACATGATAAAAGAGTTTTTATCTGATATGTTAGTTGAAGAACAGGAAAATAAAGGAAAATCAAATTTAAAATCGAGATATTTAGTTTGGGGTGAAGATGTTAACAAATAATCCAATTAATCATAGTGTACTTAAATTGTCAATGGATTTCGATAATGCTTTTAAACATAAAAATATAGAGGAAATCTATAGACTAATAGAATTTGGAAAAAATATGGAAAACACTATTGATGATATTTCCAAAATTCAATTATTTTATTCTATTGGGACAGCATACGCTGATATATTTGAACTAAGTGATAACTTAGTTT
Source organism: Streptococcus sp. HMSC078D09 (assembly GCF_001813675.1). Lineage (GTDB taxonomy): Bacteria > Bacillota > Bacilli > Lactobacillales > Streptococcaceae > Streptococcus. The sequence continues at coordinate 255,265 of NZ_KV813650.1, forward strand.
TCAACATAGATACCGATTTTACAGTTCAACAAATTTATTACTTAAGAAAAGCTATAGAAATTTCAAATAACGTTGATATAAATTCTGAGAACAGTAGGTTTGTTTTCCCATTATTATGTTCACTTTACACTAATTACGCAAATTTATTAGATGCTTGTGGTAGAAAGCAGTTAGCTATTAAGATGTATTGTAAATGTATACAAATCAATCCAAGATTCACAATGGCTAGTGGTAACTTGGCTATTTGTCTAGATCATTATCGTAATTTTTTGAATGATAACGAACACCTCCACTTTATTAAAAAAATTAAAAATTTAATAGAAACAAGCATAACTGTTTCAGATCCAAACAGAGTTGATTATGCAGAAAAGCGATTTATTGAACTTTACGAACAATATCTTAATTATAAAGACTTAGATGAATGCTCTTGTAAAACCATCGATTATAATCCTAATTCACAAAAGTATCGCGAATGGTGTTGGAATAACGGGCTGTATCTTAATCCACTTAATGACTTACAAGCTGACGATATAAATAGATATGATGATAATCTTTTACTACCAAGTTTATTATTTCAATCGGATAAAGATTTAAACAAATATATTTCTATGTTTAATCAAATTAAGCAAGAATATGTTTATGCGCGTTATCTCTGTTTTAATAGCATTGAAATTGATTCGGTTCATTATGCTGATGAGAATGTTTATCTTATTGATTGTCTAGACTATGTACAATACTCTATCCGAGTTGAAGGATTAAAAGCATCTTTTAAAACACTATATTCATTATTAGATAAAGTAGCTATGTTTATAAATGAATATTATTCTTTAAAAATTAAAACTCGACAAGTAAATTTCCATTCAATTTGGAGATCAAATAGTGATTTAAATAAAATGTTGGATAAGAATATTGGTCTGTCATCTATATTTTGGATAGAGAAAGATTTTGATAATGGTGATAATTCTTTAACAGCTAATCCAAACTCAAAGCGATTGAAAATTATTAGAAATTATTTAGAGCACAGATTTACTAATATAACATTGAATATTTTTAATGGAAGTGAAGATAATGAAGATAATAATGAAACCAGACTGTATCTAACTGAATTTGAACTTCAAGAGTTTGCATTAGATTTATTAAATCTTGTAAGAGAAGTTATTTTTTCACTCAAAAATGCCATTCAAATAAGTGAAAATGAAAAACAATCTACTATAAGCAGTGAAGTTGCTTTAATTCCGATAAATTATGAAGAAGTAGATTCGGAAGATAAATTATAGCATTGAACATACAATTTATAGTCGTTATAAAAAGCAATAGCCTAAATTCATTTAACTAATCGACTTAACTAGATCTAAACCATTGATAAAACTGAATTAGAAGGATAAAGTACACTCATTAAGCAGTGTACTTTATTTTTGTTTTGTACATTATTTGTTGATTGCTTAATCAATACTACATCGCTATCAGGCAATTCAGTCTCCATTTAGTCCTCTAAAACCCATGTTGAGGCGGTAAGTTTGCTAGTCAAGGAGTAAAACGACGAAGATTAGCATTTACTTCCGCCCATGCGATAGCTGTCCGTGATTGACAAGTGCTAGCACGCAGACAGAACGGAGATAGCGAACCGCTGAGTGTGTCGCTCTGCTCGTAAAAGCTTAGAAACCTTTGAACGAAAGGGATAATGAAAGCCTTGATTGCAAGGCTTTTTGCTTTATGGTGGGTAAGTATCAGAGTGAGAAAATTTTTGGAATGAATAGAAGTGATAGCTAGAAATTATCAGTTTCTATTTCCATTTACCCTGTGGGTACGTGTTTGTTTCCATTGACAAGGAGTTTGTGGGAATAGAAATGTACCCACCTTGTTTGAATCAAGTGAAGTGTAGTTGAAGGAAATCTGTTGAAAGCAATACTTCATTTTACCGAATAAGTAATAATTTAGGCAACTTCAAATCGATTAAAAAAAACTATTTTAAAGGTTAAGAGTAGACAAAAATTGTCCACTCTTTTTTGCAAACTCAATTTATCAATAAATGAAATGAGGGAATGTAAAATGAAATATTTTGAGGTTGAGTTAGAAAATCCTGATGAATTTTTAAAACTACAAACAGAAGATTTTGTGAAAGCTAATCGCTTGCTACTAAGGAAGATAATCCAGAGCGTTACAGTCTATGAAGAAAACTTCGTCATATCCTTTAAATCTGGCATCGAATTGGAAGTATGAGTCTCATTCCATAACTTTTATATTGAACATATCATCTTGTTGTGTTATACTATAAATTGATATAAACAAAGATGTAGGAGGAACCGAAACTATGACAGCCTCAATGCGTTTAAGATAAGCTGGCAATAAAAAAAGCAGAATCTATACCCGATGATAGGCTTTTTTGTTGTGCTTATTTATACGATATTGAGCATTCATTAGTTACGGTGAGGATATTGGTTATTTAACTATACCTTTATTTAACTATGTCTTTAATATGAATGTTTCCAAATTGTATGTATGCAGACCAAAAGCCACATTGTGGGGTTTGGCCTGCATTTTTTATTGCCTAGAATGCTATTCAAAATAGAAATTCAAGCAAAATAATATGCAGGAGATAATATAAATGGAAAAATACAACAATTGGAAACGAAAATTTTATGCAATATGGGCAGGGCAAGCAGTATCATTAATCACTAGTGCCATCCTGCAAATGGCGATTATTTTTTACCTTACAGAAAAAACAGGATCTGCGATGGTCTTGTCTATGGCTTCATTAGTAGGTTTTTTACCCTATGCGATTTTGGGACCTGCCATTGGTGTGCTAGTGGATCGTCATGATAGGAAGAAGATAATGATTGGTGCCGATTTAATTATCGCAGCAGCTGGTGCAGTGCTTGCTATTGTTGCATTCTGTATGGAGCTACCTGTCTGGATGATTATGATAGTATTGTTTATCCGTAGCATTGGAACAGCTTTTCATACCCCAGCACTCAATGCGGTTACACCACTTTTAGTACCAGAAGAACAGCTAACGAAATGCGCAGGCTATAGTCAGTCTTTGCAGTCTATAAGCTATATTGTTAGTCCGGCAGTTGCAGCACTCTTATACTCCGTTTGGGATTTAAATGCTATTATTGCCATCGACGTATTGGGTGCTGTGATTGCATCTATTACGGTAGCAATTGTACGTATACCTAAGCTGGGTAATCAAGTGCAAAGTTTAGAACCAAATTTCATAAGGGAGATGAAAGAAGGAGTTGTGGTTCTGAGACAAAACAAAGGATTGTTTGCCTTATTACTCTTAGGAACACTATATACTTTTGTTTATATGCCAATCAATGCACTATTTCCTTTAATAAGCATGGAACACTTTAATGGAACGCCTGTGCATATTTCTATTACGGAAATTTCCTTTGCATTTGGGATGCTAGCAGGAGGCTTATTATTAGGAAGATTAGGGGGCTTCGAAAAGCATGTATTACTAATAACAAGTTCATTTTTTATAATGGGGACCAGTTTAGCCGTTTCGGGAATACTTCCTCCAAATGGATTTGTAATATTCGTAGTTTGCTGTGCAATAATGGGGCTTTCGGTGCCATTTTATAGCGGTGTGCAAACAGCTCTTTTTCAGGAGAAAATTAAGCCTGAATATTTAGGACGTGTATTTTCTTTGATCGGAAGTATCATGTCACTTGCTATGCCAATTGGGTTAATTCTTTCTGGATTCTTTGCTGATAAAATCGGTGTAAATCATTGGTTTTTACTATCAGGTATTTTAATTATTGGCATTGCTATAGTTTGCCAAATGATAACTGAGGTTAGAAAATTAGATTTAAAATAAACAATATTGGAGGAATATTTATGTATCTTATTTTCATGTAACTCTTCCTGCTAAAATCGCAGGGTTTTCCCTGCATACAAGCAAATGAAAGCATGCGATTATAGACAGGAGGAAATGTTATGGAATTAATATTAAAAGCAAAAGACATTCGTGTGGAATTCAAAGGACGCGATGTTTTAGATATAAATGAATTAGAAGTATATGATTATGACCGTATTGGTTTAGTAGGAGCAAATGGTGCTGGAAAAAGCACTTTACTCAGGGTACTTTTAGGAGAATTAACTCCCCCAGGATGTAAAATGAATCGTCTGGGTGAACTTGCCTATATTCCCCAGTTGGACGAAGTAACTCTGCAGGAGGAAAAAGATTTTGCACTTGTAGGCAAGCTAGGTGTTGAGCAATTAAATATACAGACTATGAGCGGTGGTGAAGAAACAAGGCTTAAAATAGCACAGGCCTTATCGGCACAGGTTCATGGTATTTTAGCGGATGAACCTACGAGCCATTTAGACCGTGAAGGAATTGATTTTCTAATAGGACAGCTAAAATATTTTACAGGTGCACTGTTAGTTATTAGCCATGACCGCTATTTTCTTGATGAAATAGTAGATAAAATATGGGAACTGAAAGATGGCAAAATCACTGAGTATTGGGGAAACTATTCTGATTATCTTCGTCAGAAAGAGGAAGAACGTAAGAGCCAAGCTGCAGAATACGAACAATTTATTGCGGAACGTGCCCGATTGGAAAGGGCTGCGGAGGAAAAGCGAAAACAGGCTCGTAAAATAGAACAGAAGGCAAAAGGTTCTTCAAAGAAAAAAAGTACTGAAGACGGAGGGCGTTTAGCTCATCAAAAATCAATAGGAAGTAAGGAAAAAAAGATGTATAATGCTGCTAAAACCCTAGAGCACAGGATTGCGGCCTTAGGAAAAGTAGAAGCTCCGGAAGGCATTCGCAGAATTCGTTTCAGGCAAAGTAAAGCATTGGAGCTCCATAATCCATACCCTATAGTCGGTGCAGAAATTAATAAAGTATTTGGGGATAAGGCTCTGTTTGAAAATGCATCTTTTCAAATTCCGTTAGGAGCAAAAGTGGCGTTAACTGGTGGTAATGGAATCGGAAAAACAACTTTAATCCAAATGATCTTAAACCATGAAGAAGGAATTTCTATTTCGCCTAAGGCAAAAATAGGTTACTTTGCACAGAATGGTTACAAGTACAACAGTAATCAGAATGTTATGGAGTTTATGCAGAAGGATTGTGACTACAATATATCAGAAATTCGTTCAGTGCTAGCATCTATGGGGTTCAAACAGAACGATATTGGAAAAAGTTTATCTGTTTTAAGCGGTGGAGAAATTATAAAATTGTTGCTTGCTAAAATGCTCATGGGTAGATATAACATCCTAATAATGGATGAACCCAGTAACTTCCTTGACATACCAAGTTTAGAGGCTTTGGAAATACTAATGAAGGAGTACACCGGAACTATCGTGTTTATCACCCACGATAAACGATTACTCGAAAATGTAGCAGATGTAGTTTATGAAATTAGAGATAAGAAAATAAATCTGAAACATTAAATTTAAGGTAGTCGCTGGTCAGTATAGTCTGTTCTGGTTGGCGACTCCATTGTTAAAGAGTATAAAGACTTTAGATTTTATGAATATTAAAAATAGGAACAGTCAATTGAACTGCTCCTATTTTTCTGCTAAATATATTGTAGTTTTCTTATATGTATAATGATAGATTAGCGGATTCTCATCTACGGTACTTACTTCAAATATGAAGAAGTGATCGCGGTTATCTCTGGACTTTTCCTTATTGAGGACAAAGTAATTCTTACGTGAAGTCGCCATTGTTTTTAGGATATCATCAGTTAGGAAGGTCAATGGAATATTCATGTTAGAGTAGCGGTAGAAGTCACGTTCAAAATCTTGGTAGCTCTCGCTATAATAGTCCATTTGTAGGTGATTACGCTGAAACTCAAGCTGATTCATAGAGCACCTCCTCGACAAGTTCAATACTAATAATGTCTTTTAATTTCAAATTGATGTGACCTGTTGTAGTTTTTATCAAAATGAAATCTTTGGTCAGACTTGGTATTGTTCCAGTGTAGGAAACACGCTTGTTTTTTTTAATCACTTGAATGCGTGTGCGTAGCTGCCCGGCGTATACTTGACTGAGGAGTAATAATTTCTTCTCTAGTGATAAGTCAGACATGTACGTTACTTTGTTTGTATCATCAGAGAGTGCTGATGCATGTTCAGATAGGAAAAAGCCCATCCATTTTTGCATCTTTGTATCCTGGTACTCTCTTGCTGATTGAAATGGTAAATATGAACGGTCAATCATATCAAATCCTTTCTATGCAGAGGCAAGGGTATTTTTATCAAATTGAATCGTAAAACCTTGAATTCCCCCACCTGTGTAACATTCTTTAAAGCGATTGATTACCTCAGTATAGATTATCACAGATGAGCTTGTTGGCTTAATGCTAAATGTAAATTCCAATGGTAATCGGTTTTCAGATTTAGCATGTACTAGTCGTATCGATATTTCAGTTGTTTTGAGTTTTCTCTGACGAAGTTTTGAAGTTGCTGTTTCAACGATTCCATGTAAAAATCTTTCAAGCATTTCAATATCATTACATCCTTTGCTACGGATTTCTGAAAATTGTACTGTATTTTTTTCTTGTTTCATTTTAATCCCTCCAATCCACCCGCGGAATGACCACCGATAAGTTTACTGCGTTCAATATTTCTGGAACCTTCAGTTAGGACGGTTCCTTTTTGTATGGCTAAAAAACCAAACTGTTCTCTGACAACATCAATAGCTGTCTGAAGTCTATTATCTTTTTCAATTTGTTCTACATCATCAAAGAGTGATAGTAGAGTATAGCTTTCATCTACGAAGCCACTATAAGATACACCAATTTGTCTCACTGCACCAGAGGTGTATTTTTTCGGAATAATACAAGTACATGACTCACCATTGTTTTGGGGAGATTTGCGGGTTCAATTTTATTCTGAGCATTTATAGATTTTTTCATCTCAGTCCTAGAATAGCCAATATGAATAGAAACGACAGTAGTCAATACTAGGGCTACTGTTCCGTTCCACAGTATCATTTAAAAATCATTTTCACACCCTTTCGTCTATTAGTATAGAAGAAAGCTCTCAGCACACGTTGAGGCAGTATCACTGCTTGTACGAGCTTAGAAAAAAATGTTGACGAAAAAGCCTTGGTGTCAAGGATTTTTTGCTATCCTCAAAAAGATAATTTTATAATTGACAATTTGTCAGTAGAGCAGTATAATTTATAATCAGGAGGAATAAAATGCGAGATGTAAAAGATCCGGAAATTCGACGGGCTGAGATTATGGATGCTTCTATGCTCCTCTTTATGGAGAAAGGATATGCGAACACAACAACTCAGGATATAGTCGATAAGGTAAATATATCACGAGGTTTGTTATACTATCACTTTAAGAACAAAGAAGATATTCTATATTGTCTTGTGGAACGATATTCAGAGAAATTATTGAGAGATATTCATGTGATTGTCAATGATGACGACAAAACTGCTATTGAAAAAATAAGAGCCTTTATAGATGCCACAATAATCTCTACAGATAACGTTTCAGCGGAGGGAACTGAGTTACAAAAGACGGTTGATCTTAAAGAAAATCGTTATATGTTAGATAAGTTATCCCATAAGCTCATTGAAAAACTGACTATATATTTTGAGAGGATAATAAATCAAGGCATCTCAGAAAAAGTATTTTCTGTAAAATATCCATCTGAAACAGCAGAATTTCTTATGACAGCCTATGTTTTTGTTTCAAATAACATAGGTATAAAAACATCAAAGAAAGAACCTGTCAAAGATTACTTGAATGCATTTAAGATAATGCTGGAACAAAACCTAAATACAAAAGGACTCTTTAGCAATTAAAAAAAGATAGAATGTTTGTAAAGAGAACTATGTACCGATAGCTGAATCAAAACAAGCTATCGGTATTATTTCAAAATATGACTGACAAATTGTCAATAGAGGTGAAAATATGTTAGAGATAAAGAATTTTAGTAAAAGTTATGGGGATAAGAAGGTTGTGGATAACCTATCTATTTCAGTACAGCCTGGAGATATTTATGGTTTTATTGGAGCAAATGGTGCGGGAAAAACGACAACGATAAAGGCAGTTGTCGGTATCCATGATTTTGAAGACGGAAGTATAATTATCAACGGTCATTCTATTAAAGAAGAACCTGTTATTTGTAAAAAAATGATGGCGTATATCCCAGATAATCCAGATTTGTATGAACATATGACAGGACTTCAATATATTAATTTCATTGCTGACCTGTTTGAAATTCCTACAAAAATACGCAGGGAGAGAATCCAAAATTACGGTGATTTATTTGATATGACTGAGCATCTTTCGGGGATAATTTCTTCATATTCACATGGTATGAAGCAACGAACAGCCATTATTTCTGCACTTGTACATTCTCCCAAACTATTGATTTTAGATGAACCTTTTGTTGGGCTAGATCCCAAAGCAACTTTCCTACTAAAGAAAATTATGCATGAGTGTGTTTCAGATGGAGGTGCTATTTTCTTTTCAACCCATGTATTGGATGTTGCGGAAAAATTATGTAATAAGATTGCCATTATCAAAAATGGAAAGTTAGTTGCAAGTGGTAATACAGGAGATATCAAAGGTAATGAATCATTGGAAGCATTTTTCATGGAGGTGCAGGGCAATGAGTAACATTTGGATACTAATTAGAGCACAATTGATAAATTTTTTTCCCATTAACCAGATTAGAGAGACGGGAAATAAAAAACAAAGTTCAATGGCTATTGCGAGTTTTGGCATAGTAACTCTTGCCTTATTTTGCTTTTTTTATAATATCCTAACAGCTAAAACATTGGTACAAGTTGGACAACAAAACTTGATTCCGGCATATATGGTCTCTGTCTCAAGTTTTTCGATATTATTTTTGACAGTTTTTTATTCGAATGGCATTTTATTTGGCAGTCGAGATATGGAAATTCTCCAATCCTTACCTGTTAAAAGTTCGTATATTATCACCAGCAAGTTCATGTTTATGTACTTATTGAATTTTTTAATAGGCTTGATGTTTATGCTTCCGGGTGGAATTGTATGGGGCTTGAACGGAAGTTTAAACCTCCTACAGATTATATTGTATTTTACTTCTATATTTTTTGCCCCTTTGATCCCCATGTGTATAGCGGCATGCATGGGACTCGTTATTGTTGTCGCTTCATCTTTTTTTAAAAGAAAAAATGTTATCTCTCTTATTTTTTCATTTGCGATGCTAGGTATAATTGGATATTTTGCATTATCAGCTTTGCAATCAGGTGATGAAAGTAGTATTGGGGTTACTCTGGCTAAGCAAATTACTGGACTGTATCCAATTTCTAGACTATTTATGTCATACTACAATTTTCCAATGTACTATGGGATGGGATTTTATATAGTTCTTTCAATAGTCGTCTTTTATCTATTTGTCAAAATTGCTTCGTTGAAGTATGGACTACTTAATACACTTGCCAATACAAAATCAAGTTATGCTAATGACAAAGTATCTTATGAAAGAAAATCGGTATTTTTTGCCTTGTATCAAAAAGAGCTTGGACGATTTTTAAGTTCTTATATGGCAGTCTTGAATGCTGGGCTTGGAGTGATTCTTTTATGTGTCTTTAGTATATGTTTCCTGTTTAATTCTGTAGGTCAAATAGGAAATTCTGCAGGAATTGAAAATATAAATGAGTATCTTTCAAACTTAGCTCCCGTCTTTATTGCATCTATGCTTTCACTCAGTTGTCCAGCAGCTTCATCTATATCTTTAGAAGGTAAAAATATTTGGATTTTGAAAAGTTCTCCGGTTGAGATAAAAATGATTTTAAATGCTAAGATAGCTGTCAACCTTACACTTCATTTGATTGGATATATGATTTCTGTATCAGTATTTATGCTGAAACTTGATATGAATCCTATTCAAGTTATGAATCTAGTTATTGTTCCTATATGTTACTCCCTTTTTATAACGGTAATCGGAATTTCATTAAATAAAAAATATCCTAACTATGATTGGGACAGTGAGATGATAGTCGTCAAACAAAGTCTACCTGTTATTGTGACTGGAATTATTGGTATGATTGTACTTATTACGCCTATTTTTCTTAATTGGGTGTTAAATATTCCGATTACATTTGTTTTGCAGGTAGTATCAGTAGTTTTATTGGTTATTACAATGGGTGTTTATATAACAATGAGCAAGTCGAATTTTATCTAGTTAAAGGAGGAAAATAAGATGAAAAACAGACTGACAAAAGATATTTTGGTGTTGCTAGGGATGACAGTCATAATAGTTGTTATTTGTAGTTTTCTCCCAGAGGAAGTTCCTATCCATTTCAATGCAAAAGGTGTTGCAGATATGTTTGCAAATAAATATTATCTTCTACTGGCTACAGTAATTCCATACTCTGCATATTGGAAGATTGTTAGGGGGAAGGAAAATAAAAAGATTAAATGAAACCCCATCTATATTTACAGATTGCATCAAAATTAAGAACAACTATTTTAAGAGGTGATTATGTGCTTGGACAAAAAATTCCTTCGATAAGGAGTTTAGCAGAAAATGAGAAGTGTAATCCAGCAACAATCCAAAAAGCAATGAAAGTTCTCGAAGAACAGAATTTGGTTATTAGCTGTGGAACATTAGGATATTTTGTCATAGCAAGCGAGCAAGAAATAAAGGAGTTAAGATATCAAGAATCGAACAAGCTAGTGAAAATTTTGTTTGAAAATCTAGGTGAGCTAGGATTTTCGGAAGATGAGATTGTCAATTTATTTTTTTGAAAAGATGCTTAGATGAAGTTGAATGGAAATTTATTAGGATTATTTTTGAAAGTATATAAAAGCCTTGATTATAAGGCTTTTTTTGCATTTTCCAATAAAGAACTTGACATTATTAGTTACTTCCACTACAATAGAATTACATACCATCGGTATGATAGAAAGGAACAAAAATGGCAAGGAATAGAAACTCACATGAAACTAGAAAAAAAATACTAGAGGTCTCTAAAAATCTATTTTTAGAAAAAGGATTTGATAATACATCAATACAAGATATCATAGATGGATTAGGTGGATTAACAAAAGGTGTTATCTATCATCATTTTGAGTCTAAATATGATATACTGCAAACAATCATTAGCGAAAATAATCAAGAAATTTTAAATTATAATTGGAGAGGAAATACTGGATTAGAAAAGATACAAAATTCTTTGATGGACTCTTTCTCTAATTTTGAACACCAAAGGCTCGTTTACTCTGCCTCAATCATGCTAAGAAGTCCACGCTTATTGGGAGAGCAGTATCTAGGTCTATTTTCTGATTTTTTACCCGAAATTAGAGAAAAGGTTTACGAAGGAGTTGAAGATGGGTCTATTAAAACAGAATATCCAGAAGAGCTAGCAGATTTAATTGTTTTATCTCTAAATATTTGGATTGGTTTTCAAATTTCCGTTTTTTCATTAGTAGAATTAAAGCGTAAAATGAATTTCATTAAACTTACTTTTGAAGGTCTAGGGGTACAGTTAATTTCTGATGAAATGATGGAGGTGATTTTCAACTTATTTGATCGCTTAAAAAAATAGTAAATAAGTAGTCGCATGACATTCATGTTAATACTAATTTCTATTTATGTGTTATCAATTCAATAAATTATCTTACATAATTTATAGTTAAAAAATAACATACTTTAAGTGTGTTATTAAAAATCTATTATACATACCGAGGGTATGTTTGTTTTTAGTATATACATACCGATAGTATGTATGGTGCCATTGTCTGTAAAATAAGCTTATTTTTAAATATTTGTCGAGATTAGTCTGAATAGTTTATTCTTTATTTACGCTTTGGAGGAAATAATCTATGTTGTCGCTTATTAAAATTGAATTAAATAAAGTTTCTAAATCTAAATTATTTTTAGCCTGGTTGTGTACTATATTTATAGTGTTAGGTATTACAGCAATCATTATTATGGGTTTAGGTACTGACAATAAACTAGGAGAATTTACTGGACAGGATTCTAATGTTATTAGAATTACTGGTAAATGGGAAGGTTGGGCAATTGTAGCTTCATTGTTTTCATCTTTATTTACAAAAGCAGCATTTTTGATTTTCGAATCTTATTTATTATCTACGATTATTATTGATGAATTTAAACGAAGAACAATTTTTCAGTTGTTTTCTTACCCTATTTCTAAAATAAAGTTACTTTGGGGAAAAATTCTTTCAGTCATTCTAATAGCATTTATTGCCCATTTTTCTGCACATTTAGTGACTCAATTATTCATTAGATTCATGGCTGTTGTAACTGAATCTAGTTATATCCCTCTAGCTAGTCAATTAATTAACTTGGCTGGAATAACGTTTGCAACAGTACTAATAGGGTTACTACCATTTGTTTTAGGTATGATTAAACATTCAACAGCTATAACAATGCTTTCAGGACTTGGTTTAGCAGCATTACTTTCAAATGTAAGTCCAGGAAGTTTATCTAATAATATTGCTGATAACTTATTCTTTTTGATATTTGCAAGTTTCATAAGTTTAATGATTACTTCATTTTCAATTTTTAATATTTCAAGACAAGATATTAGTATCAAGTAGCATACCTAAGTTTAATTGAAGGAAAGTGATAATTCCTTAATGATTTCTATAAAAAAAGAGACTGTATAAATTAGTATTTATGCTCTGGGAGAAAAATTCTTGCATTTAAAACTGGATATAGAAAGAGAGATAGAAATGAGAAATATTGTTGAAATAAAAGAAGTTTTTAAAACAATTGATAAAGAAGAAATTTTAAGTGGTATCAACCTTCAAATTGCTGAAGGAGAAATCTATGGTTTTCTAGGACCGAATGGTGCTGGAAAAACAACGTTAATGAAATGTATGTTATCCTTATCAACAATTACATCAGGTAGTATTGAAATTTTTGGGAAAAATCTACAAGAACACAGAGAAGAAATCCTAAGTCAGATTGGAAGTATTATTGAATCACCAATTTTTTATGATAACTGCACTGCAAAAGAAATTTTGGAAATTCACGCTCAGTATATGGGGAAAACTATTACTGAATCAGATATAATAAGAGCCTTAAGAATGGTCGGATTAAAAAATACGACTAAAAAAGTAAAAGATTTTTCGTTAGGAATGAGGCAAAGGCTTGGTTTAGCTCGTGCCTTTCTAACAAAACCTAAATTGTTAATTTTAGATGAGCCAATCAATGGTTTAGATCCAATAGGAATTCAAGAAATTCGAAATCTTTTGTTGTCGCTTTCTAAGGAGCATGGAATTACAATACTAATATCGAGTCATATATTATCGGAAATTTCACAGATAGCAGATAAAATTGGTTTTATCAAAAATGGAAAAATTGTAGAACAGGTCTCTATGAAAGAGATTAGGAGAGAGAATATTGACTTAGAAGAATATTTTATGTCACATTTTCTAAATTAAATTAAGAATTATGAGGTAGATTAAGGATGAAACAATTGATAAAGAACCATCAGAAGGCTTTTTATGCTTTCATGATATTTAATATACTGGTCCCTTTAACTAATATTGCTTTTGCTTATTCTATTAAAGGTATTATTGATAGTGGCATGTCTCAAAATAAAGAAGCCTTAACTCAAGCGGTACTAGTAGGAGCTATTGTTATTCTCATATATGCAGGGCTCAACTTTATATCTCTTCGATTGAAAAATAAACTTGTTAGGCAAATCATGTCAAGATACAAAAATAAGGTGTTCCAATCTATTTTAGATAGGGATTATAGAGACTTTTCTAAAGAAAAATCAGGGAAATTTATTTCTGTATTAACCGAAAATATGAAGAAAATTGAGCAAGATTATCTACACCAGTATTTTAATATTTCAAAAAACCTTTCCTTAATGATTTTTTCGCTCCTAGCTATGTTTATAGGTAATTGGTATTTGACCTTATTGGTTATCATTGCTAGCATTATTCCAATGATGATTTCTGGATTCATTGGACAAAAATCAGCTTATCTTCAAAAGAGTGCCATGATTGCAGATCAGAAGTATTTAGCTAAGGTTAAAGATATTTTAGCAGGATTTCTTGTTATTAAAAGTTTTAATGTGAAAGATGCTATCTGTGAGGATTATAGTTATGAAAGCGAAAAATTGGATGAGATATATTTTATAAAAGGAAAATTTGATGTTTTAGCAAATGTTATTTCACAGCTTTCAGGGATGATTGTTTTTTTGGTAGCTTTTGGTGGAGGGATGTACCTCGTATTTAATGGTTCTACCACAATTGGGAGTGTGACAGCTATTGTTCAACTAGTCAATTTTGTAGTAATGCCACTAAATGAAATTGGTATGGGAATGAGTAAATTTCGTGAAGGGCAAGCAACACTTAATGCATTTGAGGTAAAAGATGTAATTGGACTTCAGACTGGTGAAACGAAAGAATATTTCGATGATGTCATTTCTTTTTCAAATATAGACTTTTCTTACCCTAATGCTGAAGAAAAAATTTTTAATCATTTATCTTTGAAGATTCAAAAAGGGGAAAAAATTGCAATTGTAGGAATGTCAGGGAGTGGAAAATCAACTTTGCTCAATCTATTGCTGCGTTTTTATGATGTAACAAGTGGACATATTTCAATTGATAATCAAGATATACAAGCTATTTCAGCAGAGAGTCTTTATAACTTGATGACGATTGTTCAGCAAGATATTTATATCTTTGATGATACTTTAAGAGCAAATATTACTCTTAATCAATCCTTCACTGATGAGGAAATAAAGAAAGCTGTACAGCAGTCAGGTTTAGAAAGTTATGTTTTAGAAAATGAATTAGGTCTACAAGCTTTATGTGGAGAGAATGGATCAAATTTATCTGGCGGACAAAAACAAAGAGTTAGTATTGCGCGCGCCTTGATTCGAAAAACACCAATCTTATTATTGGATGAGGCTACTTCATCTTTGGATAATCAAGTAACTACTGAAATTGAAAGTTCAATCTTGGATATTAAAAATTTGACTGCACTTGTAGTAACCCACAAGTTGAATGAGAACATTTTGAAAAAATACGATAGAATTCTCTTTATGAAAGATGGCGTTATTGTTGAAGATGGTTCTTTCAGTGATTTGATGGATAGGAGAGGTGAGTTTTATAAGTTGTTTGAGTTGAGTGTGTAATTCTCTTTCATTTTATAGTATAATTTTATAAAACGCTCTAAAATCATTAAATTGATATAAAAGTGTTTTTTATTGTCAAAATATACAATTGAAAAAATTTCCAGTTTTTTTAAAATCACTTTCTTAGATGACAATTTAATCAAAATATGATATAATACAGAAAAAGTAAAAATAACAAAAGTAACTTACAGAAGTAAAAGAAAAAAAGTAAATAGATAGCCACGGCGGATATTCCTTTCATCGTTTAGAAGGAGTTGCTGTGGTTATCGTTGTTGCTGAGCTAATAAATTGCTCTTATTACTTAGATGAAGTTACTTTTATTATTGAATTAATTTAAATAATAATAACGATCAATGAAAGTACTCATCGATATTCCCTTTATGCAGTTTAGAGCACAAAGGAAAATGGTACTGATTTGATCGTTTTTTTGTGTATTGACATCATAAAACACAGTCAGAACCTTCAGTCATAATAAACAAGGAGATAACATGAGATTTGTTGTATATAAACATTCGCTAATTCTAGGTGATAATAATATCGTTACAAAGCAATTGATTGCACTCAAACATGATGATGGTACATTACAATTCACTGATTTTCATAGATATGTAAAATCTGCCACAAAGATTAAATCTATTTCAGACGATGGAAACAAACGATTTTCATACGTTGTTAAGTTTTTGAATTTTATCTACGGAACAGTTGGGGTTAACAATCTTGATCAACTAACTTTAGAAATGGTCAAGGAGTTTTTTATGCTTTATGGTTTAGGACAACTTCCAGAAGATAGAAAAAATAGAAAGAAAAGTACAGTCGAAAAATGTGTAAATGCAGTTCTTGATTTTTTAACTCTATACTTGAATGAACGAAAAGGAAAGGCTAATTTGAAGCCAGAAGACCTTTATTCTATCAATACATTCACTAATAGACGAGGTAGAGTCATTAAACGGAAAGAACTGAATTTTGAGATATTTGTTGATGATAGCAACGCACAGAAGTCAATTTTTAGAGATATGCCAAACAGCGCCTTTGAAATGCTCTTTGCTCACATTGCTCAATATCACAAGGATTTACTTATGGTTGTTGCTTTGGGAGCATTTGTTGGTTTGAGACCATCAGAAGCATGTAATGTAAGACGTGAAGATAGTCCTTTGGGAGCAGGTATCTTATTTCACCAAAGTGATAATCAAGTATTTAAGATTGAGATTGATCTGCGAAAAGAAATGCCCCTTAGAAGTGATTTAAAGCCAACTGGACGAATTAAAAAGGAAAGACTTCAAGCTGTACCTTATATCTTCTTGGAGGTCTTTTTAGACACTTATAATGACTATATGAGTTATCTAGAGGGTAAAAGGTATGAGAAAGATTTTGGTCCATTAAACCTTAACAAGCAGGGTAAAGCATTATCATACGATGTGTACTATCAACGATTTCGTAAGATTATTCGCGAAGAAATGATCCCAATATTTCTTAAATCTGATGACCCAGAGGTTGTCTTTTTTGGTCAACTCTTGCAAGAAAATAATATTTCACCCCATATCTTTAGGCACTGGTACACCACTCAATTAGTGTTGTCAGGCGTTAATGAAGTTAGTGAGCTGATGTCCGCTAGAGGGGACAATTCACCAGAAAGTGCTTGGGTATATTTACAAAATAAAGGAGAAATTGCAAAACAGTATGGTCAGGTGAACAATGGTGTTTTTGATTATATGAACTGGCAAGCAGAAAAATTATTTGGTGAACACTAGAAGGAGTAGCTGTTGGTAGTAGATTTAAAAAGTTATCTTGAAAGAATATTAGTCGAGTTAGGTGATGCTACAATAAAACACCGTGAGAAAGTCAGTGGATTTTTACTAGACAATGATTGGTTTGGTGTGTCTATAAATCTTGATGATTATACTATTACGGAAAAAGATGCTGAAGTTCTTAAAAATCACATCAAAGACTATCTAACAACACCTCCTGGAATTAAGAGTATGGAAGGAATCTTTTCAAAAAAATTCCCTCCTACAAATGAATTATTCGTTCAATTTGCTGAAGAAGAAAAACTGAGTGAAACAAATCGTTTCTATCTACTTGATTTTTTAGCATACTACTTAACAAAAGATTTGTTTCTATATAGTGATGCTGAAGTGGAGACCTTAGTAGAAGTAGCAACAAAAGTTCTCACAAAATATCTAGGTGATAATCTCATTCAATTTATTAAATGGCTACTCAATAAAGGTGTTACTCGTTATCGAGTGAGTTTTGAAATGACGAAGCGTTACACGATTGAGAGTGCAAATGGAGCGTATGAATTAGATGAATACCTTGAATTAATGTACTACCTATTCAACGAGGACTACATCATAAAAAATGATATGTTTTGTAAAGCAGCAAATTCAAAAAACTATGCAGATACATGGTTGTATCTAGGGTTACATTTTATTTGCGCACTAAGATCAACAGACTTGGAAAGATTAGGACATCCTAAATTAACAAGAGAACCATTAGAAGTTTTAGAAGCAGTAGTAGATGGAACTTGGAGTAGTAGTGAAGCTAGAAGGACTTTACTAAGTATTACAACAAGATTGACTTATTTAAACTTAACACCTAATAAAACAAAAAACGCTTCTAACGTTACTCAGCTAAAGTTTCACGTCCCAGAAAGTTGTCAGGTTCTTATTGGAACGTTATTGGCTATCTGTGAAGCACATTTTCAACTTCAAATACCATACAATGCAGAAAACCCATTAATCAGACGAATTAAAACTTATGAAAAGATTACTAGTTATATGGGGGAGGAAATCGGAAATTTATTTTTAGAGCGTAACTTTAGTAGTCGTTCTGCAAACAAGTCTTACTTACAATCTGTCGCAATGTTAGCAGATGACGTTCTTGAAGAAAAGTCAGAACTGAATATTAAAGGTTATTTTTTAGCAGCATTAGCTCGTAGCCATAAAGGTAATTTTAATGAATTTGCGCAAACTACAACAACGTATCTAAAAGATGCCCAACTTGGACAACTAAAACCTGAAATGGTTGCAAAAGAACTATTTGAGCGAGGCGTATTATCCATGATTCCGTCTATGCTCTTGACCATTGTAACTAGAGGAAAGTATAAAGAATTAAGTCCAAGCCAACAAACTCAAATGATTAAAAGTTTAGATCTAACACCAGTAGAAATTGAGAAAACGTTAGAATTGAGCATTAGGGCTGATTTGCGTTCTCAACAAGCTTTAAAAACTCTAGTTGAAAACAACGTTGAACCTGAACAATTACTGACAATCTGTCATCGAATTGGCAACGGAGAGGCTTTCTCTAAGCAGGGAGAAAGTATGTGTCTCTTATCTGCGTTAGGGAAACTATGCCCCTATGATGACCGTCAACATTGTGTAGGTTGCCAGTATGAATTGCAGACAAAATCTACTTTGCTTTTGTTAATCGGTGAGTTTAATCGGCTTAACAAGCAATACTCTAAACTAACAAATGACCTTGAGAGAGGTAAAGTTAGAGCAATTTTAGAAAAACAGATTAAACCATGCCTTACAGAAATGTTAGGAGCTTTATCAGAACAATATGGTGAAGCTGTATTGTCTGATTATGAGGATATTATTAAGGAGTTAGTCAGTTGAATAATCAATCAAAATTATTTCGTAAAGTAAATGAAATTATCCTGTTTGATGATAATATGATTGAAAGCGCAAAAGAATGTTTTCAAGATTATGTTGAAAAAGGGATTATATTAACCACCAATTTTGAAGAGAATAAATGGGTTACAACTAATGAATATTCTAATGTAAGCTTCGTTTTTAACTTGAATAAATTCCGATATAAAAGATTTTATGAACAAGTATTTCAATTATCTTTTGATGATTTTCTTACCTACTTAAAGAGTTTTTTAGTGCTATCTATGGAGCATCATGTTTTAATCACTCTCCAAGCCTTTTTAAGAGATATAAAGAAATTAGTCAAAGAACTAAAAGTGAACGAAGTCTTCTCATTAGCAAATATGAAGATTTCCAACCCCTCAGTATGTATAGATTTTCTTTCTACACTACCATGTTTAGAGAGTAACGAATTAACCCAACTGATTGAGCAACTAGACGAACTTTTAAATGTTAGTTATCAACTGAACACTAAAAAACAGCGAAAGTTAGCCCAATTTCAATCCTATTTTTTATTTAATGATATTTTAAACGACTATTGGGTTAAATCATTATTAGATGAGGAAAGATTGTTTTACTACCCTCTTTACTTATGGTGGCAAATAACAGCAGTAGTACCACTTAGACCAAGGGAGTTTTTGCTCACTCAGAGAAATTGTCTCACAGAAAAAGACGGAAAATATTACTTAACTCTCAGACGAAATAACTTAAAAGGAAAAGACAAGGGAGTATCCCATAAAATTTCAGAGGATTATTATTTAACAACTTACGAAGTACCATTTAAGCTTGCGAGTGAGATTTTAAATTATTTAGAACTAACCAAAGATTTATCATCTACTCAGTTGGATACTCTATTTGTGACAGACTCTCATTATCGGAAATGGAAACGTATTTCTGGTACTAAAAACCGTTTCTTGACATACAGTAACTTAAATACAATTTTAAAATATTTCTTTAATGAGATTGTATCTCAACAGTATGGGTATTTTGTCCATCATATCAATTCCCCAAAGCAATTAGACGATCATGAGATTAATTTCATTCATATTGGAGATACTAGACACATTGCAATGATCAATTTGATAGCAGAAGGAGCTAGTCCAGTAACAGCAATGCTCTTAGCTGGACATGATAGTATCACAACATCTTCACATTATTTTTCAAATCTGAGTCAGTTTATTGAATGTAGGAGCTATCAGCTTTATCGTAAATTAACAAACTCTCAAACGTCTTACGCTATAAGTAAAACTCAACATAAATACACCATTAATAAAAACTATGTTCCTCTTGATAATAAGGGCAGATGTTATTCACCTCGATTTGCGGAAGGTGATTATTCAGACTGTCTTAAAGTCATTAGCTCACATGCAGAGCTTGGTGCTTGTACTAGTTGTCCATTTTACAGAAAAGCTGGAAAAGATTATTTCTCTATGGATAAATCCTTTAAGAAATCAATCGACGAGGAAGCTTTAATTGTAGATGAGGCTATAAAAAGAGTTCGACAAGGAAAGGGGAATATAGAAGATATTGGTGAGGCATTATTAAAACTTAAAACAGTTAGTCATTCTTATCAAGAATATCTAACTGAAAAACATTTATCCTTACAGGAGTTCTCAAATGGCTAGAAAGAAGTATATTGATAATCAAGAATTGCTATTATTATTTGAACATTATTTACTGGAACATTGTTCGAATAATCCTAGACTATTCAAAATTCCACAGTTTGGAAATTACCTTAGAAGCAACGGATTTCCGCAGGTTGCAGACACAACGATTAGAAGAAACAAAGAATTTAGACAAGCCCTTAATGATAGATTGGAACTATTTGAAGACGACACTTATCAAACAGTTATAACGTATAAAACTCTAGATGTAGAACGTTTCTTAATGACCAATAGAACCCCTAAAGCAATCAAATCAGCATTGATGGAACTTAACAATTATTATAAAAGAGTTGTTGATGCAGCAATAGAATATAAGGAAGAAGCCAGTAAGCTCAAAACAAGAGTTTCAGAGTTGAAAAATGAGGTAGCACAACTTAATGAAAAGAATGCTGAAATAAAGGAGCAGACAGCGTTAAACAAAGAATTATTAGAGGAAAACAAAAAGTTAAGGAATCTTCTTAAAACTAGTTTGTATCCTGATATTGCGAATGAATTGTTAAAAGAAGAGGGCTTGTTAAAATCTGATCAGCAACTAGTAACTAAGAAGTATCTTAGTGAGAATGTTATTACTTCAGACACAAAAATATCTTTTGAAAAACATACTCATACTGAAAAGCAAACAAGCAAAAGTAAGATTTTGGAAATAAAAGACTTACTGGATAACAAGACTAAGTATTAGGAGGAGAAAATGTCAGACTTAATCACTGATTTTCCAGCCTTATTGAACTATTGGGACTTTGACAAGAATATCAAAATAGATGTAGAAAAAATAACAATTACCAGTAAAAAACACATTAACTGGAAATGTCCTACCTGTTCTTATGAATGGAAAGCAAGTACATCAAAATCTTATAAGAATATTCAAAATCATTCAAAAATCTGTCCTGTATGTGAGCTTGGAAAAGTGTTCATAAAAGGGGAAAACTCTATATCTGCAAGGATTCCTAACTTTCTAAGGTACATAAACTTTCATTATGAAAATATAGAAACCATTCAGGAAGAGATTGATAATTTATCTTTTTCTTCAAAGAGGTTATTTCACTTCAAATGTCCTACCTGTCATGTTGGTTGGAAAGATGTAGCAAACACTTCTAAATTAATCAATAAACATAATCAAGAGCTTGTTCATGTCGGATGTAATGAAAGTACACATTTTGTACCTTACACTAAAGCATACCCTAATCTTCGGAAAATTTATCTTCCAGGGGAGCAAAACGATGTAGAGTTTAATGATTTGAAGTTAAGTGACAATGTTACAATCCCTAGAAATTGGAAATGCGACAAATGTGACCATATCTTTAAGTTGTCTATTGATCAGCTAATTTCAAGAATCAAAAGATATAGTTTCTATTGTACTAACTGTAAAGCTACATTCGATACCCCAATTAAAGTGAAAGCGAACCCCCTATTACATACAGATAGAAATCTTTTTAAGCAATTTATTCCAACTCATGTAAAAAGTAATATGATTGATAGTTTATCCAACATCTTAGTAAGATGGCAGTGTTTTAAATGTCATGGTCAATATGAATGTAGTGTTGTCAAAAGGCATCTTGAAGGCTGCCCTTATTGTGATAATAAATTGATGTTAAAAGGATATAATACTTTACAAGAAACTCATCCTTATTTAGAGAAATTTTGGGATAAAAGTAATGATAAACCTATTTCTGAATACTGGTATAAGTCTTCTAAATGCATAAATTGGAAATGCCCTTGCTGCAAAGTCAGTTTTTATTGTAGTCCAATTGAAATGATTTTAAGAACCGACTTAGAGAATAGTAATTTTCAAACTTGTCCTAATCGTTGTGATTGGGATACACTTGTTTTTAACAATGATATACTCTATAATTTCCCAAAATTACAGGAAGAATGGAGCGATAAAAATGGATTGCCTGTTCATTTAGCATTGAGCCACATCGAAACAAAAAAATATTGGTGGAAGTGTTCTGTTTGTCAAGGTGAATACCTTTGTTCAATTCCAATAAGAAAAGAAGTAATAGATAGCTGTCCATATTGTAATGATGAACAAGCATTAAAAGGTTATAATACAATTGCAGATACTTATCCTGAGTTGTGTGACCTTTGGAGTAGCAAGAATGTAGAAAAACCTGATGAGGTGACGAAATCGTCAGAAACCGAGAATAAAATATTTAATTGGATTTGTGATTGTTGTGATTTAGAATTTCAGGAGAGATTAGGGATTGTTCTAGGTGTGTTTACAAACAATAATTCTAATAGTCTCAATTCTATATGTCCTTACTGTAATAAAAAAATTCCTAAACCAAATGAAACACTAAGCTATGTTAAACCGTACTTAAACAATGAATGGGTAAAAGAACTGAATGGTGATATTGATACCTTCTTTTATAATTCAAATGCTTTAACCAATTGGATTTGTCGAAAATGTCACAGAAGTTTTAAAGCAAAAATTTCTGATCGCCACAAAAACGACCAATGTTGTCCATATTGTTCTTTTAAGAAGACTGCAAAAGGTTATAATGATCTTGAAACAACACATCCTTGGTTAATTAAAGAATGGTCATCATTAAATAAACAAGAAATGTCTTCAGTAAGGGCAAATTCAACATATAATGCATGGTGGAAATGCCCTGTATGTACTGGAGAATATCAGAAAGTTATTAAAGAAAAATTTTACAGAGAAAATTCTTGTCCATACTGTAGAAATCAAAAAGTATTAAAAGGATTTAACGATTTAGCAACAACGCAACAAAGTCTAATGAATGAGTGGGATTATCTAAATAACTCCTTGATAGTAAGTCCAACTGAAATTACAGAGTTGAGTATTCTGCCTGTATGGTGGATATGTCAAGAAAATCTTAATCACCGTTACAAAATTCAAGTAAAAGAAAGAATGGCATACAAAAAACGCAATAAAAGGTCGTGTTCCATTTGCAAAGGCCACAGAAGAAAGCAAGAACACTTTGTACAGTTTGAAAAAATATAGATAAATAAAAACACTCTAAATTTCATTAAATTGATATTAGAGTGTTTTTTTATTGTCAAAATGTACATTTGAAAATTTTTTAGTTTTCACTTAAATAAAGTACATTTTCAACTGAATTGAGAGTAGTAAAAAATTCCAGTGTTCACTTAAATAAAGTACATAATTGAGTATAATTGGCTTAAAAAATTTTTTTGGTTATCTTTTTGGATACAAAACAGTCCTATATAAACCCTATAACATCTTTCCGAAAAACTATAATTTTCTTGAAAAATATATCTAGCTATGCTATACTACTAGTATAGAAAGATTTGGAGAAAAACATGAAACGCGAGATCTTATTAGAACGGATTGATAAACTCAAACAAGTCATGCCCTGGTATGTATTGGAATATTATCAATCAAAATTGGCTGTTCCCTACAGTTTTACAACCTTGTACGAATACTTAAAGGAATACGATCGATTTTTCACCTGGGTCTTGGAATCTGGTATATCAGATGCTGACACCATGGCCGAGATCCCCTTAGACGTTCTGGAGCACATGACCAAGAAAGACATGGAATCCTTTATTCTTTACTTACGTGAACGCCCTCTGCTCAATGCCAATACAACAAAAAACGGGGTTTCTCAAACAACCATTAACCGTACCCTTTCTGCACTATCTAGTCTCTATAAGTATTTGACCGAGGAAGTTGAAAACGAGCAAGGCGAACCGTATTTCTACCGCAACGTTATGAAGAAGGTTGCTACCAAGAAAAAGAAAGAAACCTTGGCGGCTCGTGCTGAAAATATCAAACAAAAGCTCTTTTTAGGGGATGAAACTGAGGGATTTTTGAATTATATCGATGAGGAATACCCTAAAACACTCTCAAATCGCGCCTTATCTTCCTTTAATAAGAATAAAGAGCGAGATTTAGCCATTATCGCACTCCTTCTTGCATCTGGTGTCCGTTTATCTGAGGCAGTCAACTTGGACCTTCGTGACCTCAATCTTAAGATGATGGTGATTGATGTTACTCGAAAAGGTGGGAAACGTGACTCAGTCAATGTTGCTGCCTTTGCTAAGCCTTATCTGGAGCAATATCTTGCTATTCGAGACAAACGTTACAAGACTGAAAAGACTGATACAGCCCTCTTTCTGACCTTGTATCGAGGTGTTCCAAACCGAATTGATGCTTCTAGCGTTGAAAAGATGGTCGCCAAGTATTCAGAAGACTTCAAAGTCCGCGTGACACCCCATAAACTTCGCCATACATTAGCAACCCGTCTCTATGATGCAACCAAATCACAGGTTTTGGTCAGCCACCAGCTGGGACATGCTAGCACACAAGTTACAGACTTGTATACGCATATCGTTAATGATGAGCAGAAAAATGCTTTGGATAGTTTATAAAACTACATAACTTAAATTATGTAGTTTTTAGAGTTAAAAAGAGCGTAGATTTCTTATAGAATCTTACGCTCTTTTATACTTTCTATAAAAATTCGATCCAATAATTACGGTGTGGCTCAATAATGACTGGTTTTCCCCAAAATGATTTTAGATAAGCCAGGTTTGCAGGAGTGACAGGTCTTTTCTCACCATTGTACTTCTCTGCACTTTCTTTAGTTAAAAAGCATTTAACAGCTTCATATGGTGTACCATCGCTCGCTATTCGATCAATTCCTAAATAAGCAATCTCATCACCGGCTTTTGGAAAATCTGTAAATAGTTTACCAATAAAATAAACCGTCTTATTTTTCATTAATTCATAAGCTTTACTATTTTCCAATCTGTTATTCGCTGCAGCGTACATAATACAAAAGCTATCCACGATATCTTTCAAAGGCATTAATTCTTCTTTGCTGACTATAATTTCGTCGGGAGCAAGTCCACCAATGATTAAATTTTGATAATGAGGTTGCTGGATGATATTATCTAAAGCCATTCCTAATGGTAGTTGGACAGCTTGATAGCCTAATGGTTCGAGCTCTTGCTTTTTCTGGTCAAGGTGTTCTTGTGTAATACTGACATTCAAATCATAAGGACTGGAAGGTTGTTGTTTGCTAAAAAAAGCCACTACTATACGATCTAATTGTTCAAATAGACCAAGATTTTCAACTGGAACTTTCATCATCGAATATAATCCCCTTTTGTGTTCAGATTTCCTCTATATTGTACACTCATGGTTTTCGAATATCAAGTTTAAGATAAAAGATATCCATGTTAAATGGATATCTTTTACTTTATTCAACCACTGCTTCAGCAATTTCTTCTGCAGTGATTCCTGCGAAGTAACGACCTAGGTTAATGGTTTGTAGGGCTTTAAGAACGTCTTCGCGTTCGTATTTGACACCACGAAGGACATCTTCTACTGCTGCAACATCTTCGATACCGAAAAAGTCACCGTAAATCTTGATATCTTGAATTTTTGACTCAATAACATTCGCAAAGATTTCAACCTTACCACTTGGGAATTTAGTTCCACGACGGACGTTATACTCTGGTGATTTACCATAGTTCCAGTCCCAAGTTCCAAACTTAGTTTCTTTGATGCGATTGATTTCAGCTAATTCTTCATCTGAGAATACATACTCAGTCATCTCAGGGTATTCTTTTTTCATGTATTCCAAGAGTAAATCACGGAATTCTTCAACAGTGATCTTTTCTGGCAACTCATCGATGATATTGGTCACACGAGCACGAACGGATTTAACCCCTTTAGACTCAAATTTGTCCTTAGATACCTTAAGCGCATTAGCAAGGACAGACAAATCCACGTCAAAGAGAAGACAACCATGATGCATGATCCGACCATTGATATAGGCTTGGGCATTGCCACAGAATTTCTTGCCGTCGATTTCTAAGTCGTTACGGCCTGTAAATTCAGCTTTAACACCAAGTTCAGCCAAAGTATTGATCACTGGAGTAGAGAAGCTCTTGAAGTCAAAGGCCTTGTTTTCATCTTCTTTTGAAATGATGGTATAGTTAAGGTTGTTCAAATCATGGTAAACAGCTCCACCACCACTGATTCGACGGACTACTTCAATTCCATTTTCACGAACATAGTCACGGTTAATTTCCTCGATGGTATTTTGGTGACGGCCCACAATGATCGATGGTTTGTTAATCCAAAGAAGGAAGATTTGATCCTCGTCCAAAAGGTGTTTAAAAGCATATTCCTCTAAAGCAATATTAAAAGCAGTGTCGTTTGAATGATTGATAATGTATTTCATAGTAATTCCAAAAAATTCGTTTTATAAATCCTACTCATAGCAGGATGAGCATTAGACAGAAATAGTTGAATTTCACTTAATTTTCTGAAGTAGTAAAAAGAAATGTAACGAGTTATCGTTACATTTCTCGGAAAAATTGAGACAAGTGGCTCAATTTTTAGGCATGGAACTCTAATAGAGGTCGCTGCCGTCCGTACTACTTTAAGAAAATCTAATTGAAAGAATGATATTATTTCTTCTTAGGTGAATGGATGGCCATTCCAAGTACATCCGCAAAAGCTTCGTACATCACTTCTGAGAAGGTTGGGTGCCCATGGATGGTCTTGAGCATTTCTTCTACAGTGATTTCCATCTCAATGATAGTAGAAGCTTCGTTGATCAATTCAGCTGCTGCTGGACCAATAATGTGAACCCCAAGAACTTCACCATATTTCTTGTCTGCAATTACTTTTACAAATCCTTGAGCCGCATCTGATGCAATGGCACGTCCGTTAGCCGCAAAGTTGAATTTACCGATTTGGACATCATATTTCTCACGAGCTTGTTCTTCTGTCAAACCAACAGCTGCAACTTCTGGAAGGGTGTAGATCGCTGCAGGAGTCAAGTTCAATTTTGCAACAGCATGATTTCCCTTAAGAGCATTTTCAGCCGCTACTTCACCCATACGGAAGGCAGCGTGAGCCAACATCTTGGTACCGTTGATATCGCCTGGCGCATAGATGCCTGGAACAGATGTTTCCATGTATTCATTGACCTTGATCCGTCCACGATCCAATTCAAACTCGACTTCACCGATACCTTCAAGGTCTGGAACACGTCCGATTGATAGAAGAGCTTTGTTAGCAATGATATCATCTTTGCCTTCAACCTTGATACGGAGTTTTCCGTCTTCTTCAATGATTTCTTGCAGTTTTGTATCGGTCAAGATGGTCATCCCCTTGCGTTCAAGAATCAAACGAAGGTTCTTAGATACTTCCGCATCCATAGCTGGAACGATGCGGTCCATCATTTCGATGACTGTTACTTTTGAACCAAAGGTCATGAAGGCTTGACCAAGTTCGATCCCGACAACACCACCACCGATGATGACAAGGCTTTCTGGAACTTCATTCATTTCAAGAATATCGTCACTGGTCATGACAAGGGATGATTCCATACCAGGAACGTTGATTTTACTTACTTTTGAACCACCAGCAAGGATGATCTTCTTCGTTTCAAGCAATTCAGAACCATTTACCAAGACATTCTTATCTTTCGTAATGGTACCGATACCCTTGTGAACATCCACTCCGTAGCTGCGAAGAAGCCCTGCAACACCACCAACCAAGGTATTTACGACCTTGTTCTTGGTTTCAAGTACCTTATCCATATCTACTGAGAAACTTGGATTTTCAATGATAATACCACGGTTTGCCGCATGCCCAATATTTTCAATAATTTCAGCGTTGTGGAGGTAAGTCTTAGTTGGGATACATCCGCGGTTCAAGCACGTTCCACCAAGTTCAGATTTCTCAACGAGAGCGACCTTACCACCTAATTGAGCTGCCTTAATGGCAGATACATAACCAGCAGGGCCCCCACCGATCACTACGATATCATAGGCATCATCACTCTTATTGTCATCGTTTGAAGCACTTGCTGCAGCTGGTGCTGGACTCGCTTCTGGTGCTGCTCCTCCAGCTGTTGGGATGTTTTCCCCTTCTTCACCAAGATAACCGATTACTTCTGTTACAGGAACAGTTTCTCCATCCCCTTTCAGGATAGCGATCAAGTACCCATCTTCTTCCGCTTCCAACTCCATGCTGACTTTGTCTGTCATGATTTCAAGGAGAACTTCTCCTTCTTTTACAAATTCGCCGACTTTTTTATTCCACTGAACGATTTGTCCTTCGGTCATATCTACGCCGGCTTTTGGCATAATTACTTCTAAGGCCATTTTATTTCCCTCTTTTTCTTGCTTCTATTCTCTCTCGTTGATTAGACCAACATTGAAATCGGGTCTTCAATCAAGGCTTTCAAGTCTTTCATGAATTTGGCACCAGCCATTCCATCGACAACGCGGTGGTCAATGGTCAAGCCCAAGCTCATGATTGGACGAATGACAATTTCACCATTCACAACAACTGGTTTTTCAACCGTTGCACTAACTCCAAGGATGGCAGAGTTTGGTTGGTTGATAATCGGTCCAAATGATTGAACACCAAACATCCCTAAGTTACTGATGGTAAAGGTTGAGTTTTGCAATTCACTTGGAGCAAGCTTACCATCCAAGGTACGTCCGATAACGTCCTTGAAGGCTACCACCAACTCTGACAAGGTCATCTTTTCAGCATTGTAGACAACTGGAGTCATCAAGCCATTGTCCATCCCAACCGCCATCGCTAAGTTGACATAGTTATGAGTGATGATGGTTTTGCCATCTTCTGTCAATGACGCATTGATGTATGGGTGCTTCATCAAGGTCTTAACAACTGCTAGAGAAAGCAAATCTGTTACAGTGACTTTCTTGCCAGTTGCTTCCATGATTGGATCCAAAACCTTCTTACGAAGGGCCAACATTTGAGACATATCAATGTCATAGTTCAAAGTAAAGGTTGGTGCTGTCAAGTAAGATTCCACCATCCGTTGAGCGATCACCTTCCGCATTGGTGTCATCGGAATCCGCTCGATCTCACCATAAGGTGTCATATTATCTGGAGCTTCCTCCACCTTCTCGATTTCAGCAGGTGACTTAATGGTCTCATTCTCAATATTTTCAGGAAGGAAAGCAAGGACGTCCTTCTTCATGATCTTACCACGATGACCAGTTCCTTGAATCTCTTGCCAAGCAATATTGTGTTCTAAAGCAATTCGTTTTGCAAGTGGTGAAATGCGAACCACATTTGTGTCTTTATAGGTTTCCACGTCTTCTTTGTGGACACGACCGTTTGCGCCTGAACCAGAAACATCATAGAGGTTGATCCCAAGATCATCCGCTAATTTTCTAGCCGCAGGAGTCGCTCTTAGCTTATCATCAGCCATGACCTCTCCTATTCTATACTAAGATATCAAGGACGTAGTGGACAAAGAAAAAATAGGAGATTGACGCTGTGTTCCATGAACACAAGGAAATCTATCTTTTTTTTACAGTCCTCCGTCCGGATTCAGTTATAAGATACTAAGGGCGTCAAAAGTCAAAGTGAAAATAGGAAACTTGACGAAGAAACTTTAGTTTCTAGGAAAGTTTCTCTTTTTCACCCAGACTTTAGCCCGTGCTCTAATTTAAATGACATTACATAATTTATGTTATGTATTATTCTTTGTTATATGTTTTACGAATAGCATCTTTGATGCTTTCAACTGTTGGAATCATTGCATTTTCAAGGTTTTGTGCGTAAGGCATTGGCACATCTTCCCCCGCACAACGGCGGATTGGTGCATCCAAGTAATCAAATGCTTCTGATTCAGAAATAATAGCTGAAATTTCACCAATATAGCCACTTGTTTTGTGGGCATCATTGACAAGGACTACTTTTCCTGTTTTCTTGACAGAATTAATGATGATCTCTTTATCGAGTGGGACCAAGGTCCGTGGGTCTACTACTTCTACTGAGATGCCTTCTTCTGCCAATTCTTCAGCAGCTTGCATCACGCGACGAAGCATTTTCCCGTAGGTTACAACAGTGACATCTGTACCTTCGCGTTTGATTTCTCCGACACCAAGCGGAATCGTGTAGTCCGGATCAACAGGCACTTCCCCTTTTTGGTTGAATTCTGATTTGTATTCCAGAATGATAACGGGGTTGTTATCACGGATAGATGACTTGAGAAGTCCCTTCATATCCGCTGGCGTACCAGGAGCAACAACTTTCAAACCAGGAATATGAGTAAACCATGATTCCAAAGATTGGGAGTGTTGAGCTGCAGATCCAACTCCATTCCCAGCAGCACAGCGAATGGTCATCGGTACTTGACCTTTCCCGCCAAACATGTAGCGAGTCTTAGCAGCTTGGTTGACAATAGCATCCATGGCAATTACTGAGAAATCCATGAAGGTCATATCAACGATTGGGCGAAGTCCAGTCATGGCTGCACCAGCTGCTGCACCTGAAATTGCAGCCTCAGAAATCGGACAGTCACGGACACGTTCTGGACCAAACTCTTCCAGCATCCCTACAGAAGTCCCGAAGTCTCCACCGAACACTCCGACATCTTCTCCCATCAACAATACATTTTCGTCGCGACGCATTTCCTCAGACATAGCAAGGATAATGGTATCGCGGAAAGACATTAATTTAGTTTCCATAATTCTCTACTCCCCCTTAGTCTGCGTAAATATCTTCGAAAGCTGATTCGAGTGGAGGGAATGGGCTTTCTTCCGCAAATTTCACTGAAGCTTCAACTGCTTCTTTTACTTCTTCTTGGATCTGATCCAATTCTTCTGCGCTCGCAATCTCATTTTCAAGGAGATACTTGCGAAGGTTTTCGATTGGATCTTTCTTCTTCCACTCTTCGACTTCTTCACGGGTCCGGTATTTACCAGGGTCTGAAGATGAGTGACCAAGCCAACGATAGGTGACACTCTCGATCAAGACAGGGCCTTTACCAGAGCGGACGTGATCGACTGCCTTCTTAAATCCTTCATAGACATCAATAACGTTGTTCCCATCAGGAATAAACATTCCAGGAATGCCGTAAGCAGCACTACGCTCGTGGATATGCTCCACATTGGTCATTTTCTTGATATCTGCTGAGATTCCGTAACCGTTATTGATACAGTAGAAAATAACTGGCAGATTCCAGATAGAAGCCATATTGACCGCTTCGTGGAAGACACCTTCGTTGGTTGCGCCGTCCCCAAAGAAGCAGACGACAATCTTACCAGTCTTTTTCATTTGTTGAGTAAGGGCAGCACCTACTGCAATTCCCATACCACCACCAACGATCCCGTTAGCACCAAGGTTACCAGCATCGAGGTCAGCGATATGCATGGAGCCACCCTTCCCTTTACAAGTACCCGTATATTTCCCCAGGATTTCAGCCATCATGCCATTCAAATCGATTCCTTTAGCAATGGCTTGTCCGTGTCCACGGTGGTTAGATGTCAGCAAATCATCGTCGTTTAAAGCCAACATCGCTCCAACGTTAGCCGCTTCTTCCCCAACAGAAAAGTGCGTCATACCAGGCACTTTCCCTTTTTTTACTAACTGTGCAATTTTTAAGTCCATGCGACGGATTTCTTCCATTTTACGGAACATTTCCAATAAGAGACTTTTATCTAATGTTGCCATCATTTCGCCTTTCTTAGCATTTATTCATTCATTTTTATTCTAGCCAAATATGAAAGCACTGTCAAAAATAATGCTCAAATGATTTCACAAACTATATACCTTGGAGGGAGGTTTTATAAGCATTTTCAACTTCAAATAAACCATTTCACAAACTTTTCTTTCATAAGATTACATTAAAATATAAAAAAACCGATAGGATCCTATCCTACCGGTCGTTATCTTATGATTGGCGTTGGCCAAAGTCATGAATCATTTGTTCCAATTCTTCACGACTAGGTGTAGTAAGCATATAGAGGTAATCTCCCTGAAGTTCCGCAAAGGCCGCTGGCATGTCTTTCTTGACACGGAATTGATCATGGTATTTAGCCAAAACTTCTTCCTCTGACAGAGCATAAGCTGCATTGGCACGACGAGAGGTTGCCAAGCAATAAAGAGGCTCAAACTCAGAAGCTGGGAAAGGTTCTCCTGCTACAATGGCGGCATAGCCACGGTACAAATCAATCGAGTGAGCGTAGTTGTAGACATCGATGGTAAAGCCACCTGCAGGGCGATTATTGTACTCTATCGCAATATAGTCATCCCCATCGCGGAAGAACTCAATGTGGAAGAAACGTTCCTTCATGCCAAAAGCTTTGACAATGGCTTCCCCGTATTGACGCAATATTGGATCCATCTCTTTGAGGACATAATAAGAATTGTCCATCTTGTAGAGCATCAAATCGAGTGGCGTATAGGCATAGTCAAAAGTAGTCGAGAAGACAATATTACCATCGCGATCGACCAGACCATCAAAGGTACAAATCTCACTAGAAGTGACGAATTTCTCAAAGAAATACTCCGTATGTCCATCCCATTCTGCCTTGAAATGATCTACATCTTCTGGTGTTTCAAGTTTAAAGGTCGCCGCTGCTCCTACTCCATTGTCAGGTTTGGCAATCAATGGCAACCCAATCTTCTTCACGGCCTTATCAATGTCTTTTTCTGTTTTAACCACAGCACCCGGAACGACTGGGACTCCAGCCTTCTTGAAGAGTTTCTTCATTTCGGATTTGAACTTGGTTTTCTTCAGATCTTTTGGCTTAGCCCCGAAGACATTGAATTGCTCCCGAAGCGCCGCATCCAATTCCAACCAGTATTCATTGTGGGATTCGATACGGTCGATTGGACCATGTTTGTAAAAGAGAAAGGCTACCGCACGCTTCACTTCATCCAGATTTTCCAAATTTTCAACACGGAAATATTCTGTTAAGCTGTTGCGCAAAGGCTCATCTAACTGTTCATATGGCTCTTGACCAATTCCCAAGACAGTAATCCCTTTATTAGCCAATTCAATTGTAAATTGTTGGAAGTTTTGTGGGTAATATGGTGAAATAACGATATAATTCATTGAGGTCTCCTCCCTTTTTACTTAAAGATGCATTTGGCCTAGGAAGTATGGCATTTGTTTGCGCCACCATTCCCAATCGTGGGCAACATCATGTCCCCATTCAGCGAACCATGCAGGAATATTTTTGTGATCAAAGGCTTCTTTCAGTTTGTAGAAAGATGGAAGTCCATCTTGTTCCCAAGCTCCTAAACCAGTACAAATAACGATTTCGGCCTGACGGTAACGATCGATAAACCAGCCATCATTTTGGTTCCAAATATAATCAGATGGAGAATTTTGGTAAATGGCTTCATCGCCTCCAAAATCACCAACAAAGAAACGAGCGTCATAGACACCACTCAAGGCAATCACTTTGTTGAAGACATCTGGATGTTGCAAGAAGAAATTGAGCGCGTGGTAGGCTCCCATAGAGCAACCAGTTGTCATCATCGGATTAAACCAGCCTGTTTTGTGTTTGATAAAAGGAATGGCTTCTTCAATCACATAGCGTTCATAAGCTCGGTGCATTTCTGCTCGATCGTGAGGATTCTTCCAATTACAAAGCCAGCTATCACTATCCACACTCGAAAGGGTAAAGAATTGAACCCGTCCTTCTTCGATAAACTGAGCACAAGCATCAATCATACCAAAGTCATAGTACTCGTTATGGCTTCCACCTGATGAAGCAAAGACTACAACAGGAATCCCTGCGTGTCCATAGCGATTCAAATACATTTCACGGTTGAGTTGGCCACTCCAGTGGCTTAAATGTTCAATATTCATAAGTTCCCTCTTTCTCTATAATTCTTTATTTACAGGCTATTAATCCCATTTTTCTGCCAAAAAACGAAGGCATTCTGGTAAATGTTCAGCCCAAGCTTCTTCATGGTGAATAGCACCGGATTGAATCCGAATGGCAATATGATTGAGATCGACTCCTTGTTGAATGACATCGTGATAGTAACGAAGGGATGAGTCAATATAGGCTTGCTTGATATTCCCCGCCATCAGCGTTTTATCTGTATCATCCGCCTCTTCAGTCCCCACATAGATGTAGATCCGTTGATCTGCATATAGATTCTTGCGCTCGATATAGCGGTCAAAGGCCTCTTGGTGCAACCAGTTAGCAGAGGAGAAGACTCCCAGACAACCAATTTGGTCTTGGTACTCTAAGCCCAAGAATTGGGTAATATTCCCACCCAAGGAAGATCCAATCATGGCCGTATGTTCTCGATCAGCAAGAGTCCGGTATTCTTGGTCGATAAAAGGTTTCACCACCTCCATGACAAATTCGCCGTACTCAACTCCCTTGCCACCAAATTGCATGCCAGGAATATTGGATTCCTTGTACTTCCAGGCAGAGTATTCATTCATGCGTTGGAAACCATCATTATCGATCGCAACAACAATCATGCGACTAATATCGGGATTCCGCTTAATAGCTGGAATGACTTTCCAGGAATGACCCGCATAAGCTTCCTTGCTGTACAAAACGTTTTGCCCATCGTGAAAATAAACCACAGGGTAACGTCTATCAGTATCCGTTTCATAATTCTTAGGTAATAAGACTCGCACACGACGGAGTTTTCCGGTATAAGGCACTTTCAACTCGTGTGTCTTCATATCTAAATAAAAATAGGATTTGTTCATTGTCAGAAAACTCTCTATATTCTAAATTTTATTCATTATACCATTTTTAGAAGAAAAAGTCTGGATTTTCTCCAAACTTTTTCCTTTCTTGAGTTATTTTTCCATAAACTGAGCCAAATCTTGTAAAGAACGTTCGGCAATTTTCTCATACCGTTCCTTTTTATCTCGAATGCGTGGTCCTTCCAGCTCCTTGATAATTCCAAAATTGACATTCATCGGTTGGAAATGCTTGCTGTCGGCATGGGTAATATAGTGAGCCAGGCTTCCGATAGCTGTCGTTTCAGGGAAAATCGCTGCTTCTTCTCCTTTGAAAAGGCGAGCTGCATTGATTCCAGCTACCAAACCTGAGGCTGCTGACTCAACATAGCCTTCTACCCCTGTCATTTGGCCTGCAAAGAAGAGGTTCGGTTGTTTCTTAGAACGGTAGGTTTGTTCAAGCAGATTTGGAGAATCCATGTAGGAATTGCGGTGCATGACTCCGTATCTGACAAACTCCGCATGTTCCAAACCTGGAATCATTTGGAAGACCCGTTTTTGTTCGCCCCATTTAAGGTGAGTTTGGAAGCCAACGATATTGTAGAGGCTGGCAGCCGCATTGTCTTGGCGCAACTGAACGACTGCATAGGGTGTCTTAAACTCCCCATCACGTGGCCCTTTGTAATCATCTGGATACTCGAGTCCAACTGGTTTCATAGGGCCATAGAGCATAGTTTTGATGCCTCGTTTGGCCATGACTTCAATGGGCATACAACCTTCAAAATACTTTTCTTTTTCAAAAGAGTTGAGCGGGGCTTCTTCTGCATTGACCAAGGCCTCGTGAAAATCCATAAATTCTTGTTTGGTCATTGGGCAGTTGAGATAGGCTGCTTCTCCCTTGTCATAGCGTGACTTGAGATAGACCTTGTTCATATCGACCGTATTGACATCGATGATTGGAGCTGCTGCATCATAGAAATAGAAACCATCTCCACCATTGAGGGCATGGATCTTTTCTGCCAAGGCATCACTGGTTAGAGGCCCTGTTGCGACCACTGTGATGGCATCTGTCGGCAATTCCGTAATTTCATCACGAATGACTTCAATAAGAGGGTGTTGGGATACCTTCTCCGTTACCCGACTAGCAAAGCCTTCCCGGTCCACTGCCAGTGCTCCACCAGCTGGTACACGAGTCGCTTCTGCTGCTTCAAGGATGACAGAACCAAGACGGCGCATTTCTTCTTTGAGGAGCCCGACAGCATTGGTGAGAGAATCCCCACGAAGAGAGTTGGAACACACTAACTCAGCAAAGTTGTCTGTTTTATGTTGCGGAGTGGATTTGACCCCACGCATTTCATAGAGCTTGACCGGAATTCCCTGTTGGGCAATCTGGTAAGCTGCTTCCGAGCCTGCAAGGCCCGCACCGATCACATTGATATAAGATTGAGACATGACACTAATACCTCTTTGGGTATCAAAACACCTCACTGAACTGTTAGACACCCACAAATCTTTCTAATTTTCTACTTGGTCCATTATACCAAAAAGCCAAGTAAAAAGACAGGGAAGCTTTTCCTTCCTGTCTTAGACTTTACTATTTATTTTCTTATAGACACAACCAAGCTGCTAAGAGGGCAGAGAGGATACTGAACAAGGACCCGATCAAGTAATACTCCGCAAAGGCTGGATTCTCCGAAATTTTATTGTAGCGGGCGATGGATTTGGCTGTAAATACTAGGCCGATAGAAGCAAATTGCCCATAGGTGAGACAAGCGCCGATCACCAAACGCTCTAAAAAGCCAATCATGGAACCAGCCCCAGTGATCGTATCCATTTTCTTCTTGCTGGTGGGTTGATACTTGGCAAACAGAATTTTAAAGGCAATATTGCTCGGTTTCCCAACTAGGAGGACATAAAAGATTAGATTTAAAGTGTCCAGAGGCAGATAGGTCGAACCATTCTTCGCTCCTAAAAGGACTAGACACGTCAAGATGCCAATATGCAAGACTTGATCCAAGGCAAAGGTCCATGCGGTTGGTAATTTCAATTGCTTCTGCACGATCGGTTTTAAGAAATCTATTCCAGCATGAGTTAGTAAAATGACCAAGCAAATCCACCACAAGTCTAAATGAAAGAGCGAAACAACGAACAAAGGCAAAGCCACATACAGAATGTGAAGTCCGAGCACCTTCTTATCCTGATCCTTGCGATCCGCCATCTTCTGACTTTGAAAATAATAATCCGATAACAAATGACAAATCAACAAGAGGATCAAATATGGATTCGTTACGATACTAGACAATCCGCTCATGGGCCTCTCCTTTCTCTAAGCTATGAATACAAGCTAGTGTTGCTGCTCGTCCCCGTAAATAAACACGAATACTGCTACTTTTTAAGCGCTTGGACAGAGCACTTGGGTTAAGCCCTAGCGATTGAGCCAAATCTTGCTGACTAAAGTTTTCACTATAGACAGATCTCTTTAGCAGATTGAGCAGGATCTCTTCCTGACTCTCTCTCCAGCCCGAACGTATGGCCTCTCCAGAAGCGATGAGCGCATTCACCACTAAGTCCTGGTTGTCATTACCGCTCAAAAAATAGATCTGGGTATTGCCATAATCATTTTTCTGATGGACCAGATTAATGGCTGCGCGTGCATTCCAATAGGCTGGTCCATCTGCACCGATACTTTGCAGAGGATCAATATCCGTTACAATCTCCCCGAGGCCAATGCCGAAACGAAGTTGAGTCGGTTTTAGTTCTGAACGCAAGGTATCGATAATTTGAAAAACGGGAGCCTCTACTTTCAAAAGCGCCTGAAACTCATCGCCCAAAGTTAAGGTAAAAGCCGATGCTAGGCAGTCTTTAAAAAGCTCATTGATCTTTTGAAGCGTTTTTTCTAACTGTTTTTGCAGATCAAAACGTTCTTGTACGATTTTGGAATCAATCACATCTGCAATCAAGGCAAGATACATAAGCCCACCTCCTTATGTCTATTATAACGAAAAAAACACAAAATGTCTATTGTAACAGACATTTATAAAAATTGCCGTTATAATAGACATTGAATTGTTTGAAAACTTATTTCACTTTTTCTTCTTCGTAGTCGCCATTGCTACATACGACTTGTTTGCCGCCACCACGAACTTTTTTCTCAACTAAGTAGTGGCTACATTTTGGACAATCCCGACCGATCGGCTTATCCCAAGAGGTAAATTCACACTCTGGATAGCGATTGCATCCATAGAAGATACGATTGCGCTTGGTTTTCCGTTCGATGATTTGTCCCTGATGACAGTCAGGACACTCCACGCCGATTTCTTTGACAATGGCCTGGGTATGACGACAATCTGGGAAATTACTACAAGCATAGAACTTACCAAAACGTCCTAATTTAATCACCATCGGGCTTCCACAAACTTCACAATCAAAACCAGCTGGTTCGTCTTTAATTTGGATTTTTTCCATCTCTTCTTCAGCCTTTGCGACTTCCTTAGAGAATGGTTTGTAGAAGGCATCGATGACTTTTTGCCACTCTTCTTTTCCGAGTTCGACATCATCGAGTTTCCCTTCCATTTCTGCTGTGAAGGTTACATTGACAATATCTGGGAAGAATTCAACGATCAGTTTATTAACGATTTCCCCTAACTCTGTTGGTTCAAAGCGTTTGGCTACCAGCTTCACATAATAGCGTTTTTGAATGGTCTCAATCGTCGGAGCATAGGTTGAAGGACGACCAACCCCATTTTCTTCTAAGGTCTTAATCAAGGTCGCTTCAGAATATCGAGCAGGTGGTTGGGTAAAGTGTTGCTCAGGCTTGCTATTGACTTGCTTAACGATATCGCCTTCTACCATATCCGGCAACATCTTGTTCTTATCTGAGTCGTTATAAATCGCCAAATAACCATCAAACTTCACTTGGCTTCCGTTTGCCGTATACTGAACCCCATTTTGACCTAAACGGACATTCATGGTATCAAAGACAGCTGCAGTCATTTGACTAGCTACAAAGCGGTTCCAAATCAAGGTGTAGAGCTTGAGTTGGTCTTTGTCCAAGTATTTAGCAATGCTTTCAGGTGTATTGAAGACGCTGGATGGACGAATCGCTTCGTGGGCATCTTGGGCACCAGAAGCATTCTTCACGCGGCTTCCATGCTTGGAATATTTCTCACCAAAGCGATCTACGATAAAGTTAGCTGCCTCATTTTGCGCAACTGGACTGATCCGTGTAGAATCGGTACGCATATAGGTAATCAAACCTTGAACACCAGAGCCAATATTGATTCCTTCATACAATTGCTGAGCGACCATCATGGTCTTACGTGTACGGAAGTTGATCTTATTGGCAGCATCCATCTGCATGGAAGAGGTGGTGTATGGAAGTGGCGCATTCCGTCGACGTTCTTTCTTTTCCACCTTTTCAACGGTAAAATCTTTGCCATCTAAGCGTTCAAGAACAGCTTTCACCTCTTCATTGGTGTTGAGCTTCATCTTCTTGCCATCAATCCCATAGAAGCTGGCTTGGAATTGCTTGGTCCCTTTTTTAAAGACGCCATCAATGGTCCAATATTCTTCCGGTTTGAAATCATTAATTTCGTTTTCGCGATCAATGATTAATTTGAGAGCAACAGATTGCACGCGCCCTGCAGAAAGTCCTTTTTTAACCTTTTTCCAAAGAATAGGCGAAATTGAATACCCTACAATCCGGTCCAAGACCCGACGTGCTTGTTGGGCATCGACCAAGTCCATATCGATTTGGCGCGGTTCTTTAAAGGCGTTTTTAACTGCATCCTTGGTGATTTCGTTAAAGACCACACGGTTTTTTTCTTTGGCATCCAAGTTCAAAATATGCGCTAAATGCCAAGAAATAGCTTCTCCTTCTCGGTCCGGGTCACTTGCGAGAAAGACTTGTTTGGCTTTTTTAGCTTCTTTTTTCAAATCATTGATCAAGGGACCTTTTCCGCGAATATTGATATACTCCGGTTCATAGTTATTGTCGAAGTCGATCGACATCGTAGATTTTTTCAGGTCCCGAATATGGCCAACACTGGCCATGACTTTGTAGTTACGACCAAGGTATTTCTCGATTGTTTTGGCCTTAGCAGGAGACTCCACAATCACCAAATTTTTCTTGGTTGTACTGCTTTTCTTTTTTGTTACCACGTTTTATCCCTCTGTATTGTATAAATCTCATTGAGTTTAATACATTTTAAGAAAGATGTCAACTAGGAACTTCTCCTATAGGAAAATCACAATTCGTATTTCAATTCATCAAGAATGTCCTGGCCTGATGTGATAAGCTTTGCTCCTTCTTGAATTAGGTGATGGCAGCCTGCAGATTTTCCATCTAAAATATTTCCTGGAATAGCGAAAACGTCTCGGCCTTCTTCCATAGCACGCTCACAAGTAATCAAACTGCCTGAACGGAGTCGCGCCTCTGCCACAATCACTGCCTGACAGAGACCAGCAATGATGCGATTTCTCTCAGGAAAATGAAACTTAAGTGGTGCCTGCCCTGGACCATACTCGCTCAAGATCAGATGGTGTTCCCCCATATGGGACTGTAATCTCTGATTGCTTTTAGGATAAAAGACATCCAGTCCCGTTCCTATCACTCCGATAGTCTTGCCACCATTGCGAATGCTGGCATAATGTGCTGTCGCATCAATCCCCTTAGCAAGTCCACTAACAATGACCAATTCATTCCCAAGTTCCTTAATTATCTTCTCGACAGAACGAACCCCTTCTCGCGTGGTCTCCCGAGCTCCAACAACTGCAATTTTTGGTCTGGTTAACAGTTGCAAGTCTCCTTGGTAAAAAAGGAGTACAGGAGGATTGTAGATCTGTAACAATTCCTCAGGGTATTCAGGATTAAAAATGGATAGAGATGGGAACCGTTCAAACTCCTTGTGTAAATGGTCTTCATCCAGTTGCCGGTATTTGTCTACAAAATGAAGGATACTGCGACAGCGAGCGATCCTCGCTATCTCTTCTAAGCTTGGTAAGACTTGCTCTTTCCTACAGTAGTCCAAGACTCTCAAGACTTGCTCATTTGATAAACCGGCTTCTTTTAATTTAAAGATTTCAAATTTCTCCATGGTCACCTTCTACTTCCTCTCACTTATTTATTCGAAAAAGAAAAGAAAAAAGCTCTATTTCTAGAACTTTTTTTGATGTGTCGAAGAATAAAAGTAAGATGCGGTACCAATCAAGTTGCTTTCATTATGGAAGCGAGCCGCTTGGATGGGCAAGACCTCAAATTGTTTATGCCCTTTTTGAGAGAGTAGCTCATGGTATTGTCGACTGATCTCATCGATCAATAGTGGTTGACTACTAATGCCCCCTCCAATCGTCACCTTTTCAATCAGGAGCAAAGATTGAAGATTAAAAATCAGAATAGCAATATCGTGACAATACTCCTGAAACAAGGATGTTAGTTCCTCACGGCCTCCTTGATCAAGTGCCTTGAAAACAGCTATGCCGTCTGGCTTTTCTAGCTTCAAGATGTGACTAGCTTTCTCAACAAATCGAACAGCAGAACCGGTGTTTTCCAAAAGATTGGAAATGCCTTGCAAAAAGAGTTCGCGATGAAAGCGGCGATTTTCTGGTGTTCTTTCTGCCTTATCAATAGACCGAATGTATTCTGTCAGTTGCCATCCTCTCAATAGGTCACCATTCGAAAGAAGAGCAAGACCAACTCCAGTCCCTAAGACCAAGGTCGCACCGCAAGGACAATCTTTTAGATTACCAAGCCTTGCTTCCGCTAGACCAGCAGCTTCTCCATCATTAAGAACGGTGACGGGTACTTGAAATGTTTGTTCTAGTCTACTGGCTAGAGGAATGCCTCGCAAATATGGAATGAGACCACCTCGAAAGACAAAGCCAAGGCTCTTTTGGATCTCACCAGGGCATGAAATGGCGATTCCCTCGATTTCTTCCCGTACAGGAGCAACGATTCCTTCTAATCCTTGCCAAAAGTCCTCAATCGTAGATGGTGTTGGGATTTTGTCTGTACGGATCAATTGATAGTCTGCATCCATCAGACCGTACTTTATAAAGGTCCCTCCGATATCGATGGTAAATAGCATAACCTAATCCTCACACATTGATTTGACGGGTTCAAATGAACGCCGATGGATAGGAGTCACTCCCAGTTGGACGAGGCCAGCCAGATGCTTAGCCGTCCCATAGCCAGCGTTCTTCGCAAAATCATAACCCGGATATTCTTTATCAAACTCTTCCATCATCTGATCCCGAGTCACCTTGGCTACGATGGATGCTGCAGCAATGGATAAGGAGTTGGCATCCCCTTTGATGATACTAGTTTGGGGAATAGGAAGATCTAACTTCATGGCATCAATCAAAAGATGCTGGGGTTGAGGCTCTAGCTGACCAATGGCTTCCAACATGGCTAGCTTCGTAGCTTCATAGATATTAACCTGGTCAATCACGTGATTGTCCTTAATGCCGATTCCAATCGCAATGGCGTTTTGGAGCACAGCCTCATAGATTTCCTTGTGTTTGGATTTTGGAATCTTTTTACTATCGTTGAGTCCTGGAATCTTACAAGCTTTCGGCAGAATGACGGCTGCTGCGACGACAGGGCCAGCCAGAGGACCTCTCCCTACTTCATCCACACCTGCAATAAGGTGAATCCCTTGAGTATAAAGTTCTTTTTCATAGGCTAGCATTTTTTCCAAACGCAAATCTTCGTCCACTTGTTTTTGGAGTTCGCGTTTTCGTTTGCTGATAGCCGCTTGAACGCCTGCTCGACCATCAAGGATCAATTCTTCAAATAAGGGATGATCTAGATCGTCAATCGTTGCCAAACGCTCTTTGATTTCTTTAATCGTTGGCATCTATTTCACCTACACGATCAAGGGTATACCGTCCCAATTTCCCATCGCGAACATCTTTGACAAAGAGTTGGTAAAAACGGTCGTAATCTTCACGAAATCCTAATTTCTGGGTCATTTCCATAATGATTTCAGGAGCTTCTTGTTCCAGATCCATTTGTTTAAAACGTTCCTGCAAAACAGCTGGATAATGCTCTTTAAAATAGTTAAGGCCAAAGATGGTCACTTCATCCATTGGAAGCAACTGATCCTTTATCGCTCCTGTTAAGGCGAGCTTTAAAGCCACTTCTTCATCTTCAAACTTTGGCCAGAGAATCCCTGGGGTATCCAAGATTTCAAGGTCTTTATTGGTTTTCAACCATTGTTGCCCCTTGGTCACCCCTGGTTTATTTCCAACAACAGCAATCTTTTTCCCCGCTAAGCGGTTC
This sequence comes from Streptococcus sp. HMSC078D09, assembly GCF_001813675.1. Classification (GTDB taxonomy): domain Bacteria; phylum Bacillota; class Bacilli; order Lactobacillales; family Streptococcaceae; genus Streptococcus. The sequence continues at coordinate 298,392 of NZ_KV813650.1, forward strand.
ATAAGAGTTGATTTCCCGGCATTAGGAATCCCGATAATCATGGTCCGAAGGGTTTCAATCTGAATCCCTCGTTCCTTCTGACGAGCAATTTTATCGGCCATCAAAGACTTAGCAGCATCTGTGACCTTCTTAACCGTAGATTGCTCTTTGGAGTTGATCGCCAAGGTTTTAATGCCTTGAGACTCAAAATAGTCCTGCCATTCTTTTGTTGCCACAGGATCTGCCAAGTCTACCTTGTTCAAAATCATTAATTTAGGCTTATCACCAACAATTTTGGTTAACATAGGATTTTGGCTTGATAGTGGCAAACGAGCATCTACCAGAACCGTCACAAAATCCACAAATTTTAAATTTTCTTGTACTTGTCTTCTAGCTTTGGACATGTGTCCAGGAAACCATTGTATAGTTGCCATGTTCTCCATTCCTTTCCAGTTCAATCTCTTCTATTATACCATGTTTTCTTGAATTCTCAGCCTTAAACGAGAATACAAAAAATGAAGCTAGCTAGGTAACTTCATTTTTATATTCTAGCGAATTTGCTCAAAATGCAAATGCACGGCGATATGATCACCATAGCCGCTCCGTTCCAAATCGCGTTGCAAGCGATAAGAAATGTAGTGTTCTGCAATGGTAATATAACCAGCACCAAGTAAACGGTGCTCAACCATTGATTGGATCATGCTGATGGTTGCGCGTTCTACTTGTGCTTCATCCAAATCCATAGCAACTTTCTTGGTCACTTGAGCTAGGTTTTGTCGCAAATCATCTGTCAAAACATAGACCACTTGCGCAGCTTTCAAAATAGCTTGGTAAATTTTATCTGGGTTGAATTCAACCACTTCTCCACTACGTTTAATGACTTCCATCGGAGTCTCCTTTATGTTTAAATTTTCATGAATACTCCATTTCCCTTAGAAAGAAATGAAGACCTACTACTTTATTATATAATTTTTTTGCCAAGAATCAAAGCTCTTTTCAGGACTTAGTGTAGTTGATTGGATGAAAAAATCTAACGATCACTTTTTTCCATGACCACATCTTCTTTTTTATAGCTGTAGGCTAATCTCCAAAGATGGTCAGAGACATGGTCCAAACGGAAGGTCTTCAAAATCTTCTTCAGAGGTAACTTCTCCATCTCTATTTTTCTAAGGAGTTCCACTAATAGTTCACCACCAGCATTGACAGCAATCAGTTGATCTTCGTCACTATCATATTGGAGAAGGACTGTTTTAGTCGGTTTATAGAGAACATTATAGAGATTATAGGCTCTATCAATTTCAAAATGTTTATCCTTATCGGCTTCTCTTGAGTAGCGGTGTATTGTAAGAGGACCGATTTGAAAAGCCCCTACTAAACTAAAAATGAATCCTAAAGCTGCTATCGTTTCCCAAAGAAGATTGAGTAGCTTGGAATCGAAATCAAATATGAAATGAACTAGGAACAAAATAATTCCTGTTCCAAATCCAATTAAAAGTAAGAGAGCGCCGATGCATCCAGCTTTTTCACCTGTTTTAATGGTCGGTTTATCATGGACTATCACACCATTTAACTTTTCAAGGCTATGACGTTCTTTAAATTTTTCTAGTTCTGATTTCTCCGAATCCGTTTTTTCTAACTCTGTTTTCTCTATCTCTGACATACATTCCTCATGACAATTTTATTAATAATCCGGACGAAGAACTCCCGTAATGATCTCTTTGGTTGCATGGTAATCCCCATCTACTACGACCTTGATGATGCGCTTCGCTTCTTCTGCCGGTGCTGGCACCAATGGTAAACGAGTTGGCCCTGCTTCAAAGCCCATATAGTTTAAGACAGCTTTGACAGGAGCTGGACTCGGATATGAGAAGAGAGCATTGACTTTAGGGATAAATTGACGTTGGATAGCCGCAGCCTTTTTAATATCGTTGTGTTCAATGGCTTGGAACATATCATGCATTTCATCTCCATTTGTATGAGAAGCCACTGAGATCACTCCATCAGCCCCAAGGTTCATCGCATGGAAAGCATCTCCATCTTCCCCTGTATAGACCAGAAATTCTTCTGGCTTGTGTTCAATCAAATAGGCCATATTAGCAAGGGTTGTGCACTCTTTTACCCCAATGATATTTGGGTGTTCTGCCAAACGAAGCATGGTTTCAGGCGTCATTTCCACAACCACGCGTCCAGGAATATTGTAGATAATAATCGGAAGATTAGATGCATCCGCAATCGCTTTAAAGTGTTGATACATTCCTTCTTGCGATGGTTTGTTGTAGTAAGGGACGATAGCCAATCCTGCTGCAAAGCCACCAAAAGCATCCACTTCTTTAACGAACTCAATCGAGTCGCGGGTTTCATTGGTTCCCACACCAGCGATCAAAGGAACTCGACCATTGACAATCTTTTGAACAGCCGCAAAGAGTTGTAATTCCTCATCGTGGGTCAGAGTTGGACTTTCTGCAGTCGTTCCAGCTAAGAGAATCCCATCTGTATGATGAGCCAAGAGGTGCTCGATCAAGTCAGGAAGAGCGTCAAAATTAATGCTCCCATCTTCATGGAAGGGGGTGATAAATGCAGTGATGATTTTACAATCTTTTAAATCATTATAAGACATAGAAAAACCTTTCTCTATATAAGAAAGAGGCTGGGGCTTGCTTGCCTTTGCCTCATGATCTGTTCATAAAACAAGTTGATTCGTTAGAAAGCTGAGGAAGAAATCAAACTCTTCGAGTTGCTGATTTCTGTTTCGTGACGCAATTGTTGATTGCTCAAAGCATTGCTTTGAGGTGGCAGATAAAACTTACGAAGTAAGTCCTTCCTTAAGTTTTAACATGCTATCAAATAACTAAAGATAACCTAATCAACTGTGCGGGGGCGAAACTACGAAATCAAACTCTTCGAGTTACTGATTTCTGTTTCGCTCCCTATTTCAATTCAAACTTCAATTCAGCTGTTGGACGTACGAGTCCACGTTCGTGAAGAGTTTCTGCGATTTGGACTGAGTTCCAGGCAGCTCCTTTAAGGAGGTTATCTGAAACCACCCACATGTGGATTCCTTTTTCAGCATCCAAGTCTTTACGAATCCGTCCAACGAAGGTATCGCGTGAACCGACCGCATTAACCGCTTGCGGATAAACTTGGTGAGCGACATCGTCTTCAAGGACGGCACCTGGGAATTCTGCAATAGCAGCTTTCACTTCGTCAATTGGTGCCACTTCTTTTGTTTCAATGTAGACTGACTCTGAGTGAGCTGACAAGACTGGAATCCGCACACAAGTTGCTGAAACGGCAATGCTATCATCTTCCATGATTTTCTTGGTTTCGTTTGTCATCTTCATTTCTTCGTAAGTATAGTCGTTTTCTGTGAAGACGTCGATTTGTGGAAGAGCGTTGAAAGCAATTGGGTAATGTTTTTTATCACCACCACATGGCAAGATTTCCGCTTTGACATCGCGTGGGTTGACCCCATCATTCAAGACTTCCTTCAACTCACGTTGGGTTTCAAGAATAGCTCCCATACCAGCACCTGATACAGCTTGGTAAGTAGACACGATGATACGGTCCAAGCCCCATTTTTGACGAACGGGTTCAAGAGCCACCATCATTTGAATGGTTGAACAGTTTGGACAAGAGATGATTCCGTTGTGAGCATCAAGCGCATGTGCATTCACTTCAGGAACAACCAATGGGACATCCGGATTTTGACGGAAATAAGAAGTGTTATCAACCACTACTGCGCCTGCCTTAACAGCATAAGGTGCGTATTTTGCAGAAGTTGATCCACCAGCTGAGAAAAGAGCAATATCAACGCCTTCAAAAGCATCTTCAGTCGTTTCTTCGATGGTCACGTCTTTCCCTTTGAATTGCAAGACTTTTCCTGCAGAACGTGCTGACGCAAGGTAGCGAATTTTATCGATTGGAAGAGTAGATTCTTCCAACATTTTGATCATTTGAGCACCAACGGCACCTGTAGCACCGACAACAGCAACTGTGTATCCCATAGTAAATCCTCTTTCAAAATTTTCTAAAAATTGAGTATTTGTACTATTATACAATTTTTTAACATAAATGAAAAGTACCAACAGTAGGAAAAAATCCTGATTCTAAGACCAGGATTCTTGATGGTTATTTATCATAAATAGCTCTTTAGTTCAGGTCATAGTTCAAGTCGCTTAAATCTTTCTTACCTTGTGTTTCTTCAGCAAGGAATGGAACTTGATGGATCCCCTTTACACCTGCTACGATAGACGCTGGAAAGGAAACAATTTCTTGATTGATGTGGCTGACATTACTGTTGACAATTCGCTTCGCTGCAGCAAGATCTTCATTTTCGTCAGCAATTTCCTTTTGCAAGGCCAAGAATTGGTTAGAAGACAAGAGCTCTGGATAGTTTTCACCGACTGCACGAATTTGTGCCAAGACATCATTTTGATTGGTAATAACTTGGTTGGATTCTTGAATAGTCGCTCCTTGGCGTAAAGCAACTAAATCAGTGAAAATCTGTTGCTCATGTTTGGCATAAGCTTTGGCTACTTTTAACATTTCCGAAATGGTATCATAGCGTTTTACGAGAACGATATCGACCGTTCTCTTTGATTCTTCAATGGTCACTAGATAGCGATTGAGACGATTTCCTACACTAATAAACCAAATAGCCAATAGGGCAACAAATATGATTAAGCCGATAATGAGATTCATGATGCTTCTCCTTCAAAAATTGCTGTTATTTCTTTAATTAAAGCTAGCTCTCTGCATAATTTATGATATTCAGATACCAAGGATAGTTGATCAATATCTTCTGGTTTTTGGGGCGTCGGAAAGATATAGCGATCGGTATACAAAGAAATAAATAGTTTCTTGTCTTTCAAAAATACACACATGGCATTTTGAGAAATTTGTCGATCAAACCATTCCAACATCTTAGGGGTGAGAAATTTACGAGCAGACAGTTCATCCGTGCAGTAGATATTGTAATTCTCGTTATTGCGAATATCCTCTGTTTCAATCTGAACTTCATTTCCTCTGGCTCCAGGATAAACCCCATTTACCTCTCTCTTAAAAAGAAAGGATTTCTTGGTTGGCACAACCCGAAGATGACCGGAGAAATTGATCGGTAGACATAAAGAGAACACTTGTCCAAGGAAATCTGTAACTTCCACATGTTCCGTCCTCATATGTCCATTAGATGTCCGGTAACGAGTCTCCGTATGATGGGCATAGAGATTTGACACCGTCAGCTCTTTGTCATCATGAAACGATAGCTCTTTAAAACATAGAAAATCAGTCGACCGAGGACATAAATGCGAGAGAGCTTCAGAAGGGATGGAACCGTCCTCTTTGATCGAAGCCTTAGGAAAAACTTCCTTTAATACAGGCGACAGGATATCATCAAGATAGATCTCATCGTTCGAACGAATTCGATCCCCAAACAAGGCTTTTCGTTTTTTATATTGCGGCCAATAATACAAACCAACAACTAAAAGGATCAAAGGAATAGCTGCAAAACGCAATAAAATGAGAGACAGTATGGCGCAAATTATACCAAAGGATCGCAAAACATTCCACTGAAGATTGTTCTTCATCTGTTCTCGAATCAATCCGATAGCATCCTGAAATGGTTTAGAGTTTTCAAGCTCTTCAATTTTATGCGAATAATCTGTAGATGCTGAATCATTAGAATGATAGAAATCTCCCAATCAACTCCACTCCTTTCTGACCTAGGCACTTCACTATATTATAACACCAACATAACTTTGTAGCAACTGTATTATAATAGTTTTGGGCCTTTGAAGGTACAAAAAAATCCTGATCCGAAGACCAGGATTCGAGGCACCTTTCAGTGAGAACAGCCGGTTCACACAACTATTCAAGGTCCGCTCCTGCGTTACAATTGAATGTAGACCTCCTCAGCGCAAAAGGCTCCTAAGAGCCAATCGACTCATCGCATGAGACTATTATATCATACTAATCGCTAGAGTCAAGAAGTAGATTTCATCAAGTAACGACTTGCTAGCTATTTGTTTAAAATATTATAGCATACAAATAAGAAGTAACTCCATCTACATCAAAGGTCCAATCAAAGAAAAGAGATAGCCACTCAGACGATGAGCTATAGGCATTTTAGACAAGCTATCCAGAGTAACTTCCTCTGAGAGAGCCTGGGTTTTCTCAAAATCTTCTTCAATCTTAAGCACTTCCAGATTTTTGTAGAGATAAACCCCATCTTCAAAATTTTGATAGAGACTTCGGTAGTCTGTATTAATGGTTCCTACAACAGCTTGTTTGTCATCAGATACATAAACTTTAGCATGGACAAAGCCTGGGGTATAACGGAAAATACGGACGCCAGCATCCAAGAGCACTTTAAAATAGGTCGTCGCAATATCAAAGGCATACTGTTTATCTGGAATCCCTGGCATAATGATCCGAACATCTACTCCTCGTTTGGCCGCAAAAGTCATGGCTCTAACCAATTCGTCATCCAAGATCAAATAAGGGGTCATGATGTGAACATAATCGGTCGATGTATTCAGTAAATGAAGATAAACATCCTCAGCCACCTTATGATAAGTCAATGGAGAATTGCCATAAGGAAGAACCAAGCCTTGACCCTTCCTTTGTTGAGGTTTTTCTTGTAGATAGCGCTCCATATCCCTTTTATCTTCTATTCCAGTCACTGTCCACATGGTCAAAAAGAGAGTTTTTAGCGTTTGAACTGCTGAACCATCTAATCGAAGGGCCGTGTCCTTCCAATGACCAAAGCGTTCTCGTTTATTGACATACTCATCAGCGATATTAACGCCACCAGTATAAGCAACTTGACCATCAATTACTGTAATTTTTCGATGGTCTCGGTAATTGTAATAGGTTGATAGAATGGGCTTGACTGGCGAGAAGGCCTGAGCTTTTATCCCAACCTTGTGCAAGCGCTCGATATAATCATAGGACAAGGTAGTCATCTCATTCATTCCATCAAACATGACACGAACGTCCAGACCTGCCTTGGCCTTCTCCTCCAAAATGGCTAAAATCTCGCCCCACATGATCCCTTCGTCAATGATGAAATATTCCATGAAGATATAACGCTCTGCCTTTTTCAAATCCTCCAACAAGGCTGGAAGCATGTCATCTCCAAGTGGAAAATAGGTAACCTCTGTGTTTCTGTAGATAGGAAACTTGGCTGGACTATGCTCCAAAAAATAAGCTAATTTCTGTAATTGGCGATCACTTTGGGATAAATAATCAGCAACTTCTGGATCTGTGCTTAGATAGTCAGATGCCTGCACTGTAACATCCTCAAGCCGCTTCTTCAAGCGTCTCACACCCAAATCAGCTAACGAAAAGTAAAGCAGAGCCGTCCCAAAAATTGGAAAGAGTGCAATGATAATCACCCAGGACAGTTTGGAACGAGAATTCATGGAACGATTGAGCAAGTAAAAGAAGGTAAAGACACTCAACAAGTGTTCCCATAAGATAATGGATGGGAAATGCTCTTGTAGACTGAGATATGAAAAGACAAGAAAGGCCAATTCCAGTAAGAAGAATAGGAGGATGGGAACCTTTCGGTTAAGTAGAATTTTGGCCCATCTTGAGGGCTTTTGAGGTAACAGTCTAGCACATTGTTCTTGAGTCATAAAAACCTCTTTCGTATAAAAACATCTTCTATGCTGAATAATTTATGGATTGTTTCAAGTGATATGGAGCTTTCATTTAGCTACTACTCCTTAACAGCTCTTACTTGATTTTTCTCACCGGCCCTTCGATCGTCTTTTGCATCCAGACGATATCATGCCATTTGTTGAACTTATAGCCAATCTTTGGGAAATGAGCCACTTGAACATAGCCTCGCTTTTCATGCATGGAAATGCTCGCTTCGTTCGGAACTGCGATACAAGCCAGAAAGCGTAAGTAGCCTCGTGCTTGCAACTCCTCTTCTAAGGCCGTATAAAGAGCCGATCCGATCCCTTGTCCACGCGCTTCTTTTGCGACATAAATAGATAATTCAGTGGTCCAATCATAGGCAGCGCGTGCATAATAGGTCGAGGCATAGGCATACCCCATAACTTTCCCATCCACTTCTGCGACCAAATAAGGAAATTGGGTCAGCGTTTTTGCGATGCGTCTTTCAAATTCCTGGACAGTCGGCACATCGAGCTCAAAGGTAATGGCTGTCTCTGTCACATAAGGTTGGTAAATCGCTCGGATAGCTGCTGCATCGCTGAGCTGAACGGGTCGAATCATCATGGTGGCCTCCTAATTAGATTATACCTAGTATACCGATCTGCCTTCTCACTGTCAATGAAGGACTAGCAGCAAGCAAAAAATCCTGGAATTGTATCCAGGATTTCCATCCTTCTTAAACCGTTTGACTTAACCCCATCATCCGGTAAAGGAACAAAGCACTCGGAGCTTTCAAAAAGCTCTTTTGCTTGGAATATGTTGCTTTTAAGACATAGTTAGGTTTGACTGTTTTAGTGACTGTCTTTGCTTGTTTAAGATTCAGACCGGTTTGTTTCTTAGACAGTTGAACTTTCGAAGGTTGATGGGGGACTTTCACTGCACTTACTTGAAGGTTTTTTTCTTTCACTCTCAAGGCTTGTCCAACTGGTTTTGAAACGGAGGCAGACACTCCTCCTTGAGCTGGATGAGAGAGTTGACCCATGGTTTGATTGTTTCTGACTTCGACATGATTTAGGATACCTCCATTTGGATTGAGGTGATCGGTCACACCTGTATCAAATGGCGCTAAAAATACATTGTCCTCAATGGTGACATTTTTAATATCTCCATAGCGCGTTTCAACATCAATCGATCCACGATGCTTGTTGTAGATATCGCTCTTCGTTCCTGTACGCTCCAAGAGATTGTGGTGAACCCGAATTCCTTCTTCATTCAGATCAAAGTTATGGCCCTTAAAGACAGTCGTCAAGCGAATTCCGGCATCACCGATATTGTCTTTAATCCGATTGTAGGCGATCTCATGGCCTTTTCCACCAAAGATTCCAACACCACCAGCGCGCCAACCGAGTTCAATTGTATTGTGCAGGAATTTATTGTTTTCTGCTACTGCCGATTCTGTTCCATCCGCAATACTTGACCAGCTGGCTAGTCCGTCATCTCCATTCCCACGGATACTAGAATTACGGACAATCGAATTCTTAGTCCCTTGGGCAAAGTTGACTCCGTCAGCCAGGTTATTGCGCAAACGGACATTTTCTACTACTAGACCATCTGTGTACTTCATATAATTTTTTCCAGCATAATCGCCAATCCACATGCCGACTTCAAAATGTTCGGCCCAAATATCATGAATATGAGAATTCTTACCTGGCGTTCCAGAAATGGCCTTGTACTGAGCATTTTCACCATAGCGTGAACGAAGGTTGGAAGAAAGATAGACATCGCTAAATTCAACATGGTTGTCTTGGTGAAGGAAGTCAAATCCACCGCCACCAGCTTGGTCACTAGTGAAATGCAGTTGGGTATGCCAGATACCAGCCCCTGAAATCTTCATATCAGAAGCATCGATACCGACTTTTCGATTGAGATTAAAACGCCCAGCTGGGATATAGACATTTTTACCGGTTTGTTTTGCCTCATAAATCGCATCATAGAGGGCCTGGCTATCATCAGTATCATCGTTTGGCGTAGCTCCTTTAGAAACAATATTGATAGCATTGTCCCCTTGAGCAATCGGGTCTGGAGCTTGCTCGAATTCCACAAAGTCAAGACCATAATGGACGTCATCTGACCTGTTTTTCACCAGTGAAACCACATCTCCTTTTTGAAGTTGAATGCCTGGAAGGAGGCTGTGTACTTCATCAAATTGGAACCGAGCGCGTGTATCCGCCTGGGCACTATCATGAATACCTTTGTCATTCAAGTACTGCCAGTTAGACGTAGACGAAAGATCCAATTGTTTTACACTGTGACCATTCACCTGTACATCGAGTTGTCCACTGGCTCCATCTGGTACCGTGTAGCGTACAGTTAAGGCATTAGCTGGTTCATTGACCTTAAAGGAGACACCATCTCCCATTTCTTTTAAAGCGACATAAGTCTGATCAGAAGCTTCAATAGCTGTTGATTGACTGTCTTGAAACTGCTCTACCTCTGCTTTTCCAAGGAGGTTCCCTTTGTCTGCCTCATAACGGGTGTAAGGCATGGATGCTCCATATTGGCTGGTATCTACTTGAGAGCTTGCGGGATCAGAGGTTGTCGCTTCTTGCCCTTGTGTTTGGACTAGTGCCTGCTCTCCAGCTTGATCAGCTGCCACAGATTGTCCAGTCAAAAAACAAGCCCCCATGATCGCAATCACGACAGAAAAGACTCCAAGCTTAGACTTGCGAATGCCAAAAATGATATCTTTGTTTAAATGATTCATCACACATTTCTCCTTTTATTTTTTACAACGATTCTATCCTAATAAAAATTATCATGACAAACAAGGTGAATTGTGTGAATATTCTGTATCAATTTGTTGCAGAAATGTTAACCTTTTTATGTAGTAATAAAAGTGAGTAAGAAAAAAGAGGATGAGAATGCTTTCTCAAACCTCTTTTGATGACACAAGCTTATTCCGCTTTTTTATTTGAAAATTGACTATTGTAGAGCTCATAGTAGAACCCTTTATCTGCTAACAAGGATTGGTGATTTCCTTGCTCGATGATTTGGCCATCTTTGAGGACAAGGATTTTATCTGCTTCTTGAATGGTAGACAAGCGGTGAGCAATGACAAAACTAGTCCGCCCTTTCATCAAATTCTTCATGGCTTTTTGAATCAAGAGCTCTAAACGCGTATCGACTGAAGACGTCGCTTCATCCAAAATCAAGATTTTAGGATCCGCTAGGAGCGCACGCGCAATGGTTAGGAGTTGCTTTTGGCCTAGAGAAATATTGCTAGACTCCTGGTTCATTTCCATATTGTAACCACCAGGAAGTGTCCGGATAAAATGATCGACATTGGCTGCCTTTGCAGCTTCCACAATTTCTTCATCCGTTGCTTCAAGATTACCAAAGCGAAGGTTTTCTTTGATGGTTCCTTCATATAACCAAGCATCCTGAAGCACCATTCCGAATTGTTTGCGGTAATCTTGGCGAGATAGATGACGAATATCATGACCATCGACTGTAATCGATCCTGCAGTCACATCGTAAAAGCGCATGAGCAGATTAATGAGGGTTGTTTTCCCTGCTCCAGTCGGTCCGACAATGGCCACCATTTCACCCGGTTTGACTTCTAGGTTGAAATCGCGAATCAAGGGTTTGTCCGCTACATATTGGAAATCAACGTTTTTAAAGCTAACCTGACCTGTCAAATCACCAGAGAGAGTTTCTGTCACATCTGCTACTTCATCTGGTTCATCCATGACTTGGAAAATCCGATCTAGAGACGACTTGGCACTTTGTAGCTGCCCTGCCAATTGGGTTAAGTTTTGAATGGGTTGGTTGATCTGCCAAACATATTGAACGAAGGCCTGCATATTCCCCACAGTCAAACGACCTGCTAACACTTGCAAGCCACCAAACAAAGCGATAATGAGATAAGTCAAATCTGAAATCCCATTTAAAATCGGCATCATTAAGCCTGAAATGAAATTAGCCTTGAATCCTACTTTTTGAAGGTGATGGGTAATATCATGAAACTCTTCCTGGGAAGATTTTTCCCGGACATAGAGCTTAAGGACATTAAAGCCTGTTAAATTTTCTTGTACAAATCCGTTCATTGCCCCCAAAACATCTGCCTGCTCTTTAAAGTAAGGCTGCGATTTTTTCATGATAAATCGAGCACTGAAATAAGTGATCGGAATGGACAAGATGACCACTAGCCCCAGCTGGATATTTAAGTACAAGACCATGCTGATGACAAAGAGCAAGGTAAAGATAGCATTAACGATTTGTAAGAAGGACTGTTGCAAGGCATTCGAGACGGTTTCGACATCGCTAGTAAAACGTCCAAGCAAATCTCCGAACTGATGCCGGTCAAAATAGGAAACGGGAATGTGATTGATTTTATGAGACAAATCATTTCGCATGTCCTGAACGGTCTTTTGAACAGCATTGGTCATGAAGTAGTTGGAATAATAAGACCCCAACTCATAGAGGACCCCACGGAATAGATAGAGCGTCATAATGATCGCGATATAGGAGGTATTAAGACCAGCTCCTGCATGTCCTTTTGCCATATCCATGAGGTTCTTTGTCAACTCCGTAATCGCAAGCCCCAGAACAAAGGGTTCGACCACACTCATGATGACACTTAGGATTTTTAAGAAAATGGACAAGCAAACTTCCAAGCGATAGGCTCTCAAATAAGTCCATAGTCTAGAAAAACTGTTTTGTTCTTGTTTCATCTGCTTCTCCTTTCTATTCCTCTGTTAATGATGGACTATCGAGCTGCGAATTAGCAATTTCACGATAGATCTCATTGCTTTCCATCAATTCATCGTGGGTTCCTCGACCGACGATCTCCCCTTGGTCCAAGACAATAATTTGATCCGCATCCATAATGGTTCCCACGCGTTGCGCTACGATCAAGACGGTCGCATCTCCTGTAACTTCTTTGAGGCGCTTGCGCAAAGTGGCATCCGTCTTGTAGTCTAAGGCAGAGAAGGAATCATCAAAAATAAAGACATCTGGATCTTTGACAACGGCACGAGCGATGGACAAGCGTTGTTTTTGACCACCTGAAAGGTTGCTACCACCTTCTGCCAAATGCGTATCAAAGCGTTCCTCACGGCTGTCGATAAATTCCTTGGCTTGGGAAATTTCAGCCGCTTGTTCTAGCTCTTGTACAGAGGCATCTTCTTTCCCATAACGAAGGTTCTCAGCAATGGTTCCCGTAAAGAGCAAGGCCTTTTGCGGAATAAAACCAATCTTTTGGCGAAGGGCTTTCAGATTGTAGTCACGGACATCCACACCATCGACCAAAATCTTCCCAAGTGTTACATCATAGAATCGAGGAATCAACTGCACAAGTGAAGATTTCCCAGAACCGGTCGAGCCGATAAAGGCGATCGTTTCGCCAGGTTTGGCCTGAAAGGAAATGTTGTGAAGAACTGGACTCTCCGTCTCACCTGGATAAGCAAAGGTGACATTGTCAAATTCCAAATAGCCACGAGATGCTGTCTCTGTTACACCATTCTCATTCGGATCAATCGAAATGGGCATGTCCATGATTTCCTTGAGACGACGGCTAGAAACCGCAGTACGAGGATACATAGTAAAGAGATTGGCTAAAAAGAGGAAAGATAAGAGCGCGTGGAAGCTATACTCAATAAAGGCAACCAGATCCCCAATTTTCAAACTACCGTCATGAAGAGGATCCAAAGCAAACCAGACAATCGCCACAATCATAGCAATGATGATCTGCACAAATAGGGGTTCTGTCAAACCAGTTAGTTTGAACAATTTATTCGAGTTTTCCGCATAGACTTCATTTTCAGCCGCAAATTTCTCTTGCTGGAATTCTTCACGGGCAAAGGCACGAATCACACGAAGTCCAGTCAAATTTTCACGTGCAAATTGATTAAGATGGTCGAGGGTCTTTTGTTGCTTCTCGGAAAGTGGACGTGTCTTGACTGCTACATACCAGACGACGACAGCAAGAAATGGGACTGATACCGCTACAATCCACGCTAAAGAAGGACTGGTTGTCAAAATCAAGAGAACACTGGAAACCATCATCAAAGGGGTGATGACCCCCATCTTCAACATAGAATCCGCAAACTGCATCAAAACAAAGGCATCAGAAGTCAAGCGAGTGACCAATGACGATACCCCGATTTGCTCATACTCGTGATGCGAGTACTCCTGTAACTTAGCATAGAGGTCATTGCGCATATCGTGGACCATAGTGGTCGTTAGCTGGCCAACCGCGTAAGACAAGATAATCCGCCCCACAATCCCAAGCAAAATAATCGCAAACATGACCCAGCCCCAGAAATACAGCCGGTCCACATCACGCGGGTTAATCCCCTCATCAATCATGCGAGCAAGAATCGTTGGCAAGCCCAAATTGACAATAACAAACAGGACCGCTGAAAATAGATTCAAGGCTAGCCACTTGGGATACTTTTTCAAGTAAGACCAAATATAAAGCATAGATGATTCTCCTTTTCCATAAATAATAACCTTGATCACACAGAAAAGAGGGAGCGAGACGGAATCATTTTCAAAGAAAATCATTCCTGCCCCAGTCCCATCTGTAGTCTCATTCATTATACCAAACCAGCCATAAAAGTAAAGCAAAAGAGCAGGTCTCCCCGCTCTTCAGTCGCTTTATTTCGTGCGTTTGAGTTTAGCATTTTTAAGAATCATAAGATCCCCTTGGTTGCTATTACTTAACTTAGAAAGATCAAATGTCAAATAGTCACCATCGACCTTGTATGTAATCTTTTCTCCACTACCATCATTTGACGAGATTGTTTTCTCTTTTTGATTGATTTTGACATCATAAGATCGCTCATTCTTTTGACCAGCGACTTCACCCGCGATGCTGAGGGTTCCTTTAGAATCTTTGATCTTAATAGAAACTTCAAAATTAATAACGTCTCCAATAGACTCTAATTGACTACCTGATAAGCCTTGCTCCTCAAGAATTTTCTTGAGTTCAGTTTTTGATGGTTTGTAGACATAAGTCCCATTATCACTTTTGGCACCACATGCCACCAATAGGACTGTTGCAAAAACTGCAACGAAAGCTAAAAGAATACGTTTAATAGTTTTCATAATCAATCTCCTAATGTATTTTATAATCAGATTTTACCACTATTTTAATACCAATTCAAGATGTTTTAAAGAAGAAAAAGAGCAGATACTCTCTGCCCTTCTCTTGTATTATTTTGTACGTTTGAATTTAGCGTTTTTGAACATTTCCAAAGCGGCTTCATGACCTGAACTCTTTTCACCAGATAAATCAAAAGTGAACACATCGCCTGAAACTTTGTATTTAACCTTCTCACCTTCACCTGTTTTAGATTGAAGAGTTTTCTTTTGTTGGTCAACTTTCATATCAAATGATTGGTCAGTCTTTTGTCCCATCATTTCACCTTTAATTTTAAGGCTACCTGTTTTATCTTTAATGGTCACTGAAACTTCCAATTTAACATTGTCAATCAATGCATCTACACTTGAACTTGGAGCACCTTGTTCTTCAAGGATTTCCTTCACTTCAGTTTTTGATGGTTTGTAGACATAAGTCCCGTTATCACTTTTGGCACCACATGCCACCAAGAGGACTGCTGCAAAAACAGCTACTACAGCCAAAAGAATACGTTTAAAGTTTTTCATAACTTCTCCTTTTTAGTTAGATTCACCCTATTATATCAACAATTCAGACACACGGCAATGAAATATTACAAATGTAATACTCTTGTAATATATTTATCAACTAATATGTAACGATTAAAGAGGCAGGATCCGTACCTACGTTCGCTAAATTATTTAACTTTTTTAAACTTAGCCATTTTTATATAGTTTACAAAAATATCAGAACTACTCGAGTTTGATTCTTTCACATCCATAAAGGTTAGCATATGATTAGAAATTTTATACGTCATCTTTGTCCCACTGTCGTCATTCTTCATTACAAATATTTTGTGTTTTTGGTCAACCTTAAAATCATAGGATTGATTGGTATTTTGAACATTTGATTTTATTTGAACCTTCATAACGCCTTCTTTATCCTTAATGATAATCGAAACCTTAAATTTATAATCATCTGTAATGATATAAGCAAGTTGACTTGGTAGCATCTCCCTCACTTCTTCTGTTGTGGGTTCGAATACATAAGTCCCATTATCACTTTTTGGACCACAGGCTACCAAGAGGACTGCTGCAAAAACAGCAACAAAAGCCAAAAGAAACTGTTTAAAATTTTTCATACCTTCTCCTTATTTCATAGAATATCCCTATTATAGCAACAATCTTGTCGTATCTCAATGAAATATTTGATGATACAGGGCTTGTAAAAGTCACGAAAGAAAGAATGCACGAAAAAACCGAGGGCTAAACCTCGGTTTTCATTTTGATTGGAAACTCGATTATTTAAGAGTAACAATTTGCAAATCCTATTTTCTCCCAGTATTAGTGGGTTAATTCCTCAATTTTCAACTCTGGCAGGAATTTGGTAGGTAAATTGATAATCCAAGATTATCTAAACTGCTTGTAATCTCTTCTGAAATTGTTGAATCACCTGAATAATACCAATGACTATATGTATTCAACGTGGTTGACTTATCAGCGTGTCCTAATCGATATGAAACATATAAAGTATCCTTATGTAACACATTTATAAGATAAGATGCATGACTATGTCTTAATCCTTTCCCCGTAATTTCTGGTACACCAGTAATCTTAGCATGCCTTTTTATTATCCTAGAAATTGTAGACTTACACAAGGGGGCGCCAAAACGTGATATTACATAATCTTTTTCATCATTCTTGATTTGAACTTCTCGCCACTTTTTAAGTATTGTAATCGTAAAATCATCTAAATCAATTTTACGATTCCCTGCTACTGTCTTTGTTTGTTGTTTAGCATACCATACACCGTTTTTGTCTTTCTCAATTGTCGAATGAACATGAATCCATTTACGTTCAAAATCAATGTCTTCCCATTTAAGAGCAATACCCTCACTAACTCTTAAGCCAGTCATAAAATATAACCAGATCGTCATGTAATTATGGAGTCCCTCATACTCACTAATATCGAAAGAGTTTATTACCTTCTTAAATTCATCAAATGTCCAAAATTTTGTATCAGGGTGCTTTCCTCTAGGATTATCTAATCCTTTAAAAGGAACTCTATCAATATAACCCAATCTTTCTGCATAGCCCAGACATGCTTTAAATCTAGACCACATATTTTTAGCATAGTTACTAGAATACTTGTCTATAATAGCTAAGCGAAATCTCTCACAGTCAATAGTACTAATATCTGATAATTTTTTACTACCAAATTGCTTAATAAATAACTGATGATGTGGTAAAGCGGTCTGATAAGTTACAAATTGAACTTTTTGTTGATAATATTTTAAATAAATCTCTTCCATAAACTCTCTAAAAGTTAGAAAACTATTATTAATAGTAGAGTTCACAAATTCATGTTTTAAACGAAGTATCTCTTCATAAGCTTCCTTAAAAGAATTAAACGGTAGTCCCTGTTGATTTTTCCTTCCTTTCTTTTGAATTCTTTTCCCAGTTATTGGATCAACTCCTAATTCAATTTGAAAGTAAATTTTTCCTTTTGAATCTTTGTATACACCTTTATATTTCTTTGTCTTTGATATAACCATTTTTCTCACCTTCTATATCTGAAAAAGAAATACCAATTAAATTTTCTACAATATTTTTAGGAGCAATGCCTAACCTTTTATTATCGAAAGGTGAACATCCTAATTGTACCGCATTCTTATCATTTTTTCTAGCTTCTTCAAACTTTTTTACAGCAATCTTTTTTGCTTGTCTAATAATATTTCTAGATGTGTGCTCTGGAAAACCAATCGCAACTAAATCTTTATAGTTTACTGTTTCCATGATTTTACTACTTCCTTTCTTAGATTTTTTCACCTCCATGGCATGACTGATGAAGTCATCATAAGAATTACACTTGCTGCTCTTTTACGGTGGCAGCCTGAACGGTCAGAAGTATCATTGTATATCATTTGTATCATGGCATATAAAGTATCGCTCTATTTTATTGATGGTTTTAAAATCGCTCTTGTCATGGCGAGCCATTCAAATCTGCTCCACAAATGAGGAAAGTACCATTTTGGACTATTTAATTGTCAAAGAACAAATAAAAAATCTCCTCATTTTCACACTCTATGAAATTGAGGAGATTATTTTCTAAAGCGAATTTTATCAGGAAAATCTGTCAATCCCAATAGATAGTCTGTACTGACATCGTAAAAGCTTGAGAGAGTTACCAATACATCTGCCGTCAAGGCATGCTCACCCCGTTCAATTTTAGCATAAGCTGAGTTTGTAAACGAAAGTATTTTAGCTATTTGTTTTTGGGTTAAATCGTGATCTTCCCTCAAATCTCTCAAACGTCTGTACATCTAGCTTTCTCCTGAGAAAAGTATAATATATAAAACTAAGATATCTTTCAAAGTGTCCAAACTGGACATTTTGAACTAAAATTAATTTATTAAACACTTCTCATAAGCATATCTATTAACCGTCTGGGAGCAAAGATTTTATCAACTATTTAAAATTACTGACTTTCAAAAATTAGTCTTATTGTAAAATCAAGTGAAACACAAAAGACATGTTTATCTAATATATTATAGTCTCAAAAATATTACAAAATTATAGGAAAATGTTCACAAATCAATCATACAAGCACTTCTCTGAAGCTGAACAATACTAAATTTTAGTTTTATTTAAACAAAGGAAAAAACTGCTTATACTGCTCGTTGTTAGGATAGAAAACATTCTATTTTTACTTGTAAAACTAACCGAGATTCTGTAACACCGGTGAAACAAATCAATGATAGAAGATCTACTGATAACAGTATTATGCAAATCCAATCTAGAATTTTCATTATCAATCTATAGAAGTTAGCCATTACTTATAACTAAATAAGATTTAGCCTGACTTTCTGACAGAGTTCACATAAGTGAAGAAAGAAAAACCAAGGAGACATAGTATGAAAATTTTTATTCACACTTATAAATTCCAACATTTTGATTATGTGAATATTAGTCAGCATATTTCAGGAGTATAAAAAATTAAGCATTGAAAGTTGCACACTATATTTTACTACTGATTATTCCAAAACATTCCCTCCTAATAACAAGTTACTCTAAGTTGATCCCAGTGGGAATGACTGGTGATATTACTACTCATGGGAGTTTCACCCACTATCTTTTTACGATGGCAGCCTAAACGGTTAGAAGTATCATTGTCCTCACTTGTGTCATGACAGATAGAGAACCACTCTATTTTATAGCTAATAATTTTCGCACCTATCACGGCGTATATCACTAAATTGCTCGACAAATAAGAAAGTCCCACCTCGGTTTATTCAATTGTCAATGAACAAATCAAGGAGAGACTATTTCATTTTATGTTTTATCATATCTGGACAATCTGTTAACCCTAATAGGTAATCCGTACTAACGTTATAGAGTTTAGAAAGTTGCACAAGGACATCTGCCGTTAGGGCAACCTCTCCTCTCTCAATTGTGCATAATTTGTATGAGGGAAGGAAAGTAAATTTGCAACAAATTTTTGGGTGAAATCGTGATCTTCTCTCAAATCTCTTATCCGTTAGTACATCTAGCTTTCTCCTAAGAAAAGTATATGTCACTTTCAGAAAAAGCTAGGAAATTGTCATAATATGACAGAAGTTTTTTCTCTGTCTATTTTTTACAAAAATCAACACCGATTGAATAACTCATCATAGTAATTACTTCAATGCCATTTCGAATTCATTTTAAACTCTTCAATGCAAGTTTTAAGAGTATACAAGTTAGTAAGTCACCTACTCCTACAACTCCAAAAACAAGTAATGTTTTAAAGTTAAAATATGAAAATACAACCGTTCCTAAAGGCATTAACATTAAAGCAAAAAATGCAATTATACTAAATACCCTTCCTAAATATTCCTTTTCAATTGTAGACTGTAAATACGATAGCATTTGAACATTAAAAATTGTCATAGCTAATGATGATAATGAAAACAAAAGTAAAGTAATCGACCAGATCTTCACTAAAGGAATCATAATCAGTGGTAAAGATGATATCAAAAGGAATGTACTATATTGGTTTGACGAAAAACTTCTTTTAAAAAAATTATTCGATACAGCCCCAATAATATTCCCAACTGCTTGACCAATTAAAATCATGCCATATAACTTATCCAAATCGTACATTTTATTAATAAACGGTAAATAAAAGTTTATTCCTGATGAAAAGAAGTTAATCATCGAACTTGAAATCAGTAAAAGAAGTAACTCTTTATTGTTATAAATGTAACTAAATCCATACTTTATTGAAAAGGCGTCAGATTTTTGGGGAGAGTCATCAAAAAAATTTAATTCAGTGAAAAAAACTGATAAACACCCAGATAATAAAAAGCTAAGAGAATTAATTAGCATTCCATATTTATATCCTACTAATGCTATCGTGAGGATCCCAATAACTGGAGATAGGATACTCAAAAATTCCGAAATTGATTTTGAATAAGAATTATATTTAATAATGTTATTTTTACTTAATAAATCTCCTACTATTGCTCTATAAGCAGGAGCATTAAATGCATATAGAATCGCTAAACAAATATTTGTAACTATCAACATATATACATTACTTTCACTATAAAACATAAAAACTATAAAGGTAAGTAAACTAGCTATAAAATCAGTAACAATTAATATTTTTTTCTTATTCTTACTGTCCGCAAATACACCTCCAAAAAGGCTGAATAACAATTGTACAATGATCTCTGAAAATTGATAAATCCTCATGTAGTAATTTGATTTACTCTCCGAAGAAGCTATAACCAATTTATTGGCGTAATCATAAATTGTAGTGCCAAATTCATTTAATTGACTACTGATAATTAATAGAAAAATATTCTTTTTTTCTAATTTGTTGTTTTTTGATTCCATCTAAATATCCCTCCCATGATATTCAAGATAAAAAATTCTCAAATTCTTGTTTGACTAGTTTACAAAACTCTTCCATGAATTCTAGTGAATAGTGTTGTGAGTCGCTAGTAATACTAATTTCAAATGCATTGTCTGTCTTTTCAAGAAGTACCATAAAAATTGATTTTTGATAATTATTATCCGATATCATGTTATTAATTGAATAATTAGTTCTTTTTAAAACTTTCCATGAAGTATCTGCAAAAGAGTCACCCAAATAATTAAATAATATATCTGGGCAAGCAACCTTTGATAAAGATTTTTTCACCTTGCTATACATGAGGCCATTATTTGGAACTGCTAACATTCTTCTTTCAATTTCATCACATTGAGCAACAAAATCTCTTTTTACATCAAAATTTATTGGATATTCTGAAGTAAACCACCCAACTACATCAATAACATTTTCTAAAAAGTCTTTAAACATTCGTCCATGCCCTTCTAACATAACTTGAATATTATTTTTTTGAGATATCATTGCAAAACATCGTACAATTAGTGATAAAAGAAAACGCTCAACTTTTAAATTACTTTGAATCACTTTTAAATTATCTTGTGAAAATTCTAGCTTTAAATAGTTTTTTTGTATTTTCAAACATTTTACATCTTTTTTTCAATCTTTACAAGCTTTTTCTAGTATGAAGCACCCATGTTTCTCTGATTACCCCTATTTTTTTAAAAGATAAATTGCAAGAATAAGTGCAACATTTTTACCACTTATTTGAAAGTACCTCGAAGGGTGTTCTGTAACCTAAACATTTGCGTGGTAGATGGTTGATATGAAACAGTGCTGAGAACAAGTCTTCATCACTAAAGCTTGTTAAATCAGCCTTCTTAGGGGAATATTCTCTGAGTAAACCATTGGAGGTTTCGTTATTTCCCCTTTGCCAAGAAGCATAGGTATCCTCAAAGTAAAAATCAATACCAAGATCTTCTATCAAAGGGTAACAAGAGAATTCCTTTCCATTACAGAAATTTCATCACTACTATGGCTTCGGCTGAGAGCCTGCCCCAGCCATTGTTATTCAACGAAGAATAAGTTGATAACAACAATAGGCGAGGGTACTTCTTATGATTAGTTGTTACTACGTCTTATTTACTCCCATGAGACCTCACGGGATAAGTCGTACAAAGAAAAAAAGCAACGATTTTACGCTGCTTTTTACATCATGGATATTGATTAGCTATCAAAAAAATAAAATGGTTCACCTATTTAGTTTACTAAATCAACCTTCAAAGTAATCCTCTAGAAGCAAGTTATTATTTAGAATGCATAACTTTTTAAAATGTAATCTTTCTTGAAAATATGTGTCATGACAAACCAAAAGTATCGAACCTGGATAACTTAATAAGAATTTTTCTAGTGCATTAAGTGAGGTAATATCAAGAAAGTTTGTTGGTTCATCTAAAATAAGAAAATTTGAATCGCTCAGAAGGACTGATGCAAGTTGGCCTTTAACTTGCTCACCCCCAGAGAGCTTGCCAAACGGAACAAATATTTTATCAAATTTTAAATCTAGCATTGCAAGAAAGTTTATAATTAATTGTTTATTATGACTACTTGTTTCATATATATTATCAAAGAGTGTTTTATCTTGGTCTAGTGTATTTAATTCTTGACTATAATACCCAATTTTTAAACCTTTTGAAAAATATCCATCTATTTCTTGATTTACTATACTTTTTAATAATGTAGTCTTTCCAGATTTATTTCTCCACCTGCTCCAGTTTGATAGTTGAAGTCAGGTTCATCTTGGCAAAGAGATTGAAAAGAAAAATGATAAATAAGAGTAAACGATAAGATAAAACCATTGAGCAGTTGAATTTATCCAACAAATCAATAAAAAAACTAGTAAGGAAATAAGTGAATAAATATAAGGAGATATTTGCTCAAAATGATGATTTTTTTGTATCGTATGTGATAACTAAATCTACGACTGATGCAATAAAAATTATCATAATTCCAAATATGTTTTATAAAAGATACACATTTTATATAATGGTTGTCTGGGTTCCTATTTTTGAAAACATATCCCTTCTTCTTTTGAAATTTTCTTACTCAAACGATTGATAAACTTATTCACTTTAAATACGATATTCTCATATCTATTGCTCTCTAATTCTATCTGGATACCTAACTCATTCAATTCCTTCTCAACAACATCAATGCCAATTTTATCAGTTATATTCAATTTTGAAAGATTCAATTTCATTTTTTGCTTATTTTCAACTGAAGCCAGTAAATATTCTGCTACTTGATTTAAGGTTGTCACTCGTTCTTGCAAAGCATTGATTCTCAATTCTGAAGCTGCCAATTCATGAATTAAATCATCTTTAATTGTAATATAAGAGTGCTTATCCATATCCAGCTCAAGTAAAGTATACACTTCCTCAATCTTCTCTTTAATCATATCGACTGTCGTTTTTCTGCGGAATGGAATCGTTTGATTTTCAGAGCTGAACTGTCTAATTAAGGTTCGACCTTTCATGTAGCGATTCTTCTCAGGATCGTCTTTATGATAGACATAGTAGGAGCTAGTTTCTCTAATAAAAACTTTCACCTTCTCCTCTTCAATATCGAGCTGCATATTCGGCACAAAGATAAGCCCCTCCTGACGAATACCAAACTTGACCTTGATGTAAATACCATCATCTACTACTTTTTCAATTTGATTGAGTGACAACTCTACCTCAAACTCATGAACGGCATCTCTGTTGCTCTTGAACTCTTGATAGGATTCCCAGAACTTCTCATCTCTTGGGAGTTCTTTTTCTTTGGAAAATTTTTCTTCTTGATAAAATTGAACCAAATCCTCAATTTCTGGATTTTGCCAATCTTTTCTACTCTCAAAATAATCTTGGAAAAATTCTACACCATAAAGATTTTTCTGGTCTAGTTCTGTCTCTTTCACCTCCACTCCTGCCAACTGGAAATACACATGCTTTTGTTTGGGAATGATAGTTAGATCAAAAAGTTTCGCAGTTTCAATCAAGTCATCTATATTCTCAGCCTTTGATAAGAGAAATTCCATGAGTTCTTCCATTTCCCTTTTGGCAAAGTAATTCTTAAAAAATTCTTCTGTATAAGGTTGCTTGCGATTGAGTTTATTGCCACGCACCACCTGTTTCATGGATGAGTCCGTCATAAAAAAGGTCGCATGCTTGTGGCTAAAATCCATTTCTACATGTAGTAGTGGAGCATTCTTTTTGAAATCCTCAAAGTCTCTAGAATGTTCCATCAAAAAATAGAGTCGCTGCTTGAGTTCATACTTGTGATTGGTCTTGCGATAAACTTCATACTGCTGGTGAGAATAGCGATTCTCTATAATTTTCGCCCCTGCAATTTTAGAAAATCTATCTGAAATCATTCGAAGATTTCGCTCCACTTTATAATCCCACTTAAGTTTTTTGTCAGAATTGCTGTCAACCGAGTTTATAATGATGTGATTATGCAGATGGTCTTTATCAACGTGGGTCGCAACGATAAAGCGAAACTTTCCACTAGTCAATTCTTTCATGGTCTCATAACCAATCTGATTGATTTGTTCAGGAGTGAGATTGTCCTCTGGCGAAAAGGACTGAATAATATGATGAGCATGGATTTGTCGTTGTTTCTCCTCCAGCCTATCGTGTCGAAAATCGTAAAGCGTGTCATTGTTGATAAAATTTTCATGATACATCTGCACCATTTCCTCATAGCTAGGAAAGTCCAGAAAATTCCTCATATCATAATCCGACACTAAGGTAAGATTTTTTGTTTTATCAGGATTGAGAATATACTTGATGAGCTTTCTGCGATAACTCTTTCCATGAATGGCAAAATGCTTAGTGATGACCATGGAACTCCCTCAGCTTTTGAGCTTGTATTGTAAATTCTTTCTCAACTTCTTTTATCAATTCAGCGATTCCCTTTTTCAACTCTTGCAATTCTTCGCTAGAAATCAACTGAGATTGGTTCACACTTCGAGCAATCTGATTGATGTTATTGCCAATCCTCTTCAACTCAAACACTAAGTCTTGGTAGCCATTTGTATCAATGGTGATGAAATTCATTCCAGGGTCAAGTAGGGTGCGTCTCGCATATTCAGAAAAAGATTGGCAGCTACTTTGGTCGATATTTCTATTTAGTTGGTTCAACTCAATATCAGACAAAAACACTTTCTTGAGATTGATTCGGTAACGATGTTCCATGTGTCTACCTCATATATTTGTCTTGGAAGTCTTGACTGAGAGGAATGGAGTTGCCAACTTCTTTAATCAATTCCTGTACGCAGGTTAAGAGAATAGATACATGTTCCTGGGTGACTTGACGTTCTGACTGGATCGAAATTAAAATCTCATGAACATCACGGCTGATTTGTTCTAGTTTTTGAGATTGCCAAAGGGTGAACCATATCTCTATCTGTTTTTGTAAATCAGAGGAGAGTAAACTTTTACGGAGAAAATCTGAAAAATTAGTATCTCCCTGCTCTCTCATCAAAGCTAAAATTTGCTTTTCCTCTTCATCTGTTAGGCGAAATTGTTTCCGAATATCACGCACGTCTCGTTTCATACTGCTACTTCCTTTCCAAAATACCTGTACTGACAATGTCTGCTACCGTACAATGTCCGTACACTTTTACACCAACTGATTTTCATTCTTGTAAGGCTTTGCGAGCTCAGATATTGTGTCCACAATATCCCAAAAATCATATCGCCAGCCGACCAAAACCTTCTAGTTTTGACAGCCAACGATAAGATAACTTGGTGGCTTCGCCCCCAAACCCCCAGTTTAAATTTGAGGATCGATTTTCTTTGGATGATATTAGGATAGCAAGGATTATTTGAAGAAGTTATCACAGATCGATTAGGGACTAATCTCTAGCCCCTCTCACACCACTGTGCGTACCGTTCGGCACACAGAGGGCCAACTAAGTTTTAACGAAAGCATTATTCTCACTCATCTTCTCATTTTACAATTCGTTCTATCAGTGCCGTCCTATATTTATAATCAGCTTCCATCATTTACATTTTCAGTTCACTGTCTTTTCAGGCGAGGAATTAGGATTGACAAATTTAATTAGAGAGATATTCATTTAGTTATTCACCCTTCGCTCCATTTCCATTACAGAAATTTCTTCAATACTATGGGTTCAGCTGACTCCCATGATTCGTTGTACTACGTCCTAAACGCTCACGGAATAAGCCGTACATCTTTCCTAGTTTACTCTCGTAATTTACGTATATAGGTTACGACACCTATTTGGA
This sequence comes from Streptococcus sp. HMSC078D09, assembly GCF_001813675.1. Taxonomy (GTDB): domain Bacteria; phylum Bacillota; class Bacilli; order Lactobacillales; family Streptococcaceae; genus Streptococcus. The sequence goes on from NZ_KV813650.1 coordinate 324,282, forward strand.
TTTTAGAGTTCCTCATCCGATATATGGCTTCAAGTCACGATTCCGTTTATAGAGCCTTGATTCCGCTAATTCCTTCCTCTCCCCCCTACCTCACGATATTCACCCTTAGGAGTCGCTATTGGTTTCATCTGCAGCAGATATCCACAGAGGACTTGGACCTCAGATGTACACTATGCCTGTCGAACAAAGAAAAAAGTAGGCTAAATTTCTAACCTACTTTTTCTGGCTCTACTCTGATAAAGCCGTCTCATATATAGACATTTTATGCTTGAAGGAATCTTTCCCTCCCTCTAATTGATTGATGATATGATTTTTTATATATTTTTCACTAACATATCCCTGTGATTCAATCCATCCGTTAACTCCATCTGACTCCATAATAACAACTTGATCTGTCATAGAATTTGTTACAATTGTAGCATTATGTGTTGCTAAAATAATTTGACGTTGAGCTTTCACATCTCTAAACTGCTGAACTAAATGCATGTAAATATAACGATTATCTAGATTATCTTCAGGCTGATCAATAATCAATGGTCTGAAGTCTTTAGAATAATCACTATACGCTAATAAAAAATCAAGCATGGCTACAACTTTTTGTCCCAAACTTAATACACCAACTTCTTTATAGAGAATATCAAGTTGGTGTGAGGTTTCTTTGGAGTTAATATTAAATTCCAAAAATAACCTTTCATTAGCTACATGCGCTTTTAAGACTCTTTTAAACTCATTTAATAAACTACTATTTTCAATTAAAGAGTAGATACTCGTTTTTAAATGCGTAATGTTGTATTCATTAATTTCAGATTTATCTCTCCAATTATTTTCTTGTTTTGCAAAATTATCTTCAGAGATACTTTTTAAAAGCATAAAATACTTATTAGGGATATTTTGTCTTACAATGACTTTAACAAATTCTTTCATTCCTAATTCCCGATAGATAAGATATAAAACGTCTGCTACATCTTGCATACTAATTCTATAATTATCAAACGAAGAACGATTATTCTTGAAAAGATAACTTTCGAAATGCGGTTCTTCCCATCTATCAATTTGCTCATAACAAATTCTTAACTTACCAATCTGAGTTTCATTAAAATCCTCAATAATTTCGAGTATTAATTGCTTCCGCTGTTTTAAATATTCATCAAGTTCCTTTAATTTTACTTCAAACGATTCGAGTGTCTGAGTTCTTAGCCCATAGTCTGGTCTCGGTAATTTTTTATTTTTAATCATTAAATTAGAAATAAATTCTGTAATTTTTTCACCGTCAGCTGTTCTAACTAATTCATTAACAGAATATCTCCTATCAAACATTTTCTCTAAAATTCTAGTTTTATCAACTAATCTAAAATAGTTACCTTCAACTTTATAAACTTTTGTGTACTGAGACCGTGTCCATTCTTTAATAGAGTCAGAATTAAATCTATAAGAATAGCCAAACCTATTCTCTCGATTTTGCCCATAATATTGTAAAATATTATCCTTATTTTCTTGTTTGACATCTGGCAAACTAACTTCAATAATATATTCAGTTTCTTCTAAAACATAGAGTACAAAAGCATTTGCATGGTTACATAGAAATTCCAATTTGCTTTGCTTATCACAATCTTGAGAAAGTACAAATTGTAGCATATCAATTAATGTGCTTTTCCCTGTACCTCTCCCTCCAATTAAACAATTCATAGATGGTGAAAATGTTAAAAAGAAGTCTTTATCTTTTTTTAATTTATCACCTGCAAGAAAGCTTCTATTTCCCCCACGATTTTCTATATATAATCCTTTTATGTAAGACTTTTGTTTAAAGCTTGGCTCACATAAACTAACTGATACGTTATAATCAAACAATGCTTCTTGAAACATCTTGAAAGAAATTTTTCCACCTTTCAACCACAGATTGTTCTTCCCGAGTGAATCAATTTCGTGAGAATCATTATCTAATAGAAAGTTGGGCTCACAATTAAAATCTGCTAATAGTTTTTTTCTAGAACCTTCAATAGAATTTATATTTTTAACTCCAATAAATCGTGTATTTTCTTTAGAAAAAATTTTTCGTTTATATGCACCTGATAAGTGAGAACCTTTTTTCAAAATGTCATAACTATTGAAATGAGCAATATAGTTAACTATTTTTTGATTATTGAAATCCTTCATTATAGTCAGTGAATGTTGATAACTTCCATCTTTCTCACTTATAATATTTTCACTTAACCATTGATTAACCCATGACTCTTGTTCATAATCATATATACATACAATATGCAATTTATCCGCTGCACTAATTTCTACTCCATGTAAAATATGAGGATGTATATCATAATTCGGATAAGTTTGCATTATGATTGAGACTGCCTTTTGCAACTTTTTAATACCTTTGGTAGTATTATGATCAGTTACTACAACTATTTCTATTCCATTTTTTATGATTGCCTCTGCTAACATAAGAAAACTAATATATTCTTTTGAACTAGAAAAAACAATCTTATCAAAATTACTAAAAAAAATTGTCTTATCAACTTTTATTTTCTTATTTTCAAAAAATATATCATATAGTTCATCTTCAGTAATTTTTCTATATTTCGTTGCAGTCCAATCAGAAAATAGCTTATAATCATAAGAAACAGGTGTATGCAAATGAATTAAAGTTTTGTGAAAGCTACCGAATTTCTCTTTGGAATTTGTTAGTTCTTGATAAACAGACTTTATCTTGTTATTAAACCCTCTCACATCTACTCTCCTAAAAATATCAATTGTTTATTTTTCATGTAATTCATTAAGTCTCTTTTCCCCCACCTTCAACATCTCTTTCTCCACTTGATTCCATTCTCCAAATAGTAAATCATGAAGAACGGTTGCTGCTGAAGTTGTATCTTCTCCTGAATCATATACACAACTTCTATCTCGTTTGTAAATTTGAATTCTTTCAAAGATAGCTAGTTCTTCTAATTGTCGTGTATTATCAACCAGATGATTTACAATGAAATCATGATGTTCTTTTGGAGTTGCGCGTGCTTGATTTGGATTAATAGCATACAGTTCTTCGTATCGGATAAGAGTGCTCAGATAGGACAATTCGGGCTTGGTTGCGATTATGGCTAATTGTACCTCATATCCCTTACTTTTCAAGAGTTGTGCTGTTTTCTTTGGAACATCAATTGTCCGTAAAGTTCCCTCAATCAAAAGATTGTATCCCAAATGGCTCAATTCTGTTACTAAAGACTCTACCATTTTCCCTGCAAAATCTTTGGTGTATGCAACGCTATCTTTGCCATATTTTTGCTGAAGTTCTAAATAGTGTGGGTGCTGAGAACGAAAACTATCACCATCTATGATAACAATATTTCCTTGAAATTCTTTCTGTTTAATACGATGAATTGTAGTCTTACCGGCACCACTTTGCCCTCCAAGCAAAATCGCTATAGGTTGCTTACTGGACTTTTTTCCTCTTGTCAGTGAGCGAAGGTTCCGCTCTAAAGCATGTTTGAATTCACTATCGGTATAATCTTGGATTTCCATTAGGCTATCATCCGTTTTTCAGATATCTCTAACATACGTTCAATTCCATCCAAATAACCGCTATATCTCTCTATTTCATCAAAAGTTTCTACTAAATAGATATTCGTATGAATCAAGTCAGATAGATCATCACTCATTAAAATCCAAGGATTAGATTCATCATCAATGCTAATTCCCTGACTATCTTGATAACTATAGAGTCGAGATAGTAGATTAGCACCTCTTTCTTTCACAATTTCAACTTTTAAAGTCAATTCATAATCTTCAACAGGATTGAGCATTTTATCTTCTCCTACAATATCGACATAAGATACATTAAACTTCTGACAAATGATGTCTATTAATTCTGTAGAGACTGAACTAGTGCCATTTTCATAACGACTCAAACTATTTCGTGAAATACCTACAATCCGTGCAAATTCGGGTTGTGTTAAATCATGTGATTTACGTAAGGATTTAATGTTCTTTCCAATCATGGTAAACTCCTTTATTTTTATAATTCCATTATAGCATAAAAAAGCAGAACGCACCAAAATTGGTGCGTTATTTCTTATTTTTCTAACTAAACTTTACTTCTATAAAAGCCACCTAAAGAGTTATTTCTTTTTAGGTGGCTTTTCTCAAAATACTATACATTAAAATACTCTTGTTTAATTTTTGTAAGCAGATTGTTAGCAACCGAAGTTACACCAACATGCATCAGTTCAGGATCAGAATAATCTAGATTACGAGCATAGCCTTCTGCAACAGTCTGAGCAATACGCTTATCCAATTTATAATTAGAGGCTTTTAATAGTGCTTGAAATAATTCTGAACTATATAGTTTAATATTATTTTCCAATGATACTACTGCCATTTTTGTAACTCCTCTCCTGTTTTTGATTGATAAACCTTCTCTATTTTCATTATATCACAAAAAGATTGGTTGTGGATGGATAATTGTTTAAAAGAATATGGTTTTCTAAACTCAGCAAGCATTTCTTCTTTTGTAATTTCATTCTGACGAAAACGAGCTAAAGCTTGGGTTGGATTGTCATCAGTCTGAACACCATAGATAAAATCAAAATGGTGTTGTAATTCATCTGGATTTTCCCGATTTTGAACGACAAATTCAGCAAAATCTAAATCTGACTCTGACTTTTTATGTTTTGCAAAATAGTGACAATGATAGTCAGGGTTCTTAAAAATTTCTATAAAATTTGAAATACGAAATTCTACTATAATTCCTACTTCTTCTTCTGAGTCAAAAATATTATTATTAGAGCTGCTTCGATTTAATACTTCAACTTGCTTGTTAATAAATTTTCTAGCTTGTTCAAAGTCAGGCGTGATATAGAAACCAGGACCAAAATCTAGCTCACTTCCTAAATTAAATTTAACATCTATACCACTTTTTAAGGATTCTAAATGTCTCAATAATGTAGCATGAAACCACTGCGTCTGACCTAGTTGCTTTTCCTGCTTGGTAGTCAACTCCAAAATATTTACTTCCTTCTCTAGTCTATACTAAAAGTATAACACAAGACTTTATTCAAGTAAAAGAAAATTGTATAAAACTATTCACTTCCTTCCGTCTTTCCTAAATCTCTCTAAATTCTTCTCCAATTGTTCCTTATGAAGTTGATTCTTAGCTTCCTTTAATGTGTCGTCCAAAGTTTCTTCCCTATAAGTTGATTCTGTTTTTACTTGTTCTGATTCTTGATCTGGAGTGAAAATGATATCTAACAGTCGGTCTATTTTTTCAAGATCTTGGACAGACATATCAGATAGTCTATGAATCAGCTTTTTAAATACATCACTATTGTCGTGATTTTTCTTAAAAAATGTTGTAAACATCTATAACCTCTCAAAAAAAGCAGCCTATCAGGACTGCTTAGTGTAATTCCGAAATCGCATCATAAATGGACTGTAATTTCTTATTGTCTTTATTCTTTGTGTCAATCAACGTATGTAGCTCTTCAATTTTCTTTTGACTGCTTTGAATATCGCTATTGTTATCCGCAATAAGTCTTTTAAGATGTTGCTGATAACTTGTAGTGATATCTGTCTCTTTTCCTGTTCTAACCTCTGTAACTTTAGGTTTAGAACTAGAATTTGATTCCGTCACAGGCGCTTGTTTTCGCTTTTGAAAAGCTGCTTCATAATTTACATCATTACCTCCTTGATGATTTCCAAATAAGGCCGCAATTTTATCTGAATCCCCTTGATTTTCTGATTTACTTTCTAATGGTTGATTAAAATTCCAATCTTTTGTCATTCACTCATTTCATCCTTTCTAAATTCAGAATCATCGAATTGTCTTTCTTTACCAAAGGCATGGTCAAGAGCTTCTTCAAAACTCATGTGACTGATGCTTTGACGCCTTTTGAACGTCGCAAACATCGCTGTCTCCAGTTGTTCTTTGTAAGTAGCGAGTTTTTCTGTCTCTCTTGCTACCTTGCTTTCTTGCCTAGTGACCTTTTCTTCTAAGCGTTCAATAATGGTCATATACGATCCTCCTTCATTTTAATATTAGCTAAAACATCTTGATTTTGTTATCACAATTCTAAACATTGAGAGGAGTGTCTTACTAGTTGATTCTCCACTGTCTCTTTTGCAGACTCAAGCATCAATTGTAAATCTAATTTCTTTTCTCTAAGGACATCATTCCAATCTATTTTTTCTTTCCCAGATTCATTATTAGGTAAATCCAGGAAAACAGGAAATCCTGATTGAGATAACTTATCAGAAAAATCTTTTCCTGCATCATCACAATCTACCGCAAGTGTCAATAAATTTGGATGATTATCAAAATAAGTAGTGGTATCACGAATTGTATTGATCAAAGGCAATAACTTTGAAGGTATTACTGTATCTAAAAATTCCAACTTCTGATTTTCTTCAGCTATCAGTCGTAAAGTTTGATAAGCAACAACAGACCTTTTTAATCCTTCCATAGATACCAAACGAACATCTGTTAGATTTTGTTGATGAAGTTCGTAATAGCTCATCAAGTCGATGAACGATTCACAAAAGACCAGTCTATTTGGTTTACCAATGTCAAAGGATATTCCAACATGTCCATGGCTTCCTTTTAGAATCGTTTTTAACCTTTCTCTAGGAAGAGAGTGATTCTTATAAATTCCTTGTAAGCTTGCTGCCTGCAGTTTGTGACGATGATCAAAACTTTTAAAAACAATAACAGGTTCAACAGTTTCATTTGTTTTCCAACTGGCTTGTGCTATCAAACCTTGTTGAATCATCTTTTGTACGATTTCTTCTGAGATTTCTCTACATTCTGTTAAATAATATCTAGCCAGACTACAGTTAGAATCTTCTACTCTCTTTAAAGGATAATAAAATGGTCTCTCTCTTTTTTCTTGAACAGCTTCTTTTTGAAAAGGTTCTTCAGAAAGAAAGGCCAGAGCTTCTTTAAAGGAAGTTCCCTTAACAAGTCGAACAAAATCAATGACATCACCTTGAATATCTCTTGAAAACCATTTAAAAGTATTGGTAGTTGAAAAAATCCGAAATGAATCGTGTTCAGGATGTTCATAGACACTGCTCGAAACTTGTTTAAAGGAGATACCTAAACGATTGGCTACATCAAGAATTGAAATTTGCTTACATTCTTCTATTTCCATGCAATATCATCATTTTGTCGTAGTATTTGGCAGTGATGGTATTGATGATGATTCTTCTAAAGTTTTAGGAGTTGCATTATCTAAATCATCTAACCCAGATTTCCAAACCTGTACTTGATTGACCAATAACTTACCTGGTAGCTTCGAATAAGACAACTTAACCGTTCTGGTTTCTGTCTGATTGGTCTTTGATTGGTTGGCATTCTTTAAATCGGATACATAGGTTACATTATAAGAGACCATGGCAATGGCTTGATTCGTAGTCTGATTGACAAAGATATCCGCTTTTTCAAAATGGTAATCCAAAATATAATCCTTATACACTTGGTTCATGGCATCATTTTGACTTGTCAATTCTTGAGAATAAGCCGATTCAGTCATATAAGGTTGAATGCGTGTATTATTTTCCCCTAGTTTTTCTTTCGTATAATACTGTGTTAAAAATTCTTTTACAGTATCCGATGACAAAATGCTAGCTTTATCTTCTGCTTGTTTATCCTCTACAAGTTTAGCTGCAGCCAATTCAATCTCTTTGCGACTTTGTTTAGCAGTAGAATGTTGACCAGCAGTATATCCCATCATGAGAATAAAGCTAGTTGCAGCTACTGTTCCAACACTAATTAAGGCTTTAGTT
>NZ_KV813651.1 GCF_001813675.1 Streptococcus sp. HMSC078D09
ACTGTTCCAACACTAATTAAGGCTTTAGTTTTGACTTTATTTAACATCTTAGACCTTCTTTCTAAAAAACTAGGTCAAGAATAACAAAAAAGATTTGTAAGTTTTATCACATCACAACGAAAGGTAATTCCTACATTTCTGGCGCAAAATCGTACAGTTCAGAGAAAAAATTAAAACCAGCTGTCCTTGGGGTATAATAGACTTATTGGAAAAAATAAAGTGCCATACTGTACTATGCTATACTATA
>NZ_KV813652.1 GCF_001813675.1 Streptococcus sp. HMSC078D09
TTTTGCTGTTGAGCTTCACTCATTTCGCTAAATGCTTTAGCCATATCTGCTAGCTTTTGTATCCATGGTTTTGCAGCTTGTAGCCCTGAATTCATTGCTTTCAAAAGTGGCCCGCCAAATTCAATTGCTAAATCTGTAATTTGATTCTTAAAGATTTTCAATTGAGATTCTGTGGTTTCATAACGTTTTTTAGCTTCGTTCGTGAGGGCTGTATTTTCTTTCCATGCTCCATTAGCAGTTTTCAGAGCTCGTGACAATAAATCACCGGCTCCGGCCATACGTTGCATTGTGTCAACTTCCTGTGTTGATTTAATACCAAGCTCTTTCAAAGTTTGAGTTACATCCCCACCGGATTCTTTGACTTTTTTCAATCCATCTAAAAAGGCTAATAATGCGATTTGAGGCTCTGTTTTCCACTCATGAGCGAAGTCTTTTGCGCTCATTCCAGAAACTTTCGCAAACAATTCTAATTTTTTACCGCCAGAAAGCACTTGTGTGTTAATTTTTTGCATAACACGGGAAAATGAGCTTCCCCCTGCTTCTGCGTTGATACCAACCGAACTCATGGCAGTAGCTACTGCCATGATTTGCGGTTCAGTCAATCCGACCATGTGTCCTGTACCTGCTAGGCGCAAGCCCATTTCCATGATTTCAGATTCTGTCGTTGCAAAGTTATTACCAAGATCAACAATAGTAGATCCTAATCGTCTAAATTCAGACTGTGGCATCTGAGTGATATTCGCAAAACGAGCCATTGCGGTAGCGGCTTCATCTGCGGTCATGTTAGTCGATTCACCGAGGTCAATCATAGTTTTTGAAAAGTCAACAATGTTTTGTTTCTTAATCCCTAACTGACCTGCCGATTCAGCTACTCGTGCGATATCTGCAGCGCTTGCTGGCATTGTTTTAGATGCCTCCCGAATAGCGTTTGACATCTTCTTGTATTCGCCCTCGGTAGCGTCAACCGTTTTTCTAACTCCAGCGAAAGCAGACTCATAATCTACAGCAGCCTTAACTGCAAATCCTGCACTTGCAATCAACGGAGCTGTCACTCCTTTGGTTAAAGTTCCTCCGAAATCAGAGACTTTCTTTCCAAATTTTTGGATGTTGTCCCCACTTTTAACAAGGTTCTTACCAAAGTTTTCCATTTTGCCAAAAAAGCTATTTTCACGTCCAACAGCTTTCAAGGCTTGCTCCACTTTGTAGAGTTGTCCTTCCATTGCTGATAATTTTGCATTTTCTCGCTCAATATCAGCAGCGGCTTTGTCAAATTTAGCAGATCCAGGATCGAGCTTGTCGAAGTTCTGCTTCATTTGATCGAGTACTTTCTTTTGTGCTTCAATGGCCTGTCCTAAAGACTTGTATTTTGCTTTGAGGAGTTCAGTACTCTTACCATTGTTTTTCAATGTGCTATCGAGCGCTTTGACATTATTTTGGAAATACTTCACAGCGTTCTTTGCACTTGTTAAGCTAGGATTGAACTTTGACACGTCCAGCCCTAGTTCGATATACATTTGTCCTAGTGGCGTTCCACCTGCCATTTTTTCTCCTTTTACAAACAAAAAAAGCCCAAAGAGGCTTTATGCTTCCATTTCTCCAAAAATGTCAGCTAGATCTAAAGACGCATTTTCGGTTTGATCTTTATCAAGATCAATAATTCCGATCAGATCTTCCCAGCTTAATTCCATCACATCATGGACATTCATGTTATATGGTCCATCAGCAACTTCCTTAACGAATTTGTAGAAACGTTTTAATGCGTTTTTAGGATCTATTTTTTCCCCTTTGGGTCCACATCACCCACAAGATGAGCATAGATTTCAGTGAACACTTCAATGATTTTTGCAAAATCTGTATGTTCTAGCAATTGCTCTACTGTCACATTTTCAAATAGTGACGCAATGAAGCCTAATTGTTGGTCCAATTTTTCAACTTCTGTCTTATCTGATGTGAGTGAGTCGTTTAATACAAGGTAATCACGATAATCACGAGTAGTAATTTCTTTACTAGAGTAAAGTACATCTTCTCCAGCTTCGTTCTTCATGGTAAATGTAATTTTTGACATTGTTTGCCTTTCTTTAATTAAAAAAGCACCGAATGGTGCTTATTTTATTTTGTCCAAGTTTTATTTAAAAATTCAATTTTATTGACATCATTATCCGAATGGTCATTATCCATCGCATAAAATATAGCTATGGTTGCCTCTTTCCCGGCTTGTATGACGACACTTTTATCCGATTGAACAGAAACGGTATTATCGTTAGACATAACGGAATCATAAGCAAGATAATTGCCTTTGTCATCGCTCGCAAGGAATTTACCTGGATTGAATTCAATATTCGATGAGTCGTTATTTTTTATAGTCAGTGTTGCCGTTACTGGGATAAAACTTTTAGAGTCATGGTTCATCGCAAGCATTCCGGAAGTTTGTTTTTTCGGTTCGCTGACAGCAATTTGAGTTTTGTCGAAAAGAACTCCGTCCCCAAATTTGTAGCTAGTCAATGAATTCATTCCAAGAACGAAATCATTTGCTTCCAGAAATAAATCGTGATCTACGTTTGATACGTATGTAGAGAGCTTATCTTTTACCATGACAGCTCTGTCCTTCTCTTCCTTTACGCTTTCCAATTCCTTGTGTGTCTTAGAAAGTTGGTTGTTGGAATTTACGAGCATAATAGCAAGTACAATGGAAACTAGAGTGATCATAATTGTTAATGTTATTAAAACTGTATTTTTCTTATTTTTCATAGCAAAACCTCCACAACTTATTATATCAATAATTGTAAAGGTTTACAACGATATAAAGATAAATAAAGGGGCTAAATGCCCCAATTATTATCCTGCTGCTACCATACCAAGTTTTGCTTTCAATTTCTTGATTTTTGCTTCATCACTACCGAAGTACATTGTTCCATACTTGTTCTTGGTTTGCTCATTAGTACTTGCGCCTGCAGCAAATGATACATCTGTTGTAGCAAGTTCATCAGCCTTATCTTTGATCGTGTTAAGATCGATTGCATCCATTGACAGATTTCCTTTGTAGAATCCGTAGTAAGCTCCACCACCATCTGCAGTGTTTGATTCGAGCAAGATAGCCACATCTTTTGAAACTGTGTCAGCTCCAAAGTCAAGGATGTCATCATCGTTTTCGTAGCCGAGAGCTTTAACGTAAAGCGCTACTGGAATGTCCAAGAGACCAAGATCTACTTTGACATCTCCAACCCCACGGTTATTTACATGGTAAGCGATGTTGCTTCCGAATGTTTTTGTAGGGTCAACAGCAAGTCCGGAGATTTTAGCTGTTTGAGTCGCACCTTCGCCCTTCTTACCTTGGATGACAAAGAGGTTATCTCCTTCCGTTGGAGTTTCTGCTCCGTCCAAAATGCGAACTGTCAAACTTTTAAATCCGACTGTTGCAGTACCTTGTTTTTGTAGTGTCATATTAAATTTCCTTTCTAATAGTCGTCATACAACTTACTTTTACCTTTATAGGTTCTGGCATCTGCATAACGTTTAATTTCAGGGATCCATTCATCTAGACCCCCAGCAATTTGAAAGAATCCTTGCGATTCCATCACCTTTTCGACTAACCCTTGCAATTTTTTGCATTCAATTCGGTTGGTCGATTCGACATTGATTTGATAAAGAAATGTTTTCGAAAAACTTGTATTACTTCCCTGGTCACTTTGGATAGGTGGCCCTAGTGGGATAATAACAATACTCGTCTGATCTGTTGGTAAGGTTTCAGGACGCTCAAATGATTTGATAGTGATCTTAGAAAGTTCCTCATCGCTCATCAGAGCATCATATATTTCTGATATCTTGTCTTTAATCATCCAAGCCCTTCTCCTTTCAATTTAGTTGCTAACCTATATTTAAATTTTTCTTTGTTGGCTTCCGAAAATCTTCGGATAACACCGAATCCCCTTGGATGGGCCTTTTTGGCATATCCAAATTCATTCAAATGCTCCAACCGCCAACGTGACCCAGCGCCAAAACCAAGCTTAACCATTGGCACTCCTTCAAAAGCACCCGTTACATTTCCGACTGTTGCGCTTTCGATTGTTTCTCCGGTATCTTTGAAAACTTGTAGGGCGACTCTAAAGTCTTCAAGTGTTTCAGTTGCTGCGCCTTTCAAAGCTCTATTCGCAGACCTTCTCACTTTCGCATCGCCAAGCTTTGCTTCTAAATTCCGGATGACTTCATCGAAGCCTCTTAGTGTAGCACCACTAGCCATTTGGCCCACCAATAACAACAATTAAATAATCACGGTTATCATAGTCGGGTCGAATGTCAATGATCTGCCATTTTTTATTTTCTAATCGGTGATCATTCACTTGTACAAAATGCTTATTATCAGGTTGATAACTTGTTAAAGGATCTCTAATTTTTAAGGTCATCTTTGCAGTCATTGATTTTCCTGTTGAAATTTCGATATCCTTTAAGCTAGGTGAGTAGATTTTTGCGAATGTATAAAATACTTTCTCAAAGCTCACATCCCGGCCATCTAATCCTTCAAGTACTTTTGAGTTATAAAACTCCACAGGAGTTCTTAATTCACTTGTATTAGTTTCTGGTTTCTTGTATTTAAATTCAGGTTTATTCATCTTCCACAGCTACATCTTCGTTTAGATTGTCCGAAGCCACTAAATCATATTCTTTTACAAAATCAGGTAATTTCTTCATCAATTCGTTTTTTCGATCATCATCAACTTCAAAGACATCGCCAGCATGTCGGACGACATTTTCTTTGAAATCAAAAAAATCTTGAATTACTTCCAGCAATCTATTCCTCCTTACAGGTAATTTTTTAACGATAATTCAAGGATTTCTCCCTGAAAATTCGTAAAGAAAAATTCAACTTGATCATTATAGAGATATCTTGCACGTTCCAAGACTAACTCTTCTGCACGACTATCTGATAGATCAAAAAAGCCCGTCAAGTCAAGAATTGCCTGTTCAGATGATGCCAACATACGTGATAGATTCTCATCTTCAGCGTCATGAAAGATTTTCATCCGCTCCTTAAATGTTCCTAGAAGCGGATGAAGTTGTTTTGTTTCTTCCATTCGGTGTCACCACCTATTATTTAATTTTCAATACCCAGACAGCAGCAGTCTTTTCATCGTGAGCCTTACCGTAAGCAAATTGCTTAGCAGTGTAGAGGTTCAAATCTTCGAGAGCATAAGTCTCGGTGAAGCGACCAAACTCGATTCCACCACCTACGAAGGCATCGTAGCGCCCTTTGACAAATGTAGTCACTTTACCAGCAGTTTGAGCAACTGATTCAACCAAGATCAAGTTGTATGGCATTGCAGTCACATATGTTCCTTGAGCGTTTAATGAAGTGTATTGTTTCTTAACATCCCATGCATCCGCTGGGTTGACTACCATCACAACATTACCTTCAACTGCCACTGGATTGCCATCAGACTTAACAGAGTGATGTTTGTACACCGCAGTCAGTTCTTTGACAACTGTTGCAGAGTCAGCAAATGTAAGGTTCGCAGTTTGGGCCTCTTTTTCTGCGAAAGTTGTTTTATTGCCAGCCGCAGTTCCAGTGAGGGTACGAGAAAGACCGATAGGTTTGCCATCTCCGTCACCGTTCAAAAAGGCAGCTTCCAAAGCAGCAGCAAACGCTTCTGTGATTTGAGCAGATACGAATGATTGCAACCAGGCAGGTCCGAATTTTTCAGAATCTTTAGGGATGACTACAAATGCTGTTAATTTGTTTTGAATCGCTTCTTCTTCGTTGAAGGCTTGTTTCAATTGACCTTGAATTTCCCCATTGATCTTGCCCCAAAGAGCTGTACCAGTTTGGGTTGATTTAAGGAATTTAAGGCGGATGCCAGCATTTCGCAATCCGATGTGTTGCAAGAGTGGGCGAGATTTTACCATATCATCAAAGATACGGTCGATAGTTTCTTGCGGGAAGAGTTTTTCTACTCCAACAGGGGCAGTTTTGTCGATGTCGTTGAAGAATTCACGAGCTTCTGCTGACATTTTTGCATCATAAGGATTCATTTGCGAAACTTCCTCATGAGCGGCGTTGCGAGCTTGTTTCATCATCTCATTGGTCATCGACTCGATCATTTCATTATAGAGCTTCGCTTGTTCTTCTTGAGGTGCACCATTTGTTACAGCGTTCAAAAAGTTCTGGCGAATTTCATTGAATTTGTTTGATAATTGCATTGTCATTAGTATTTTTCCTTTCTAAAATGCAAAAAGACCGAACCCTTTCGGTACAGCCTTGTTTGTGTTATTTTCGCTACTTTCTGGAAAATTGAATTTTTTTTGTACAAATTCGCTATTTTCAAAAGTCTCTTTTGCGATTTGTCTAGCTTCTAGCTTATTAGCTACCAGCTCAGCGATTTTATCAACATCAGGAGTCATTGCTGACTTCATTTTTTCAATAAAATCATGTGGAATCATTGGAGTTTCGCTTGCAGCAAACGTAGGAGCGATTTCTTCAGCAAACATGATCTTATCAGCAAATCCTTGATTCACTGCTGATTCGGCATCGAACCAGGTAGTCTTATTCATCAGACTTAATAAATCATCTAATGCTTTTCCTGTTTTATAGATATAAGCATTTGCAATTGATTTGTTAAATCCTTCAAGTACTTCAGCTTCATGCAGTAGAGCATTATGATCTCCACTAACGTTTGATGATACATTGTGAATCATGATTTGAGCAGTAGGGCTAATCTCCACCTCATCACCAGCCATCGCGATAACGCTTGCCGCACTTGCAGCAATGCCCACGATCTTAACAACTACTTTCCCCGAGTAGGACCGCAAGGCGGTGTAAATTTCGCTACCTGCATATACATCTCCTCCTCCTGAATTAATGTGAACTTCTATGTCCTCACCAGTTTCAGGAAGTGCTACATTTTTAGGAGCTGTGTAGTCCCAGCCGAACCAATCATAAATCCAACTGTCATTGTTTGATACAATGGTTCCCTTAATCGGAATCACTTTCATCTTCTTTCTCACCTCCCTTCTCTACATCCTCACCAAGTTGATAGTTTTTGGTGATCAGAGGCTTGTCGCCCCACGGTACAGCTTCAAGACCAAGTTCCTCGCGAACCTCATTAATGAGCATAGACCCAGAAGAAATCAGCTTGTCAATACTTTGAGCAAGCGAGAATTTGTCCCTCTGACCTTCTCCGACAATGACAAGACGTTTGTTCCCCCTGTGCTCGCTTTTGCTTAGCAAAGCGAAGTTCAGGCCATCGCTCATCTTCTTGACAAGTGATTGATAGCAATAGCTATTAAACATCTTCTGGCTATTCTCTAAATTTGCCATATCTCCATGCATCAGCGCAGTAGGAATTCCTAAGATATCGGCCACTTCATCATCAAATTGCCGACGAAGTTTCTTCAACTCGTCTACAGAAATATTTGATGTACCTGTAGTGTTCGTAAGCTCGGAATATTCCATTCCTTCTTGAGCTGGGACGATCGCAACCGTTTTGGTTGTAAACGACTTAAAGAGACCGTCAGCATATCTCTGCATTTTCTCACGATTTTTGTCGTCGAAGCTTGCATTTGTCCTTGTGCTAAGGACTCCACGGATTTGATTATTACGTGCTAGTGCTTCTACTAGACGGGTATGTAGTTTCTCGTAGTCGTTAAACAACTGAGTAAAATACTCTTGTAGCCGATTGTTGTTGTATTGCAAGAAAATAACTTCATTCATCTTGAATGATTTTTGGAAAGTATAACCCTGACAAGTCACAGCAGTGAATGTATCATCATACACAGCATACTTTTGACGAATGTACGAGTCTGCAATCAATAACTGATCATCATTCGACAGAAAGATTAGCACTTCATTCTTGGTCAATAAGCGATAGATAGCTTTTTGCCAAAATTCAGAAGCTGTTTCATTCTTGTTGGGCCTAACATTTAGCAGATAATCCCAATCAGTAGCCTTCTTCTTTCCGTTCTCGATGAACTTGAACTCAGACCTTGCAAAGATGCGGGCCACAAATTCAGCAGCCTTATCAATCGACAAGCTCTTTAGTTGCAGATTGCCAAAGATCCGCTCCAGCTCATCAAACTCAAAACTTGGTTCCGGAACTTCTCGCTTGAATAAATTTAGCCATCCCAAGGCACCTCCTCCTTTCTAAGATTTTATGCCTACCACCCACCCGGGATTTTTCCTTATCGCTTAAAGAAAGATTTCTTAGAGCGTTTTAATTCTTTCTTGATTGACCCAAACTCTTTATTTGTTTGTTCAACATTTTTGGCACAAATCTCTTCATGCCGTTTTAATGCTTGATTCAAAGTATTCAATTCGGATTTGAGGTCACCAACTTTAGTTATTAAGTGCATATTTTCCGCACTTAATACAACCAACTCACATTCGAGCTCATGGATCTTTCGTCCGAGCATTTGTTTCTTCTTAATACGTTTGTTCATTTTGTTGTCCTTTCTAAAATTCCCAATCTTCGATCACGTCAAGGAAGTCTCCAACCGTACTTTCCTGAATGATTTCTCTCTTATAGAGAGCAGCAATAAAAGCATGGAAGCCGTCAGTCTTTCGTCTCAACGGTTCCTTTTTCAAAAATCTCTTGTTTCCGTCTTTGTCTTCTTTGACAAATGTATTATCGGTATACCAGAGCATTGATTTGTCGTTTTCAAAAATGAATCTTTCGTTCGCAAATCCATCTTCAATGATTGGAGCCACCTTCGACTGTATCGCTCCTGGATTTCGCAAGAATTCGTACTCAAAATCAGCTTCTTCCAGCAATGGTTTCAGCAGATCCATTCGAAATCCATCGGCGCAGACAATTTCGATATTGTACAGCTTGCGCCACTGAATTAACTTATCAACCAGTAATCTTGGGTCTATACTTGGACCGTCTACGATAGTAAAGAGCCCTTGTTCCTGCCATTCACGGATTGGAGCCTTGATTTTAAACATATCCAAGAATTGCTTCCTGGCAAAACTGTGCTGCTTCCAGATAAATTCATCACCGTTTTTAAAGAGTAGGCCAACGCTGGCAAAGTCTCTGATGCTTGCGTAGTCGAAACCAGCGACACAAGATCTTCCTGAGAGATCTATGCCAGGGCTTCTCAATGCAGCCATTAACTTTTCACGAGTGGTCACATCTTTTTCGATGTCGGCTTCTGGCAGATTCATCCGCTTTGTCATAAACTCTTGCCTGCCTGATGGTTCCAATTCCAAATCGTCATAGTCAGCTTTCGTTCTAGCTAATAGACGTTTGGCATAAGGTGTTGTCTCATCCAGCATTGGATTCGCTTTTGGCCAGTTACTCATATCATCCACTTCTTCCGGATCGTCTAGTTTGCAGATAAACGGAAAAAAGCGGAATTCCTCAAGCTCTCCATTCAAGATTTTCATTGATTTTTCGATCATCTTGTCGTAAAACCCTTCACGAACGTGTCCGTTGGTACCGTTGTAGAAGGTACGAGCGTGGGCAATCTTACCAAGTCCTGACCGCTGGATTTTAACAGCAGAGTCATTCTCAAACTGGTGAATCTCATCAAATTCCAGACAGCCATCACGAGCCGAGTCCATTGTCTTTGGGTTATTTGTCCGATAAGAAAAGACCGAGTTATTCCCTCGGCCTGTAATAGACATTTTTGTCAAATAGTAATGGTCTTCCAATCCTCTTCGCTGGACAGTCTCATAAACTTCCTCAAACGAGACCTTGCCTTGCTTCTCAGAGTTAGCTGTGATAGTCACATCGTAATCTCTGACAGGATAGAGAGGACTGATGAAGAATGCGTCCCGGCTGGACATAAAACCATTCTTTCCTCCCCCACGAGCAAGGGTCAGCAATATTTCATCAAATTGAGGTTCGCCATCTTCTTTCCGAAAAAGAAAGATAAATGGCGTGATGAACTTTTGATACTTAGCCAGTGGAAAGAAATTCTTCTCGGTGAACTGGATATATTTCTCAATCAAATCATCGTCAAAATATAAATCATCCCTCGGATAGATTTTTTCTTTGATGATTTTGAATAAGAGTGAGCGTTCTTTGTTGACTTTGATTTTTCCTGATTCGGCAAGTTCGATGTATTCATCAATCAGAGGATGAGAAATCACAACAGATCACTTCCGTCCGATGGTGGTTTCTTCTCGACTGGTGAATTTTCAACCTCAAAATCAAATGATCGCTCAATCGCTAGTAGCTGATTGCTGGTTGTATTGATTTCTTTGATCAACGAGTTCGCTTTTTGAAATCTTTGTTGGCCGTTGTGGACGGTGATGACTAATCCATCTTGTTTGAGACGTTCTTTCAACTCATACAATAGACGGACCAGGTAGAGATAGCGATGAACTTTCTCGTACTGAATTGCATCTTTCTTTCGTGTGCTGAAATTGCCGATTTTGGAAAGTAACTGGTTTTCCAATTCTTTTATATTTTTTTCTGAGTATTCTTCCATGAGCCCCCTCCCCCTTTAAAAATAGTGCTTTGCATTTGGACAATCGACCCCTCCCACCGGTTCCCAGAGACCGATTTTTTTCGATTTTTTTCGACCGGGGGGTCTGTGAATTTTTCAAAATTTTAAATTTTCATCCCCACCATTCGTCCGAACGAAAATTTTTATTTTGCAACTTGGATGATTTGCGAAATTGAAAGCGATGATGTCGCTTATTATGACACTCTTTACACAGAGTACGAAGATTGTCGATATCTAGAGCAAACTCTGGATAATATTCTAGCTCCTTGATGTGATCGACTTCGAGATTGTCTGTCGTTACTTTGCCCTCATCTCGACACCAAACACATTCAAAGTGATCTCGACTCATTGCTTCGAGTCTCAGTTGTCTCCATGATCTTGAAAGATAAAACTCTCTGCGACTTTCTCTTGTCGAAACATCTACTTTCAATTCTTAAATCCTCTGTAACATTTCATACTTTCAATTATCTATTTCTGAAATTCATTATATTATTTCTGAAAACTATATTGTTTTTCTCTCTTGAATTAGACATATCTTATATTCTGTCTGATTCGCACCAGCTTTAAAAAGCCTGTAAAATAAATGAATAGCAGGTAACTAATAAAACTAATTAGCGTTTTACTCGTTGTGTCTAATTGGTAACTATAAATCAAAATTAGACATGGCTTTATCTCGTTGATCCTGTCTAATTCCAATGTATCTCAGCGTGATCGCAGGAGATGAATGATTAAATAGATCCATGAGCATTGCCACGTCTTTGTATTTTTTATAGTAATGATACCCAAATGTTTTCCTCATCGAATGAGTTCCGATGTTTTCAATACCACATTCGATAGCAGCTGTTTTTAATATCCAGTCTACTGTTCTTCTATCGAGCGGTTTGTTTTTTCCGATACGGCTTTGAAACAAGTAATAATGCAGTGGCATGTCTTTGATATATTCTCTGACTTCCTTTTTCAAAGTCTTTGTCATCTTGATCTGCTTCTGCTTACCAGTCTTCTGCTCTTTTAACTTGATATGCCATCCTTGAACATCTTTCACTCGTATCCTCAAGATGTCTCCAACACGCAATCCGGAATTGATGCCAAATAAAAAGAGCAAGTAATTTCGCTCATTCCATTCTCGTAGATATTCCTTCATTGCCTGAATATCGTCTTTGTCACGAATAGGATCCACAATGTTCACAGTGTCACCTCCTTCCTAGGTAAAATAAAAAGCCAGTAGATACTGACTTGATTTTATTAGGAACTCAGGAATCGAACCTGAAACCAATTGATTCGAAATCAATCGCTCTCCCTTTGAGCTAGCTCCTAACCAATATAGTGCGAGAAGATGCCCAAGAGAAAAAGGTAAGTTAATCTTACCCCTAATCTCTTGATGTTACTATTTTATCACCTTATTTTTGATTTTTTTCCACGATTTTGAGCTATTTTTTAAGATTTTTCCACGCTGATGTTAAATTTTTTACTAAGCGATAGTTCATAGATCTTTGTTTCAAGATTCTTAAAGAATGGCTCTATCACTTTTTTGTAGGCGAAAGACTTACTACAATGCAGATATTTAATGGATGCTCCTTCAACGGTCAATGTATTGTCAATATATACTTCTTTGATCGCCAACCATTCCTGTGCTGGTGTTGATTCTTTCACTTCGGAAATTGCCTTTTTCATCAAATCAAGACGATGCAACTCTGGATCTGATTCTTTTTTGATAATATCGGCCAGCGCTTTAGGAGTCATCATTGTCCCTTTTGTAATTGTACTATTGGAATCGGATGGTTTCCACGGTGTCTCAATTTCTTCGAGACGACTAGCAATCTCTTTCTCAAACGGATATTGATTTAACGCTGATATTAAATAACCGTACCTACCTCTAATGCTCATTAACTTCCTCCAAATCTTCTTCTTTGACCCAATTCCCATTTACCCACTGGCCCTTTCGGTCCTTAATTTCGTTGTAGGCAATTGATAGACATTCCTCAAATTCATATCCCAACAACACTGAGATACGTCCAATATGCGCAAGTATTCGTTTTAAGTTAAACTCTACATTAATCTTATCTAAAAAGTCTTTCGATAAAAACAGTTCCGATGCATAAAAGAAAATCATCGTTATAGCTTTATCGACATTCTCTTCCAGCGTTTTGTCATCTGAGAACAAAACATTCTCTGGTTCGATTTCTAACATCATTGATAAACCAATCAATACGACAGTTGCATCTCCTATGCTATCTTTCGTTAGATCCTTTTTATTTTTCAAGAATCCCGAAGATAATTCTCCACCCTCTTCGAATAACTTTAATATTTGCTTGTCTGGACTACCTTGCTCCACATGCCTTGCTATGAACCATTCTTTTGTTAAATGTAATAACTCTTTTAGTTTTGGAGTAGCTTTCAATTTGCTACCTCCTTTTGAAAAATCTCAACCATACCAGTTAAGGTGGACCTGTAAGCTTGTGCTTCGTGCAATGTTTTAAACTCTTTATCTTTAGACTTAGCTGGATGTGACCCAGCCCATGGACTGTGACCCATATATTTTCTGACAACATATACCTTCATACTTCTTAATTCCCTTTTTTCTTCACTATATTCATTCCACGCCCTCACGATAGATAAGTAGACACTCGCGGTCATTAAATGGAACGCAGTCCACTACACGTTGATTTACTTTATAATCGACTGCCTCGATCTTAATGTTAGGATTCTCGTCAAAGAATGCATTCATTTTCTCTATAATCGACACATCACTAAATGCTCCTGCGATAAATAATTTTGCTTTCATGTTATCCACCCACTCCGTTTTCTTCCGCTGCCTGTTTGACTTCTTCCGCCCGTTGTCGCTCCCGCATCTGGTACTCGCTATTTAGTTTATTCAAAATAACATCCTGCGCATTGTTCTTCTCAGCCAATCGCTGGATAGATAGCTCATGTTCTTGTACTGTCCATTCCATATCACTCACACGTTTGGTAAGACTTTCAATCCGTGCGTTTAAGTTGACGCACACAATCATAAATACCAGCGATACTGATGCGAGGATTGTGTAAAATAGTTTATTCATGCTTGTCCTCCACTTCGATAATATGGTCAATAATACGCTTTAAATCTCGTATATTATCAAAAGGCATCACTGCATCATACAGATCATCAAAATATGAATCAGTTACAAATGATGGGTCATAGCCATATTTTTTCCCAATGTTTGATAATATAGCAATCTCTAAACGATTATTTATTTGAGCGATCGAAAGAAAATTCTCTTCATCGATTGGTATATGTACATTATCTAAACTCATCATTTCTCCTTTCTGTTTTTAAACGCTATCACACTGGCCCAGATCAAACCAGAGAGCCAGACCAGTGCGAGTAGTAAATAGATAAAATTTTGTAGGGTCATTATTTCTCCTCAAGTTTCTTAATTTCCCACTCAACATCTTCTTTCCTACGGTTTAAGTCTGAAAGTTTCCGTGCTTCGATTGCTTTTTTAATAACTTCAAGCCGTTCAATTTCTTTTTTAAACTCAATGAGCTTATCTACTTTTCGTGCGAAATCTCCGAAATTTTCTGCCCAGTTGTATTCTTCCCAACCGAACGCTCTTCTCAATTCTCTTTTTTGATCATTGAATTTATCCACCAGTAGCTTATTAAGATAGGCTTGCACAATCAAGATATAAATTGACATACCAATCACTAACGATGAAATTACAATCATTCCCCAAAACATTAAATCTTTCATTCCTTCACCTCGTTTGTAATTCTATTACGCTCCACTCTCAATTTAAAACTAGTATTATCACCGAAACATACTAGAGTTGTTTCTTCTTCCCACTGGTTTTTTGTGTATGGGTATCTGTTTGGTCTCATTCT
>NZ_KV813653.1:0-336 GCF_001813675.1 Streptococcus sp. HMSC078D09
CAAATTCCTGGAAAGTTAATGACTAAATCAACTAATAATTATTCTCTACAAAATAATCACTATTTGTCAAAAATGACAAACTTTATTAATGGTTTTGAACAAATTAAGTTATTAAATATTCAAAGCTGGACCCAAGAAAAAATTCAAGGAATCAGTTTAGAATTTGAAGAGTCCAGAAAAACATATCAATTCTTAAAAGACTTAGCTTCAACTACTGGAATTTTACTAAGTTTTGGCTCTCAACTATCCTGTATGGTCGCTGGTATCTTTTTTGTAAGGAATAACTTACTGACTATTGGATTACTCGTAGCAAGTATTCAATTATTAAACGGTGTT
>NZ_KV813653.1:436-1674 GCF_001813675.1 Streptococcus sp. HMSC078D09
AAGTTTTGGCTCTCAACTATCCTGTATGGTTGCTGGTATCTTTTTTGTAAGAAATAACTTACTGACTATTGGACTACTAGTAGCAAGTATTCAATTATTAAACGGTGTTTTTGCTCCATTACAATCTATTCTTTACAATAAAAATTTAATCAGCAGTAGCAAGTCCATTATTGATAATATCCAAGAAAATCTATATGAGACAAATCATGGAACTTTCCATAAAACAAGTACAATTGATTGTGATAACATTTCGACTATTTCTATTAACCGATTATATTATGAAATTGAAAATAGAATATTATTTGATCATTTTTCCTATGAATTTAAAAAAGGTAAGCGCTATGCGATTATCGGTGCTTCAGGAACTGGGAAAACAACTTTAGTAAAATTAATACTAAATTATTATCCAAAAAATCTTTATGATGGAGAAATAAAAATCAACGGAAAACAGAATATTGATATTCCCTCAGAGGAGTTATATAAAGATATTGCATTTGTGCAAAAAAATGACTTTCTAATTGAAGGTAATATTCTAGAGAATATCAAATTGGCTAGAAACCTTCATTTAACTGAAAAATTAAGAAAATCCTTAGGGTTTAATGAAGACTTCCTTCGTAAAAACCTAGCTCAATCAAACAAAATCATTTCAGAAGGAGAAAAGCAACGAATTGATTTAGCTAGGTTTTTAGTCAAAACATATTCAGTTTATATATTTGACGAACCTACAAGTAACCTTGATCCAATAAAAGCAAAAGAAATAATGGACTACATTCTATCCATTAAAGATGCAATTGTTATTGTCATTACTCATGATCAAAATCCAGAAATATTGGAAGAGTTTGATCACGTTATTACCTTATAGATAAATGGCCTAGTCTACTAAATGAATGATGTGTTTCTCAAAGTATTGTTTGTAATTTTTGTGGATTGTTTTATTGAAGAGTTCGAAAATTTTTAAAGCTTCTTCGATTTTTAAAAGTGATTTTTGATTATGATAGAATTTCAGTTCCAAATATCCATCTAAATATAGCAAAATAGTTTGTTCAAAAAAATCTGTGGAATCCGCTAATATATTCTTCGTAGCCTGTTTTAAAAATAAAGATTTCTCATATAAGTCGTTCTCAATCATTATAATCAAAGAATTGAGAAGTAGTTGAATGAGAGATTGTCTATTTCTAGGTATAGGACTATACAATTTCCCTTTTTTGAGCGCCTCTTTGGCATATCTAAATAATAAA
>NZ_KV813653.1:1774-5252 GCF_001813675.1 Streptococcus sp. HMSC078D09
ATTACTCATGATCAAAATCCAGAAATATTGAAAGAGTTTGATCAGATTATTGTTTTATAATAGAAAGGAGGTGATGATCATGATTATGGAAGATTTCAACATTTTGGAGTTAGAATTTGAAGAAATTCGTGAAGATAATACAACTAATTGGTACTTTATCTAAGATAATTTTAGATTTAGTTAATTTAAACTTTTAAAAAGAGAGTTTAAATTAGTTTGTATTAATAAAAAAGAAGTCAATAATATTAATTGACTTCTCGTGTATAACAAAAGCATGCATGTCCATCTTGCATGCTTTTATCAAATAGTTGAGGATATAAAATGGATAATTATTTCCCAAAATGGAACCAGGATAGAATCGTTTACCAATGGAAGAACGACAGATTAAGAATTGGAGCTGACGATGTTGATGTATTAGAAATTACAGGATACTCAGATTTTTGGTCAGATTTAATTTCTTGTTGCAATGGAATTAATAGCTTTGAAGAAATTAAAGATTTATTAAGAAAAAAATATGATATATCCGAAAATATTATAGAAAAATATATATCTAAATTTTCTGATCGTAATTTATTAGAAATATTAGATAGACCTGTAAATCAAATTGATCACTATTTAATTAATGAATCACTGGAAACTTATTATTCTAGTGAAGGTATTGGTGGGATTAAATTACTTGAAAAATTGAGTAATTTAAAAGTTACCATACTAGGATGTGGAGCCGGTGGTTCTCATATCGCATTACAATTAGCCCAATTAGGGGTAGGGCGACTTCATTTAGTCGATGATGATATTGTTAAAGAAAATAATATAAATAGGCAATCTATGTTTACCTTTAACGATATTGGTAAATATAAAGTTGACTGTGTAAAAGATTGTATTCTAAAACGTAATTATCAGTGTGTAGTCACAAAAAGAAAATTAAAAATGAGCACTGTTGATGCTGTAAAAAAAGAAATTTCTGAAAGTGACTGGGTATTTTGTTGTATGGATGAACCTCCTTATATAGCACAAAGATTAGTAAATAGAGCATGCTATTTATTTAATATCCCTAGTATATACTGTTTTAGCCAACGTAGCGCAGGTAAACTCTTATTTTGTAATCCTAATATTCAAAATATAGGCTGTGTTGATTGTTTACTTTATGAACAAGATAGTGATAACTTTCAAAATTTAGTTAAAAAATTTTCAAACTATGATGGAAAATTAATAACTGCAAATATTTTAACTAATATTCTATTATTGTCATCATGGGTTGTGAAGAAATGGTTAGATTGTGTAACAGAGAAAAATAGTAATGTTTGGAATACTTTATTTAGATTTGATTTTTATAGTTTTAGGGAAGATGAATTCAAGCACTTCTCTAAGCAATCTCATTGTCCTACATGTGGTCATGATTTCAACAAAAGTAAACTCTGGGAGATTCTAAAAATTGATGAATAAGAAAATTATATTTAAAAAAAATCAAGCAAGTAAATTTGCATATTTTTCATTGATGTTTGTTGCAGGTACTAGTATTGAGCAAGTAAATGAATTAGGATTTTCACATCTTATTGAACATTTACTAATACGAGCAGGGAATGAACAATCACTAAATGAATTGTTTGATATGAATGGTGCAGCTATTAAAGGAGAGACATCTAGAGATTATATTAATTTAAGTGGTTACTGTCTAGCTGAAGATTTCAATAAAATTTTTAAAATACTGATAAGTAGGATTTTCAATCTTTCTATTACTGAAGATGAACTATTGAGGGAAAAGAAAATAGTCTTAATTGAATTAAATCAGTATGAAAATAGTAAAAAATCTATTAATGATAATCGAGTAATTTTTAAAAATAGTTCTTGGTCAATAGATATTATTGGTACTAGAGGTAATATTGAGTATGTTAGTTTAGAAACTTTATATAAATTTTATATAAAAAATATTCAAGCAGGAGAATTCCAGATTGCTATTGCTGGTCCAAGTTTTCTACAAAGTGAAATCATAAGTATTGAAAATATGTTACCTTTAAGTGGATCATCTGTAGAAATTAACTCTCCGGCTTTTTCAACTGGTTTAACGGAATTAGATAAACAACAAGAACTTTCTGAAATTTCTATGTATCTAGATATATCTGGTATGGTAGCATCATCTCATGAAATGGCAATGTTAAGTATCTTAAACTCGATGTTAACTGGTATTAAAGATTCATTATTAGACCATAAGTTAAGGACACAAAAGCAATGGATATATAATATTGTATCATACCCAATATTTTATAGTAATATGACTTTACTAAAAATAGTAACTATAACACCTACAATCTATAAGAAAAAATTGATTAAAACACTGGAGAACAATCTTGTTAATGAATCCGATTTATCTGATGAACTATTATTTTATAAGGCTAAAAAAAGAGTAATCAATGAATTGTACATAAATTGTGAAGTTAATAAAAATGAATATTTAAAAACAATTTGTAGAGAAAAATTATTTGATATTCCAAGTTGGGATAGTATTGCTGAAGAGCTGGAATTGATTTCTTTAGATGAATTAAAAAGTTTTTCAAAAAAAGCAATTATTCAAAATAGGAATTACCACATTGTAATAAAATGATAATATTTTTTTTGTAGTAATCTTTATAATTTTTGTATAATGTTTTATTGAATAATTCAAAAATTTTTAAAGCATCTTCTATTTTTAAAATTGATTTTTGATTACGATGAAATTTAAGTTCAAAAAATCCTTCTAAATACAAAAGAATAGTTTGTTCAAAAAAATCTGTGGAATTAGATAATATATTCTTAGTAGCTTGTTTTAAAAATAAAGCTTCCTCATATAAGCTGTTTTCAATCATAATAAGAAGTGAATTAAGAAGTAATTGAACGAGAGCTTGTTTATTTCTAGGTATAGAACTATACAACTTTCCTTTTTTAAGCGCCTCTTTGGCATATCTAAATAATAAATTTGGTAATATTGCTCGACAACAATTTCCAAGAATAAGAATTTCGTAATATCCCCAGTTTTCAACAGAAAATAAATAATTAGTAAGATAAGAGGTGTCTTGATTACTCAATTGATGAGTATTATCAATTCCATAGATAATACTTTCAATGAAAATAGCGTTTAACTTATGATAATGAGATTTGGTTTCTCTAAACAGTTCCATCTCTTTGCTTACCATATTAAGTAATGATTTGATTTCTTGATTGTATGCAGCCTGTTGAACTAAGCGTATCAAGGTATTGAAGTCTGAAGGCTGATAATTATTACATGAAAGCAAAAACTCTTCTAGTGTTACACCTATTTTTTCAAGTAGATATAATAATTTAAAAAATGAGATTTCTGTCTCTCCTAATTCAAATCTAGATATTTGAGACTTTGAAATTTCTGCACCTGCTAATGAAGAAATAGAAATACCTTTTCCTTCTCGTATTTTTCTATAAGTTTCACCTATAATCATATTTATCTCCATTTACCATAAAAAATCATTAG
>NZ_KV813654.1 GCF_001813675.1 Streptococcus sp. HMSC078D09
TTACCAAGTATGGTTGGATACAACTAAATTTGACGCAGCTAACAAGGACAACATCCAAACAGTAGGTATTTCAGATAACTATGATGAAGCTAAATTAAATCTTAATGCGGCTGACATCAAAGCTTACGACTCTGTAACAGGTGCAGAAGTAACAGATAAATTCGATATCGCTGTCAACAACGGTGTGATCACTGCAACCCTTAAAGATGGCTTCACTAAGTCACTTGGCGATGCAGAAAACACACAAGTTATCGACACAACTAAATTCGAATTCGGACGTTACTA
>NZ_KV813655.1 GCF_001813675.1 Streptococcus sp. HMSC078D09
TTATCTCCATTTACCATAAAAAATCATTAGAAAGCGTGACAGATTATGAAAAAATACTATCAAATCTTTTTATTATTATTTGATATTATCATTATTATTGGATTATATCAATAAAATTAATGAGTGTGTGAAAATTCAATACTAGGAGAAAATGAAATAAATATTTCCACAATAAAACGTATGATATCAAGTTTTTTGGAAAGCCTCTGTTCGTAAATTATTTTAACTCATAGTTGATGATTTCACAAATTGAAAAGTTTTAAACTTAGCATTTAAACGCTCAATTTTAATACGAATTACAACTATCTCTATTAAACTTCTTATCCTCTACAGTCGATACATGCTTTTTAGAACTTTTTAAAGGAAAAAAGATATCTCATGAATATTCATAGTATCTAAATAACAAAAACAAGTAATTGCTCTGACAAACTTGACCTATACTTTCTTTAAAAAGAGTAAAATCATGTGTATGACCATCTCAAAAAACTAATTGACAGGCACGAAGTGTCGTTAAATCGAGTATGATTGTGTCTTTATGGTGTATATCTTTTTCCAGGATAAGTCTTACTTTGGTTTCTTTTAGGACATTGAAATAGGACTTTCTGTGACATCAATAGCTATAGTGACACTTGTTGATTTTAAGTTTTCTAAGTCAAATAGACTTGAGGAATGAAGAGTATATTCTACGAATGTTAATGTTCAGTGACTATCACTAGTCCAAGACCAAAATCAAAAAACTAGAAGATGTTGAGTTGATTAATAGCATAAATAATGCAAGTTCAGAATTAACTGTTTTTCTAGACTTAAAGTTTTTGTGCCTCCTCCTTTACAGTGTTTGGATTTATAAGTTGTATCTAGACAGGATATCTTTGTTGGGAAGGTATCCTTTTTGACACTAATAAATAATTTAAAGTTCTCAGGAGTTAGTTGCATGGTTTTTCGTAAA
>NZ_KV813656.1 GCF_001813675.1 Streptococcus sp. HMSC078D09
GCTAAGCGACTACCTTATCTCACAGGGGGCAACCCCCAACTACTTCCGGCGTTCTAGGGCTTAACTGCTGTGTTCGGCATGGGTACAGGTGTATCTCCTAGGCTATCGTCACTTAACTCTGAATGATTAAACATTCAAAATTGAACATCTATATTCTAACAAGTTAACCTTTCGTTGTCAATATCTTCTGACTCTTTGGATAAGTCCTCGAGCTATTAGTATTAGTCCGCTCCATTGCTCACACAACTTCCACTCCTAACCTATCTACCTGATCTTCTCTCAGGGCTCTTACTGATATAAAATCATGGGAAATCTCATCTTGAGGTGGGTTTCACACTTAGATGCTTTCAGCGTTTATCCCTTCCCTACATAGCTACCCAGCGATGCCTCTGGCGAGACAACTGGTACACCAGCGGTAAGTCCACTCTGGTCCTCTCGTACTAGGAGCAGATCCTCTCAAATTTCCTACGCCCGCGACGGATAGGGACCGAACTGTCTCACGACGTTCTGAACCCAGCTCGCGTGCCGCTTTAATGGGCGAACAGCCCAACCCTTGGGACCGACTACAGCCCCAGGATGCGACGAGCCGACATCGAGGTGCCAAACCTCCCCGTCGATGTGAACTCTTGGGGGAGATAAGCCTGTTATCCCCAGGGTAGCTTTTATCCGTTGAGCGATGGCCCTTCCATACGGAACCACCGGATCACTAAGCCCGACTTTCGTCCCTGCTCGAGTTGTAGCTCTCGCAGTCAAGCTCCCTTATACCTTTACACTCTGCGAATGATTTCCAACCATTCTGAGGGAACCTTTGGGCGCCTCCGTTACCTTTTAGGAGGCGACCGCCCCAGTCAAACTGCCCGTCAGACACTGTCTCCGTAGATGATGAACCTACCGGGTTAGAGTGGCCATAACACAAGGGTAGTATCCCAACAACGCCTCCATCGAAACTGGCGTCCCGATCTCAATGGCTCCTACCTATCCTGTACATGTGGCACAGACACTCAATATCAAACTGCAGTAAAGCTCCATGGGGTCTTTCCGTCCTGTCGCGGGTAACCTGCATCTTCACAGGTACTAAAATTTCACCGAGTCTCTCGTTGAGACAGTGCCCAAATCATTACGCCTTTCGTGCGGGTCGGAACTTACCCGACAAGGAATTTCGCTACCTTAGGACCGTTATAGTTACGGCCGCCGTTTACTGGGGCTTCAATTCATACCTTCGCTTACGCTAAGCACTCCTCTTAACCTTCCAGCACCGGGCAGGCGTCACCCCCTATACATCATCTTACGATTTAGCAGAGAGCTGTGTTTTTGATAAACAGTTGCTTGGGCCTATTCACTGCGGCTGACTTAAAGCCAGCACCCCTTCTCCCGAAGTTACGGGGTCATTTTGCCGAGTTCCTTAACGAGAGTTCTCTCGCTCACCTGAGGCTACTCGCCTCGACTACCTGTGTCGGTTTGCGGTACGGGTAGAGTATGATTAACGCTAGAAGCTTTTCTTGGCAGTGTGACGTCACTAACTTCGCTACTAAACTTCGCTCCCCATCACAGCTCAATGTTACAGAATTAAGCATTTAACTCAATTCACACCTCACTGCTTAGACGTGCACTTCCAGTCGCACGCTTTAGTTAGCCTACTGCGTCCCTCCTTCACTACATACTCTAGTACAGGAATATCAACCTGTTGTCCATCGGATACACCTTTCGGTCTCTCCTTAGGTCCCGACTAACCCAGGGCGGACGAGCCTTCCCCTGGAAACCTTAGTCTTACGGTGGACAGGATTCTCACCTGTCTTTCGCTACTCATACCGGCATTCTCACTTCTATGCGTTCCAGCGCTCCTCACGGTACACCTTCTCCACACATAGAACGCTCTCCTACCATACCTATAAAGGTATCCACAGCTTCGGTAAATTGTTTTAGCCCCGGTACATTTTCGGCGCAGGGTCACTCGACTAGTGAGCTATTACGCACTCTTTGAATGAATAGCTGCTTCTAAGCTAACATCCTAGTTGTCTGTGCAACCCCACATCCTTTTCCACTTAACAATTATTTTGGGACCTTAGCTGGTGGTCTGGGCTGTTTCCCTTTCGACTACGGATCTTAGCACTCGCAGTCTGACTGCCGACCATAATTCTTTGGCATTCGGAGTTTATCTGAGATTGGTAATCCGGGATGGACCCCTCACCCAAACAGTGCTCTACCTCCAAGAATCTCAATGTCGACGCTAGCCCTAAAGCTATTTCGGAGAGAACCAGCTATCTCCAAGTTCGTTTGGAATTTCTCCGCTACCCACAAGTCATCCAAGCACTTTTCAACGTGCCCTGGTTCGGTCCTCCAGTGAGTTTTACCTCACCTTCAACCTGCTCATGGGTAGGTCACATGGTTTCGGGTCTACGACATAATACTATTCCGCCCTATTCAGACTCGGTTTCCCTACGGCTCCGTCTCTTCAACTTAACCTCGCATCATATCGTAACTCGCCGGTTCATTCTACAAAAGGCACGCTCTCACCCATTAACGGGCTCGAACTTGTTGTAGGCACACGGTTTCAGGTTCTATTTCACTCCCCTCCCGGGGTGCTTTTCACCTTTCCCTCACGGTACTGGTTCACTATCGGTCACTAGAGAGTATTTAGGGTTGGGAGATGGTCCTCCCAGATTCCGACGGGATTTCTCGTGTCCCGCCGTACTCAGGATACTGCTAGGTATAAAGACTATTTCGAATACGAGGCTCTTACTCTCTTTGGCTGACCTTCCCATGTCATTCTTCTATATTCTTTAAGTCCACATTGCAGTCCTACAACCCCGAAGAGTAAACTCTTCGGTTTGCCCTCCTGCCGTTTCGCTCGCCGCTACTCAGGCAATCGCTTTTGCTTTCTCTTCCTGCAGCTACTTAGATGTTTCAGTTCACTGCGTCTTCCTCTACCTACCCTTAACAGATAGGAGTACTAGCCATTAGCTAGTGGGTTCCCCCATTCGGACATCTCTGGATCGTCGCTCACTTACAGCTCCCCAAAGCATTTCGTCGTTTGTCACGTCCTTCTTCGGCTTCTAGTGCCAAGGCATCCACCGTGCGCCCTTATTAACTTAACCTTATTTTTGGTCTTGCGACCTAAACTCTTTAAATATTTACAGCGTTTCGGTTTATTTTCTTGTTACTATTTGATATAGATATTCAATTTTCAATGTTCAATCTTAACACCCTTACAGTGTTAATGGAGCCTAGCGGGATCGAACCGCTGACCTCCTGCGTGCAAAGCAGGCGCTCTCCCAGCTGAGCTAAGGCCCCACAAGACCTCTCAAAACTAAACAAGACCAACGTACAGGTTTCCATTTCCTTAGAAAGGAGGTGATCCAGCCGCACCTTCCGATACGGCTACCTTGTTACGACTTCACCCCAATCATCTATCCCACCTTAGGCGGCTGGCTCCAAATGGTTACCTCACCGACTTCGGGTGTTACAAACTCTCGTGGTGTGACGGGCGGTGTGTACAAGGCCCGGGAACGTATTCACCGCGGCGTGCTGATCCGCGATTACTAGCGATTCCGACTTCATGTAGGCGAGTTGCAGCCTACAATCCGAACTGAGACTGGCTTTAAGAGATTAGCTTGCCGTCACCGACTCGCGACTCGTTGTACCAGCCATTGTAGCACGTGTGTAGCCCAGGTCATAAGGGGCATGATGATTTGACGTCATCCCCACCTTCCTCCGGTTTATTACCGGCAGTCTCGCTAGAGTGCCCAACTGAATGATGGCAACTAACAATAGGGGTTGCGCTCGTTGCGGGACTTAACCCAACATCTCACGACACGAGCTGACGACAACCATGCACCACCTGTCACCTCTGTCCCGAAGGAAAACTCTATCTCTAGAGCGGTCAGAGGGATGTCAAGACCTGGTAAGGTTCTTCGCGTTGCTTCGAATTAAACCACATGCTCCACCGCTTGTGCGGGCCCCCGTCAATTCCTTTGAGTTTCAACCTTGCGGTCGTACTCCCCAGGCGGAGTGCTTAATGCGTTAGCTGCGGCACTGAGTCCCGGAAAGGACCCAACACCTAGCACTCATCGTTTACGGCGTGGACTACCAGGGTATCTAATCCTGTTTGCTCCCCACGCTTTCGAGCCTCAGCGTCAGTTACAGACCAGAGAGCCGCTTTCGCCACCGGTGTTCCTCCATATATCTACGCATTTCACCGCTACACATGGAATTCCACTCTCCCCTTCTGCACTCAAGTTAAACAGTTTCCAAAGCGTACTATGGTTAAGCCACAGCCTTTAACTTCAGACTTATCTAACCGCCTGCGCTCGCTTTACGCCCAATAAATCCGGATAACGCTCGGGACCTACGTATTACCGCGGCTGCTGGCACGTAGTTAGCCGTCCCTTTCTGGTAAGTTACCGTCACAGTGTGAACTTTCCACTCTCACACTCGTTCTTCTCTTACAACAGAGCTTTACGATCCGAAAACCTTCTTCACTCACGCGGCGTTGCTCGGTCAGGGTTGCCCCCATTGCCGAAGATTCCCTACTGCTGCCTCCCGTAGGAGTCTGGGCCGTGTCTCAGTCCCAGTGTGGCCGATCACCCTCTCAGGTCGGCTATGTATCGTCGCCTTGGTGAGCCGTTACCTCACCAACTAGCTAATACAACGCAGGTCCATCTCTTAGTGATGCATTTGCACCTTTCAAATCAATATCATGCGATATCGACTTTTATGCGGTATTAGCTATCGTTTCCAATAGTTATCCCCCGCTAAGAGGCAGGTTACCTACGCGTTACTCACCCGTTCGCAACTCATCCGCTCGGTGCAAGCACCAAGCTTCAGCGTTCTACTTGCATGTATTAGGCACGCCGCCAGCGTTCATCCTGAGCCAGGATCAAACTCTCATTAAAATAATTGTTTGTCTTAAACTCATTCTGTCACTGACAGATTTATTGTTTCTT
>NZ_KV813657.1:0-48381 GCF_001813675.1 Streptococcus sp. HMSC078D09
TTCCGCCATAGCTCAGTTGGTAGTAGCGCATGACTGTTAATCATGATGTCGTAGGTTCGAGTCCTACTGGCGGAGTATAAGAATTAGATCAGCGGGCTGGTCTTTTTTATTTTCATTTTGATCTGCCAAGTGATGTCACAATATCTGAAACTTTTAGGTTTTCTTGATAGTATGCCTCTATCATTACAAGCTCGTTTGTGGTAAGATGAGTATGGGTCATTTATGTTAGTTCCTTTCAGACAAATGTGGTGTTTATCTGAGCCTAACATAAATAGCTTTTTTGGTCTTGCTTAATTTTACAAATTGGGAATATAAAAGCTCCGTTTTTATAACGGAGCTTTTATACTTTTAGTTATTTGGGAAAAATGCATTATATAAGGCTTTAATGGCTTTTTCTTCTTGATCTTTACTTACAACGAACATAATAGAAACCTCACTAGATCCTTGTGAGATCATTTGAATATTAATTTCATTTTCTGACAGTGCCTTAGCTGCAGTTGCGGTAACCCCTACTTGGCTCTTCATTTTTTCACCAACAATCATAATGATTGAAAGATCATGTTCAATTTCAGCTGTGTCAACTTCGAGTTTTTGTGTTAATTGTTTCAGAATTTCTTGTTCTTTGATCGGAGTCAGTTCACGTGAACGCAAAATGATAGACAAGTCATCGATTCCAGTTGGCATATGTTCCCAACTAATATTGAGATCTTCTAAAATTTGAAGGACTTTTCGACCAAAACCGACTTCTCGGTTCATGAGGTATTTGGTAGTGTTGATACTAACGAATCCTGAATCACCTGCAATCCCTACAACAGTCACATGATCATTTGAATGTTCCAAAACAATTCGGGTTCCTGGATGGTCTGGATTATTTGTATTTTTAATGACTAATGGAATTTTACCTCTGTATGCTGGAACGAGTGCTTCATCATGTAAGACTGAAAAACCTGCATAGGCTAATTCACGCATTTCCTTGTAAGTTAATTCAGGAATTGAATGTGGGTGTTTAATAATACCTGGATGTGCTGCAAAGATACCATTTACATCTGTATAGTTTTCGTATAAGTCTGCTTTTACGCCAGCTGCAATGATAGATCCTGTAATGTCAGATCCACCACGAGAAAATGTACAAATGTCCCCATCTTGGGTAACACCAAAAAAACCTGGAATGACAATTACTTCACTTGCATCTTTTAGTTCTTCAATTTTATCGTAACTAGAAGGTAAAATACGAGCGTTGGAAGGTTCTGCGGTGACTGTAATTCCTGCTTCTTTTGGATGGATATATTTTGCTTCTAATCCATTTTGATTAAAATAGGCAGCTATGAGTTTAGCGTTGTTGTTTTCACCGGCTGCCAAAAATGCATCGTATGTAAATGGATTTCCTTTTTTAGGCAAATTTGTCAGATCATAGATATCTTCAGCAATTTCTTGAATGATAGAATCTTTGAGACCCAATTCTTCTGTAATGGCACGATAACGCTCAATAATCCACTGTTGTGTTTGCGTAACATCTTTATCTGAAGTGAATTCTTTATAATAACGGATCAGTGCATCTGTTACTTTTGTATCTTCTGCATTTCGCTTACCAGGAGCTGATACAACTACAAATCTTCTTTCTGGATCATCTTTAATGATATTAAGTACTTTTTTTAATTGTGGAGCTGATGCTAGAGAACTTCCACCGAATTTAGTTACTTTCATATTTTCTCCTTAATAGTTTCATTAGTACATTATACCAAACTTCAGTTGTTGATACAATGTATTTATAAATAGGGCATAGAATAGGTGGATCTTATGAGGCTAGAAATTGTCATAATTCAAATTTTACAATTTTGTTACATCTTATAGATATATTTTACTATTCTTATTTTTTATGGTATGATATGTTATACTTAAAAAGTTTTAATATCAAAATATTTTATATTTAAACAAAAGGAGTCTGTGATGTTTGAAACAATTTTGTATTCTGTCGAAAACGATCTCGCGTCAATTTCTTTAAATCGTCCTGAAGTTTCCAATGGTTTTAACATTCCAATGTGTCAGGAAATTTTAGCTGCCTTGGAAGATGCAGAAAAAAATGAGGAAGTAAAATTCATTATTCTATCAGCAGAAGGGAAAATCTTTTCAGTTGGTGGAGATTTGAGTGAAATGAAACGCGCAGTCGATGCAGATGACATCGAGTCTCTTGTTTTAATTGCTGAATTAGTTAATACTATTTCTAAGAAGATTAAGCAATTACCTAAGCCGGTTATTATGGTAGCTGATGGAGCGGTCGCAGGAGCGGCGGCCAACATAGCAGTAGCTGTTGATTTTTGTATTATTAGTGATCGTACTAAATTTATTCAAGCCTTTGTTGGGGTTGGTTTAGCACCAGATGCGGGTGGGTTATTCTTATTAGGAAAAGCTATTGGCATGTCTCGGGCTACTCATTTAGTAATGACGGGTGAAGCTTTGACTGCTGAAAAGGCATTTGATTATGGCCTAGCTTATCGTCTTTGTGAATCTGAAAGACTCGATAAAACAGTTGAGCAATTGCTTAAAAAATTAAGAAGAGGATCTTCAAATTCTTATGCTGCCATGAAAGAAATGGTTTGGGAAGCATTCTTGAAAGAATGGGACCAATATGCGGGTCTTGAATTGGATTTGCAAAAGAAACTAGCATTTACAGAAGATTTCAAGGAAGGGGTTATTGCCTACTCTGAGAAACGTCGGCCACAATTTAAAGGAAAATAAATTTGTAATTTTTCTATGTTTTGTGAAAAAATACTTGCAAATTATTTTCATTTTTGATAAAATTTGACTATCAAAGTAAAATTAGGAGGTGGAGTTTTGAATTACCAATTAGTTAACGACTATTTAACATCCATCTTTAATAATGTTTTGGTTATTGAGGAGTCGAGCCTAAGAGCAAGTCGATTCAAAGATGTTTCTATTAAAGAAATGCATACGATCGATGTGATTGGTTCGACACCGAATGCAACCCCGAGTGATATTTCACGGGAGTTGATGGTGACTTTGGGGACTGTCACGACAAGTTTGAATAATCTTGAGCGCAAAGGGTATATCGAAAGAAGAAGATCGGAAGTTGATCGCCGGGTTGTACACTTGAGTTTAACAAAGAACGGTCGTCTACTTTATCGTCTTCATCAGCAATTCCATAAACGGATGGTCAACCAGATTATTGGAGATATGAGTCCCGAAGAGAAGAAAGTGATGCAAAAAGGATTGCAAAATCTGTATCGTTTCTTGGAGGAAATTAAATAATGGTCTTTGCTAAAATTAGTCAAGTTGCTCATTATGCACCTGACCAAGTCGTATCAAATGATGATTTGGCTGAGATCATGGATACAAGTGATGAATGGATCAGTAGTCGGACAGGTATCCTTCGGCGTCACATTTCAAAAGATGAGACGACAAGTGATCTAGCAACAATTGTTGCACAAAGATTATTAGCAAAAGCAAACTTAGATGCTGAGGAAATTGATTTCATCGTTGTTGCTACGATTACTCCAGACAGCTTAATGCCATCAACTGCAGCCCGGGTACAAGCTAATATTGGAGCTTCTCGAGCTTTTGCCTTTGATCTGACTGCAGCATGCAGTGGATTTGTATTTGCATTAGCCACTGCTGAAAAATACATTTCTTCAGGTATGTACCGGCGAGGAATTGTGATCGGTAGTGAGACGCTTTCAAAAGTATTAGACTGGTCAGACCGTTCCACTTCAGTCCTTTTTGGAGATGGAGCTGGTGGTGTCTTGCTTGAAGCAAGCGATCAAAAATCGTTTTTTGCTGAGAATCTTTTTACAGATGGTAGCCGAGGTGCTAGTCTTGAGTCTTGCTATTTGGGTCTGTCTTCCCCTTATTCAGAGGAAGTTTCCGATCGAAGATATCTGACAATGGATGGACGGGCAGTTTTTGATTTTGCCATTCGTGATGTCACGAAAAGTATTCAAAAAATTATAGCAGACGCCTCTATAGAAGCAGAAGAGATTGACTATTTTCTTTTACATCAGGCGAATGACCGAATGTTAGATAAGATGTCAAAAAAACTGGGTGTCTCTAGAGAGAAGATCCCAGCAAATATGATGGAATATGGGAACACTAGTGCTGCTAGTATCCCCATTCTATTATCGGAGTGTGTCGAGAATCATCGAATCAAGATGGATGGAAGTCAAAAAATTCTTCTTACAGGATTCGGTGGAGGTTTGACATGGGGCACACTTCTTGTTACAATCTAGTTAAACATGTGGAAACACATTTTAAAAATTTATATATTATTTTTTAAGGAGGCCTGTCATGGCAGTATTTGAAAAAGTACAAGAAATTATCGTTGAAGAACTTGGTAAAGAACCATCAGAAGTAACTCTTGAATCTACATTCGAAGATTTAGAAGCAGATTCATTGGATTTGTTCCAAGTTATCTCTGAAATTGAAGATGCTTTTGACATCCAAATCGAAACTGAAGAAGGATTGTCTACAGTTGGTGACCTTGTCGCTTACGTAGAAGAAAAAACAAAATAATGATAGATGAGAGTATCGAAAGATATTCTCTCTTGTTTAGGTAATAGTTTGAGGCTCAAAGAAACAATCTTTTAAACTCAAACTATTACTTAAGCGAAAAAAGAGGTAGGTATAATGCAAACACGAATTACTGAACTATTGAATATTAAATATCCAATCTTCCAAGGTGGGATGGCATGGGTCGCTGATGGTGACTTGGCTGGAGCAGTATCAAATGCCGGTGGTCTTGGAATCATTGGTGGCGGGAACGCTCCAAAAGAAGTTGTAAAGGCTAACATTGATAAAGTGAAGTCTATTACAGATAAACCTTTTGGTGTAAATATCATGCTCTTGTCCCCATTCGCGGATGACATTGTTGACCTGGTGATTGAAGAAGGTGTAAAAGTTGTTACAACTGGTGCTGGAAATCCTGGGAAATACATGGATCGTTTCCATGAAGCAGGGATCACTGTCATTCCTGTTGTTCCATCTGTTGCCCTTGCAAAACGGATGGAAAAATTGGGTGCCGATGCAGTGATTGCAGAAGGAATGGAAGCTGGAGGTCACATTGGTAAATTGACGACTATGACCTTGGTTCGTCAAGTGGTTGAAGCTGTTTCTATTCCAGTAATTGGTGCTGGAGGTGTCGCTGATGGTGCCGGTGCTGCAGCTGTCTTTATGTTAGGTGCCGAAGCTGTTCAGGTGGGAACTCGTTTCGTGGTTGCTAAAGAATCTAATGCTCACCAAAACTTTAAGAATAAAATCTTGAAAGCGAAAGATATTGATACGGTAGTTTCAGCATCAGTTGTTGGACACCCTGTTCGTGCGATCAAGAATAAATTGGCTTCTGCCTATAACCAAGCTGAAAAAGATTTCTTGGCAGGTAAGAAGACTCAAGAAGAAATTGAAGAATTAGGAGCAGGTGCCCTTCGCAATGCCGTTGTTGATGGAGATGTTGACAATGGATCTGTAATGGCAGGTCAAATTGCTGGACTTGTCAGCAAGGAAGAAACTTGTGCTGAAATTCTAGAAGATATCTATTATGGTGCAGCCAAGGTGATTCAAAGAGAGGCTGCTCGTTGGGCAGATGTAAACGTCTAAAAACGTCGAAAGGATTAGGATAGTGACAAAACGTGCGTTCTTATTTGCTGGTCAAGGGGCTCAGAAATTGGGCATGGCGAGCGATTTGTATGCGGCTTATCCCGTTGTTAAAGAGACATTTGATACGGCTAGTCGTATTCTAGGTTATGATTTGCGTGAATTGATTGATTCTAACGAAGAAAAACTGAATCAGACACGCTATACTCAACCAGCTATTTTGACAACGTCAGTAGCCATTTATCGTCTCTTAGCAGAAAATGGTATCACTCCTGATATTGTTGCCGGCCTCTCTTTGGGGGAATATTCTGCCTTAGTTGCGGCTGGAGCTCTTTCGTTTGAAGATGCAG
Source organism: Streptococcus sp. HMSC078D09 (assembly GCF_001813675.1). Taxonomy (GTDB): domain Bacteria; phylum Bacillota; class Bacilli; order Lactobacillales; family Streptococcaceae; genus Streptococcus. The sequence continues at coordinate 5,952 of NZ_KV813657.1, forward strand.
TAGCTTTGGTTGCGAAACGTGGTGAATTCATGGAAACAGCAGCTCCTGCTGGAAGTGGTAAAATGGTTGCTGTTATGAATACAGATCCAAGTTTGATCGAAGAGATTTGTCAACAAGCATCCGAAAAGGGTGTAGTAACACCAGCTAACTACAATACGCCAGCACAAATTGTGATTGGTGGTGAGGTTGCGGCTGTGGACTATGCTGTGGAACTATTGCAGGAAGCAGGTGCCAAACGCTTGATCCCTTTGAATGTGTCAGGTCCATTCCACACAGCCTTACTGGAATCTGCTAGTCAAAAATTGGCGGCTGAACTAGAAACAGTATCATTTAATGATTTTGATCTTCCTTTAGTTGGGAATACAGAAGCTACTATCATGAAGTCAGAAGATGTGAATGCACTTTTGGCCCGTCAAGTAAAAGAACCGGTTCGTTTCTATGATTCAATTGCTACGATTCAAGACTTTGGTGTAGATGAGGTCATCGAGATCGGACCTGGAAAAGTCTTGTCAGGATTCTTGAAGAAAATTGATAAAACTCTTCCAACTCATAACGTCGAAGATCAGGCTAGTCTAGATGCACTTCTGAATGCTTAAAACGAGGTAAAAATGGAACTTAAAAATAAAAATGTTTTTGTAACAGGTTCAACACGCGGAATTGGATTGGCTGTGGCTCATAAATTTGCGAGTCTCGGTGCCAATGTTGTCCTAAATGGACGTTCTGAAATTTCTGAGGACTTGCTTGCACAGTTTGCTGACTATGGTGTGACTGTTGTTGGTATTTCTGGGGATATTTCTAATGGCGAAGATGCGCAACGTATGGTGGCTGAGGCAATTGAAAAGCTTGGAAGTGTTGATGTTTTGGTCAATAACGCTGGGATCACAAACGACAAGTTGATGTTGAAAATGACTGAAGAAGATTTTGAACGGGTCTTGAAAATCAACTTGACCGGTGCCTTTAATATGACACAAGCTGTCTTGAAACCTATGTCTAAAGCTCGTCAAGGGGCCATTATCAACATGTCCTCTGTTGTTGGTCTAATGGGGAATATCGGTCAAGCTAACTATGCGGCTTCAAAAGCTGGTTTGATTGGTTTCACTAAATCAGTAGCGCGTGAAGTTGCGGCTCGTGGCGTTCGTGTGAATGCCATTGCACCTGGTTTCATTGAATCGGATATGACTGACGCTATTCCAGAGAAAATGAAAGATGCCATGCTAGCTCAAGTGCCAATGAAACGAATTGGTCAAGCTGAAGAAGTGGCAGAAGTTGCGGCTTTCTTGGCAGGTCAAGAATATTTAACTGGTCAAACAATTGCCATTGATGGCGGCATGACTATGCAATAATGAATGCTCACTGATCGAAAATCACTTACTTAAATATCCATCCGACAAAAGGAGAATATATATGTCTACAAATCGTGTTGTTGTTACAGGTTACGGTGTAACCTCACCAATCGGAAATACACCAGAGGAGTTCTGGAATAGCCTTCATGAAGGAAAAATTGGGATCAAGCCCATTACAAAATTTGATGCTTCTGAAATTCCAGTCTTTAATGCTGGTGAAATTCAAGATTTCCCATTCGATAAATATTTCGTGAAAAAAGATCAAAATCGTATGGATACTTACTCATTGTATGCAATCTATGCTGCGATGGAAGCTATTGAAAATTCAGGCTTGAACATGGAAGAAGAAGACCGCGATCGTGTAGGTGTGATTGTATCATCTGGTATCGGTGGTTTGCAAGAATTGGAAGATCAAATTATCCGGATGCATGAACGTGGGATGAAGAGAATCCAACCAATGTTTATTCCAAAAGCTCTTTCAAACATGGGTGCTGGAAACATCGCACTTAAGATTGGGGCTCAAGGGGTATGTAAATCCGTGACAACAGCTTGTGCTTCTGCCAATGATGCAATTGGTGAAGCTTTCCGTGAAATTAAATTTGGTATGCATGATGTTGTTTTGGCAGGTGGTGCTGAAGCTTCGATTACTAAGATTGGTATCGGTGGTTTCAATGCCCTTACGGCTCTTTCAACAACGGAAGACCCAGAACGTTCCTCTATTCCATTTGACAAAGACCGCAATGGTTTTGTGATGGGTGAAGGTGCAGGGGTTCTTGTCATCGAAAGCTTGGAACATGCCCAAAAACGTGGTGCTAATATTTTAGCTGAGATTGTTGGTTACGGTTCAAACTGTGATGCCTACCATATGACAACACCTACACCAGATGGTTCAGGTGCGGCTAAAGCGATTAAATTGGCTATTAATGAAGCTGGTATCAAACCTGAAGATGTTGATTATGTTAATGCTCACGGGACATCAACACCTGCCAATGAAAAAGGTGAAAGTGGTGCCATTGTTTCTGTACTTGGTAAAGAAGTTCCAGTATCATCTACGAAATCATTTACAGGGCACTTGCTTGGTGCTGCTGGTGCAGTTGAAGCGATTGCTACTATCGAAGCGATTCGTCACAGCTTTGTACCAAAAACTGCTGGTACCAAAGAATTGTCTGACTATATCGAAGCAAACGTTGTTTATGGTGAAGGTCAAGAAGCGGATATTCAGTATGCTATCTCAAATACCTTTGGTTTTGGAGGACACAATGCTGTTCTGGCCTTTAAACGTTGGGAGGGTTAATTCATGAATATTTCTGAAATCAAAGATTTGTTGGCTCAATTTGATGCGTCAACTTTGCGTGAATTCTCATATAAAAATAATGGCGAAGAATTGAATTTGAGTAAAAACCAAACGAGTTCAGTTGCGACTACACCGGTTTCTCCTGCAGTTGAAGTGGTAGCAACTCCTCAAACTCCTGTAGTAGCCCCTGTTGTTGAAGCACCAGCAACTCCAGCTGTAGCGGCTGAACCAGTTGCTGCTCCAGCTCAGGCTGCAGAAGGTGATGTGGTTGAAAGTCCATTGGTTGGGGTGGCTTACTTGTCGCCAGCTCCGGATAAACCAGCCTTTGTATCTGTAGGAGACAAAGTTACTAAGGGTCAAACACTCTTGATTATCGAAGCCATGAAAGTGATGAATGAAGTCCCAGCACCAAAAGATGGGGTAGTCACTGAAATTTTGGTAACGAATGAAGAAATGGTTGAATTTGGAAAAGGATTGGTTCGAATCAAATGACAATTGATATTAATGCTATTCGTGAGGCTTTGCCGCATCGTTACCCAATGCTTTTGGTGGATCGCGTTTTAGAAACAAGCGAAGATACGATTGTTGCCATTAAAAACGTGACAATTAATGAACCATTTTTTAATGGACATTTTCCACAATATCCTGTTATGCCAGGTGTTCTCATCATGGAAGCTTTGGCACAAACAGCAGGTGTACTAGAGTTGTCAAAACCTGAAAATAAAGGAAAATTAGTCTTTTATGCAGGGATGGACAAGGTGAAGTTTAAAAAACAAGTCGTTCCAGGAGATCAACTGGTGATGACAGCTACTTTTGTCAAACGTCGTGGAACAATTGCTGTTGTTGAAGCGAAAGCAGAAGTAGACGGTAAGCTTGCAGCTTCAGGAACGCTTACGTTTGCAATTGGAAATTAAGAAAGGCCTATCTATGTTTCGTAAGATCTTAATCGCCAATCGTGGTGAGATTGCAGTTCGTATTATTCGTGCGGCTCGTGAACTTGGCATCGAGACGGTTGCAGTGTATTCTACTGCTGATAAAGAAGCCTTGCATACCTTACTAGCGGATGAAGCAGTCTGTATTGGACCTGCTAAATCAACAGAGTCTTATTTGAATATGAGTGCTGTCTTGTCTGCAGCTGTTCTAACAGGAGCAGAAGCTATCCATCCTGGTTTTGGATTTTTAAGTGAAAACTCAAAATTTGCGACCATGTGTGAGGAAGTGGGCATTAAATTTATTGGTCCTTCTGCTAAAGTCATGGATTTGATGGGGGATAAGATTAATGCTCGTAAACAGATGATCAAAGCAGGAGTACCTGTTATTCCTGGATCAGATGGTGAAGTGTATACTGCTGAAGAAGCCCTCGAGATTGCAGAGCGTATTGGTTACCCTGTGATGTTGAAAGCATCTGCAGGAGGCGGTGGTAAAGGAATTCGGAAGGTTGAAAAACCAGAAGATTTGGTTGCTGCTTTTGAATCTGCTTCCTCAGAAGCTCAAGCTGCTTTTGGAAATGGTGCCATGTATATGGAACGGGTGATTTATCCGGCACGCCACATTGAAGTACAGATTTTAGCGGATCAGCATGGACATGTTATTCACTTAGGTGAACGCGATTGTTCTCTTCAACGAAATAACCAAAAAGTTCTAGAAGAATCCCCTTCGATTGCTATTGGAAAAACGCTTCGTGATCGGATTGGTTCTGCAGCTGTTCGTGCAGCTGAATCAGTTGGGTACGAGAATGCTGGAACGATTGAATTCTTGTATGATGAAGGCAAGGGTGAGTTCTACTTTATGGAAATGAATACCCGTGTCCAAGTAGAGCATCCTGTCACGGAATTTGTAACAGGAGTTGATATCGTTAAGGAACAGATTAAAATCGCAGCTGGCCAAGAATTATCCGTTACTCAAGAGGATATTGTCATTAAAGGCCATGCGATTGAATGCCGGATCAATGCGGAAAATCCTTCCTTCAACTTTGCACCTAGCCCTGGTAAGATCACTAATCTCTATCTTCCAAGTGGTGGGGTTGGCTTGCGTGTGGATTCTGCTGTGTATCCTGGTTATACGATTCCGCCATACTATGATAGTATGATTGCCAAAATCATTGTCCATGGGGAAAATCGCTTTGATGCACTGATGAAAATGCAGCGTGCTCTTTATGAGTTGGAAATCGATGGTGTCACCACCAATAGCAGTTTCCAGTTGGATTTGATTTCAGATTCACATGTGATCGCTGGTGATTATGACACTGCATTTTTGATGGAACAATTCCTTCCAAATTATAATAAGGAATGATGAAAAAGCCTGGACTTGTGAGGGAAGTATGAACATCATCTTCACAGTTTCAGGCTTTTATAGTAATGCTTCAGATACTGTAGCATATTATAAGGAGTAAGTAATGGCATTATTTTCTAAAAAAGATAAATATATTCGGATCAATCCGAATAGGTCAGCCTGGAAGGAGCCTCAGCCAAAACCTGAAGTTCCTGATGAACTATTTTCACAATGCCCAGGTTGTAAACATACCATTTACCAAAAGGATTTAGGTAGTGAGCGTGTCTGCCCGAATTGTGGCTATACCTTCCGTATTTCTGCTAAAGAACGCTTGGCGCTGACAGTGGATCCAGCTAGCTTTGAAGAAATGTTTACAGGAATCGAAACGACAGATCCTTTGAATTTCCCAAATTATAAGAAGAAACTAGCAGCAGTGCGGGAAATGACAGGACTGGATGAAGCTGTCCTGACTGGAACTGCCTTGATTAAAGGTCAAAAAGTTGCGCTTGGGATCATGGATTCCAACTTTATCATGGCTTCAATGGGTTCTGTAGTAGGCGAAAAAATTACTCGTTTATTTGAATTTGCGACAAAAGAAAAATTGCCAGTTGTTCTTTTTACCGCTTCCGGTGGTGCTCGGATGCAAGAAGGAATCGTGAGTTTGATGCAAATGGCAAAAATTTCTGCGGCTGTTCAACGCCATTCCAAAGAAAAATTATTCTATTTGACGGTATTGACAGATCCGACAACTGGTGGGGTGACAGCCTCATTTGCTATGGAAGGTGATATTATCATGGCAGAGAGTCAAGCCTTGGTCGGGTTTGCTGGTCGACGCGTGATCGAATCAACTGTGCGTGAAAAATTGCCTGATGATTTCCAAAAAGCAGAATTTCTACAAGAACATGGATTTGTAGACTTGATCGTGGAGAGAAGTCAAATCCGAGCGACAGTTGGACAATTATTAGCCCTTCATGGAGGTAAACATGAGTAAAATAACACAGATTATTAAAGAAGCACGTGACCAAGGAAGATTGACTGCGCTTGATTTTGCTCAAGGAATTTTTGATGATTTTATCGAATTACATGGAGATCGAAACTTCCGTGATGATGGTGCGGTGATTGGTGGGATTGGACGCTTAGGCGATCAAACGGTTACAGTCGTTGGAATCCAAAAAGGAAAAAATCTTCAAGATAATCTAAAACGTAATTTTGGGCAACCCCATCCAGAAGGCTATCGAAAAGCTTTGCGCCTCATGAAGCAAGCGGAGAAATTTGGTCGTCCAGTTGTGACCTTTATCAATACAGCGGGTGCTTATCCTGGTGTTGGTGCTGAAGAACGAGGACAAGGTGAAGCCATTGCCCGTAACCTCATGGAAATGAGTGATCTAAAAGTTCCAATTATCGCGATTATCATCGGAGAAGGTGGCTCTGGTGGTGCCTTGGCTCTTGCTGTGGCAGATAAGGTCTGGATGCTTGAGAACTCCATCTATGCAGTCTTGAGTCCAGAAGGTTTTGCCTCTATTCTTTGGAAAGATGGAAGTCGTGCTATGGAAGCAGCAGAGTTGATGAAGATTACTTCTCACGAATTGTTAAATATGGAAATTGTCGATAAGGTGATTCCCGAGCATGGATTTTCAAATGGAGAACTACTGGCTCAAGTGAAGAAGGAATTACAGGAAGAGTTAAAGGTTTTACAAGCTTTACCTCTCGAAGAGCTTCTGGAGCAACGCTACCAACGTTTTCGTAAATATTAAAAAACTGAGCTTGCAATTTGCAAGACTCAGTTTTTTTAAACTTTATTTTGGTGCGATGACTTCTGCGCCACCCATGTATGGGCGAAGGACTTCTGGAATGGTCACAGAACCGTCTTCGTTTTGGTAGTTTTCAAGAATAGCAGCGACGGTACGTCCGACAGCTAACCCTGAACCGTTCAAAGTGTGAAGGAGTTTTACCTTGCCATCTGCTTCATCACGGTAGCGGATTTGCGCACGGCGAGCTTGGAAATCTTCTGTATTAGAACAGCTTGAGATTTCACGGTAGGTGTTTTGCGCTGGAATCCATACTTCCAAGTCATAAGTCTTGGCAGCTGAGAAGCCCATGTCTCCCGTTGAGAGAGCTACCACACGGTATGGAAGGTTGAGTTTTTGAAGGATATTTTCAGCATTGACAACCATTTTTTCCAATTCATCATATGATTCTTCTGGTTTGGCAAATTTCACCATTTCAACCTTATGGAATTGGTGCAAACGGATCAAGCCACGGGTATCACGACCGGCTGAACCAGCTTCTGAACGGAAAGATGGACTCATAGCGGTGAAGTAGATTGGAAGATCTTTCCCATCAAGAATTTCATCGCGATAGTAGTTTGTCAAAGGAACTTCAGCTGTTGGAATGAGGACATAATTGGTATCGCTAAGTTCAAAAGTATCTTCCTTGAATTTTGGATATTGACCAGTACCAAACATAGAATCATGGTTGACCATGTAAGGAGGGATGACTTCAGTGTAGCCTTCCTTGCCATGTTCATCCAACATGAAGTTGTAGATAGCACGTTCTAAGCGAGCTCCAAGTCCTTTGTAGAAGAGGAAACGAGCACCAGTGACTTTAGCCCCGCGTTCCCAGTCAAGGATACCAAGGTCTTCACCTAAATCCCAGTGAGCTTTTGGTTCAAAGCCAAATTCGCGCGGTGTTCCCCAACGACGAACCTCAACATTGTCATCCTCATCTGCTCCAACAGGGACACTATCAGCAGGGATGTTTGGAAGGGTAGTAGTGAATTCAGTTAATTTTGCATCGATTTCAGCCAATTCTGTATCCAGGGCTTTGACTTCAGCAGAGAGGGTTTGCATGGCAGCAATCTTATCATCTGCATTTTCCTTGTTGCGTTTAGCTTGTGCGATTTCAGCAGATACAGTGTTACGCTCTGCTTTGAGATTTTCTACTTTGACTAAGATATCTCGACGTTTGGCATCGATTTCTTTCATTTCATTCAAAATAGCTGCATCTACGCCACGTGTTGCCAATTTTTTAGCAACCGCATCAAAGTCTGTACGAATCCGTTTAATATCTAACATAGCTTCTCCTTTAACAAAAAACACACCTGTTAGAGTGTTGGAGTGGCAGAGCCACGGTTCCATCCAACTTCACAGGTGTGCACTTGATTCAATATTGTATTTTAAAGAAACGGTAGAATTTCAATTAAGATTTCTATCTGCTCGCAGCAACCGCAGACTTTCTGAAAGAGCCTCTTAACTTACTTATCCGTTTGCGTCTATTATACAAGAAAAGATCCTATTTTGCAAATAGATTTTTAATTTTAGCCGTGATGGTTTGGATCAATGTAGGAAGTTTGACAATTTTATCATTTCCTAGATGTTCCCGAGCAATCTTTAAAATTTTTCCAGAGTCTTTTGAAGCAAAGAGAAATTTTGATTCTCTAGTATAGATTTCAAAATGGCGGCTAATTTTACGTCCGGATACATTGGCTCCGATTTGATCGATTTCTTGCCAGGGAATTTGGATGTAGTCTTCAACATTAGCATCCGCATAAAATTCAAAAGCGGCATTCCCGACTAGGATTTTTCCAACCTTTCCCCCCACTCCAAGGTAAGAAACCCCTGTAGTATGGAATTCAACGGTTTTATTCAATGATTGAGCCATGAGATCCTCCTGTATTGCTGTTCACTCCATTATATCATAATAAAAAGAAGGCCGAAACCTTCTTTTTTGTTGATCTTTGCTTACATCAAGCCAGCAACGTGTGCTAATACACCGATTACAAAGAGAGCGATGATGATAGTGATTGGAGATACTTTTTTCTTCAACAACCACATACAAGCAAAAGTAAGAAGCAATCCCATCAAACCAGGAATCAATGAATCCAAGTTTTGTTGGAAAGTTGTAACTTTTTCAGGTGTTTGAGATAGGCCTGAACCAACTTGAGCGAAGGCTTCTTGGATACCCTTGTATCCTTCAGGAAGTTTATCCCAGTGGATATAAGCTTTATCGGCTAATTTGACAGAAGAAACATTGAAGACGAATTTAATAGATACCCAACGTTCTACCAAAACAGCGAGGATGAACATCCCAAGGATAGAAGCCCCTTTAGTGATGTCTTGCAAGATCCCACCAGACATATCTTTGGTAATTTCAGAACCTGCTTTGTAGCCAAGTTCTTGCGTGTACCACAAGAAGGCCATACGAATTGCATTCCATGCGATAAAGAAGATAAGTGGACCAAGGATATTACCAGACGCAGCAAGTGATGCACCAAGGGCACCAAGGATAGGACGTACTGTAAACCAGAAGACTGGATCTCCGATACCCGCCAAAGGACCCATCATACCAATTTTAACCCCTTGGATGGCAGCATCGTCAATCGCAGCACCGTTTGCTCTTTCTTCTTCAAGAGCAAGTGTTACCCCGATGATAGGAGCGGCAACGTATGGGTGAGTGTTAAAGAATTCCATGTGACGTTCAAGAGCAGCCGCTTGGTCTTCTTTCTTTGTGTAGAGTTTTTTGATAGCTGGGATCAATGAGTAAGCCCAACCCAAGTTTTGCATCCGTTCATAGTTCCAAGAACCTTGCAAGAAGGTTGAACGCCACCAAACTTTTTGACGATCTGATTTAGATAATTGTAATTTTTCAGTCATGATAGTGTCACACCTTTCTTAATAGTCTTCGAGAATGTCGCCAATTGGATCGTTAGAAGTAGCGGCACCGCCACCTCCATTGCCACCTTTCTTAGAAAGAGTAAGGTAGATCAAGGCAAGGGCAACACCAATTGCTCCAAGGGCAATCAAGGTCAATTGGCTAACAGCTGCAAGAGCAAAACCGATGGCAAAGAATGGCCATACTTCACGGCTCGCCATCATGTTGATAACCATGGCATAACCAACGGCTACAACCATACCACCACCGATTTGCATTCCATCAGAGAGCCATTTTGGCATTTGTTCAAGAGCAGTTTTGACAGTTTCAGCAGGAATCATCAACAAGAGGGCTGCAGGAATGGCGATACGAAGACCTTGAAGAAGAAGGGCCACAAAGTGAGCGCGTTCTACACCTTTGATATCCCCTTTTCTAGCAGCAGCGTCGGCAGTGTGAACCAAACCAACGGAAAGGGTACGGACGATCATGGTCAAGAAAAGACCAGCAACTGCAAGTGGAATAGCGACACTTTGAGCGACAGCGATTCCTTTTGTACTGAAGTCTCCCCCAAGTACCATGATGATGGCAGCAGCGACAGATGCAAGGGCAGCATCGGGTGCAACTGCGGCACCAATGTTTGCCCAGCCAAGTGCAATAAATTGAAGTGAACCACCAAGCATAATGCCAGCAGTCAAATTACCTGTTACCAAACCGATTAAGGTACAAGCAACAAGGGGTTGGTGGAATTGGAATTGGTCAAGGATACCTTCAAGACCTGCTAAGAAGGCAACAACGACCACTAATACCATAGAAATAATAGACATGTTTAAAATCCTTTCGTAAGTAATCGATTATTGAACGTTAGCTTTGTTAATTAAGTCAAACAAATCTTTCTTAGAGTCATTTGGCACTTTACGGACGTCAAATTCAACTCCAAGATCACGCATTTTTTCAAATGTAGCCACATCATCTTTATCCATTGATAACACATTGTTAACCATGGTTTTACCAGTTGAGTGGGCCATTGAACCAACGTTCAAGGTTTTAATCGGAACACCACCTTCGATGGCGCGAAGAGCATCTTGAGGTGTTTCAAATAAGATCAAAGCATGGGTATTTCCAAAACGTGGATCTTTTGCAACGTCGATCAATTTTTGAATTGGGACAACGTTTGCTTTCACACCATTTGGTGCCGCTTGTTTGATCAATTCCTTACGGAGTTCATCTTTGGCAACAGAATCTGAAGCAACAATGATCCGATCGGCTTTTGAATCAGGTGTCCAAGCAGTTGCGACTTGTCCATGAAGAAGACGTGTATCTAAGCGGGCAAGGTTGATCTTGAGTTTTCCATCTCCGATAACCGTTCCTTCTGGAATAGCAGCTTGGGCTACAGGAGCAGCAGCGGCTGTACTAGCTTCTTCAACAGGATTCAATTCTTCTGGAAGAGCTTTGACACCGTCTTTTGCTTCCTTAATGATGTTTGCAGCGACTTGATCAACGCCGGCATTTGCATCCATCAAACGTTCTGTATAAGCTTGAATCAACATCGGAAGGTTTAATCCTGTAATGATCGCAAATTTACGATCTGGATTTTCTCCCATGACGCGACTTGCTTGGTTAAATGGAGAACCACTCCAAAGGTCAGCCAAAACCAAGACTTCATCTTCTGCATCAAATGCGGCAACAGCTGCATTGAATTTAGCATAGAGATCATCCGGGCCTTCACTTGGCATGAACGTAACCACTTGAACTTTCTCTTGATCCCCAAAGATCATCGAGCCGGATTGGTGGATTCCAGCTGCAAATTCACCGTGGCTAGCAATAATGATACCAATACTCATTATTGACATTCCTCCTTATAAAATTTGTTTGACTTTCAGTTTAAGAAAACTTTAAGCTACTTTATTATAAATCGTTTCCACACTTAAGTCAATTTTTCTATCAAAATCTCGATGTAAAAACATTGATTTATTATATTAAATCATCGTTAGATAGAAAAAGAATGCTCTTGAATGAATTTTGTTTATTACTTGTTGATGCTTAAAAAATCAATAATAGATATGTTTTATAGGATTTTGTTCTCAATGAAAAGTTTCCGAGAATCAAACGATATTCTCGAAAACAAAAATAAATATATAACAAATTGTATATGAGAGTGATTGAGAGCACTCAAAAAGACTAGCCCAGTTGGGCTAGTCCTGTAGGTTCAGTTGTTTAGTTTGTAAAGTCAAGTACCATACGTCCTTGAATGGTTCCGGCTTCCATTTCGTCAAAGACTTTGACAGCATCTTCTACTGGACGTTTTTGAACGACAGGGACTACCAAGCCTTCTGCACCAAATTGGAAGGCTTCTTCCAAGTCTTTACGAGTTCCTACAAGAGAACCAATGACTTGGATACCATCTAATACAGTTTTCACAATGCTGAGATCCATCATTTCAGAAGGAAGACCAACTGCAACCACGCGGCCGCCTGCACGAACAGAATCTACTGCTTGGTTGAAAGCTACTTTAGAAACAGCTGTTACGACAGCAGAGTGAGCTCCACCATTTGTTTTTTCTTTAATCAATCCTGGGACATCTTCAACTTCGCGACCGTTGATGACAAAGTCTGCACCAACTTCTTTCGCCAATTCTAGTTTATCATTGTTGATATCGACAGCGATGACATGTGCGTTGAAGACTTTCTTAGCATATTGAACAGCCAAGTTTCCTAGTCCACCAGCTCCATAGATAACAATCCATTGTCCTGGTTCAGCTTTGGCTTCTTTGATGGCTTTATAAGTGGTAACACCTGCACACGTAATAGAAGATGCTTGGGCTGGATCTAATCCTTCAGGTACTTTCACTGCGTAATCTGCAGTAACGATACATTGTTCAGCCATCCCTCCATCAACAGAGTAACCAGCATTTTTTACAGTACGGCAAAGAGTTTCACGACCAGTTGTACAGTATTCACAAGTTCCACATCCTTCGAAGAACCATGCGACACTGACACGATCCCCAACTTTTAGGCTCTTGACATCTGGAGCAACTTCTTTAACAATACCGATTCCTTCGTGTCCAAGAACACGGCCTGGAACTTTACCGAAGTCTCCGTGAGCAACGTGCAAGTCAGTGTGGCAGACACCACAGTATTCGATTTGAACAAGAGCTTCCCCTGTTTCAAGTGGACGCATGTCTTTGTTTGCAACGATTTCAACACCAGTACCTTCTGGATTTACAACAACAGCTTTCATTTTGTTCCTCCTTAAGTGAACGAGAAGCGGTTTAAAATTTTTGAAAGCGCTTCTTTAATAACTATGTTAATAATATCACAAACCAGATGACGAGGCAATGAAAAAAATGGAAAAAAGGGGCGGTATTGATTAACCGATTAAGGATTTGGCGCAGAAAAAGACATGAGGGGATAACTCATGTCTGTTAGTTTTATAAGAATAATTGAATGAGTTGGCGCGCGACACCATCTTCATTATTGGTGAAATCAGTGATGGAGTCTGCATAGGGGAGAAGGATGGAGCTGGCATTTTTCATGGCGTATCCATAACCAGCAAGAGCTAGCATCTCAGTATCATTGTGCTCATCTCCAAAGGCAATCAAATCCTTCTGATCCATATTGAGTTTATCCAGAAGGTAGGTTAGAGCGGATGCTTTGGTCACATTTTTTGGATTGCATTCCAAAATATTTAAGGGACCACCCCAAGTATTGATAGACAGATTGTAGTCATAATGCCGATTCATTTCATCTGCCAGAGCATATTTGTCTTCCGCTTTCGTTTGAAAGAGGATACAGTTTGGGTCGCTCGTTACCCGCTCGGGATTGAATTGATTTTCTGGTTGGAAAGATTCAATACCGAATAATTTAGGGTCTGCAACGTGCTCATTTGGATCGGTAATAAAGAATTTATTGCGGTATTCGCCTGCTATAAAGTCCGCTTGGATGGTATCCCGGTTAGCGACCATATCTAGCAGGTATTTTTTATCTAAAGTCAAACATTGTTCATCCCCCCATTTTTTCTCAGGTAGATGCGTAAGGGAGCCGTTAAAATTGATCATCGGAGTATCTAGCTCTAGTTGTTTGTAATAGGTATGTGCCATGCGGTAGGGGCGGCCTGTTGTAATAATGACTTTATGGCCAAGAGCACTAATTTTTTTTATCGTATCAATGGTAAAGTCGCTCAATTTGCTTTCGGAATTTAAGAGAGTGCCGTCTAGATCTAGAGCGATCATCTTTTTATGCATATTTCAGTTCCTTTCGAGAAGAATGAGACCATTATATCAGAAAAATCGGAAAAGCGCTCAAAAATCGAGAAGAGAAGTAGGATTTCTTGAAAGGCGAAAGATCTTTTGGTAAAATAGAAATAACGTTCGCAAATTGATTGGGAGCGAGAATGATGAAAAAGGAGTTTATTCTGAAATGGATAAGTTTTTTAAACTTTCAGAACATGGAACCACTGTTCGAACAGAGGTTCTTGCTGGTTTGACAACCTTTTTTGCGATGAGTTATATCCTCTTCGTAAACCCTCAAATGTTGTCACAAACAGGTATGCCAGCTCAAGGAGTCTTCCTTGCAACGATTATTGGATCCGTTGTCGGAACCTTGATGATGGCTTTTTATGCCAATTTACCTTATGCACAAGCACCTGGGATGGGCTTGAATGCCTTCTTTACCTTTACCGTTGTATTTGGTATGGGCTACTCATGGCAGGAAGCTTTGGGAATGGTCTTCATTTGTGGTGTGATCTCATTGATTATCACATTGACAAATGTTCGGAAGATGATCATCGAATCGATTCCGACCGCTCTTCGCTCTGCTATTTCAGCTGGGATCGGGATTTTCTTGGCCTATGTTGGAATTAAGAATGCGGGATTTTTGAAATTCACGATTGACCCTCATACCTATACAGTGGTTGGAGAAGGAGCAGATAAGGCGAATGCAACGATCTCAGCCAATGCATCTGCTGTTCCTGGATTGGTTGATTTTAACAATCCGGCTGTCCTCTTGGCTCTTGTTGGTCTTGCGATTACTATTTTCTTTGTTGTCAAAGGGATTAAGGGAGGGATTATCCTTTCTATCTTAGCAACGACTGTGCTTGGAATTCTCATCCATGTGGTTGATATCACTAAAATCGACTTTGCAAGTAATCATCTAGGAGCTGCCTTTAATGATTTAGGCAAGATCTTTGGTCAAGCTTTGGGATCAAAAGGATTGGGTTCTTTGATTTCCAATACGTCTCGTTTGCCTGAGACCTTAATGGCAATCTTAGCCTTCTCCTTGACGGATATTTTTGATACAATTGGAACTTTAATCGGTACGGGTGAAAAAGTTGGGATTGTTGCGACAAATGGGGAAAACCATCAATCAGCGAAATTAGATAAGGCCCTCTATTCAGACCTTGTAGCGACTTCAGTCGGAGCCATTGCAGGAACTTCAAACGTAACGACTTATGTTGAATCTGCAGCTGGTATTGGAGCTGGTGGACGCACTGGTTTGACAGCCTTGGTTGTGGCAATCTGTTTTGCTATTTCAAGTCTCTTTAGTCCTTTGTTAGCGATTGTACCGACCGCTGCTACAGCACCAATTTTAATTGTTGTTGGGATCATGATGTTGAGTGGCTTAAAAAATATCCATTGGGAAGATATGTCAGAAGCAGTTCCTGCCTTCTTCACCTCTATCTTTATGGGCTTCAGCTACTCGATTACACAAGGGATCGCTGCTGGATTTATCACCTATAGCTTGGTGAAAGTGGTTAAAGGACAAGCCAAAGAAGTGCACAGCATGATTTGGATCCTAGATGTTCTCTTTATTTTAAACTACGTTAGCATGGCCTTGAATTAAGCATCAGGAAAGTGCCAAAAAGGAATGGGAGTTGTCTCCCATTCCTTTCAGATTGAAGACAAAGTTATACCAAAAACATTCCTTAGGTGAGTACGGACGTCAGCGAACTTCTTTGAAGTTCCATGACTAATTATTGAGCCTAAGGTCTCAATAATTCCGAGTGCCTGAAACGTTATTGTTTCAGGCACTTTTCTCACAGCGGAAAGTTTCAGTATTTTCTTAAATCGATTTAAAAATTGGAACTCAAATTTATTTTTTTTTTGCAGAATCACTTAACTTATTTTACTTTAAAATAGTTTGTCTATCTATCTAAAAAGCAAACCTGAGTCGAACAATTTCTAAAAGAAAGAGCAGATTTTTAAAAAGTTTGGTATAATAGAGAAATGATTAGTCACAATGAAACGGAGCTGATCGCTCTAGGAAAACAGCTAGGAAAACTCTTAGAAAAGCAAGACGTGATCATTTTATCAGGTGATCTAGGAGCAGGAAAAACGACCTTTACCAAAGGAATTGCAAAGGGGTTAGGGATTGATCAGATGATTAAAAGCCCGACCTATACCATTGTTCGTGAATACGAAGGTCACTTGCCTTTATACCATTTGGATGTTTACCGGATTGGGAATGATCCAGATTCTATTGATTTAGATGATTTTCTATTTGGAGATGGTGCTACCATTATTGAATGGGGAGAGCTGATTGAGCCGAGTCTTTCGGATGCTTATCTAAAAATTTTTATCCGAAAATTAGAAGATGGGCGAGAGTTAGCTTTTGAAGCTCATGGAGCGCGTGCAGAAGCTTTACTGACATCCTTTGAGCAGGTGGAAAAAACGGATGACTAAGGAAAAGGAAGTGACAGTAGAAATTCGGCAAGCTGACAGTGCAGATGCGGCTCTTGTCGTTGATTTCTTAAATCAAGTTGGGAAAGAGTCAGATTACATGACACTAGATGAAGCTGGAATTGGCATGTCTCCAGCAGACATGGAGCAATTTCTGATGGTGCAAGAGATGGCGGAAAACCGGATTTGCCTCTTGCTATTTCTAGATCAGGAACTGGCAGCTTTGTTAAATATCACTGCAGCTTCTCAACGGTCCATTCGGCATATTGGTGATGTCTTTATTGTGGTTCAAAAAGCTTATTGGAATCAAGGGCTTGGACAGATCCTGTTGGAAGAAGGGATCGAGTGGGCGCACTCGACCGGTGTTCTTCGCAAACTAGTCTTGAATGTCCAAGTGCGCAATGAACGAGCGGTTCACCTGTATAAAAAGTTAGGTTTTGAGATCGAAGGTTGCCAAGCTCGTGGAGCTTGTTCAGCTGAAGGAGAATTCTTAGATGTTTACCTTATGGGCAAACTGATAGATTAGAGAGAGATTCTATATGGTTAAAAAAATTATTTTGATGTTTTTGAGCTTATTGACGGTAACAGTGATTGGGATCGGGGCCTATGGCCTTACCATCCTAAACCAAACGACTGGGACTCTCAGTAAGACTTATAAGGGCTTTGGAAATGAGACCAATGTCATTGCAGAAAACAAGCCGATGACCATCCTTTTGATGGGGGTTGATACAGGTAGTGGTTCTCGGGAAGATCCTTGGGCCGGAAATAGTGATACCATGATTTTGGTGACTGTCAATCCTCAAACAAAAGAAACAACCATGACGAGCTTGGAAAGAGATATCCTAACCAATATTACTTCAGATGGCGAAACGGTCCAAGCAAAATTGAATTCGGCTTATGCTCAAGGCGGTGCCAAGTTAGCCATTAAGACCATTCAAGATCTTTTGAATATCCATATTGACCGCTATGTCATGATCAATATGAAGGGATTGGTTCAATTAGTGGATAAGGTTGGTGGCATCACGGTCAACAATCCATTTGACTTCGATATCTCGATCGAGGAAAATGAGCCAGAATATACGGCTAAGATCGCACCAGGACGTCAGGAGATTAATGGGGACCAAGCTCTCGTTTATTCACGCATGCGCTACCAAGACCCAGAAGGAGACTACGGACGTCAAAAACGCCAACGTGAAGTGATCAAAAAGATTGTTGAGAAAGTTTTAAGCCTCAATAGTTTGAGTCACTACAAAGGAATCATTGAGTCTGTTAGTGACAATATGCAAACCAACATAGCGCTTGACAGTAATAGTCTTCTTCAATTGCTAGGGTATAAAGACGCCCTTTCAACGATTCATCAGTACCAGCTGAAAGGAGAAGATGCCACCTTAGCAGATGGCGGAAGTTATCAGATTGTCACTTCAAAACATCTCTTGAAAATTCAAAATATCATCCGCAAAGCTTTGGGGCTGAAAGAAATCAAAACATTGAAAACCAATGCTTACCTATTAGATGGAGATGAAGAGTTGAAGAATACTTCTTCTCAAAATGATACGCCAGCGGCATCATCTGAGGAAGCACCTGTTTACCAAGAGTTTAACCAACTACCAGTTGTACCATCGACCCAGGATACGGGAGTGGTGACACCTCAAAGTTCTGTTGCACCAGTGACACCAGTTGCTCCTGCAGCTACAGAGTCGAGCAGTGTGACACCTACGGTACCTTCAGAATAAGAAAAAAACGATTGAGTTTTCTCAATCGTTTTTACTTGGTTGCCAGATGTCTTGAATTTCTTTTAGAGAGGCTGTTGCTTGTTGACTAAATAGTTTGGTCTTGTATTGGAAATCCGTTACCAATTCTTGAAGATTGGTCTTTTGGTCTTGGATAATATCCAGATTGCGTTGGATTTTTGCTAGGTTATCTTGAATTCCCTTGACCAATTGGCTGGATTCAGTCACCTCTGTTTTGATTTCTTTGCGGTTTTTTACTAGGTGGTAGCTAACGCTAGCTCCTGTTGCAAACCAAAAGAGATTTTTGAGTTTCATATGGCCTCCTTTTTAACTGTTTTTGATGGTTTCTGCGAGAACTGCTAGTTGTTCAAAATTAGGCTCGTGTTCAGTAAATGAAATGGCCAGTTCATCTTGATCGGAATAGCGAGGGATAATGTGGACATGTGTGTGAAAAACGGTTTGTCCAGAAACCTCTTCCATGTTGCTGATGATATTCATTCCCTTAGCTTGGGTAGCAGCTTCTACTTTTTTAGCAACTTTAGAGACACGTGCAAATAGTTGAGCTGTGGCGGTTTCGTCCATCTCTAATAGGTTGCGAGCATGTTTTTTTGGAACCACTAACGTATGACCTGGTGTAACCTGAGAGATGTCCAAAAATGCGAGGACTTCCTCGTCCTCATAGACTTTGGAGGAAGGAATGTCGCCAGCTATAATCTTACAAAAAATACAATCGTCAACCATAAATACACCTCATTTAGACTAAATTTTGTTATAATATAAGAACATTATACCAGAAATCGGAGAAAATATGTTAGAAATCAACAAGTTGACAGGGGGCTATGTCAACATCCCTGTCCTGAAAGAGGTGAGTTTTTCAGTTCCGGATGGCCAACTGATTGGTTTGATTGGACTAAATGGAGCTGGGAAGTCAACCACGATTAATGAAATTATTGGTCTCCTGCATCCTTATGCTGGGGAAGTACGGATTGACGGCTTGAGTCTTCCAGAAGCTCCAACTGACTATCGTAAAAAAATCGGCTATATTCCAGAAACCCCTAGCCTATATGAAGAATTAACCCTGAGAGAGCATATCGAGACAGTAGCTATGGCCTATGATTTAGACATGGATCAGGTCATGGTGCGCGTCCAGCCTTTGTTGGAACGATTTCGTTTGGCTGAAAAATTAGATTGGTTCCCGACCCAGTTTTCAAAAGGGATGAAGCAAAAGGTCATGATTATTTGCGCCTATGCAGTGGATCCAAGTCTTTATATTGTCGATGAACCCTTTTTGGGATTGGATCCTCTTGCAATTGCAGATTTGATTCAGTTATTGGCCGATGAGAAAGCAAAAGGAAAATCGATTTTGATGAGTACCCACGTACTGGATTCGGCTGAAAAGATGTGTGATGGTTTTGTAATCCTCCATAAGGGTCAGATCCGAGCAAAAGGGACCTTGGACGAGCTGCGTTCAACTTTTGGGGATGAGAAAGCAAGTCTAAATGATATCTACATGACCTTGACAGAAGAGGAAACAGCATGAAAGAGTTGATGAAAAAACGGCAACAAACGTTTCGAACTCAATGTGTCAAATATAGCCGCTATGTTCTCAATGATCATTTCGTCCTCTTTATGCTGATTTTCATAGGATTTTTGGCGGTTCAATACAGCCAATTCTTACAAGATCTCCCCAAAGATACAAGCCTGATCCGCTGGAGTCTCATGATTAGTTTGCTCCTCTTGGTTCCGATAGGCTCTATTGCGACCTACTTAGAGAAGCCCGATGCTTTATTCCTTTTGGTAAAGGAAGAGGAAGTGAAACGTTATATCAAAGGGCAGGCCAAGAAGTCTTTTGTGTTTTGGTTTTTGATTCAAAGTTTTGTCCTTCTATTATTTGTGCCTCTTCTTCTGGCAACGGGGCTGGATAAACTTGCTATTGTAGCTTATATCCTTGTCTTAGGGGTGGCTAAAGGGGCTGTTTTTAGCTGGAAGGAAGCGCGCTTCTACCAGGATGGAAATTTGAATTGGAACTTGGCCATTGCTCGTGAGAATGCAAGGAAACAATTGATTCTTCGTTTCTTTGCCTTGTTTACAACGGTAAAAGGTATTTCCAACAGTGTCAAAAGAAGAGCTTACTTGGATGGTTTCTTAGGGCTTCTTCCTAAAACACATGGCAATACGTGGTTTCACTTATATATGCGCTCCTTCCTACGGAATGGAGATCTTTTCTCTATGACTCTCCGACTCTTGGCTCTTTCCCTTCTCGCTATCATCTTTATTCCCCAACCCCTCGTAGTGATTGCCCTTGTAGCCTTGCTCAATTACTTGGTTATTTTTCAATTACTGGGGCTTTACAGTGCTTTTGATTACCAACCGTTGACCCTCCTTTTCCCAATGAAAAAGGGCAGTAAAAAGGCAGGGTCGAACAAAACGATTCAGCTGGTCATGGGGATGATAACGGTGATAGAAGGGGGAATTGGCCTGGTCTTTATTTCAGATAAAGTCCTGTTGTTAGGCTTATTGGCTTATACAGTTGCTTTAATCCTACTCTATCTTCCATTTAAGATGGCGCGCTTGGTTGACGAAAGTCGTTAAAATTAGTAAAATAGATTGGAAACTTTTTACGGAGGAAAAGATGGACTCGAATGAAAAAGAGCTAAGCCTCACCCCAATTCCTGGGAAGAGTGGGAAGGCCTACATGGGGACCTACCCAGATGGTGGGCGCGTTTTTGTAAAAATGAATACGACCCCAATCCTTGCGGGTCTAGCAAAAGAACAGATTGCTCCTCAATTGTTATGGAGTCGACGTTTGCCAGATGGAAATGTGATGAGTGCCCAAGAATGGTTGAATGGGGAAATTCTCACGCCTAATGGGATGTCGAAAAAACAAGTCGTCAATATTTTAACGAGATTGCACCGTTCTAGACCTTTGATGACCCAATTGAAAAAACTTGGCTATCCTGTGGAATCTCCATTAGAACTGCTCAATTCTTGGAGCAATCGGTTGCCAATTGCCCTACGTCAGAACCACTATATCCAATCAGTCGTAAAGAATTTACGTAAGACAGTGCCTGCCTTTCGGGAGGATTATGCGACGATCGTTCATGGGGATGTCCGTCATAGTAACTGGATTGAGACAGAGAGCGGCTTGATTTATCTAGTCGATTGGGACTCTGTTCGTTTGACAGACCGGATGTTGGATGTGGCGCATATCTTGAGTCACTATATCCCAGATTCTAATTGGCGCGATTGGTTAGGCTATTATGGCTACAAGTACAATCAAAAAGTATTTGATAAACTCTATTGGTTTGGTCAATACTCTTTCTTGTGCCAAATTGCTAAATACTATGAAAATAATGATTTAGAAAATGTCAATCGCGAGATCTATGCTCTGCGCAATTTCCGGTTGAAATATGGAAAGGAAATATGAGAGTTAGAAATCGCAAGGGAGCGACTGAATTATTAGAAGCGAACCCGCAATATGTGGTCCTAAATCCAGAAGATGCCAAGGGAAAGTGGCATGAGATTTTCGGGAATGACCATCCTATTCATATCGAAGTAGGTAGCGGAAAAGGGGCCTTTATTACTGGGATGGCCAAGGCCAATCCAGAGATCAACTACATCGGAATTGATATTCAAAAATCGGTCTTGAGTTATGCTTTAGATAAGGTCTTAGAAGCTGATGTTCCTAACATTAAATTGCTTTGGGTAGACGGAGATAGCTTGACTAACTATTTTGAAGATGGAGAAATTGATCAGCTCTATCTGAATTTTTCAGATCCATGGCCAAAGAAACGTCATGAGAAGCGTCGCTTGACTTACAAGACCTTCCTAGACACCTTCAAGCAAATTCTTCCAGAACATGGGGAGATTCACTTTAAAACAGACAACCGAGGTTTGTTTGAATACAGTTTGGTGAGTTTTTCGCAATATGGAATGACTTTGAAGGGAGTCTGGTTAGACCTTCATGCTAGTGACTTTGAGGGCAATGTCATGACGGAATATGAGAAGAAGTTCTCAAGTAAAGGCCAGGTCATTTACCGTGTAGAAGCACAGTTTTAGCATATTCCTTGCAATCATTGGGAAATCGTGCTATAATACATTAAATGAATAGAAAAGGAGAGGCGGGGAAATATCTTCGCCTCTTATCTATGAGGAGGTGGCAACCATCGCAACGATTGTTGACTTAGTAACAGAAGTGATTCAGCCAGCTATAAAGGAACCATTTGAATTGGTTGATGTTGAATATGGCAAAATGGGTGGTGACTACGTCTTAAGCATTTTCGTAGACAAACCAGAAGGAATCACACTGAATGATACAGCGGATTTGACAGAAATCATCAGTCCGCTATTGGATCAAATCAAACCAGACCCATTTCCAGAACAGTACTTTTTAGAAGTCACCAGTCCTGGCCTGGAGAGACCATTGAAAACCAAGGAAGCACTCGAGGGAGCTGTTGGTAAGTACGTCAATATCAGCTTGTACAAGGCTGTTGAAAAGCAAAAGGTCTTTGAGGGGAACCTGGTAGGTTTTGAAGAGGATGTTTTGACCATTGAATATATGGATAAAACACGAAAGAAAACAGTGGATATTCCTTATAACCTTGTGTCCAAAGCAAGGTTGGCTGTAAAATTGTAACAGAATGAAAGAAAGGATGCCTTTATAGAAGAGGCAAGAAAAACATGAGTAAAGAAATGCTAGAAGCCTTCCGCATTTTGGAAGAAGACAAAGGGATCAAAAAAGAAGATATCATCGAAGCCGTCACAGAATCATTGCGTTCAGCCTATCGCCGTCGTTATGGACAATCAGAAAGTGCAGCGATTGAATTCAATGAAAAAACTGGAGATTTCCGTGTTTATACGGTTCGTGAAGTGGTGGATGAAGTCTTTGATAGCCGTTTAGAAATCAGCTTGAAGGATGCCTTAGCCATTAGCTCTGCTTATGAGTTGGGTGACAAGATCAAATTTGAAGAAGCACCAGCTGAATTTGGTCGTGTAGCAGCTCAATCTGCCAAACAAACCATCATGGAAAAAATGCGGAAGCAAACGCGCACCATCACCTATAACACTTATAAAGAACATGAAAATGAAATCATGAGTGGAACGGTGGAGCGCTTTGACAATCGTTTTATCTATGTCAATCTTGGTTCGATTGAAGCACAATTGTCTAAACAAGACCAAATTCCAGGAGAAGTCTTCCAATCCCATGACCGGATCGAAGTTTTTGTCTACAAGGTAGAAGATAACCCTCGTGGCGTCAATGTCTTTGTTAGTCGGAGCCATCCTGAAATGATCAAACGTTTGATGGAACAAGAAATTCCTGAAGTTTATGATGGTACTGTTGAGATTATGAGTGTCGCGCGAGAAGCTGGAGATCGTACAAAAGTTGCGGTTCGTAGCCATAATCCAAACGTAGACGCGATTGGAACGATCGTTGGTCGTGGTGGATCGAACATTAAAAAGATTACCAGCAAGTTCCACCCAGCTCGATACGATCAAAAATTAGACCGTATGGTTCCGACAGAAGAAAATATCGATGTCATCGAGTGGGTTCCAGATCCAGCTGAATTTATCTACAATGCAATCGCTCCTGCAGAAGTGGACCAAGTTATTTTTGATGATGAAGATAGCAAACATGCTCTCGTTGTGGTCCCTGATAACAAGTTATCTCTTGCCATCGGTCGTCGTGGTCAAAACGTTCGTTTAGCGGCTCATTTGACTGGTTACCGCATCGATATCAAATCTGCTAGTGAGTTTGAAGAAATGGAAGCAGCTCAAGAAACTTTTGAAGACCAAGTAGAAAGTGGCGAAGAGCAAGTCGATTAAGAGAGGGAGGGAAAATGGTAAAAACAAGAAAAATCCCTTTAAGAAAATCTGTCGTTTCAAATGAAATTATTGATAAGCGCGATTTGCTCCGGATTGTCAAAAATAAAGAAGGACAAGTCTTTATCGATCCAACTGGCAAAGCCAATGGTCGAGGTGCCTACATCAAGCTAGACAATGAAGAAGCGGCACTTGCTAAGAAAAAGAAAGTTTTTAATCGTAGCTTTAATATGGAAGTGGAAGAAGCTTTCTATGATGAATTGATTGCTTATGTAGATCATAAGGTGAAGAGAAGAGAGTTAGGCCTTGAATAAGCAAAAGATAAGTAATTTGTTAGGCTTGGCGCAAAGAGCAGGAAAACTCATTTCTGGAGAAGAACTCGTGATCAAAGCAATCCAGGAAGAAAAAGCAAAATTAGTTTTTCTGGCAAATGATGCAGCTAGTAACCTGACAAAAAAGGTGACAGATAAGGGTCACTATTATGAGGTTCAAGTATCTACCGTGTTTTCAACACTAGAATTAAGCACTGCAATTGGACGTGCCCGGAAGGTCGTCGCTGTTGTAGATGCTGGATTTTCAAAGAAAATGAGGTCTCTTATGGAATAGAAGAGGAGGACAGCAATTGTCTAAGAAAAGATTATACGAAATTGCCAAAGAATTGGGCAAGGAAAGTAAGGAAGTCGTCACTCGTGCGAAAGAATTAGGTTTTGACGTCAAGAGTCATGCATCTAGTGTCGATACTGATGTTGCTGAAAAGCTGATCAAGAGCTTTGCAGCGAAAAAAGAAACAGTCGAAAAGAAAGTAGCAGAAGTGGCTGCCAAGACAACGGCTGTCGCAGAGAAAAAAGAAGCAGCGCCTGTCAAAAAAGAAGGAGCAACTGAGACAAAATCAGTAACGCCAGCTGCTAAACCAAAGAGTCGTAACTTTAAAGCGGAACGAGAAGCGCGTGCAAAAGAACAGGCTGAACGTAGGAAACAACAAGACAATCGTCCAAAACGTGATCGCAAAGATAATCAGCGTCATGGTGACAACCGAAATCAACGACCACAAGAGCGAAATGAACAGCGAAATCAAGGTTCTGAGCGTCGTAATAACCGACCAGATCAAAGACGTAGTGCACAACCCCAAGTGGCACCAAAAGTTGATTTCAAAGCGCGTGCAGCAGCACTGAAAGCTGAACAAAATGCTGAATACGCACGTGGAAGTGAAGATCGCTACAAACAACAAGCTGCAAAAGCAGAACAAGAACGTCAACAGCGCCGGAAACGGGTAGAAGCACCAGAAGTGAAAGCACCTGTACAGGAGCCAGCTGTTGAGAACCATACAAAACCAGCTGTTGCTGCTGCTCCAGCTCAAGTCGATACACGTCGGAAGAAACAAGCGCGACCAGATAAGAAACGCGATGATTTTGATCGTGAAGAAGATGGTCCAAGAAAACAACAAAGGAATCGAAATAGTCAAAATCAAGTGAGAAATCAGAGAAATAGTAACTGGAATAACAATAAGAAAAATAAAAAAGGAAAGAACAACCGTAATGATGCTCCAAAACCAGTAACAGAGCGTAAATTCCATGAATTACCAAGTGAATTTGAGTATACGGATGGAATGACGGTTGCCGAAATCGCAAAACGCATCAAGCGTGAACCGGCTGAAATCGTCAAGAAACTCTTTATGATGGGAGTCATGGCGACTCAAAATCAATCGCTGGATGGAGATACGATTGAACTCTTGATGGTGGATTATGGAATTGAAGCCAAGAAAAAGGTTGAAGTGGACAATGCCGATATCGAACGCTTCTTCGTTGAAGATGGTTATTTGAATCCAGATGAGTTGGTAGAGCGTCCACCAGTTGTCACCATCATGGGACACGTTGACCACGGGAAGACTACCCTTTTGGATACCCTTCGTAATTCACGTGTAGCAACAGGTGAAGCGGGAGGAATCACTCAGCACATCGGGGCTTATCAAATCGTGGAAAATGGCAAGAAGATTACCTTCTTGGATACACCTGGACACGCGGCCTTTACTTCTATGCGGGCGCGTGGTGCATCTGTTACCGATATTACCATCTTGGTTGTAGCAGCAGATGACGGGGTGATGCCACAGACCATCGAAGCCATCAACCACTCAAAAGCTGCCAATGTTCCAATCATTGTGGCCATCAACAAGATCGATAAACCAGGAGCTAATCCAGAGCGTGTCATCGGTGAATTAGCAGAGCATGGAGTTATGTCAACTGCCTGGGGTGGCGATTCTGAGTTTGTAGAAATCTCAGCTAAGTTCAACCAGAATATCGATGAACTCTTGGAAACGGTCCTTCTTGTGGCTGAAATTCAAGAACTCAAGGCAGATCCAACTGTTCGTGCCATCGGTACGGTTATCGAAGCGCGTTTGGATAAAGGAAAAGGTGCGGTGGCAACCCTCCTTGTTCAACAAGGGACCTTGAATGTTCAAGACCCAATCGTTGTCGGAAATACCTTTGGACGTGTCCGTGCCATGACCAATGACCTTGGCCGTCGTGTGAAGGTGGCTGGACCATCTACTCCGGTTTCTATCACTGGTTTGAACGAAGCCCCAATGGCGGGTGACCACTTCGCGGTTTACGAAGATGAAAAATCTGCGCGTGCAGCTGGTGAAGAACGTGCCAAACGTGCTCTGATGAAACAACGTCAAGCAACCAACCGTGTCAGCCTTGAAAATCTCTTTGATACCTTGAAGGCTGGGGAAGTGAAATCTGTTAATGTCATCATTAAAGCCGATGTACAAGGTTCGGTTGAAGCTCTTTCTGCTTCCCTTCAAAAGATTGAAGTAGAAGGTGTGAAAGTGACCATCGTTCACTCAGCAGTTGGTGCGATCAACGAATCAGACGTGACCCTTGCAGAAGCTTCAAATGCCTTCATCATCGGATTTAACGTCCGTCCTACTCCACAAGCACGTCAACAAGCTGAAGCTGACGAGGTGGAAATCCGTCTTCACTCAATTATCTACAAAGTGATTGAAGAAATGGAAGATGCCATGAAGGGTATGTTGGATCCTGAGTTCGAAGAGAAAGTCATCGGGGAAGCAGTTATTCGTGAAACCTTTAAGGTCTCTAAAGTGGGTACCATCGGTGGATTTATGGTCCTCAGTGGTAAGGTTACACGTGATTCCAAAGTCCGTGTCATTCGTGACGGTGTCGTGATCTATGACGGAGCTCTTGCAAGCTTGAAACACTTCAAAGATGATGTCAAAGAGATCACAAATGGTCGTGAAGGTGGATTGATGATTGAAGGTTACAATGATATCAAGACAGATGATACTATCGAAGCCTACATTATGGAAGAAATTAAAAAATAAGAGGTTGACTAGGAAAAAAGAGGCTTCCCTCTGATTTCCTAGTTTTTAAACACAGAGCAGAAAGGAGTTCCTATGGCAAGTCATTTTCGGACAGACCGAGTAGGGATGGAAATCAAGCGTGAAGTCAACGAGATTTTACAAAAGAAAGTCCGTGACCCGCGTGTTCAAGGCGTTACCATTACGGATGTTCAAATGCTAGGTGATTTGTCTATGGCCAAAGTGTATTATTCAATTATGAGTGATTTGGCTTCAGACAATCAAAAGGCTCAGACAGGCCTTGAAAAAGCAACAGGAACCATCAAGCGTGAATTAGGTCGGAATCTGAAATTGTACAAGATTCCAGATCTTACTTTTGTGAAAGACGAATCCATCGAATACGGGAATAAGATCGATGAGATGTTGCGCAATTTGAACAAAGACTAGAGAGGTTGGAAATTTTCCACGCCCAGATTGAAAGACAAAGTCTTCTTAGAAACTTTCCTTAGGTGAGTACGGACGTCAGCGAACTTCTTTGAAGTTCCATGACTAATTATTGAGCCTAAGGTCTCAATAATTCCGAGTACCTGAAACTATTAAGTTTCAGGTACTTTTCTCACGACGAAAAGTTTCAGTTGATGATTGAATCACTCTAACGAGTAACATTTCTTTTTATAGAATTTATTAGATTTATAAAAAAGAATAGTTTGTCTACAGTCTCGGGTTGGAAATTTCCAACCTCTTTTTTGGCTCTTAAAATGAGGAAAATAAAACAAAAAGAAAAAAACGGTTTCAAAAAATAATAGAAATTTACAGAAATCTCTTGTGTGATTGGAAATTATCCTTTACAATAGGAGAGGAGTTTTATTTCTGATCTCATATTTGGAGGAATGATCATGTCCATTAACTGGCAGGAAATTTTGTTTAACTTTTTGGGAGGGTTAGGTCTCTTTCTCTATAGTATTAAAACCATGGGAGAAGGACTGCAACAAGCTGCAGGGGACCGTCTTCGCTACTATATTGATAAATATACCAGCAATCCCTTTCTTGGAGTCTTAGTAGGGATTGGGATGACTGCCTTGATTCAGTCGAGTTCAGGGGTTACAGTGATTACGGTCGGTCTGGTGAGTGCAGGACTTCTAACCCTCCGTCAAGCTATTGGTATTGTTATGGGGGCCAATATTGGAACGACTATTACCTCCTTTATCATTGGTTTTAAATTAGGAGACTACGCTCTTCCCATGCTCTTTATCGGAGCGGTTTGTCTCTTCTTTACCAAAAATCGTTTGGTTAATAATGTTGGACGAATCGTTTTTGGTGTCGGTGGTATCTTCTTTGCCCTCAACTTGATGAGTGGGGCTATGGAACCTCTTAAAGATTTGCAAGTCTTTCGTGACTATATGGTGCAGTTAAGTAAAAGTCCTATCTTGGGTGTCTTTGTTGGATCAGGCTTAACACTTTTGATTCAGGCCTCTTCTGCAACCATTGGTATCTTGCAAAATCTCTATGCTAGTCATTTGATTGACCTGAAAGGAGCCCTCCCAGTTCTCTTTGGTGATAATATCGGAACGACCATTACAGCTATCATTGCTTCCTTGGGAGCTAATATTGCGGCCAAACGTGTGGCAGGTGCCCATGTAGCCTTTAATGTTATCGGAACCATTATCTGTCTTGTCTTCCTTGTTCCGTTTACCTCTTTGATTCAATGGTTTGAAACGACTCTTCATTTATCCCCAGAAATGACCATAGCCTTTGCTCACGGAACCTTTAATATAACCAATACCATCATCCAGTTCCCATTCATTGGAGCTTTGGCATACTTTGTGACCAAGCTGATTCCTGGTGAGGATGAGGTTGTCAAATATGAACCGCTCTACTTGGATGAAAACTTGATCACCCAAGCGCCTTCGATTGCTCTTGGAAATGCGAAAAAAGAGTTGCTTCATTTAGGTGGATATGCAGACAAAGCTTTTAATCTTTCTTATGATTATATTGTTCATCAAAATGAGAAAACAGCTGAAAAGGGTCATAAGACAGAAGAAGCCATCAATACCATTGATGATGATTTGACTCGCTACCTGATTCGTTTGTCAAGTGAAGCCTTGAGTCCGAGAGAAAGTGAAGTTCTCACCAACATCCTAGATTCCTCACGAGATTTGGAGCGGATTGGAGATCACGCGGAAGCCTTGATCAATCTGACCGATTATTTAATTCGTAAGAAAGTGGTCTTTTCAGAAGCGGCCTTGGCTGAATTGGAAGATATTTACAACCAAACCCATCAATTTGTAGAGGATGCTTTGAAAGCTGTTGAGAACAATGATGTGAGTCTTGCAAACCAACTGGTAGTACGTCACGAGGCAATTGAAAAGTTGGAGAAAAGACTTCGGAAAACCCATATTCGTCGTTTGAACCATGGTGAATGTACACCTCAAGCTGGAGTGAACTTTATTGATATCATTTCTCACTATACACGTGTTGCAGACCATGCCATGAATCTCGCTGAAAAAGTACAAATCGAGCAAATTTAAGGAACGTCAAACAGAGTAAGTAGGAAGCTTACTCTGTTTTTTTGTTGGATTCTATTCAAAAATAGGTCTAGACCATTTACAAATGAAAGTGAAAGCGTTATAATATGTATGAATATAAATGGAACACAGTTCCTACAATGGAAAGGACGATTTTATGTCTACATATATTAAAGCAGATCAATTTTATTATCCACATGGGGTTCGCCGCGGAGGCTATTTGGAGCTTGTTGATGGCAAGTTTGGAAAACATGTGGAAAGCTTACCAGAAGGTGCGGATGTGTTGGATTATTCAGGTTACAGTATTGCGCCTGGCCTCGTAGATACCCATATTCACGGTTTTGGTGGGGTAGATGTGATGGATAATAATATCGAAGGCACTCTCCATACCATGAGTGAAGGTCTCTTGAGTACAGGGGTTACGAGCTTTTTGCCTACGACCTTGACTTCCTCTTATGAACAACTTTTGGCAGTAACGGAAAATATCGGTGCACGATACAAAGAAGCAACAGGAGCTAAGATTCGCGGGATTTATTTTGAAGGCCCTTATTTTACAGAAAAATACAAGGGAGCTCAAAACCCATCTTATATGAAGGATCCAAGTATGGAAGAATTCCGGGCTTGGCAAAAAGCTGCCAATGGTCTGTTGAATAAGATTGCTCTTGCTCCTGAGCGTGAAGGGGTAGAAGAATTTGTTCGGACCATTACAGGAGAAGGGGTGACTGTCGCTCTGGGACACTCCAATGCTACTTTTGAAGAAGCTAAAAAAGCGGTTGATGCAGGTGCGAGTGTCTGGGTACATGCCTACAATGGTATGCGTGGTTTGACGCACCGTGAACTCGGTATGGTTGGTGCCATGTATGAGTTGCCTCATACTACAGCAGAGTTGATCTGTGATGGCCATCACGTGGATCCGCTAGCGTGTGATATCCTGATGAAACAAAAAGGAAAAGAAAATGTTGCCTTGATTACGGACTGTATGACAGCTGGGGGCTTAGAAGACGGGGACTACATGCTTGGGGAATTCCCGGTTGTGGTCGCTGAAGGGACGGCTCGCTTGAAATCAACTGGTAATCTAGCTGGCTCAATCTTGAAATTGAAAGATGGATTAAAAAATGTTGTAGAGTGGGGAATTGCTAACCCTCACGAAGCAGTGATGATGGCCAGCCTCAATCCGGCAAAATCAGTCCATATTGATGATGTTTGTGGTCAAATTCGAGAAGGGTATGATGCGGACTTCATCGTGCTTGATCAAAATTTGGATCTGGTTGCGACCTATCTCGATGGGGTCAAACGTTACCAGGCAACTAACTAGATTCAAGAAACGAAGATAGAATACTTCCTCTCTAGGTCATACCTAGAGAGGTTTTTGTTTACCGATGGTAGTGCAATTTTGTGAATGCTGTCTTTTCATGCTATAATGGGAATTGAAATGTGAGGTAGCTTATGAAGGCAATTGATATACGTTTTTTATTGATGGGAATTTTTTTCTTGCTCTATGGGATTGTAAGAAAAAATATCTTTATTGTGATCGTTGGTGGGGCATTTTTACTCTATAGTTTTTATAGCAAGAAGATGGAGCCAACCAAGAAGAATATTTTTAAGCCAGAGCTCAAGCTTCGAGGGCCTAAGAAACCGAAATCGAAGAAAGGAAAGAAAAAATGAACAATTATCGTTTGAATAATGGGGTGGAGATTCCTGTATTGGGATTTGGAACCTGGAAAGCAGCGGATGGAGAAGAAGCCTATCAAGCTGTCTTAGCTGCTTTAAAAGCAGGTTATCGCCATATCGATACAGCTGCGATTTATCAAAATGAAGAGAGTGTGGGTCGGGCCATTAAAGACAGTGGTCTTGCGCGTGAAGACCTGTTTATTACCACCAAACTTTGGAATACTCACCACACTTATGAAGACGCTCAAGCTGCTTTGGAAGAGTCTCTTGAAAAACTAGGCTTGGACTATGTAGATCTTTATTTGATTCATTGGCCAAATCCAAAACCTCTTCGAGAAAATGATGCTTGGAAACAACGCAATGCTGAGGTTTGGCGGGCAATGGAAGATATGCTAGCTGCTGGCAAGGTTCGAGCTATTGGTATTAGCAATTTTCTGCCTCATCATTTGGAAGCCCTCCTTGAAACAGCTCGGGTCATTCCGGCTGTGAACCAAATTCGTCTAGCACCTGGGGTTTACCAAAGCGAAGCCATCGCAGCGAGTCGCAAGCATGGCATTTTACTAGAGGCTTGGGGACCTTTTGGCCAAGGAGAATTGTTCCAAAATGAACAAGTAAAAGAAATGGCTACTAAATATGGAAAGACCGTCGCCCAACTAGCCCTGGCTTGGAGTTTACAAGAAGGTTTCCTTCCATTGCCCAAATCGGTTACGCCTGAGCGGATTGCGAGTAATTTAAATTGCTTTGATTTTGAATTGACGGCAGATGATATGGAACTCCTTCGCCATCTTCCGGTTGAAGCAGGTGCACCAGATCCGGACAACAAAGATTTTTAAGAGAGAATTTCTATTTATTAATGAAAACCGAGGACAGTTTCGTTCTCGGTTTTTAAGATCCTTTCAATGATTAAATAATTTTAAAAATCCAATAAAAACAGATGTTCTATAATACTTTCCCATACTAATTTACATTTTTCCGAACGAAAATAAATTAATAGTTAGTAATATTCGTAAATGTTACATTTGTGTTACATTTTGTTTTTTGAATGAATTTTCAGATAATTTTGCGTTATAATAGTTACTATTAAAATAAAAGGGGAGTTTCTATGAATAGACAAGAACGTTTTTCATTAAGAAAATACAAATTTGGTGTAGCCTCAGTTTTATTAGGGGCTGTTTTGGTATTTGGATCTGCACAAGCGAGTGCAGAAGAACAAGCGGCCAGCCAAACGAGTGCTGGAACACAGCTTGTAGCCACTACTCAACAGGCACCTGCTGAAGAAGAGCATTCACAAGCAACAGAAGCAAGTACAGCAGTTGCTAGTGAGAAAGTAGAAGTTGCAAAAGAAGCAACAGTTGCTGAAAAGACAACGAATGCAACAGAAGCAGCTCTTGTTGAAAAAACAGAAGCTCCGAAAGAGGCAGCTACTGTTCCAGAAACAAAACCGGAAGTAGCGGAAAAACCTGTAGAAAAAGCAGCAGAAGTGGCTACTGCGACAAGTTCTGAAACAACGAATCGCCATGAGGCAGCTGAAAAACCTCAAAGCATCGAAAGTGACGAAATTATTACTGTTCCCCAAACCTGGAAGCAAGGCTATAAAGGGGAAGGGATGGTTGTCGCCGTCATCGACTCTGGCTTGGATGTGAACCACGAGGTTCTTCGGATTACCGATCCTTCAAAAGCTAAGTTTAAAAACCAAGAAGAAATCGAAGCTGCTAAGAAAGCGGCAGGAATCGATTATGGTAAATGGTACAACGACAAGGTTGTCTACGCTTATGACTACTTTGATGGGACCGACAATATCAAAGAGGCCGAAAGAGATTCTCATGGGATGCACGTTACAGGGATTGCAACAGGGAATCCTGATAAAGAAGCAGGAAACGGAGAAAAGATTTATGGTGTAGCACCAGAAGCGCAAGTTATGTTTATGCGTGTCTTTTCAGATCGTCAAAAAACAACGGGTTCTGCTCTTTATGTAAAAGCAATTGATGATGCTGTAGCTCTTGGTGCAGATACCATCAATATGAGTCTTGGATCTTCTACTGGTTCTACGGTCAATGCAGGTTCAGATATCATTGACGCCATCAAACGGGCGCGTGCTAAAGGTGTATCTGTCCTAATCTCTGCAGGAAATAGCAATACTTTTGGGAATGGCTATTCAAGACCAGCTGCAGAAAATCCAGATTACGGCTTGGTCGGAAACCCATCAACGGTAGAGGACTCCATTTCTGTTGCTTCAATCAATAATAAAATCATTACCACAGAGGTTTTCGAAGTCAAAGGTTTGGAAGGTAATGCAGAAGTAGATAACGGGAAGTTTGACTACAGTAAATCTGCAACAGATACAGACTTTGAAAAAGGTAAAGAATATGAGTATGTATCAGTTGGTCTTGGGAAAGAAGATGATTTCAAAGATCTAGATCTTACCGGTAAATTGGCGCTTATCCAACGCGGGGAAATTCCATTCTCAGAAAAGATTGCCAATGCCCTCCATCATGGTGCAGTAGGGGCCATGGTTTACAATAATGTAGAAGGATCTAATCTTGGAATGGCAATTGATGGAGATGCTAAGAAAATTCCATCTGTCTTCATTTCAAAACGCTATGGGGAAGCTCTTAAAGCTGGATCTTACAAAGTTGTCTTTAACAATACCATGGCTAACCGTCCATCTCCAGAAGCAGACCAATTGTCTGATTTCTCAAGCTGGGGTGTGACAACAGATGGTCAGTTGAAACCAGATGTCACAGCACCTGGTGGGAATATCTTCTCTTCTTTGAATGACAATACCTACGGGGATATGAGTGGTACTAGTATGGCCTCACCTCACGTAGCAGGTGTTGCAGCCTTGGTTAAAGAATACCTTGTGAAGAACCATCCAGAATTGACTCCTGAACAAGTTTCTGCAACTGTCAAAGCCTTGATTATGTCTACAGCTAAACCACATGTTGACAAAGAAACCGGTGTCTATACTTCTCCACGTCAACAAGGTGCAGGGGTTGTCGATACAGCAGCAGCGGTTTCAACAGACTTGTATGTAACTGGTGAAAACAACTATCCAAGTGTCACTCTTGGAAATGTTGGAGATAGCTTTACCTTTGATGTGACGGTTCACAATATTTCAGATACCGATCGTACCTTGAAAATGTTGGTGAATACTGATACAGATGAAGTAAAAGATGGAAAATTTACCCTACGTCCACGTAAATTAACAGAAACTACTTGGCCTGAAGTAACTGTGAAAGCGCACAGCTCTGAAACGGTAACGGTTAAAGTTGATACAAGTAAATTCACAGAAGAATTGAGCAAAGAAATGCCAAATGGCTATTTCCTTGAAGGATTTGTTCGTTTTGTAGATCCAGCAGATGATGGGGATGTGGTTAGCTTGCCATTTATGGGATTCAAGGGAGAATTCCAAAACCTTCCAGCAGTTGAAAAACCAATCTATGATTTGGTTCGCGAAGGAAAAGATGGCTTCTACTATCATGTTCCAAAAGATTTGAATATCTCCTCTAGTGCCAATGTTTCTGCCCTCGTCACCCTTCAAAATGACCTTCTCCTCACACAAGGAAAACGAGATGGACGTCGCATTACAGTCCTTGGTATTGAAGAAAATGCAGAAGGAACTCACTCTCTTCAACTAGATGAGAATGGAAATGTTCGCATTGCCATTTCACCAAATGAAGATGGAAATAAAGACCTGGTCGAATACAAGACAGTTGCTCTTCGGAATATTGAAAATCTTCGTGCAACCGTCTACGCAGCAAGTGATACGGAACATAAAAATCCACTGTGGGAAGGAACTCCATCTGACCATCGTAAGAACTTCTTCAACGGTGATCAAAAGAACCCACGTAGCTACACGTTAGATAATACTGCTTGGAATGGTACCGATGCAAATGGGAAAGCAGTAGCAGATGGTGTATATGATTATGTCATTCGTTACACACCAATGGTTCCTGGAGCTGAGGAGCAGTCAACGACCTTCAAGGTTCAAGTCGATACTCAAAAACCAGTGATCACATCTGGATATATCCGTTTCAAAGATGGGGCTCAACAGTTTGTAGCACGTAAAGCCAAAGATGTTGGCGATGGTGGTATCTTAACTGAAAAACTCGTCTACGTGACTCCATTCGATGATCAGGGGACAATGGTCCAAACCAGTGAAGATAAGAATGGTACACGTGTGCTTGAAAATTATCATGTGATCAAGGCCAATGCAGATGGTAGCTTCGATCTTCCTGAAAACATCGATAAGAAGAATATCTACTACTATGTAGAAGACTTTGCGGGGAACGTAGATTATGTTTCACTAGCTGATTTAGTTCGGGATCAAAATAGTGGTCGGGTTCAAATTGCAGTTCGTGACGCTAAAACCAACAAAGATTTGGATACTATGTATGTTTACCGAATCAAAGATAGCAACGGCCAATACGTGTCAGTTGATAAGACAAAAGATATTAACTTCTTGAACTTTGGTCATTATACTGCAGAAATCTTTACGTATGATCGTACAGAAGTGAAATTTGTCAGCAGCTTGACACAAGAATTTGATTTGACAGAGGATAATAGTTTCCAAACGATTGCTTTTCTTGCCAATACTTTAGAATATGCACCAGTTAGCATCAGCTTTGATCAACCGGTTTCAAAAGCAGCTACGATCGTATTAAAAGGGGCAGATGGTGAAAACTTTGTCTTGCCTGCTGAAAAATATGGTAAAAATGGCTTTGGTAAATCTGTAGCAACTGGTCAATATACCTTGATTGCAACTCTTCCTACAGGCTATGAACTAGCTGAGGAAGCGCCAGTGATCTCAGTTGTCGCAGGGCGCAACAACAATTATCGTATTGGAGTGATCTCAAAAGTGGATCTCTTAGCTGCTTTGAACAAGCAAGCAGATGTTACAAAGACAGCGCAATACTTCAATGCCAGTGCGGATAAGAAGGAAGCCTATGATCAAGCCTTGCAAGCTGCCCAAGCAGCCTTGACCAACAAGGTTAGTCAAGAGCAAGTCAACCAAGCTCTAGCTAGTCTTGAAGCTGCCAGCCAAGCTTTGGATGGGAAAGATTCAAACGTTGCGGCCTTGAAAGAAGCCATGCAGGCTTACGATGCTACGACTAAAACTGGTCGTTATGCCAATGCCAAAGAAAAAGTACGTCGCGACTACGATCGTGCTTTCCAAACAGTTGCCTTGCTTGCAGTTGATCCAACTGTGAAACAAGAACAAATCAATCAAGCACTTGCTGAGCTTAGCCGTGCGGAAGGAAAATTAAACGGGAAAGCAACTGATTTTTCAAGCCTTGAAAAATACATCAAGGAAGAATTGAAGTTCCAAGAAAAGAATGCGAAATTCATCTATGCTGGAAATGAAGAAAAAGAAGCTTACCTAGCAGCCTTCAAGGATGCACAAACCATCCTTTCAAATCCAGGAGCAAGCCAACAAGATGTGAAAGATGCTTTGACAGCCTTGAAAAATGCCAAGAAAAAACTCCATGGTAAAAAACCAAAAGCTGCAAGACGTCCATAAGAAAAACATTATTGTTTGTTAGCCTAAAATCCGTATGAAACGATTGTTTCATGCGGATTTTAATTTACAAGTCACTAAAAATCTGCTATAATACTAGTCAAGAAAGAAGGGCTTACGGCGTTTTTCTAGCGAGCTTGGGATAGTGAGAGCCAAGTAGAGCAAAGTAAGCAAGTGGCGCTTTCTCTCAGTAAAAAGCTGAGTAAAGTAAGATAAAATGAAGTAATAAATTAGGGTGGAACCGCGTTTCTGACGCCCCTAGGTCACAGACTTAGGAGCGAAGACACGGTTCTTTTTGTATCCTGAGTCACAAGAAACTTTATGAAAAAGGAGTATGCAATGTCTAAAAAACTAACCTTTCACTGCGTTAGTGGCAGAGACCTCCATACAGTCGGACTGCCCCACGCTCAGCACTAGGGTGCCTGAGCTAAACGCAGTACTAACTCGTCTTGCCTCGTATGATCGACGAGGCAGACTCGTGTCGCAAGAAATCATTTAAATCAAGGAGTATTTAATGTCTAAGAAATTAACATTTCAAGAAATTATTTTGACTTTGCAACAATACTGGAATGACCAGGGTTGTATGCTCATGCAGGCTTATGATAATGAAAAAGGTGCGGGAACAATGAGTCCATATACTTTCCTCCGTGCCATTGGTCCTGAGCCATGGAATGCGGCTTATGTAGAGCCATCTCGTCGTCCAGCGGACGGTCGTTACGGGGAAAACCCAAACCGTCTTTACCAACACCACCAATTCCAAGTGGTCATGAAACCATCACCATCAAACATCCAAGAACTCTACCTTGAGTCATTGGAAAAATTGGGGATCAATCCTTTGGAGCACGATATCCGTTTCGTTGAAGATAACTGGGAAAACCCATCGACTGGTTCAGCTGGTCTAGGTTGGGAAGTTTGGCTTGACGGTATGGAAATCACTCAGTTCACCTACTTCCAACAAGTTGGTGGATTGGCAACTGGTCCGGTAACTTCTGAGGTCACTTACGGATTGGAACGTTTGGCTTCTTACATCCAAGAAGTCGATTCTGTTTACGATATTGAGTGGGCTCCAGGCGTTAAATACGGAGAAATCTTCCTTCAACCAGAATATGAACACTCAAAATACAGCTTTGAAGTTTCTGACCAAGATATGCTTCTTGAAAACTTCGAAAAATTTGAAAAAGAAGCAGGACGTGCTTTGGAATTGGGCCTTGTTCACCCAGCCTATGACTACGTTTTGAAATGTTCACACACCTTCAACTTGCTTGATGCACGTGGAGCTGTATCCGTTACAGAACGTGCCGGCTATATTGCCCGCATCCGTAACTTGGCTCGTGTCGTAGCCAAAACCTTCGTCGCAGAACGTAAAAAACTTGGTTACCCACTTCTCGACGAAGCCACACGCGCAAAACTCCTAGCAGAAGAGGAAGAATAAAAAGAGTTACAAGAATGGAAAATGGGCAAACAAAGTGAGCCCATATGGAACCCAGAGGCAAGTCGGAGACTTGCTAAAGGGATAGGCACCGCCGTACTGCTATATGGGGATTTTTGAAACGTGAGGTTCAAAAATCAGTTGGCTAAATCCACTTTGATGAGACCGTTGGAAATCGATGTCAAGAAGACAGAAGATTTCCCTACAGCCTCACAAAGTTAGTTAGCGACGTCCCCGGTACCTAAGGTGCCTATCAAAAAGAAGAATTTTGTAAAGGAAAAAACATGACAAAAAACTTATTAGTAGAACTTGGACTTGAAGAGTTACCAGCCTACGTTGTCACACCAAGTGAAAAACAACTCGGTGAAAAAATGGCAGCCTTCTTGGATGACAACCGACTTTCATACGAAGACATTCAAACCTTCTCAACACCACGCCGTTTGGCTGTCCGTGTGATTGGTTTAGCAGATCAACAATCGGATTTGACTGAAGATTTTAAAGGACCTTCTAAGAAAATCGCCTTGGATGCAGATGGAAACTTCTCAAAAGCGGCTCAAGGATTCGTTCGTGGGAAAGGCTTGACGGTTGATGATATCGAATTCCGTGAAGTCAAAGGTGAAGAGTACGTTTATGTCACGAAACACGAAGCTGGTAAACCTGCCAAAGAAGTCTTGGCTGGCGTTCCAGAAGTGCTTGCTTCATTGACCTTCCCTGTCAGCATGCACTGGGCTAACAACACATTTGAATACATTCGCCCAGTTCACACCTTGATCGTTCTTTTGGGCGACGAAGCGCTCGACCTTGATTTCTTGGATATCCATTCAGGTCGTGTGAGTCGTGGCCACCGTTTCCTTGGACATGAAGTGGAAATTACCAATGCGGATTCTTATGAAGAAGACCTTCGTACCGTTTACGTGATTGCGGATAGCAAAGAACGTGAAAACATGATTCGTGAGCAAATCAAAGCCATCGAAGCAGAACAAGGTGTTCAAGTCCAAATCGAAGAAGGACTTTTGAATGAAGTCTTGAACTTGGTCGAATACCCAACTGCCTTTATGGGAAGTTTTGACACTAAATATTTGGATGTTCCAGAAGAAGTTTTGGTGACCTCAATGGAAACGCACCAACGTTACTTTGTTGTACGTGACCTTGATGGTCAGCTGAAACCAAACTTCATCTCAGTTCGTAATGGGAACGCTGAGCACTTGGAAAATGTTATCCGAGGAAATGAAAAAGTATTGGTGGCGCGTCTCGAAGATGGTGAATTCTTCTGGCGTGAAGACCAAAAACTTAAGATTGAAGACCTCGTTGCTAAATTGGCCAACGTGACCTTCCATGAAAAAATTGGTTCTCTTTCAGAACACATGGCGCGTGCGGGTGTCATTGCAGCGTCACTAGCTGAGCAAGCTGGTTTGACTGCTGAAGAAACGGCAGCCGTCGCTCGTGCAGCTGAAATCTACAAATTTGACCTCTTGACGGGTATGGTCGGAGAGTTCGATGAATTGCAAGGAATCATGGGTGAAAAATACGCCCTCCTTGCTGGTGAAGATGCTGCGGTTGCGACAGCTATCCGTGAGCACTACCTTCCTGATTCAGCAGACGGAGCCCTTCCAGAGACTAAGGTTGGTGCCATTCTTGCCCTTGCAGATAAATTGGATACCCTTCTTTCCTTCTTCTCAGTTGGCTTGATTCCATCAGGTTCCAATGACCCTTATGCACTTCGTCGTGCAACACAAGGGATTGTTCGTATCTTGGATGCCTTTGGTTGGCATATCCCTATGGATGAGTTGATTGACAGCCTTTACGGTCTGTCGTTTGATAGTCTTTCTTATGACAATCAAGCAGAAGTGCTCAACTTCATCAAGGCGCGTGTGGACAAGATGATGGGACGCACACCAAAAGATATCAAAGACGCTGTTCTTGCTGGTTCAAACTTTGTCGTGGCTGATATGCTGGAAGCAGCTGAAGCTCTTTCAGAAGCTGCGAAGACGGATGGTTACAAGGCGGCTGTTGAGTCCCTCTCTCGTGCTTTCAACTTGGCAGAAAAAGCAGATGCTTCAGTAGAAGTCGACGCTAGTCTCTTTGAAAATGATCAAGAAAAAGCCCTTTCTAAAGCGATTGAAGAGCTTGAATTGACTGGTTCAGCAAGTGACAAATTGGCTCAACTCTTTGCTCTTAGCCCAGTCATTGATGCTTTCTTTGACAATACTATGGTAATGGCAGAAGATGAGGCTGTTAAAAACAACCGTTTGGCCCTTCTTGCAGGCCTTGTAGCGAAAGCTAATGCTGTTGCAGCCTTCAACCAATTGAACACAAAATAAGTACCTGATGACGGGTAGAAAGTAGGTTTTATTATGACACCTGAAAAAATCGCTCGAATCAATGAGCTTGCTAAAAAGAAAAAAACAGAAGGTTTGACTCCAGAAGAAACAGTGGAGCAAGCAAAACTTCGTGAAGAATACATTGAAGGTTATCGTCGTTCGGTTCGTCACCACATTGAAGGTATCAAAATTGTGGATGAAGAAGGTAACGATGTAACACCTGAGAAACTACGCCAAGTGCAACGTGAAAAAGGTTTGCATGGCCGTAGCCTCGATGACCCTAATTCATAAGCAAAAGAGTGCTGGAAGAGACTCCAGAACTCTTTTTAATCTATAAAATTCAGAATATTCTGGACTAGATTGACCAATTTTTAAAAACATGGTATAGTAGATTGTGTGAAAATTTGAAGTATACTTTTCTGAAAATGTACAGAAAAAGAATTGGAGTAATCATATGTCAAAAAAACATCATCCTGGTGAAGAAACCGAAAATGGGATGGTTCGTGGTCTGCAAAATCGGCATGTTCAGCTGATCGCTATTGCAGGAACCATCGGGACAGGGCTCTTTCTTGGAGCTGGTCGTTCCCTTTCTTTGACAGGTCCCTCTATTATTTTAGTCTATATGCTGACTGGCACCTTCATGTACTTGATGATGCGGGCGATCGGAGAAATGCTCTATATGGATCCTGATCAACACACCTTTATCAACTTTATCACCAAGTATCTAGGAAAAGGTTGGGGTTATTTTTCAGGATGGTCCTATTGGGTCTCCTTGGTATTTTTGGGAATGGCAGAGATCACCGCTGTTTCCAACTATGTCCAGCTTTGGTTTCCAAATTGGCCAGCCTGGCAGATTCAAATTATCTTTTTAGCGCTCTTAAGTTGTGTAAACTT
The DNA here is from genome assembly GCF_001813675.1 of Streptococcus sp. HMSC078D09. Taxonomy (GTDB): domain Bacteria; phylum Bacillota; class Bacilli; order Lactobacillales; family Streptococcaceae; genus Streptococcus. The sequence continues at coordinate 47,404 of NZ_KV813657.1, forward strand.
GATCGCTGTGAAGGTTTTTGGAGAGGTTGAATTCTGGTTTGGAATGATCAAGATTGTCACTATTTTAGCCTTGATCGCAACAGGAATCTTTATGGTGACGACGAATTTTGAAACACCAGCTGGACACGCTAGCTTAAGTAACATTACCAATGGTTTTCAAATGTTTCCAAATGGTTGGGTCAAGTTCGTCATGGCCTTCCAAATGGTCTTCTTTGCTTATCAAGCGATCGAGTTTGTCGGAATTACTACTTCTGAAACAGCTAATCCCCGACAAGTATTGCCAAAAGCTATTAAAGAAATTCCAATCCGGATTGTGATCTTTTATGTAGGAGCTTTGTTGGCGATTATGGCTATTTTCCCTTGGCAACAGCTTCCTGTCAATAAGTCACCGTTTGTAACAGTCTTTCAGATGGTAGGAATCAAGTGGGCAGCAGGATTGATTAATTTTGTTGTACTGACAGCTGCGGCATCTTCCTTGAATTCTACTCTCTATTCAACAGGGCGTCACTTGTACCAGATTGCAAAAGAAACACCAAACAGTAAAGTGATGAATCGTTTGAAACTGAATAGCTTATCTCGTATGGGAATTCCAAGTCGGGCGATTATTTTTTCTGCGATTGTGGTTGCTGTTTCAGCCTTTATCAATGTCTTGCCAGGTGTCTCAGATGCCTTTGCCTTGATTACGGCATCTTCTTCTGGTGTCTACATTGCTATTTACATTTTGACTATGCTTGCCCATCTTAAGTACCGTAAATCGAAAGAATTTATGCCAGATGGTTTTGTCATGCCAGCCTATAAAGTGTTGAATCCATTGACCATTGTTTTCTTCCTCTTTGTATTCGTTTGTCTCTTCTTGCAAGAATCAACATACATTGGAGCGATTGGAGCAACCATCTGGATCATTCTTTTTGGGATTTACAGCAATTGGAAACATAATCAATAAACCGCAAGAGAGTGGGACAGAAATCGGTAATTCGT
>NZ_KV813657.1:48481-89375 GCF_001813675.1 Streptococcus sp. HMSC078D09
GGCTAGGACTTTTGTCCCAGCCTCTTTATTATTTCAGAGCTAGTTTGCTTTTTTTAAGAAATTTCTTGGAGTGATTAAAAGAAAAACAGAGATGGAAGAAATTATTTTTCTTCCATCTCTGTTTTTTGTCCTTGAATGGCTTTTTTGAACCACCAAAGTGAACCGACTAGGATCAGGGCAGCAAGCCAAAAAATCCAAGCCTCAATAGTGGTTAGAAAAAAGTAGAGAGCGATAGCATCGACCAATAAAAGTGGGATGAGAATCTGTTTTCTTATTTTCATAAGAATATTGTATCATAAATTCTAGAGGAAACAAATGAAATCAAGCCTTTCTAAGTATTTTGTAGGATCTGAAAAGGTCCGATAGGGTTAGTTAGTGAATTTTCTTTCAGGAGTGCATCTTGGTCCCATTTGTGGTAAAATAGTAAAGATATGAGTAAAGAATTTCATCATGTAACGGTTTTGCTTCATGAAACGATCGATATGCTGGATGTTAAGCCAGATGGGATCTATGTAGACGCCACATTGGGTGGGGCAGGCCACAGCGAATATTTGTTAACAAAATTAAATGAATCGGGCCATCTTTATGCCTTTGACCAAGATCAGCATGCAATTGAGAATGCTAAGATTCGTTTAGCTCCATTCATCGAGAAAGGCATGGTGACCTTCATTAAGGATAACTTTCGTCATTTGAAGGAACGTCTAAACGAATTGGGTGTGACTGAAATTGATGGAATCTGTTATGACCTAGGTGTCTCTAGTCCTCAGTTAGATGAACGGGAACGCGGATTTTCTTACAAGAAAGATGCGCCACTGGACATGCGGATGAATCAAGAAGCTTCCTTGACAGCCTATGAGGTTGTAAATAGCTACGATTACCATGATCTAGTCCGTATTTTTTTCAAATATGGAGAGGACAAATTTTCCAAGCAAATTGCGCGGAAAATTGAGCAAGCACGAGCAATTAAACCGATTGAAACAACGACTGAATTAGCAGAGATTATTAAATCTGCTAAACCAGCTAAGGAGCTCAAGAAAAAGGGCCATCCTGCTAAACAGATTTTCCAAGCCATTCGTATCGAAGTCAATGATGAACTGGGAGCTGCAGATGAATCGATTCAGCAAGCTATGGATTTGTTGGCCCTCGATGGTCGTATTTCTGTGATTACCTTTCATTCGTTAGAGGATCGATTGACCAAACAATTGTTTAAAGAAGCTTCGACGGTTGAGGTTCCAAAGGGACTTCCCTTTATTCCAGATGATTTGAAACCAAAGATGGAGTTGGTCAACCGGAAACCTATTTTGCCAAGTGATGAAGAGCTTGAGGGAAATAATCGATCCCATTCAGCAAAATTACGGGTTGCTCGAAAAATACACAAGTAAGAGGAATTGATATGGCAGCAAGAAATGAGAGAACAAGAACACAGGTACTACAAGACCGCTTTCGCCGTTTCTCTAGAGTAGAAAAGGCTTTTTATGGGTCGATTGTCCTAACAGCTGTTATTTTAGCCATTAGTATCGTCTTTATGCAGACACGGATTTTACAAGTTCAAAGTGAATTGACTGATTTGAATACGGAACTAGAAGCCAAAAAGACGGAATTGGCAGATGTTCGTCAAGAGGTCAATGAATTGACGCGCTATGATCGGTTGTCGAAACTTGCCAGTTCGCAAGGAATGAAGTTACAAAAAGAAAATCGAAAAACAGTGAGTGCAAGTAGTGATGAATAAATTTAAAAAGTTTTTGATTCGGTATTCGGTGAAAAAACGCCGTTTACCGGCTCAAAATCGAAAACAAGTTGGGAAAAACCTCAGTGTACTGGCGATTTTCCTCTTTTTTCTCTTCCTGTTAAATTTTGCTCTGATTATAGGCACCGATAAGAAATTTGGTGTCACCTTATCGGACCAGGCCAAAAAGGTGCATGAAGAAACCGTCATTGTTCCTGCAAAACGAGGCACGATTTACGATCGAAATGGTGCTGTGATTGCAGAAGATGCAACAACCTATAATGTTTATGCGGTTATCGATAAAAAGTACAAGTCTGCTACAGGAAAGATCTTATATGTAGAAGAGAATCAGTTTAAAAAAGTAGCAGAAATCTTTAAGCAGTACTTAGGGATGGATGAGGATTACGTCATTCAACAGTTGTCGCAAAAGAAATTGAAACAGGTTTCTTTTGGCTCGAACGGAAACGGCATCACTTATAGTAATATGACAGCCATTCGTGACGCCATGGAAGCAGCAAAGATCGAGGGGATCGCTTTTACGACGAGTCCAAACCGGAGTTATAAAAATGGGAACTTTGCCTCTCAATTTATCGGTCAAGCTCAATTGATAGAAGATAAAGAAGGCAATAAAACCCTGCAGGGAACAACGGGAATCGAAAAATCCTTGGATCGCATCCTGGGTGGTCAGGATGGCGTTGTGACCTATGAAAAGGATCGCAACGGAAATATTGTGCCAGGATCAGATAAGGTTGCCGTGAAGACAGAAGATGGGAAGGATGTATACACAACCCTTTCTGCGGAACTTCAAACCTATCTCGAAACCCGAATGGATGTTTTCCAAGAAAAAGTAAAAGGAAAGTATGTTAGTGCGACTCTTGTGAGTGCAAAAACTGGAGAAATCCTGGCTACAACGCAACGTCCATCCTATAATGCGGATACCAAACAAGGGTTGGATCTGAAAAACTTGAAAACCTGGAATACCATCCTTTATCAAGGTCAATATGAACCGGGTTCAACGATGAAGGTCATGTTATTAGCTTCGGCGATTGATCATGGAACCTTCCCAGCCTATAATGAAGTATACTACAGTAACGAACTACAAGTAAAAGATGCGACGATTCGTGACTGGGATGTCAATATGGGCTTGATGGATGGACGCTATATGAACATTGCTCAGGGCTTTGCCTATTCTAGTAATATTGGGATGACCAAGCTAGAGCAGAAGATGGGAAATAACGTCTGGATGAATTACCTCCACCGCTTCAAATTTGGTCTCTCTACCCGTTTTGGCATGGGCGATGAGAGTTTTGGAAGCCTTCCGGGTGATAACTATGTTACTCAAGCTATGTCTGCCTTTGGACAAGGGATATCTGTCACCCAAACGCAGATGTTGCGGGCCTTTAGTGCCATCGCTAATGATGGGCAAATGTTGGAGCCGAAGTTTATTAGTGCTATTTACGATAAAAAATCAGACACAGCCCGCAAATCAAAAAAAGAAGTTGTTGGAAAACCAGTTTCAGGATCAGCTGCACAACAGACACGGAACTATATGATCACCGTCGGAACAGATCCAGAGTATGGAACCTTGTACAGTGATGGACCCATCATTCAGGTACCCGGTCAAAACGTTGCAGTGAAATCAGGGACTGCCCAAATTGCGACAGATCAAGGATACTTACAAGGAGAAAATGATTATATCAACTCGGTTGTAGCCATGACACCTGCAGAAGATCCTGAATTCATCATGTATGTGACGGTCCAACAACCAGAAGTGAAATTCTCAGCGACCAGCTGGGAAGAGCTGGTCAATCCTATTTTGGAAGATGCAGTTGCTTTAAAAGACGAATTGCATTTGACATCAGAGGCACCAACGTTGGATGGTGTGACCAAAGAAACGACCTACAAAATCCCTTCAGTAGAAACTCTCTCTAAGGAGTTGAATCTGAAACAAAATTTGAGCCCAGGTGCTTATTCAGAGGAATTGCGTCGCAATTTGGTGCAACCAATTGTCCTAGGAACCGGGAAAAATATCCGCAAAATGTCTGTGGATATAGGCTCTAAAGTCAAAGCCAATCAGCAAGTATTGTTATTGACAGAAGACTTTGATGCGGTTCCAGATATGTATGGTTGGACTAAGAAAAATGCGGACATCTTTGGAGAATGGACTGGAATTGAGATTACCTATAAAGGTAGTGGAAAGAAAGTAACCAAACAAAGTGTCAAAATGAACACCTCACTCAATAAAACTAAAAAGATTACGTTAACATTAGGAGACTAAGATGTATATTGCTACGATCCTTGTATCGTTTCTATTAACAGTGGCTGCTATTCCAGCCTTTATTCGATTTTACCATCGTGCTCATATTTCCGGGCAACAAATGCACGAAGATGTGAAACAACACAAAGCGAAAGCTGGCACTCCGACAATGGGTGGAGTTGTATTTCTCATTACAGCCGTTCTAGTTAGTTTTGTCGTTACCGTATTGACTGGAAATTTCACGCGCCCTGTTCAACTGATTCTATTTATCTTGATTCTATATGGAATTGTTGGATTTTTGGATGACTTTTTAAAAGTCTTTCGTAAGATTAATGAAGGTCTCAACCCAAAACAAAAATTAGCCCTTCAACTTGTTGGTGGAATCATCTTCTATATTTTTTCTGAACGCCACGGTGCAGGAAGCCTTTTGAATGTCTTTGGTTACGATCTTTACTTGGGTCATTTCTACATTCTCTTTGCTTTGTTTTGGTTGGTTGGATTTTCAAACGCGGTCAATTTGACAGATGGGATTGATGGATTAGCCAGCATCTCCGTTGCTATTAGCCTGAGTGCCTATTCCTTTATTGCCTATATGCAAGGAAAATGGGACATTCTCTTTGTGACTTTGAGTATGATTGGGGCCTTGCTTGGATTCTTTGTCTTCAACCACAAGCCGGCTAAAATCTTTATGGGCGATGTCGGTAGTCTAGCTCTTGGAGGGATGCTTGCAGCCTTGTCAATGGCTTTGCATGTCGAGTGGACGCTGCTCTTGATTGGTCTGGTCTATGTCATTGAAACAGGTTCAGTGATGCTACAAGTGACCTATTTCAAATGGACCAAGAAACGTTACGGGGAAGGACGTCGGATTTTCCGAATGACTCCTTTCCACCATCATTTAGAACTGGGTGGCCTTTCTGGCAATGGGCAAAACTGGTCAGAATGGAAAGTGGATGCCTTTATGTGGAGCATTGCCTTGGTGACAAGTGTCGTGACTCTAGTCCTTCTCTACCTATAAAACGACGGTGGGCTTGCCCATCGTTTTTTTGCTGACTCAGAGAGACTTCGCTGGTTAGGAAAAATGACCCATAAGAGAGGCAAGAAGACAGCTTTTCTGATATAATAATAGAGATCATGAAAGGAACTGAGAAAATGAAATTTACAGAGTTTAATTTTAAGCCCTATATTCAAGAGGCACTGAAAGAAATCAATTTTAGAGAAGCAACCGAAGTACAGGAAAAACTAATTCCGATTGTCCTAGCTGGAAATGATTTGGTAGGAGAGTCAAAGACAGGTTCTGGGAAAACCCATACTTTCCTCTTGCCGATTTTTCAAACCTTAAATGAAGACAGTGAGCAAGTTGAAGCGGTCATCACGGCTCCTAGTCGGGAGTTGGCGACGCAAATTTACCAAGCTGCTCGTCAAATCGCTAGTCATTCTGAAAAAGAGATTCGGATTGTAAATTATGTTGGAGGAACGGATAAAAGCCGTCAGATTGAAAAACTGCAGGTCAAACAACCACATATCGTGATTGGAACTCCAGGCCGGATTTATGATCTGGTTGCATCGGGTGATCTGGCTATTCATAAGGCCCATACTTTTGTGGTGGATGAGGCAGATATGACACTGGACATGGGATTCTTGTCTACTGTGGATAAGATTGCTTCAAGTCTTCCGCAACAACTGCAATTTTTAGTTTTTTCAGCCACCATTCCGCAAAAATTGCAGCCTTTCTTGAAAAAATATCTCTCAAACCCAGTCATGGAGCAAATTAAGACTAAGACGGTGATTTCAGATACCATCGATAATTGGCTGGTTTCGACCAAGGGTCGAGATAAAAATGAGCAAATTTACCAATTGACCAAGACCTTGCAACCTTATTTGGCCATGATTTTCGTCAATACAAAAACGAGAGCAGATGATCTCCATGCCTATTTGGTGGCTCAGGGATTGAAAGTGGCAAAGATTCACGGAGATATCCCACCACGTGAACGGAAACGGATCATGAATCAGGTTAAAAATCTTGATTTTGAGTATATTGTGGCCACAGATTTAGCGGCTCGTGGAATTGATATCGAAGGGGTGAGTCATGTCATCAACGATGCTATTCCACAAGATCTTTCTTTCTTTGTCCACCGTGTCGGTCGGACAGGGCGCAATGGTCTACCAGGTGTCGCTATTACTCTTTATCAACCGAGTGATGATTCAGATATCCGTGAACTAGAAAAAATGGGAATTCGTTTCGTACCGAAAGTGTTGAAAAATGGGGTTATTGAAGATACTTATGATCGGGATAGACGGGCCAATCGTGAGAAAAAGCAAGAGAAACTCGATATCGAAATGATTGGTCTGGTGAAGAAGAAAAAGAAAAAAATCAAACCAGGCTACAAGAAAAAAATCAAATGGGCAGTTGATGAAAAGAGGAGAAAAGCTAAGCGAGCTGAAAACCGTGCGCGTGGTCGGGCGGAACGAAAGGCCAAACGCCAAACTTTCTAATCCCTTGTTTCAAATGTTCAGAAGAAAACATAGATTTTCTTTATGAACTCCATAAAGAAAATCTATTAGGAACTTGTCTAAAATTATGATAGACTAAATTTGAGTAGTCTATCATTTTTCTATTTCTGTAGCAATTTTTGGAATTCCGATAGTGAATGTGATAGAATGTTTATGTTTGAGAAAGGAAGTAACAAAAATGTTTACAACTAATCTTTTAGCTGCCAACTGGTATGCTGACTTTTTAAAACACGTTCCAGATAGCAAGCTGTTTAGTTTGAGAGCCGTATTGGATGCATTTCCGGCAGTCATTGGGAAATTGCCTGTGACGATTTTATTAGCCCTAGGAGGCGCATTTTTTGGGATTATTTTTGCCATGATTTTTGCTCTGGTCAAAATTAATCGTGTACGAATTCTTTACCCGATTCAAGCTGTTTTTGTCAGTTTTTTGCGGGGGACTCCTTTGTTGGTTCAGTTGATGTTGACCTATTATGGGATTCCTCTTATTTTAAAAGCGATCAATCAGTCTTATGGAACAGCTTTTAATATTAATGCCATTCCAGCTGAGTTATTTGCAATTGTGGCTCTTGCCTTTAATGAGGCGGCTTATGCGAGTGAGACCATCCGGGCAGCCATTTTATCAGTGGATCCTGGTGAAATTGAGGCAGCGCGTAGTCTTGGAATGACCAACCGTCAAGTTTATCGCCGGATTATTATTCCCAATGCAGCAGTCGTTGCAACTCCTACTTTAATCAACTCTCTCATTGGCTTGACCAAGGGGACCTCGCTAGCCTTTAGTGCCAGTGTAGTTGAAATTTTTGCCCAAGCACGGATTATTGGGGGGAGCGATTTGAAGTACTTTGAACGCTTTATCACGGTATCGATTGTTTACTGGATTGTGAACATTCTCATTGAAATACTAGGCCGTCACATTGAACGTCGACTGGATATTGAGACTCCCGTAGCAATTGATTTACCAGATCAGGAGGTCCGGATCTAATGATTTATATTTCAGAATTATCAAAGACATTTTCAGGTCAAAAGGTTTTAAATAATCTAAGTTTGGAAATTCAAAAAGGGGAAGTCGTGGCCTTAATCGGGTCTTCGGGAGCTGGTAAATCAACCTTCTTACGCAGTTTAAACTATTTGGAAGCTCCAGACAGTGGTAGAATTAAGATTGATGATTTCGAGGTTGATTTTGAGCACATTACCCAAGATCAAATCTTGACCTTAAGAAGAAAATTGGCCATGGTGTTCCAACAGTTTAATTTGTTTGGTAGAAAAACAGCTCTTGAAAATGTGAAAGAAGGGCTCATTGTTGTGAAGGGCTTATCCGACCAAGAAGCAACGAAAATTGCTCGAGAAGAACTGGCAAAAGTCGGCTTATCGGATCGTGAAAATCACTATCCTCGTCACCTCTCAGGTGGACAAAAACAACGGGTGGCTTTGGCCCGTGCCTTGGCCATGAAACCAGAGGTTCTTTTGCTGGATGAACCGACTTCGGCCTTGGATCCAGAATTGGTTGGAGAAGTTGAAAAATCCATTGCCAATGCAGCAAAATCAGGACAAACCATGGTACTGGTCAGCCATGATATGTCTTTTGTAGCGCAAGTAGCAGATAAGGTCCTATTTTTGGATAAAGGACGGATTATTGAATCTGGAACACCAGAGGAAATCATGCAACATCCAAAAGAAGAACGGACAAAAGAATTCTTTGCTAGTTACAAACGGACCTATGTTTGATATAATAGAGGAGAGGTAAGACTCAGCTGGCGATGCTAGCTGGGTTTGTTTTCTGAAAATGTAAAAATATTTGGAGTCGTGATGTTAAATAAATTATTGTCCTTATATTTACAAAGTTTAGTGACGACAACGATTTTAGTTGGGATCGCTTCTTGTATTTGGATTGGCTACCGTGCCCTTAAGAAGAAAGATAAAACAGCCAAGCAACGACAAGCCCATTTGTATGATATCCTCTTAATTGATATCATGACGATTCCTATTTTAACCTTTGCGGTCATAGGGATTTTGTTTATCTTTCAAGCACGATAATTGCAAAAAGACCGTGTTAGAATTATAATGGTTACAACAAAACAGAAAGAGGTTGAGTATGTTTGATACAGTGATTATTGGAGCAGGTCCTGCAGGGATGACTGCTGCCCTTTATGCAGCACGAAGCAATTTAAAGGTCGCATTGATTGAGAGAGGAATTCCAGGCGGTCAAATGAACAATACGTCTGACATTGAAAACTATCCTGGCTATGCGAATATTAGTGGCCCAGACTTGGCTGAAAAAATGTTTGAGCCTTTAGAAAATCTTGGTGTGGAACATTTGTTTGGTCAGGTAGAGCGCATCGAAGACCTCGGAGCAACCAAAAAGATTGTCACAGATGATGGGGAATTTGAAGCTAAAACCGTGGTGATTGCAACAGGGTCTAACCACCGTCCATTGAATGTCCCTGGTGAAGAAGAGCTGAATAGTAGAGGGGTTTCCTACTGTGCTGTTTGTGATGGAGCTTTCTTTAGAGATGAGGATCTTCTAGTCGTTGGTGGTGGCGATTCTGCGGTAGAAGAAGCTGTCTTTTTGACTCAGTTTGCAAAAACAGTGACCATTGCCCATCGTCGTGATCAATTGCGTGCCCAAAAAGTTCTTCAAGATCGTGCCTTTGCCAATGATAAAATTCACTTTGCTTGGAATACGGTTGTTGAAGAAATTAAGGGTGAACAAAAAGTAACGTCTGTCCTTTTAAAAGATGTGAAGACAGGAGAGGTTAGAGAGCAAGCCTTCGGTGGTGTCTTTATCTATGTTGGTTTAGATCCTGTCAGTGATTTTGCGACAGAACTTGGTATTTTAGATGAAAATGGCTGGGTGATCACGGATGATCATATGAGAACCACAGTCCCAGGTGTTTTTGCAGTTGGCGATGTTCGTCAAAAAGATCTACGTCAAGTGACGACAGCCGTCGGAGACGGTGCGATTGCTGGCCAAGAAGTTTATAAATATATCACAGAAAACTTTTAATCCAAAAAAATCTGAGCTTCCTGTCTCAGATTTTTTTCATGCTTTCCTTTCAGTATTCAATAGAGCTGAAATGTGCTATAATGGTACTAATTTTATGGTAGGAATTCATAGAACAAATCTATAAAAAAGAGGTATTCATATGTATCCGGATGACAGTTTAACCTTGCATACTGATTTATACCAAATCAACATGATGCAAGTCTATTTTGATCAAGGTATCCACAATAAACATGCCGTATTTGAAGTCTATTTTCGTCAACAGCCTTTTAAAAACGGCTACGCAGTATTTGCTGGCTTAGAAAGAATTGTGAAATACTTGGAAAACTTGAGTTTTTCTGAGAGCGATATTGCCTATTTAGAGTCACTTGGTTATCATGGGGCCTTCTTGGAATATCTTCGTGATCTCAAGTTGGAATTGACGGTACGTTCTGCTCAAGAAGGAGATTTAGTCTTTGCCAATGAACCAATTGTTCAGGTAGAGGGTCCTCTGGCTCAGTGTCAATTGGTGGAAACAGCCCTTTTGAATATCGTCAACTTTCAAACCTTGATAGCAACAAAAGCTGCTCGTATTCGTTCAGTCATTGAAGATGAGCCTTTGATGGAATTTGGAACACGTCGTGCGCAAGAAATGGATGCTGCCATTTGGGGAACTCGTGCAGCAGTCATCGGAGGGGCCAATGGAACTAGTAATGTTCGTGCAGGAAAACTCTTTGGAATCCCAGTTTTAGGAACCCATGCCCATTCTCTTGTACAAGTATATGGGAATGACTATCAAGCCTTTAAAGCTTATGCGGAAACCCATAAAGATTGTGTCTTCCTCGTCGATACCTATGATACGCTTCGTATTGGGGTCCCTGCTGCTATTCAGGTAGCGCGTGAAATGGGAGATAAGATCAATTTCCTAGGCGTCCGGATTGACTCAGGAGATATTGCTTATATTTCTAAAAAGGTTCGCCAGCAATTAGATGAGGCTGGGTTTACAAATGCTAAAATCTACGCTTCTAATGACTTGGATGAAAATACCATCCTCAACTTAAAAATGCAAAAAGCAAAAATTGATGTTTGGGGTGTAGGAACCAAGTTAATTACAGCTTACGATCAACCAGCGCTTGGAGCGGTATACAAAATTGTCTCTGTTGAAAACGAAGCAGGAGAGATGATCAATACCATCAAGCTTTCCAATAATGCAGAGAAAGTTTCTACACCAGGTAAAAAGCAAGTCTGGCGGATTACCAGCCGTGAAAAAGGTAAGTCAGAAGGGGACTACATCACTTACGATGGAGTAGATGTTTCACAACTGACAGAACTTAAAATGTTCCATCCAACTTATACCTACATTAATAAAACAGTCCGAAACTTTGAGGCGGTTCCTCTTTTAGTGGATATTTTTAAAGAGGGTCAATTGGTTTATCAACTGCCAACATTATCAGAAATTCAAGAATATGCTCGTAAAAATTACGATCAATTATGGGATGAATACAAGCGCGTTCTCAATCCACAGCATTACCCAGTTGACTTGGCCAAAGATATTTGGCAGGATAAGATGGATCTGATCGAGGAAATGCGTAACAAGGCCAATGGAGAAGGAGAAGCAAAATGAGTTTGCAAGAAGAGATTATCCAACAATTGGGTGTCAAGCCTAGCATTGATCCTCAGGAAGAGATTCGCCGCTCGGTTGATTTCTTAAAAAGATATCTAAAAAAACATCCCTTCTTGAAAACATTTGTATTAGGGATCTCAGGAGGACAAGATTCAACTCTTGCTGGACGATTAGCTCAATTAGCCATGGAAGAAATGCGTGCAGAAACAGGAGATGCCTCCTATCAATTTATTGCCGTTCGTCTTCCTTATGGGCTACAAGCAGATGAAGCAGATGCACAAAAAGCATTGGCCTTTATCCAGCCGGATGTTAGCCTGGTTGTGAATATCAAGGAGTCTGCTGACGAAATGGTACGAGCAGTAGAAGCGACTGGAACAGAGGTTTCTGATTTTAACAAAGGCAATATTAAGGCTCGCAGTCGCATGATTGCTCAGTATGCTCTAGCTGGAGCACGCAGCGGAGCGGTGATTGGAACGGATCATGCTGCAGAAAATATTACTGGTTTCTTCACAAAATTTGGAGATGGTGGTGCAGATATTTTACCCCTTTTCCGTTTGAATAAACGCCAAGGAAAACAATTGCTTAAGGCCTTAGGAGCCGATCCTGCTCTTTATGAGAAAATCCCAACAGCAGATTTGGAAGAAGAAAAACCAGGAATAGCAGATGAAGTAGCACTGGGTGTCACCTATAATGAAATCGATGATTACCTAGAAGGCAAACAAGTGAGTCCAGAAGCTCAAGCCACTATTGAAAAATGGTGGTACAAAGGCCAACACAAACGCCACTTGCCAATCACAGTATTTGATCATTTTTGGGAGTAAAAAGGTCCAGTGGACCTTTTTAGCCCGAGTCTTAAAATAGGAGAACGAGGTAGAAATCGGTAACTCGTAGAGTTCTATTTCGTAGTCTCACCATACAATATTGTGAAAAGCATTAAAAAGAAGGGCGGTTTCATCCGTCCTTTTCTTCTAGATTAAAGTAACCAACTTGCAAAGTTCAAGTTGCATGAAAAAATGAAGGGAGACAATCTATGAAGCATCTTGGAAGTCTTGTCATAAAGACGGAGCGTTTATACATGAGGCCTTTCGTTTTGGAAGATGCACCAGCGATGTTTGAAAATTGGGCTTCGGATCCTGAAACCCTGAAATATGTCACTTGGGATGCCCATGCATCTACTGAGAGAACCAGAGAATCGATCAAAAGATGGATCGAACAGTATCGTAAACCAGATACTTATAAATGGGCGCTTTGTTTGAAAACATCACTGGATCAGGTAATTGGAGATATTAGTGTGGTTTCTCAAGACCAGGAAAGTCAATCATGCGAGCTAGGTTATATCCTTGGCAAGAAATTCTGGGGGCGGGGATTCATGACAGAAGCCGTCATAGCTGTTTTGGATTTCTTATTGAACAAAGTCGGATTTAAAGAAATCAAAGCCACTTATGTCAGTTTAAATCCTGCTTCAGGGAAAGTCATGGAAAAGGCAGGAATGCAGTATGTAGAAACCATCCCTCATGCCATTCAACGCAAAGGATATTGCGGGGATAAAATCATCTATTCTAAACAGAATCCCTCTCTATAGGGTGATTTTTACTTGAAGATTCTGCTCAAAGGATTATAATAGTAAATAATGAAAAAAGGAGATTGCTATGTCAGAATTAACGAAAGAATTTACAGACCAGCTCTATGCTAATTATGAAGCAAATGTGAAATATGCGGCTCTTGAAAATGCTGTTACCCACAATGGGATCCATGCATCGCTTGAAACGCGCAAGAGTGCAGTAGAAAATACACCAGTTTTTTCATTTGATTTGACCAAGGATAAGGTGACAAACCAAAAAGCATCTGGACGTTGTTGGATGTTTGCGGCTTTAAATACCTTCCGTCACAAGATGATTTCAAGCTTCCAATTGGAGGATTTTGAATTGTCTCAAGCACATACTTTCTTTTGGGATAAGTATGAAAAATCAAACTGGTTTTTGGAGCAAGTGATTGCTACAGCAGATCAAGAATTGACCAGCCGTAAGGTGGCTTTTCTCCTACAAACCCCACAACAAGATGGTGGTCAATGGGATATGGTGGTATCCCTCTTTGAGAAATACGGAGTGGTTCCAAAATCAGTTTATCCGGAATCGATTTCTTCAAGTAATAGCCGGGAATTGAACACCTACCTCAATAAACTCTTGCGTCAAGATGCGCAAATCTTGCGTGACTTGATTCACTCAGGCGCAGATAGTGAGGCAGTTGCGAGCAAGAAACAAGCGTTGTTGCAAGAAATCTTTAACTTCTTGGCTATGTCTTTAGGATTGCCTCCGCGTGAATTTGACTTTTCATACCGTGATAAGGACAACCAATTCCATACCGAAAGTGGCTTAACTCCACAAAGCTTCTACAAAAAATATGTAGACCTTCAATTAGACGATTACGTCTCCATTATCAATGCCCCAACTACAGATAAGCCATATGGAAAATCTTACACCGTAGATATGCTGGGCAATGTGGTTGGTAGCCGTCCAGTCCGCTACCTAAATGTTCCAATGGATCGATTGAAAGAATTAGCTATTGCTCAAATGAAAGCAGGAGAAACTGTCTGGTTTGGTTCAGATGTAGGCCAAGTCAGCAACCGTAAAGCCGGAATCCTGGCAACAGATGTCTACGATTTTGAAGCAGGCATGGACATTCATTTGACACAAGACAAGGCGGGTCGCTTGGACTATGCAGAAAGTCTCATGACACACGCTATGGTCTTGACAGGGGTTGATTTAGACGAAGCAGGTCAGCCTCGTAAATGGAAGGTTGAAAATTCATGGGGAGACAAGGTCGGTACAGATGGTTACTTTGTGGCTTCTGATGCTTGGATGGATGAATATACCTATCAAATCGTGGTTCGTAAAGAATTCCTAACAGCAGACGAATTAGCAGCCTATGAAGCAGAACCAATTGTCCTAGCACCGTGGGATCCAATGGGAGCTTTAGCAAAATAATGATATAGAAAAGAGCCGAAAGGCTCTTTTCAGATTGAAGACAAAATATCTTAAAAACTTTCCTTAGGTGAGTACGGACGTCAGCGAACTTCTTTGAAGTTCCATGACTAATTATTGAGCCTAAGGTCTCAATAATTCCGAGTGCCTGAAACGATAACGTTTCAAGCACTTTTCTCACAGCGGAAAGTTTCAGTATTTTCTTAAATCGATTTAAATATTGGAACTCAATTTTGTTTTTTGCAGAATCACTTAACTTATTTTGCTTTAAAATAGTTTGTCTACATTCTAATAAGAGCCGAAAGGCTCTTTTTTTTATATACTCAAAAATAAAAAAGCTGGGAAGTCTAACTAAATAAATCAGATTTTATTCGTTCTGGTTTTTTAACCATTGTTTTAAAAAAAGCCGGGCAAAAGCCCGACTTCTCCATTCTATTATTCGTTATGATTGTTAGAGTCTTGCGAAGAAGGCTCAGATGGTTTAGATTGATTTTCTTCGTTCGAAGAGCTAGACGATGGTTCTTCATACGAATACTGATCAGTGGAATAACTTGGCTCATAGTAGTAGTTATTGTAGTTGTTCTTACCATTGTTTAAGTAGAGATAAGAACCACTTCGATACAGTCCACTTGGTTGCGTCCAATCCGTATGACCAGAGTTATTATTATTAGCAAGATAGAGCATCATTTGACGGTAGACATCCGTTGCGACCTGTATTCCATTATCCAATACTGGTGTAAAGCGATTGGAATAACCTGTCCATACTGCCATGGCATATTCAGGAGTGTAGCCTACAAACAATTCATCCGGTGTTACAATATTTGAATAAGCATTTTTTGTCAATTTACCGATTTCGTTATCAGCATAGTTTGATGTACCTGTCTTACCAGCTTGGTAGATTCCCGAAATGGCAGCATTTGTACCGGTACCAGACAAGAGAACTGTCTTCATCATATCTGTCATCATGTAGGCAGTTGTTGCTTTCATTGCACGAGTTCCTTCGGACTCAAATTCCTTGGTTGTGCCATCACTAAAGACAACCCGACTAACATAGGATGGTTTGTAATAGGTACCGCCATTGGCAAAAGCAGCATAGGCAGCTGCCATTTTCTCACTGCTGGCTCCGTATTTGTTGCTAGAATCGCTAGTGTTACTCGAGATAGCGTTGGCGTAAACCATTTCTGGGTAATCGATCCCTAATCCATTGAGGAATTTCTTAGCTTGTTTAAGACCAACTTTTTCCAGGGCCTTCACCGCAGGCACGTTACGAGATTGTTGAATTGCGTAGGTAATGGACATGCTACCATAGTATGAACGGTCCCAGTTGTAGACAGGCGTTGATGAATGAGGGAAGTTGTATGGCGCATCTGTTGTAGTAGCTGCTGTAGAGGTATATTCCTCATGTTCAAGAGCTGGTGCGTAATCTGTGATTGGTTTCATTGTTGAACCCCAGTCACGGTTCGTTTCAACCGCTTGGTTTGTACCAAAGGAAACATTGCTGGATTGGTGACGAGAACCCAGCTGAGCAATGACTTTACCAGTATTGACATCAATAACGGTAGAAGCTACTTGCATTTCATCATCCGGGTAATTGACATATTCATCTGTATTGTAGATATCCCATAGTTTCTTTTGAGCTTCTGTATCCACGTTTGTATAGACATCCATTCCGGTTGTCAACAAATTGTAGCCCGTTTCTTCTTCGACTTGCTCGATCACTTCTTTTAGGTAATTATCCATATAGGCTGGGTAACTGCTTGAAGAACTGAGACTTTGCAGACCATCTGTAACAGGTGTATTGACCGCTGCTTCGTATTGTTTGTTAGAAATGGTCTTCATATCGAGCATTTCTTTTAATACTAAGTTTCGGCGCTGTTGCGCTGCTTCAGGATGGGAGTATGGATCGTATTGGTTTGGTGCTTGGGGCATCCCCGCAAGGAGTGCCAATTGAGGGAGCGAAAGATCTTTTAGATCTTTTCCGTAATAACTTTTCGCAGCTGTCTGCATTCCGTAGTTCCCATTCGCCATAAATACTTTATTGACGTAATAGGTCAAGATTTCTTGTTTGGTTGCTTTCTTTTCTAGTTGGGTTGCTAACCAAGCTTCTTGGATCTTACGAGAGAGGGTACGGTCAGAGGCTGAAGTGGAGAAATAGGTTAACTTGATCAATTGTTGCGTCAAGGTTGACCCACCTTGACTTCCTCCTCGTAAGTTGTGAAGGAAGGAACCGCCGATCCGAATGATGTCGACCCCACGGTGATTGAAGAAACGGTGGTCTTCAATCGCAACGATAGCATTGACCAAATCAGTAGGGATTTCATTGGCTGTGACATTGATTCGTTTCTCAGCTCCCAAATCCGCGATCAAGTTATTTTGGTTGTCATAGATCTTACTAGATGTTGTTGCAACCAAATCTTTTTCAGACAAGGTTGGTGCTTTCATAGCATAGTAACTAAATATCAGTCCACCGAGGACAAATAAAAGTAAGAAAAATGAAATGGCTGCGATCGCAACATATTTCAACCATTGAATGACTGTTTGTTTATTCATTTAAATACCGCCTAGAAGTTTCTGTTCGATAATATCAAGATAAGGAACGCTTGGAAGACGATTCTTATCTACTAGAAAGCCGTGCTCCTGAATATAGGAGAGGGGCATGGATTTACTACCATGATCGATGTTGTAATAGTGAATTAATGCAGGAGCAGGAAGTAAGTAGGTTTCACTCAACTTTGCAAAATGCAAGAGAACGAAACAGATACCGCCTTGCTGGACAACTGCCTCCATATGATCGATTTGATGTTGATGAAAATTTTTCATCGGCATGGATTGCTTTTGCTGTGTTTCCTTCGCTTCAAAATCGATATAGCGTCCCTTGTATACTCCAGAATAGTCCGTCGTTGATGCTTGCCTGAAATAGGCTTCAACAATCTTTGCCCGACTGCGACGTGGATAATCCACTTTCACGATTTGAATCGGTGTTGGTTTTTTATGGATGACTGCTAGACCTCGAGAAAGATAGTATTGATTGCTTTCATTGATCATTTTTTCAAATGTCATCCCACGATTCGCAAAGTCGACTGGATGTTTCCTTTGTGTAGAGACCAAGGTTTTTTTGGCTACTTTATGTGGATAGTTGACCATAGTTCTCCTTATTGGTACAATTACATCACTCTATTATATCATAAATTAGAATAATGAGGAAAAAATGAATACCATACTTGTTGCAGGTTATAAGAGTTTTGATGTGGGAGTCTTTTCCAATAAAGACCCTCGACTGACCATTATCAAAAAAGCCATTGAAAGAGATCTTCGTCGTTTATTTGAAGAAGGAGTGAAATGGCTGGTCTTTTCTGGTAATTTGGGATTTGAGGCTTGGGTACTAGAGGTCGCCTTTGCATTAAAAAATGATTACGATTTTCAAATGGCGACGATCTTCCTATTTGAGAATGTTGGCGAAAATTGGAATGAAAGCAATCAGGAATTATTAGCACGCTTCAAACAGGTGGATTTCGTGAAATATGCCTATCCCCACTATAGCAATCCGGGTCAACTAAAAGAATACAATCAGTTTTTGATAGATAATGCGGATGGAGCTTATGTTTTTTATAATCCAGAAAATGAAACCAATTTAAAATATCTTTACAAAATGATGGTAGAAAAAGAACCATTTTATGTCAAACAATTAAGTTTTGATGACTTAAATGAACTTGCTGAAAATTTTTACGAAAACTAAGTGTTATACCTTGATTTTTCTTACCATTTTTTTATATAATTGAGATGATGAACTAGATTGGAGAGAGTAATGGCGAGTATTATTTTTACTGCGAAAGATATTTTTGATCAAGATTTCAAACGAGAAGTTCGTGGTTATAATAAAGATGAAGTAAATGAATTTTTGGATGATGTTATAAAAGACTATGAAACCTATGCTGCTTTAGTGAAGGAATTGCGTGAAGAAAACGCCCGCCTTCGTGAAGAACTTGCCCAAAAAGCACAGGAAACACCACAAACATCTCCGATTGCTAGCACCGCTACGCAAGAATTCCCGCAAGTGACAACAGCGACGAACTTTGATATACTCAAACGTCTCAATCGTTTGGAAAAAGAAGTTTTTGGGAAGCAGATCGTAGATCGCGATTAGTAATCCCATAGATTGTGCAATTTTTGGATAATCGCGTGAGAGAATCCTCTCATGAGGAAAGTCCATGCTAGCACAGGCTGTGATGCCTGTAGTGTTTGTGCTAGGTGAATCCATAAGCCTAGGGACTCGGTATTCAAGTTACGGCGAGTGAAGGAGCTAAGTCTAAGGATAAGCTCTAGTAACTCTGAAAGTGCCACAGTGACGTAGTTTTTAGGGAAACCTAAAAAGTGGAACGCGGTAAACCCCTCAAGCTAGCAACCCAAACTTTGGTCGGGGCATGGAATGCGTGGAAACGAACATAGCATTCTGACTGGAAACAGTAGACAGATGATTATCGAAGGAAATGGTACCTAGTCATTTCTGGAACAAAACATGGCTTATAGAAAATTGCATATAGGTTGATGAGGTGGAGAGAGATCTCAACCTCCTTTTTTAAAGTGATAGGAATAAGATGAAAAAACAATTTGAATTGATTGCAACGGTCGCTGCTGGCTTAGAGGCTGTTGTTGGTCGAGAACTACGCGATCTCGGCTACGATTGCCAGGTTGAAAATGGACGGGTTCGATTTCAAGGAGACCGTCGAGCAATCATAGAGACCAATCTCTGGTTGCGAGCGGCTGATCGAGTAAAAATTGTGGTTGGGACTTTTCCAGCCAAAACCTTCGAAGAACTCTTTCAAGGTGTCTTTGCTTTGGATTGGGAAAATTATTTGCCTTTAGGAGCACGTTTTCCCATTTCTAAGGCTAAATGTGTCAAATCAAAACTTCATAATGAACCTAGCGTTCAGGCCATTTCGAAAAAAGCAGTGGTTAAAAAGTTACAAAAACATTATGCCCGCCCAGAAGGTGTTCCTCTCATGGAAAATGGGGCAGAGTTCAAGATCGAAGTATCGATCCTTAAAGATCAAGCCACTGTCTTGATTGACACCACTGGTAGTAGCCTCTTCAAACGTGGTTATCGGACTGAAAAAGGGGGAGCCCCTATTAAGGAAAATATGGCAGCGGCAATTCTTATGCTGTCAAACTGGTATCCAGATAAGCCCTTGATTGACCCCACATGTGGTTCTGGAACGTTTTGTATTGAGGCAGCGATGATTGCGAGAAATATGGCACCTGGTTTACGTCGGACCTTTTCTTTTGAAGAATGGAACTGGATGGATGATCGCTTGATTCATGAAGTCCGTCAAGAAGCAAGCAGAAAAATCAATCGCGAGATCGAATTGGATATTATGGGAACTGATATCGATGCGCGGATGGTTGAGATTGCCAAAGAAAATGCCCAGAAAGCGGGCGTTAGCAGTGACATTACTTTTAAACAAATGCGAGTCCAAGATCTTCACTCAGATAAGATCAACGGGGTGATTATCTCCAATCCTCCATATGGAGAACGATTATCTGATGATGAAGGTGTGACGAAATTGTATACTGAAATGGGGCACGTATTTGCACCTCTCAAAACCTGGAGTAAATTTATCTTAACCAGTGATGAAGGTTTTGAATCTAAATTCGGTAGTAAAGCAGATAAAAAACGAAAACTTTATAACGGAACCCTAAAAGTTGATCTCTACCAATATTTTGGGGAACGAGTAAAACGGCAGATTAAGGCATAGAAAGGATTTTTATGACAGAGAAGGATAAAAAGCCATTAGAGCAAGAAACAGAATCAATTTTAGAGTTTGAAGATGCTAAAGAGATGACGATTGGGCAGGCCAATCGAAAGGCAGAAGAAATCGAAGCAGGTGTAACGGAAGGTGATAATGTCTTAGACAAATACATCAAACAACACCGAGCAGAAATTGAAGCGGAAAAATACGATACAAAGATCTTAGCTAAGGAAGAGTTGGCTAAAGCTGAAGAGTTGGCAGCTTCAGAAACAGTTGCCGAAGTAGCTGAAGCAGTGGAGGCACCGGAAGTAACGGAAACAGTCTTGGAACAAAGGCCTGAAATGGATGCTATCTCAACAGAATTACCTGCTAAGATTAAATTTGGACCTACACCAACTGAACCAATTGTAGAAGCAGAGGAGCTTCCTGAGGAAACACCAAGCAATGCGGGTAAACGAATCAAAGCAGTTCTATACTCTGCATTAGGTCTAGCGATTGTCGGGTCGGCCATTTTTGTGACCTATAACTGGATGCACAGTCGTGGAAAATCTGGTGGTACAACTGTTGTATCGTCTTCATCTAGCAAGTCATCTTCTACTTCTAAATCAGGTAGCAGTGAAACACAGGCTCAAAAATTGGAAGAGTTTACCAAAGCCTACGATGCCTTTTTTGTAGATGAATCAAAAAGTGCTCTTAAAAATGATAAATTCGGAGACTTGGAAAATCTGAAGAAACTGCTGGACAAATTAGAAGGAAGCAGTGATTATAATGCGGCTAAAACAAAATATGAAGACCTTGTGAAGCAAGTTTCTGCTATTCAAAAAGTGAATTCTCAATTTAGTTCTCCAGTCATCAAAGATGGAGTTCTTGATGCAACTGCCAAAGCGAAAAGTGATGCGACCTTTGCAGAAACAAAGACAGGCAATGAAAAATTAGATAGCTTATTGAATGAAGCGGTTGCGCAAGGACGTTCACAACAAGTTGCGACACCGGCACCAGTGACTGGAACAGGAGGTACAGATACTTCTAATGCAACTCCAGCCCCAGCTCAAGCAGCAACGCCTACGGCCCCAGCTGTCAATGCTGCTACAGGTAGTGTAGGAACGGCAAACCCAGGCTATTCAGGGTACGGTCTTCCAAGCGATGGTGTCCCACTTCAGCGGAACTTGAGTCGTGTGCCATATAACCAAGCAGCTATCAATGATGTCAATAACCCAGCTTGGGTATTTGGTGATGGGATCCTTGAAAAAGTATTGAATATTGCTCGTAAACGTGGACATATCACTGGCAATCAATACATTTTAGAGCGTGTCAATATCATTAACGGTAATGGCTATTACAACCTCTTCAAACCAGATGGAACCTATCTCTTTAGTATCAATGCCAAAACGGGTTATTTCGTAGGAAACGGAAAAGGTCATTCAGATGCTCTGGATTATTAATGCTTGATCAGACATACCATTTCTGGGAAAAAATGACAATAAAAAAGGATGAACCAGAGGTTCATCCTTTTTTTAGTCTTAAACAAGATGACGTTCAAACGGATCGTCAGAAATTCCTTGATCTAGAATCAGGCGACACCATTCTTTGGCTGAGAAGAGGCTGTGGTCCTTGTAATTTCCACAAGACTCAATGGTTGTGCCTGGGACATCCTCCCAAGTACTGACAGATGCAATTTCTTCTAAAGAATCTTTGATTACTTTAGCAATTTCCGTACTCGAATGTTGTCCCCACATGATCATATGAAAACCGGTGCGACATCCAAATGGGGAACAATCAATCATACCATCGATGCGTTTGCGAATGAGCATCGCAAGAAGATGCTCGATCGTGTGGAGACCAGCAGTTGGAATCGCATTTTCATTGGGCTGCACCAAACGAATATCAAAATTGGAGATGATGTCTCCTTTCGGTCCAGTTTCCTCACCAATCAAGCGTACATAGGGAGCCTTCACAGCTGTGTGGTCCAATTCAAAACTTTCAACAATTACTTCTTTTGTCATACTTAAATCCTTCTTTGTTTTTCTTGATTATAGCATAAAAAAGCAGATTCAACAAAGTGGAAATTAATGAATTCCTCACAGATGTTCCATGAAAGAAAAGTCGACAAAAGAACAAGCATTAAGCAAAAATATAAAAGGTTTTTCCTGTTTTTTTAGATTGTTAATTTTAGTAATTTATGGTAAAATGTAAAAGAATTTTTAATTCAACTAATTAAATAGATTTGGGGTAAAAGCATGAATTTTGTTATTACAGGTGTTTTTGCCGCGGTCATTGGTTTAGTCATTGGATATGTGGGAACTGCTCTTAAAATGAAAGCTTCAAAAGAAGCTGCGGAACTCACCCTTTTGAATGCTGAACAAGAAGCAACGAATTTACGTGGACAGGCAGAACGTGAAGCCGATTTGATTTTAAAAGAGGCGAAGCATGAGTCAAGTTCACTTAAAAAAGAAGCACTTTTGGAGGCAAAGGAAGAAGCCAGAAAATATCGTGAAGAGGTCGATGCTGAGTTTAAGTCAGAACGACAAGAATTGAAGCAATTAGAAAGCCGTTTGGCAGAACGTGCTAGCAATCTTGATCGCAAAGACGACATTTTAACAAGCAAAGAACAGTCTCTTGAACACAAAGAGCAAAGTCTTACAGATAGAACTAAACACATTGATGCGCGTGAACAACAGCTGGAAGAGCTTGAACACAAGAAAGTAGAAGAACTGGAACGTGTCGCTGCTCTAAGTCAAGGAGAAGCGCGTGACATTATTTTGAGTCAGACGGAAGAGAAACTTTCAAAAGAAATTGCCTCACGGATTCGTGATGCTGAATTGGAAGTGAAAGAACGTTCTGATAAAATCGCAAAAGACATTCTCGTGCAAGCTATGCAGCGAATGGCGGGTGATTTTGTTGCTGAGCAAACAAACTCAACCGTTCATTTGCCAGACGATAGTATGAAAGGTCGAATTATCGGTCGTGAAGGTCGCAATATTCGTACCTTTGAGAGTTTGACAGGTGTCGATGTGATTATTGATGATACGCCTGAGGTGGTGACCTTGTCAGGGTTTGATCCGATTCGTCGTGAAATCGCCCGCATGACAATGGAGAGCCTTCTCAAAGATGGTCGGATCCATCCAGCTCGTATCGAAGAGCTGGTTGAGAAGAACCGTCAGGAAATTGACAATCGTATTCGTGAATACGGTGAGGCGGCTGCCTATGAAATTGGTGCGCCAAACCTCCATCCAGATTTGATGAAAATCATGGGACGGTTGCAATTCCGTACTTCATATGGTCAAAACGTTTTGCGTCACTCCATTGAAGTTGCCAAACTTTCTGGTATTATTGCTAGCGAGTTGGGTGAAAATGCTACCTTGGCACGACGTGCAGGATTCTTACATGATATCGGTAAAGCGATTGACCGTGAAGTGGAAGGAAGTCACGTTGAGATTGGGACTGAATTGGCACGGAAGTACAAGGAACACCCAGTGGTGGTCAATACCATTGCCAGTCACCATGGTGACGTGGAACCAGAAAGTGTCATCGCAGTCATTGTCGCTGCAGCGGATGCCTTGAGTGCAGCTCGACCTGGAGCACGAAGTGAGTCACTTGAAAGCTACATCAAACGCTTGCAAGATCTTGAAGAAATTGCAAATAGTTTTGAAGGAGTTAAGACAAGTTTCGCCCTTCAAGCGGGTCGTGAAATCCGTATTATGGTTAGCCCTGAGGCAATCAAGGATGATAAAGTGACGATCTTGGCTCATGATATTCGTGAGAAGATCGAGTCCAATCTTGAATATCCTGGAAACATTAAGGTTACCGTTATTCGAGAATTGCGTGCAGTCGATTACGCAAAATAAACGAAAAGCTTGAGATCTAGCATCTCAAGCTTTTTGAATGAAAAAATCAGTTGAAAATTAGGCTGATTTTTGTTACACTAGATAGAAAGACATTGAAGGAGAAATCATGGCGGATCGTGGCTTATTAATCGTATTTTCTGGCCCTTCAGGGGTTGGAAAAGGAACGGTCAGACGAGAAATTTTTGAAAACTCGGACAATCAGTTTCAGTATTCTGTATCGATGACGACGCGTGCACAACGTCCAGGTGAAGTGGATGGTGTCGACTATTTTTTCCGTACACGTGAAGAATTTGAAGATTTGATCCGTCAAGGGCAAATGTTGGAGTACGCTGAGTACGTTGGAAATTACTATGGGACTCCTTTAACCTATGTGAACGAAACCTTGGACAAGGGAATCGATGTATTTCTTGAAATTGAAGTTCAGGGTGCCCTTCAAGTAAAGAAGAAAGTTCCAGATGCAGTTTTTATTTTCTTAACTCCGCCTGATTTGGATGAATTGCAAGATCGATTAGTGGGGCGCGGGACAGATAGTGCAGAAGTTATTGCGCAACGGATTGAAAAAGCAAAAGAAGAAATCGCCATGATGCGTGAATATGACTACGCCATTGTGAACGACGAGGTTCCTCTTGCTGCTGAGCGTGTCAAACGTGTGATCGAAGCAGAGCATTTCCGTGTAGACCGTGTCATTGGCCATTATCTGGATATGTTACCAAAAACACAAACTATTGTGAAGAGATAAATAATTAGAAATTAGGTATAGGAATATGATGTTAAAACCTTCTATTGATACATTGCTTGACAAAGTACCATCAAAATATTCATTGGTCATTCTTGAGGCAAAACGGGCCCACGAATTGGAAAGTGGTGCAGTACCAACTCAAGAATTCCAATCAGTTAAATCAACATTACAAGCGCTTGAAGAAATCGAGTCTGGAAACGTAGTTGTTCACCCGGATCCAGAAGCAAAACGTGAAGCGCTTCGTCGTCGGATTGAAGCAGAGCGGATTCGCAAAGAAGAAGAAGAGCGCAAAATTAAGGAACAAATTGCCAAAGAAAAAGAAGATGGTGAAAAAATTTAAGGTTGGGGCTTCTCAATCTTATTTTTTGCTATTTAAAGGGTTCCGTGATAAAGTAAAGCTCATATGATAGAGGCTGGAGGTGAAAAAGTGATAGCAAAAGTCATCGTAGATGTCCCATTGATGCAGACAGATAAACCCTATTCTTATCAGATCCCATCAGAATTTGAGGATATGGTGGAGGCAGGTATGCGAGTTCATGTCCCCTTTGGTAAAGGGAATCGCCTTATTCAAGGGATTGTGGTAGATGTTTTAGAAGAGGCAGAAACAAGCGAGGAATTAAAAGCGATTGTTGAGGTCTTGGACTACACTCCGGTCTTAAATCAAGAGCAGTTCTGGTTGGCAGATCAATTACGAAAAAGTGTTTTTTCTTATAAGATCACGATTTTAAAAACCATGCTTCCTTCTCTCCTCAATTCGAGTTATGATAAGATTTTGTATCCTCAACCTTCTTTAGATCCAACCCTCAAAGTGAAACTTTTTGGTGAAAAAAATGAAGTTTCTTTTTCTTCTCTAGATGCGGCCGATCAAGCCCAAGTGATGCGGTTGGTCAGAAAAGGAGATTTGGTACTCGAATACAAGGCCAAGGATAAGAAACAAATTAAAACAGAAAAATGGTATCGCGTTAACCAGGAAGGATTAAAAGAACTTCAACCATCAGCGAGAGCTAAAAAAAGGCTAGCATTGAAAGAGTGCCTGTTACTAGAACAAGGGGAGCAACCCTTAGCAGGATTGTATCAGGATTTTTCACGAGAAGTAGTGGCTTATTTTATTGATCAGGGTGTTTTAGAAATAACAGAACGAGAAGTGAATCGGGCGGCTGCATATTATGAAGGCAAAGAACAGACCCAGGCTCTGCTTTTAAATTCAGAGCAATCAAAAGCTGTCGAAACAGTAGTTTCTCAAATTGGGAAAACATCAAAGCCTTTTTTATTAGAAGGTGTGACTGGAAGTGGGAAAACAGAAGTTTATCTGCAGATTATTCAGGAAGTTCTCAATAAGGGGAAAACGGCTATTATGTTGGTCCCTGAGATTTCCCTGACACCACAGATGACGGATCGTTTTATCTCTCGTTTTGGTCAGGAAGTAGCCATTCTACACTCGGGCTTATCAAATGGTGAGAAGTATGATCAATGGCGAAAAGTTGAACGTGGGGAGGCCAAGGTAGTCGTTGGAGCACGCTCAGCCATCTTTGCTCCTTTAAAAAACATCGGAGCGATCATTATTGATGAGGAGCACGAGGCTTCCTACAAACAAGATAGTAATCCACGCTACCACGCAAGGGATGTTGCAGTCCTAAGGGCTCAGTACAATCAAGCAGTCTTGCTTCTTGGATCTGCTACACCAAGTTTAGAATCACGGGCTCGTGCAACAAAAGGGGTTTATGAATTAATTCGTCTGACCCAGCGGGCCAATCCGGCAGCCAAAATTCCAGAAGTTAAAGTCGTTGATTTTCGTGATTATATTGGCCAAAATGAAGCTGGTAACTTTACTCCGGTTCTAGTGGAAGCTATTGCTGATCGCTTGCATAAAAAAGAGCAGGTTGTCTTGATGTTGAACCGCCGTGGTTATTCCAGTTTTGTCATGTGTCGCGAGTGTGGAACTGTAGATACTTGTCCCAATTGTGATATCTCACTGACCCTCCACATGGATACTAAAACCATGAACTGTCATTATTGTGGCTATAGCAAAGCGATTCCTCGACACTGTCCAAATTGCCAAAGTCCTTCCATTCGTTATTACGGGACAGGAACACAAAAAGCTTATGATGAATTACAAGAGATCTTTCCTGAAGCTAAAATTCTGCGAATGGATGTGGATACCACTCGAAAAAAGGGGAGCCACGCAGCGATATTAGATGCTTTTGGGAATGGAGAAGCGGATATTTTGTTAGGGACGCAAATGATTGCGAAGGGATTGGATTTTCCAAATGTGACGTTAGTGGGTGTCTTGAATGCGGATACTTCTTTAAATTTACCGGATTATCGATCCTCTGAGAGAACCTTTCAACTCTTGACTCAGGTGGCAGGAAGGGCCGGACGAGCAGAGAAAGAAGGAGAGGTTATCATTCAAAGCTACAACCCCAATCATTATGCGATTCGATTTGCCAAAGACCAAGATTATGAAGGTTTTTTTGCCTATGAAATGCAGATTCGCCGGCAGTTAGGCTATACGCCTTATTACTTCACAGTTGGGCTAACCCTATCTCATAAGAGTGAGGAAATGGTGAAGGAGAAGTCACATCAGGTCATGGAAATTCTCCGATCTGGCTTATCTGATCAGGTCCAAATCTTAGGACCAACACCTAAACCAATTGCACGCACACATAATTTGTATCATTATCAAATCATTGTGAAATATCGTTTCGAAGAAGGCATGACTCAGGTCTTGAATCAAATCTTAGAATTTACACAAGAAAGAGGCAACCAAGATCTACGTGTCAGTATTGATAATGAACCTCAAAGTTTTATGTAAGGAAGAAAGAAATGACAAAATTAATTTTTATGGGAACGCCTGATTTTTCAGCGACGGTTTTAAAGGGATTGTTAGCAGATTCGCGCTATGAAATTTTGGCAGTTGTGACGCAACCAGACCGCAAAGTAGGTCGCAAAAAAGAGATTCGAATGACCCCGGTGAAGCAGGTAGCTTTAGACCATCAACTACCAGTTCTTCAGCCGGAGAAATTATCGGGTAGTCCAGAAATGGAAACTCTCTTATCCCTAGATGCAGATGGAATTGTGACCGCTGCTTTTGGACAATTTTTACCGACAAAATTGTTGGAGAACTTCCAATTTGCGGTGAATGTCCACGCGTCTTTATTGCCTAAATATAGAGGTGGAGCTCCCATTCACTATGCCCTGATCAATGGTGATGAAGAAGCTGGAGTTACAATTATGGAAATGGTCAAGGAAATGGATGCCGGAGACATGATTGCAGCTCGTTCTCTCCCAATTTTAGATGAGGACAATGTGGGAACTTTGTTTGAAAAATTGGCTGTTCTTGGACGGGATCTACTCCTAGATACTTTGCCAGCTTACCTGGCAGGGGAGATCAAGCCAAGTCCACAAGATCCAAGTTTGGTCACATTTTCACCGAATATTTTACCGGAAGAAGAGGTTTTGGACTGGACCAAAACCAATCGCCAAGTCTTTAACCAGATCCGAGGGATGAATCCTTGGCCAGTTGCTCATACGTTATTAAATGGTCAGCGCTTTAAAGTTTATGAAGCAGAGCTATGCGAAGGAAATGGAAATCCAGGAGAAGTGATTGCTTTGACCAAAAAAGAGTTGGTGGTCGCTGCAGGAGAAGGCGCGCTGTCCCTCAAAGTTGTGCAGCCGGCAGGAAAACCAAAAATGTCCACCACAGACTTTTTGAATGGCGCGGGTCGTCAATTGAAAGTAGGAGATCACTTTGGAAGTTAAACAAATGAATGCGCGTGAACAGATTGTTCGAGTGCTAGAAGAGGTTTTTGAGCAGGGAGCTTATTCTAATATTGCCCTAAATCAAGCGTTAGAACACTCTCAACTTTCAGATAAAGATAGAAGCTTTGTTACGGAAGTTGTTTACGGTACTGTAGCACGAAAGATAACACTCGAGTGGTATCTCGCCCACGTGATTGAAGACCGGACGAAATTAGATCCTTGGCTCTATTATCTTTTGATGATGAGTTTGTATCAACTTGTCTATTTAGACCGCATTCCTGATCATGCCATCGTCAATGAAGCTGTCCGGATAGCAAAACGTCGTAAAGCAGGCAGTGAGAAGTTTGTCAATGCTATTCTTAGAAAGCTCCTCCGCGAGGGACTACCAGCTATTGATACGATTAAGCGAAAGAACAAACGTTATTCGGTAGAGTATTCCCTACCTGTATGGTTGATCAAAGCATTGATCGATGAATACGGTGAAGAACGTGCTTGTGCTATTTTTAAGAGTCTCTATCAGCGTAATAAATCCAGTATTCGTGTGATTGATCTGGACGAAAAAGAAGAGTTGGCTCAGCTACTCGAAGCAACCTCCTCTCTACTTGCCCCGTCTGCCCTCGTGAAAGATCAGGGACATTTTGCGGCGCATTCCTTGTTTAAAGAAGGGCGCATTACTATTCAAGATGAGTCCAGTCAATTGGTGGCACCAGCTTTAGATTTGCAAGGAGATGAATGGGTTTTAGATGCCTGTGCGGCGCCAGGTGGAAAGACGACTCACCTGGCTTCTTATCTTACAACTGGGAAAGTCACAGCCCTGGATCTCTATGACCATAAGCTCAAATTGATTCAAGAAAATGCTAATCGGCTCCATGTTGCGGACAAAATTTTGACAAAGAAGTTAGATGCGACAAAAGTCTTTGAAACATTTGGACCAGATGCTTTCGATAAAATTTTGGTGGATGCGCCTTGTTCAGGGATTGGTTTGATACGGAGAAAGCCTGATATCAAGTACAATAAAGAGAGTGCAGATTTTGTATCTTTACAAGCTATTCAATTGGCAATTCTGGATAGTGTTTGTCAAAGTGTGCGTAAAGGTGGTATAATAGTGTACAGTACGTGTACAATTATGGGGAAAGAAAATTTTGAAGTGGTAGATCAATTTTTGAAAAACCATCCAAATTTCGAACAAGTCCCATTGGATCACGAAAGAAAAGATATTCTTAAAAATGATTGTATCCTTATTACACCCGAATTATATGGAAGTGACGGCTTCTTTATCAGTCGTTTTAAGAGAATGTCATAATATCAGGAGGAAACTGACAGTATGGATATTACGATCTTAACCGATGTAGGTCAAAGACGGACAAATAACCAAGACTATGCAAATCAATATAAAAACAAGGCTGGAAAATCTATGGTTTTTCTTGCTGATGGTATGGGAGGACACCGTGCCGGAAATATTGCTAGTGAAATGGCAGTCACAGACCTAGGTGCGGCTTGGGTTTCTTCTGAGATCGAGACGGTTAATCAAGTACGGGAATGGTTTGCAGAACATTTAGAAGCTGTGAACCGACGGATTCATTTGGCTGGGCAAGATGATGAGCACAAAGGAATGGGAACGACATTAGAAGCCTTGGCTTTTGTAGAAGGACAAGTGATTTATGCCCACGTTGGGGATTCACGGATTGGCCTCATTCGTCAGGGCGAATACCAGCAGTTGACCAGTGACCATTCTCTTGTAAATGCTCTTTTGCGAGCTGGTCAAATTACAGAGGAAGAAGCAGCCCATCATCCTCAGCGGAACATCATCACTCAGTCCATTGGCCAAAAAGATGAGTTAGAGCCGGATTATGGTTTGGTGACGGTTGAAGCAGATGATTATATTTTGATCAATAGTGATGGTTTAACCAATATGATTGGCCCTGATGAGATCAGAGATATTATCTTGAGTGATGTTTCACTGGAAGAAAAAGCTCAAACCTTGATTCGTTTTGCCAATAATGCTGGAGGCTTGGATAATATTACTGTTGTACTGCTCCACTTTACTGAGGAGGATGCAGCATGATTCAAATCGGCAAAATTTTTGCCGGGCGATATAAAATCATCCAACAAATTGGACGCGGCGGGATGGCAGATGTTTATCTTGCGCGTGATTTGATTTTAGATGGGGAAGAAGTTGCAGTCAAGGTACTGCGTACGAATTACCAGACGGATCCCATTGCAGTTGCGCGTTTTCAGCGTGAAGCAAAGGCGATGGCAGAGCTGGACCATCCAAATATCGTTCGGATTACAGACATTGGCGAAGAAGAAGGACAACAATACCTTGCAATGGAATATGTTGCAGGTTTAGACTTGAAACGCTATATCAAAGAAAATGCTCCTTTATCAAATGAAGAAGCTGTTCGTTTGATGGGGCAGATCCTTCTAGCTATGCGTCTTGCCCATACGCGTGGCATTATCCATAGAGATTTAAAACCACAGAATGTCCTCTTGACACCAGATGGAACAGCAAAAGTTTCAGACTTTGGGATTGCAGTGGCCTTTGCAGAGACTAGTTTGACCCAGACCAACTCGATGTTGGGGTCGGTTCATTATTTGTCCCCTGAGCAGGCGCGTGGTTCAAAAGCTACGGTGCAAAGTGACATCTACGCTATGGGAATCATTTTCTATGAGATGTTGACAGGACACATTCCTTATGATGGAGATAGTGCAGTCACAATTGCTTTGCAGCATTTTCAAAAGCCACTCCCATCTATTCGTGAAGAAAATAAGAATGTTCCACAAGCTTTAGAAAATGTAGTGATCAAAGCGACAGCTAAAAAACTGACGGATCGCTATAAATCAGTGGCAGAGATGTATGTGGATCTTTCAAGTTGCTTGTCCTATGAGAGAAGAAATGAGAAAAAACTGGTTTTTGAAGACCAAGCGAAAGCTGATACAAAGACTCTTCCAAAAGTGAGTCCAACTCCAAAGACGGCTCCTGTTCCAATCTCTGAGGTACGCAGTGAAATCAGTTCGGTAGATCCTAATCGACCATTATCTGACCAGCAGACAATGGCACCAAGTAAAAAGCCAAGAAGACGCTTGCGGGCGCGCTACAAGGTCTTGTTTGTTGCCATTGCACTAGTTCTTGCAGCCTTTACTTTCTTGTTGTATATGAGCCCAGCCAATAAAACAGTTCCAGATGTTTCCGGCAAAACCATTGCCGAAGCTAGAGCGGTTATTGAGGGACAAGACCTTCAAGTCGGTGAAGAGAAGGAAGAGTACAGTGATTCGGTTGCAGAAGGTTATGTCATTCGAACCAATCCAAATGCAGGGGCTCAAAAGAAAGAACAAAGTCGAATTGATTTGATTGTTTCAAAAGGACCAAACAGCTTTGAAATGCCAAATTACGTGGGTGAAACACGGGCAGCAGCAGAAGTAGATCTGAAAAATACTTATAAAGTATCAAGCAAAATGATCACGATTGAAGAAGTTGATACCTTCGATTATGCTGCAGGGACAGTTCTTGAACAAACCCCAGCTCCAGGAGAGCAATATTCTCTGAATTCAAAAAACAAGATTGTTTTGAAAGTAGCGAAAGAAACGACTTCAATTGAAATGCCAAACTATGTTGGATCAACTTACGATTTTGCTAGAAGTAATTTGATTGAGATCTATGGTATTAAAGAAGCCAATATCGAATTAAGAAAAACAGAACATCTCCCTGATGGGGTAGTTGTTTCTGCCGGTCAAATTGTCAGTCAAACTCCAGAAGTTTCGAGTACGGTGGATATTAACCGAACACGAATTGTTTTGACTGTATATGAGCCTAAAGTGACAGCTTCTTCAAGTACGAAAGCCTCATCCAGTTCAGATACATCAAGTTCGTCCTCTGCTGAACGATCAGATACAGAAAGTTCTAGCAGTAGTGCAACTAGTGGAGATTAATAAATCAGTCTAAGACTCAGATGGATTTCTGGGTCTTTTTGATTGTCTGCTATTATCCAACCACAGACGGAAGTCAAATGAGGAAAAATTTGATAAAATAGGAAAAGATGAGGTAAACTATGTGGAAAATACAAATTTTTATTTTCGTTGAAGCCGTTTTGTTAACATTAGCAGCGATCACCATTTTATCAATCGATTTTTCCAGATTTGTTGTCTTGATGGTTCTCTTTTTGCTCCTTTTGTATTACTATTTTGGCAAACAAAAAGCGAATTTTCTATTAATCGCGCTGAGTGTGCTCTTATTTTTTATCGTGATGCTGAATCCTTTTGTGATTGCAGCCATTTTATTTGCGGTGGTTTATGGTTTATTGATTGCCTACCCTTATATGTATAAGGAAAATGAAGCCGTTGTGTTTGATGTTGAAGAGGATACGAAAATTCGTCAGGAAAAAACTCGATGGATTGGTGATTTACAACATTTTTCAAAGCAAAGTCGAGGGTATCGAGATCTGAATGTGATCCGAGTTTTTGGGAATGACACCCTCCATTTAGAGGAGGTAGCCATTTGCAATTGGGACAATGTAGTGATCATTCGGAAAGGGTTTGGAAATACAAAAATTATCTTACCGATTGATTTGGAATTGCATTTACAAATTAACACCCTGTATGGAGATCTGAAGTTTTTGGATCTTCCTGTCCGTAAAATGAGGAATGAAACCATAGACATTGAAACGGCACATTATCGGAGATCGCACCGTTCTATAAAAATTGTGTTAGTTGGTATTGTTGGGGATGTTGAGGTGATTCGCGCATGAAGAAATTAGACTATCTCCTATTGTATTTCTATTCCCTAATGGTGGTTGCGGTCATTTGTCATACCATTTTCCATTTTGTTGGTTTTCAGTGGGGCAAACTTCTTTCAGATCTTTCCTTGCTTCAGTCATTCCTATTTTTGGTTTTTAGTCTGACGCTTGCATTGACGGCTTTGGTTGTCTTAATTATTAAAATCACTCAATTTGTAACGGTTCATGCAGTACAACAAAATGTAGAATCTATCCTGACTGCTTCACAGCGAAAAGAAATTGCCCCCAAAGAATTGAATCAACAGTTAGATTTATTGGACAGCAAATTGCTTCGACTAGAAGAAAATTTACAAAAAAGTGAAAATCGTGTGATGCGAAATGAGGAAGAAATTGTGGAAATCGAGCGTAAGAGAATTGCGCGTGATCTACATGACACGGTTAGTCAAGAATTGTTTGCAGCCAATATGATTTTATCTGGAGTGGCAACACAGGCCCTTGAGTTAGAGAAAAATCAGATCCAGCAGCAACTAAATGGTGTGTCAGATATTCTAGGTACAGCCCAAAATGATTTACGCGTCTTGCTCCTACATCTTCGTCCTACAGAATTGGAAGGAAAAAGTTTGGTAGAAGGTATGGAGATGATTTTTAGAGAATTGAAGGAAAAGAGTAACCTAGCAGTTGTCTTCCATCATAATGACGTGAGCATTCCAAAAGAAATGGAAGAACATCTATTTCGGATCGTCCAAGAAATTGTCAGCAATACCTTGAAACACGCTAGAGCTCAACAAATGGATGTCTTTTTGCAACAGGAAGGAAAACAACTTCATTTACGGATGGTAGATGATGGAATCGGATTTGAGCAGGAAAAATTGGAACGATTGAGTTATGGGTTGAAAAATATTCAAGAACGTGTAGAAGACATGGCGGGAACCATTAAAATAAGAACGAGTCCTCAAAAGGGAGTGGCTGTGGATATTCGCGTTCCCCTTCTTGTAAAAGATAAAAATGAAAAGGAAACTGTATGAAAGTATTATTAGTAGACGACCATGAAATGGTCCGATTGGGATTGAAAAGCTTTTTGTCCATGCAAACCGATATTGAGCAAGTCTTAGAGGCACAAAATGGGCAAGAAGGGGTGGACTTGGCGTTGAAAGAAAGACCAGACGTCATCATCATGGATATTGTGATGCCAGAGCTAAATGGAATCGATGCGACTCTAGCCATCCTAAAAGAGTGGCCGGAAGCTAAAATTGTCATTTTGACGTCTTATTTAGATAACGAAAAGATTTACCCTGTCTTAGATGCCGGTGCAAAAGGGTATATTTTAAAGACCTCGTCAGCAACTGAGATCTTACAGGCTGTCCGAAAGGTTGCAAAGGGAGAATTTGCGATTGAGACAGAAGTTAGTCAAAAAGTTGAGTCACGAAAGAACCATGCTGAATTGCATGATGATTTGACAGCTAGAGAACGAGATATTCTAGCTCTATTAACAAAAGGATATGAAAATCAACGAATAGCAGATGAACTCTTTATTTCTCTGAAAACAGTGAAGACCCATGTCTCCAACATCTTATCAAAATTAGAAGTCAGTGATCGGACGCAAGCAGTCGTCTATGCCTTCCGACACCATCTGGTGAATCAAGAAGATTTTTAAAAGGAAACATGCTATAATAGAGCATGATCATAAGGGGGAGACAAGTGGACGCAAAATTACGTTATAAAGCCAAAAAAGTTAAAATCGTCTTTTTTGATATTGATGATACATTACGTGCAAAAGAAACTGGATTGATTCCAGAATCTGTCAAAGATGTCTTTCATCAGTTGAAAGAAAAAGGAATCCGAACAGGGATTGCAACGGGCAGAGGGATTTTTGGGGTTGTTCCTGAAATCATGGACTTAAAGCCGGATTTTCTGGTAACCTTAAACGGTGCCTATATAGAAGATACAAAAGGAACTGTGATCTACCAATCACCGATCAATGAAGCAATCGTTTCTTCTTTTGTGGATTGGGCCAAAGAATCCGAGATTGATTATGGGTTAGTGGCTAGTCATCAAGCTGCTCTGTCCAATCGGACACCCTTGATCAGTGATGCTATTGACATCATTTATCCCAACTTACCAGTAGATCCAGATCTGCATTTGAAAGAACCTATTTTCCAAATGTGGACCTTTGATGAAAAGGATAGTGAGCTAGAGTTGCCCCCTTCTTTGCAAGAGAACTTGCGCCTAGTTTCGTGGCATCCCCATTCATCAGATGTTGTTCGCTTTGCAGCTTCAAAAGCTTCAGGAGTTTCTCATCTTGTAAATCATTTGGGCTTGAAGCCAGAGAATGTTTTAGTATTTGGGGATGGATTAAATGATCTAGAACTGTTTGATTACGCTGGAATTAGTATCGCAATGGGAAAATCTGCCCCAGAGTTACAAGAAAAAGCTGATTATATCACTAAGAATTTAGAAGAAGATGGCATATTCTATGCCTTAGAGGAGTTAAATATGGTTGAAAAAGAATTGACATTACCACAGTTAGAACTTGCTACGGTTGACGGTCCTGTCGCTGTGATCAAAACCAATCACGGTGAGATGAACATTCAATTGTTCCCGGATCAAGCGCCAAAAACAGTTGCAAACTTTGTAGCTCTTGCTAAGTCTGGCTATTATGATGGTGTCATTTTCCATCGGATTATTAAAGATTTTATGATCCAAGGGGGAGATCCAACAGGCACAGGTATGGGTGGTGAATCCATCTATGGGGAGAGCTTCGAAGACGAATTTTCAAAAGAATTGTACAATATTCGCGGAGCCCTTTCAATGGCAAATGCTGGACCAAACACAAATGGCAGCCAATTCTTTATTGTACAAAATCAACATCTCCCATATTCGAAAAAGGAATTGGTCCGCGGTGGCTGGCCTGAAGAAATTGCTGAAATCTATACGACAGAAGGGGGAACTCCTCACCTAGATCAACGCCATACCGTATTTGGACAATTGATGGATGAAGCTTCTTTTGCTGTGTTGGATGAGATCGCGGCTGTTGAGACCGGGATGATGGATAAGCCAGTAGAAGATGTCGTGATTGAAACCATCGAGATTGAGGACTAATATGAAAATTGGAGATAAGTTAGAAGGGACCATTACAGGCATTCAACCTTATGGTGCCTTTGTCGAACTAGAGTCGGGTGTCACGGGCTTGATTCATATCTCAGAGATTAGAAGTGGTTATGTAAGTAATATTCATGATATTCTTTCAATTGGAGAAAAAGTCTTTGTCCAAGTCATCGATGTTGATGAATATTCTAAGAAAGCTAGCCTCTCTTTGAGAACACTAGAAGAAACACCACAACGAAGTATTCGACACCATCGTTTTTCAAATGACCGCCACAAGAGTGGTTTTGCGCCCTTAGCTCAACAGATGCCGACCTGGGTCAAAGAAGGAAAGGTATTCTTTAGCAAACAAGAAAAAAAATAAAAACTTCGATAGGTTGATGAAACCTATCGAAGTTTTTTTGATATAGAGAATTATTCAAATTCGTAAAGGGTAGTAGAAAGGTAACGTTCTCCATTATCTGGTGCAAGAGCAAGAACTTTTTTACCGCTTCCCAATTCTTTTGCGACTTCAATAGCAGCATAGATAGCAGCTGCGCTTGAGATACCGACTAAGAATCCTTCAGCTCCACCGATAGCGCGTGCAAGTTCGAAAGCTTCTTCTGAAGATACGCGACGAACACCATCATATGCATTAGTGTCTAAAGTATTTGGGATAAAGCCTGCTGAAATCCCTTGGATTTTATGTGGTCCAGGTTTTTCACCAGAAAGGACTGCAGATTCATTGGCCTCAACGGCATAGACTTTGACAGCAGGATTATTCTTTTTCAAAGTATGAGAAATACCAGAAACAGTACCACCAGTACCAACACCTGCGACAAAAGCATCTAAACCATCTTTTCCAAAGGCATCAACAATTTCTTGTCCTGTTGTTCTTTCATGTACCTCTGGGTTAGCAGGGTTTTCAAATTGAAGAGGAAGGAAGCCATTTCTTTCTGCAGCGATTGCTTCAGCTTTAGCGATAGCGCCTTTCATTCCTTCACTTCCAGGAGTCAAAACGAGTTCAGCTCCATAGGCTTGGATGATTTTACGACGTTCCACACTCATGGTTTCAGGCATGACAATCACAACTTTGTAGCCTTTAGCTGCGCCAACCCATGACAAACCAATCCCTGTGTTCCCACTAGTTGCTTCGACAATGGTATCACCTTGTTTGATCAACCCATCCGCTTCAGCTTTTTCAATCATGCTCAAAGCAATCCGGTCTTTAACAGATGATCCAGGATTGAAAGCTTCGAGTTTGACATAGACATCTGCAGCTCCTTCAGGAACAAGACGGTTCAATTTGACAATCGGAGTGTTCCCAATCAGTTCTGTAATATTTTCATAAATAGCCATAATATACCTCAGTTCTAGGTTTTCTTGATACTAACAAGTATAGTCCCTTGCGGGAAGAATGTAAAATATAGAAATTTTATGGGTGTGATAAAAAAAAACTATCGTTGCCGATAGTATTTTAATTATTTTTCTACAGAAAATAGGGGTACTTCAACCTCACGAATTCCTTGATCCTCAATAATGACTTTACCATTATAAAATTCGACTAAAGCTGCTGTGATAGAACTTGTGTTTTCTTTATCCACAAAAATAGTTGTCATCACCTGATCTGTGAACATCGGATCTTGTTCCGCCAATTGATGGTCTTTTAAGAAATTAGCAAATTCTTGGTATTGGGAATAAGAAAGTGTGATCCCAAGTACCACTTGCTCTTTGATTTCTACCAGTCCAATCTCTCGAACTGCTTGTGCAACACTTCCAGCATAAGCACGAATCAGACCGCCAGCACCTAATTTAATACCTCCAAAATAGCGGGTAACCACGACACAACTATTAGTGATGCGATGATTCTCCAAAACTCCTAACATCGGTACCCCAGCGGTTCCACTAGGCTCTCCATCGTCACTGGTCCGTTTGATGTCACTTTGTTCCCCAATGATGAAAGCAGAGCAGTTATGTGTAGCCTTATAGTGTTCCTTTTTGATGGCATTGATAAAATCTCTAGCTTCCTCTTCAGAGGAGACTCGCTTGACATGACAAATGAATTTTGATTTTTTGATTTCTTCTTGAACAGTGCCGTTCTCTTTAAATGTAACATATTCCATATTCTTATTTTACAAAAAAAGAATGATTTTCTCCAACTTTTGCGAATTAATAAGTATGAAGATAGAAGATTCTTATGGAAGACTCTTGACGGAGAGTCAAATGACGAATGATCTAAAAGAAATTGCCCAAGAACTTCCAGCTATAGAAAAACAGAATGGAAGGTACCAATGCTTTCGATGTGGCAGTTTGATTGATCAAAAACTGTGGAAGTTGAGTGAAGAGGTACTGTATTGTAGAGCCTGTATCCAATTGGGGAGGATCCGGAGTGATCAAAAACTTTATGCTATTGGACAGCAAGACTTTGAAGGTCAAGAGGTGCTAAAATGGAAAGGAGCCTTGACTTCTTATCAACAAGAGGTATCTGAAGGACTTATCCAAGCAGTTAAAGCAGGGAAACATGCCTTGGTACATGCTGTGACAGGAGCTGGGAAAACGGAAATGATGTATCAGGTTGTAGCAACAGCGATCAAGGCAGGAAAAGCAGTCTGTATTGCTACCCCAAGAATCGATGTCTGTATCGAACTGTACGGAAGGATGAAGGAAGATTTTTCCTGCCCCATCTCTTTACTTCATGGAGAATCGGAACCCTATTTTAGAACACCCTTGGTGATCGCTACAACCCACCAATTGCTAAAGTTTTATCAGGCCTTTGATCTCCTTATTATAGATGAAGTAGATGCTTTTCCCTATGTAGACAATCCAATCTTATATAAAGCAGCTCAGAATGCAATAAAAAAAGAGGGGAATACCCTATATTTAACAGCAACCTCTACAGATGAGTTAGATAAAAAGGTCAAGAAAAAAGAAATCATTCGTTATAGTCTTCCAAGAAGATTTCATGGGAACCCACTAGTGGTCCCTGAAATAAAATGGGTATCGAAAATGAGAGAAAAAATAGAAAAAGGAAGAATCCCTTACCAACTATTGCAACTGATCAAGAAACAAAGACAGACTCACTACCCATTGTTAATCTTTGTATCTGAAATAGAATTAGGACAACAATTCACTGAGAACTTAAAAAAATACTTTCCCAAAGAAACAGTAGGTTTTGTATCCTCACAGACAACAGACCGCCTACGAATGGTAGAAGAGTTTAGAAACAGAGCCATAACCATGCTAGTCTCGACAACAATTTTAGAAAGAGGAGTGACTTTTCCATTTGTAGATGTCTTTGTTTTAGAAAGTAATCACAAATTATTTACTAAAAGTGCCCTCGTACAAATTTCAGGAAGGGTCGGTCGAAGTAAAGAAAGACCAACAGGTGAACTACTTTTTCTATCAGATGGTATAACACGAGAAATGAAAAAAGCGATTAAAGAAATAAAGGAAATGAATCAGGAGGCTGGATTTTGAAAGAATGTTTGCTTTGTACTAAAGAGTTGAAAACTGGTGAACATTTCATAGATCTTATAATTATGAATCAACAAGAAGAATGGATTTGTAAAGAATGCAAAGAAGACTTCGAACAAATTGGCGAAATCCATTGTCCTAGATGTTATAAAGATAAGGAGGAGAAAGTATGTAAAGATTGCGAATACTGGATACAAAAGGGGAATATGGTCGAACATGAAGCATTATATAGATATAATGCAGCAATGAAGGACTATTTCAAGCGATATAAATTTGAAGGAGATCGTTTATTAGGAATGGTATTTGCATGTGACATCAAAAAAGCCTTGAAAAAGTATAAAAGCTATACGATAATACCGACTCCAATCAGCCATGAAAAAAAGCAGGAAAGAGGATTCAATCAAGTATCGACTATATTAGATTTTGCAGAAATAAAGTACAGCAGTCTCTTCCAAAAAGAAGACAGCTTAGCCCAATCAAAAAAAACAAGAGAAGAAAGATTAAAAACCTCTCAACACTTTCAATTAAAAGAAGAGGTTTCAAAAAAGCAGAAATATCTTATCTTTGATGATATCTACACAACGGGCAAAACAATCGAATTAATGAAGCGCCTACTAATTGAAAAAGGTGTGAAAGAAATAAAGACATTTTCAATCGCAAGGTAAAAAAAGATTTGCAAAAACTTTATGAAAGCGTTATAATATACATATAAATAAAAACATAATGTTTAGAAAGTAGGTACTAATATGATTAAATATAGTATCCGTGGTGAAAACCTAGAAGTAACAGAAGCCATTCGCGACTATGTCGTTTCTAAACTCGAAAAGATTGAAAAATATTTTCAGGCAGATCAAGAGCTAGACGCTCGAGTAAACTTAAAAGTTTACCGTGAAAAGACCGCAAAAGTAGAAGTAACCATTCCGCTTGGATCTATTACACTGCGTGCAGAAGATGTCTCTCAAGATATGTACGGTTCAATTGATCTAGTTGTAGATAAAATTGAACGTCAAATTCGTAAGAATAAAACAAAAATCGAAAAGAAAAATCGTGTTAAATCTGGTGCAGGTAAATTGTTTACCGATGCAGTTGTAGAAGAAGCAGCAACCACAGAAAAAGTTGTTCGCTCAAAAACAATTGATCTAGAACCAATGGATTTAGATGAAGCAATCCTTCAAATGGATCTATTAGCACACGACTTCTTCATTTATCGTGATGCAGAAGACAATACAACAAATGTGATCTACCGTAGAGAAGATGGAGACATCGGTCTATTGGAAGTAAAAGAATAGAGATCAAAAAAAGAGATTGAAAACATCAAATAAATTATAGAAGAATCAGGAGCATTTGTGCTCCTGATTTTTTATATAAATAAAAAACTTTCAAAAAAATAAAATTTTTTGGAAAAAAGTATTGACAGTAAGGTGAGGTCATGATATACTA
>NZ_KV813658.1 GCF_001813675.1 Streptococcus sp. HMSC078D09
TAGCGAAATGAGTGAAGCTCAACAGCAAAATATCATTAAATGGGGATTGCTTGCAGCAGGCGCAGGTCCAGCCTTATCAATCCTTGGCAAAGGTATCGGAGTTATCGGAGGAATCACTAAAGGTATCGGCTTCCTCACTCAAGGTATTGGTAAAGTCGGTGGTGGGCTTTCTGTATTAGGCAAGACATTCCAACTATTTAAACAAGGTAGCAGTCTTTCTTCTGCATTTAAAACTGCAACAACCGGAATCACTGCAACTAGCACTGCTGCAGAAGGTGCAGTAGCTTCTACTGGTCTATTAGCAAAAGGTATCGCACTGCTTGGGAACCCTGTCACCTGGGGAGTCCTAATAGGCGGTGTTGCTGTTGGTGTGATTGCTACAGTAGCAAAAGAAATGGCAGACGCAAACGAACGCACTCAAACGTGGGGTACAAGCGTAAGCAAGCTACAAGACCAAGAATTATCACGGTTAAAATCCAAAGTCGATGAAGTGCATCAAGCTACCGTAGGCTTTGGGCAAGGTGGCGCACAAGCGGTTGAAAATGTACGTAAGAGTGTGCAAGGGCTTGCCGATGATATCCAGAAAGCGATTGACAAAGACCTTGAGAAAACTCTTAAAGGGCTTGAAAAGGTTGGTGCGAATGAAACAATCCAAAAACGTGCTGTAGCGC
This sequence comes from Streptococcus sp. HMSC078D09, assembly GCF_001813675.1. Lineage (GTDB taxonomy): Bacteria > Bacillota > Bacilli > Lactobacillales > Streptococcaceae > Streptococcus. The sequence continues at coordinate 672 of NZ_KV813658.1, forward strand.
AAGCAGAACAGCAAAAGAAAAACATCCAGTCGATGACAGATGAGATTGTACAGATTTATCAAAATGCATCTGACCAACACAGAAAGATTACTCGCGAAGAACAAGCGATTATTTCTGACTACGAAAATCAATTTATTGATAAGCAATTGTCATTGCAGAAGTATTCTGCCGATGAACGTACCGCAATTGTGAAAGCCATGAATGGCCAGATCAGTGATCTGAATGAAACGCAGTTACGTAAAGGTACAGGAGTCGTAGCTAAATGGCTCAAAGAGGAACAGAAACTCTACGATGAGCAAGTGACTGCATTGAAAGATGCTCACGAAAAGGGAATTTATAGCCAGTCCGAATACAATAAGGAAATGGAAAAATTAAATGCCCAACACAAGACCAAAATGGAAGCCTATGGCCGTGAGTATGCAGAACTTCAAAAAGAGTGGAGTAAGAAAGTACCTCTTAACTTCGGTAACGATGAACAACGTAAGATGTACTTTGACCAGATGCGCAAGGATTGGGCAGAGCTTGGACTTGATTATGACAAGATGATGGCCAAGGCAGACCAATTTGCTGACATCGTAGGTCGTTCATCTGGTATGGTCGCTAAAAGCGTACAAAATATGTCGCAGGAGACCAAAGATGCTAACAACCTATGGAATGGATTGGTATTTGATCCTAAGACTGGGCAAGTCAAAACCAATGCACAAGAGGAAGTAACTAAAGCACTCCAAGCCGAAAATGGCTGGGAGAATATGCAGTTTATCCTCAAGCACGCAAACCTTGAGACTAACGCTAAGATGACGATCGGACAAGCGCTGGTTGAGGTTGGTAAGTGGGATAGTTTAACCCCACAAGAAAAAGAACTTGTGGTCGGCAACAATCAAGGTATGCAAGCCATCCTTGATAATAAAACATTGTTAGAACAATACAATGCTATGCCAGCGGAAGTTAAAGAACTCTTAATGAAGAATACTGACTTCTTATCATCTGGTGAACGTGCTACTGCGATCATTGAACGCTGGAACACACTCACACCAGAGCAGAAAGAACTGATCTTAAAGGACGCTGCTAGCGATAAGGCTGAACGTGTACGGCTTGCAGTTGACTCTTTAACTGGTATGGCTCACGTAGTCAATTTAGATGCAGAAGATAAGACCAAGAGTGCTATTGCTAGTGCGGTGTCTGGTATTTTAACACTACCTACCGACCATAAGACGGACTTGATTGCAACTCCAGACGGTGTAACGCTTGGAACTAACCAAGCAATGAGCGCTTTAGGATTATATAACGGATTTAACGTACCAAAAAAACAAATTACCGCTGATCCAAGCAATGCGAATAATGCTGCACAGCAAGCGATTAACAAACAGCAAGAATGGAACAGCACACCGTCACCCGTCAAACCACAGTTAGGCGATCCGACTGGTGCGATAACTGCTGCAAGACAAGCGATTGATAATCAAAATGCTTGGAACGCAACTCCATCACCAACCAAACATACGACAGGCGATAGTAGTAGTGCCGTCAATGCTGCGAACAGTGCTACCAATGCTATCAACGGCATCCCAACAAGTCACCACACGACTATCACAGCTACAGAGGTAGTAAATAAAGTAGTCAACTCATTCTCCCGTGTTTTTGGATCAAGACACGAAAAAGGTACGAACTTCCACGAAGGTGGTCTTGCAATGGTTAACGACCAGCGAAATGCAGTCTACAAAGAAATGGTAACATTACCAGACGGAAGCTCATTTATTCCAGATGGACGGGACGTTGTACTCAACTTGCCTCGTGGATCCAAAGTATTGCGAGCTGATAGAACTAAGCGCTTGATGAAAAATCTTGGCTTCCCAAGATATGCAACAGGGGTCGGAATTCCGGAAGATGCCAAATTCTTGCGAGAAATGAAAAATGCCAGCCAGCAATTTTTATTTAAAGAAACATCCAACGGAAATAGCTACAGTGGTGAAAATATCGTTGCTGAGATCGAAATTCTGAGAGCAAGTTTAGAAAAGATCCTTACTGCTATCCTTGAAAAACCATCAGAAACCTATCTGGACGGTGATGTTTTAGCGCAAAACAGCTATCAAAGATATTCTAAAATCATGGCAAGGGAGGGAATCTAATGTTTAACATGATTATAAATGGATTTGACACTGGATCAATCCCAAACTGCTATGTGACGGATTTTGGAGAAGACCAGACGGCTACACCAAGGGTCGAATCAAATACGATTTACGGGGTAAATGGAGATTATAATCTTTATGATGGAGCTTATGACGGGTACGATAAGACAGTGAGTTTATACGTTGTCAAAACAAGTGAAATCGAAATGATTGTCAATCAATTCAAACAAGAGGAAAATAAAATAGAGTTTAGTCATCGACCAGGCTCTATTTTTTATGCTGATTTTCAGAGCGCATCATTTAAACAGAACGGTTTGCATGCTTGGACTTTAGAAATCAAGTTAAAGATGCATCCATTCCGTTACTTAAACAATGATGCTGCAGTCACTTTAGCAGGTAACGGCACAGTAAACAATCCAGGAACGGTATATTCTGAACCTGTCATTACAATCGAGGGCAATGGTGATGTCTCTCTAACCATTGGGAAGCAAACCATGCAACTCACGATTGATACAAAGGCAACAATTGACTGTCGTCACAAAAAACAAAATGTTTACGACAAAAATGGAAATCTGAAAAATACATTGAGAAAACGAGGCGGTTTCTTCGAAATTGCTCCAGGTATGTCTGGGATTGCAGTTTCAGGAACGGTTTCAAAAATCACAATCAAAGGGAACTGGAGGTATAAAGTATGATCTATCTGCAAGAGGGTAATTTCCCTCTTAACGAAGCTTTTAGCTCTGAAATCGTCCAGGAAGCTAACAGCACCTATCAGCTTACCTTTAAATTTCCCACATCAGACCCCAAATGGGCATTGTTAATTCCGGAAACAGAATTAGTTGCTGATGACTTGCACGGAGAACAGTACTTTACTATCTTTGAAGTCGAAAAGCAACACGGATATGTCACAGTATACGCCAATCAAGTAGCAACATTACTCAATGGTTATTCTATCAACAAGATTAATGTTGATCGAGTGAATGGAGCAACTGTGATGAATGCGCTTGTTGCCGGATTTAAACGAGAAACACCATTCACATTTTTTTCCGATGTGATGTCAAAACACACCCTCAATCTTAAAGATATCTCAGCGATGGAAGCCTTGGCCAAAGACAAGCATTCCATCGTTGGGCAGTGGGGTGGAGATCTTGTCCGGGATAAGTACAGTGTTCGATTGCTGGAACATGGCGGAATCGAAAACGAATCATTG
>NZ_KV813659.1 GCF_001813675.1 Streptococcus sp. HMSC078D09
ACTCCCGTTTTAGTCGTTATCATTCCAAGTTACTTTTCCTTTAAGAGTACAAAAACTTCCAAAGAAGCTGACAAACGTCTTGAGGGTCTATCTAATAAGATAGGCACCCTCGAGAAGTCAGTCTCAACCGTGGAAGAAATTGGGAAAGATAACCAGCGAAATTTAACGATTATCGGGAAAGGCTTACAACGACTTCAACGTTTTCGATTGCAGGAAAATTTGAAAAACGCGCTCAAACGCGGATACACGAATCAGCATGAACTAGAAGAGTTGTCAAAATTATATGAAAGTTACGTCGAATTAGGTGGTAACGGTGCTATTAAAGTGCTCTTTGAGCGCTTTTTGGAGCTAGAAATTAAAGAGGAAAAATAACATGGATCAAATCACAAGCATTATTACTTCATCAGCTATGAGCATTTTAGTTGTATTAACTGGGATCGTGGTTCAAGCGATCAAGAAATACTTGCTCATGCGTGGAGGCAAGAAAGCAATCGAGATCATTGAGATCTTGGCTAAAAATGCGGTCAACGCTACAGAGCAGGTCGCGGATAAATTGGATATCCACGGTAAGGATAAACTTGAGCACGCTAAAACGAGCTTGATCGAGGGTCTTGAATCGCAAAATATCCACTTGACGAATCAAGAACTCAATACCTTTATCGAAGCAGCCGTTAAACGTGCTAACGAAGAATGGAAGAAATAGAGAGGTCGAACATGAGTGTACAACAATCTATTGTAAACGGCTTTATTAGTCGTCGCGGACTAATTACCTATTCAATGCTAGGTAGTCGAAACGGTTCGGACGGTACTGGGGATTGCTCCGGTATCATGTCGCAAGTTTTAAAAGAAGCCGGAATCAATATCATCGGGTTACCGTCAACGGTAACTCTTGGCCAGCAACTAGCTAATAACGGCTTTTACCGCGTAAGTATCAATCAAAACTGGGACGCACAACCGGCCGATATTATTCTAATGTCATGGGGTGCTGATATGTCTTCATCTGGTGGCGCTGGTGGGCATGTCGGGGCGATGATCGACGATACATACTTCATCTCTTGCGACTATTCAACGCAAGGAGCAGTCGGACAAGCTATTAATACCTATCCTTGGAACGATTATTACGGCTGGAACAAGCCTAATTATATCGAGGTTTGGCGATACGCTGACACAGCACCACAGACCAACAATCAAGCGAACACGGCAGTACAACCGAAAGACAAGGCCTTTTATCAAGCGAATGAGGTCAAGTATGTCAACGGTATCTATCAAATCAAGTGCGATTATCTCGCGCCCGTTGGCTTTGACTGGACCGAGAACGGGATCCCTGTGTCTTTGGTAAACTGGGTTGACAAAAATGGCAATAACTTGCCAGACGGAGCTGATAAAGACTTTAAGTCTGGAATGTATTTCAGCTTTGAACTCGATGAAGCCCATATCGCAGATACGGGCAAGGGCGGTTACTATGGCGGTTACTACTGGCGTTTGTTTGAGTTTGGACAATTCGGCCCGGTTTGGCTGTCATGCTGGGACAAAGACGATTTAGTCAACTATTATGAATGAGGGGTGATTGAATGAATCGCTCAAACTGTACCAATTTAAAGCAGTTTGAGGGCGGTCGGGTCGTTAAGCAAGGCGACTCGGCTTCCCTCTTTGGTTTCGCATTATATGATGAAAACTGGGTACCGATTGACCTCGACGGGCAGGCAGCTACAATCCACTTTGTGAGCAAAAAAGGCAAAGCAACGTTTAGCGCTACTGTCCAAGGCTCAAAGGTATCGTTTAAGATTTCCAAAGTCTTACCAGTCGATAGCTATCTTGTCGAGGTTGATTGCGCTGGGTATGTATTTCCGAGCGACCAAAGCGTCCGAGTTGACGTGGTCCGGTCAGCGGAGGAATATACCAGCGAGCAAGTCTTGGAACTTGTGAAGAATAACGTCAAGGAAGAAATCGACAAGTATATTTCGGCGCACCCGAACGGGCCGCAGACGGAAGAGCTTCCGGACCTAGTAGCGATTTACAATTTAGCTAAAATTTGATTTGAAAGGAATAAAATATGGCAGAAAATAAACTTGAAGCAGTAGTAGTAGCAATTGGATCAGATATCAAAAACTTGCGTAATGCAATCAACGACAAGGAAGTGAGCGCAGGAATCACAGAGCAACAGCTCAATGAAGCAATCCAGCGTGTGAAAGCTGATATTCTTGGTGAAGGTGTCCCAGAAAATCTCGACACACTCAAAGAGATCGCTGAGAAAATTGCCACTCTCAACGGTGACACGAGTAGCGCTATCGTGGCTAAGTTGACCGAACTTGGTCAAAAAATTGACGCTGTAACTGACGTTGATTATCTCGCAGCATACAACCAAGCGAAAGGAGAATAGCATGAATCTAGTCGAAGCATTTAAACAAATCGGACGGGATATCAAAGATTTAACCACTCGATCAAATAAAATCGAAACAGACACAGCTACTAAAATCCAGAACATTGAAAAGCTGGAATGGTTAAAATCGGACGCGTCGTGGGTAACGATTTTTGAGGAATTAAAAGGGTCTGAGGTTGGCGCCCCTACTGTGAATCTTCCGTTCTACATCGTGAGAGACAAGCAGACAAATTCCTTATTTTTTAAAGGCTTGGATCGTCCGCCGTTCTTCAAAGACCCAGAGACTGGCAAAATTGAATGGACAGGGCCTTTTGAATGGGAATATCAAATTAATTCCAATACGGTCCTTGGATTTTATATGCAACAATTTACGACCAAAGAGGAATGGAATGATTACAACAACTCTCTAAACAAAGAGCAAGGTCTTGAACGGACAATCGTTTCCAAAAATATTAATGAAGACGATGAAATAGCAACTAACGGCCTTTGGTATGTTGACGATGATGGTCACTTCCAACGTTTGGTTGATACCATTATCGAGCTTAAAAAAGAAATCGCAGAATTGAAAGGAAATCAAAATCATGAATAAAATTAACTGGTCTGTCTGGAAATCGTAGATATGTCGCAGTTGGCCAGTCTCAAAATGGTAAGCGTATCAATAGCTTTGGATCTTTTAGTTAGATATTAGTTCTTCCCCTCCCA
>NZ_KV813660.1 GCF_001813675.1 Streptococcus sp. HMSC078D09
CTAATGATTTTTTATGGTAAATGGAGATAAGTATGATTTTAGGTGAAACTTATAGGAAAATAAGAGAAGAAAAGGGGATTTCTATTTCTTCATTAGCAGGTGCTGAAATTTCAAAATCTCAAATATCTAGATTTGAATTAGGAGAAACAGAGATTTCTGTCTTTAAGTTATTGTATCTTCTTGAAAGAATAGGATTAACACTAGAAGAATTTCTGCTTATCTGTAATCATTATCAACCTTCGGATTTTAATACCTTAATAGCTTCTGTTAAACAGGCCGCATATAATGAAGATACTCAAGCATTACTAGATATGGTAGAGAAAGAAATAGAACTTTTTCATGAGACAAATTCTCATTACCATAAATTAAATGCTATTTTCATCGAAAGTATTGTTTCAGGAATGGATAAGAATTATCAATTGAGTCGTCAAGACGCCTCTTATCTTACAAACTATTTATTTTCCGTTGAAAACTGGGGTTATTACGAAACGCTCATCCTTGGAAATTGCTGTCGTGTTCTATCTCCAGATTTATTATTTAGATATGCCAAAGAGGCGCT
>NZ_KV813661.1:0-23700 GCF_001813675.1 Streptococcus sp. HMSC078D09
GAGTGACAAATTTACTTTCTTGCATTGAAATGTTGGTGGTCTTATTGATCATCAGTGTGCTCTTATTGCTCTTTGTGCCGAATTTGACCAAGCAAAAAGACTCCGTGAAAGAGACAGGAAATGCAGCGGTTGTGAAGGTGGTCGAAAGCCAGGCTGAATTGTACGAGCTCAATCATACCAATGACCAAGCTACTCTATCAAAGCTAATTGCTGATGGAAATATTACCAACAAACAAGCAGAGTCCTACCGTGCCTATTATGCGAAAAATAGTGGAGAAACTCGTGCGGTTGCAGATTAAGGCCTTCACCTTGGTGGAGACCCTTCTGACCTTGATGATCGTCAGTTTTATCTATCTGGGCTTATCGGGATCGATCAAGACGAGCTTTCAGCAGGTGGAAGAAAAAGTATTTTTTGCAGAGTTTGAACATCTCTATCAAGAAAGCCAGAAAATAGCGCTGGCAAGGCAAACGGAATTGGATGTTGAAGTGACTGCAAGGAAGATTCAAACGCCTTACCAGACGGTGGAGATTCCTGATTCTGTCATTTTGCAAGATCCTAAAACTATTCGTTTAGACCGAGCAGGTGGCAATTCATCCCTGGCCAATGTTCACTTTCAGACACAGAGAGGAGTGGTGACCTATCAACTGTCGCTTGGAAATGGGAAAATTAAAAAAAGCATCCGTTCCCGCTAGTATTCTCATAGAATCCTTAGTTGCCTTGGGTTTATTTGCCATGATTACGACCTTATTGTTAGGGGAGATCCGGCGTTCGCGCAAGGAGCGACTAGCGGATTTCAAAGAGGTAGAGGTCTTATCTGTCGCTCAAATGGCGCTTCAGACAGGGCAAAATCATCTGGAGGCCAATGGTATTCAGGTTCAAGTCGAAAAAGATGCCGATCAGCTCACGGTCTATCATCAAGGGAAGGTGGTACTGCATGTGGAATAACGGAAAGGTCAATGCCTTTACCCTGCTCGAAGCCTTGGTCGCTCTCTTGGTGCTCAGTGGGGGTGTGTTGGTCTTTCAAGGCTTGACCAAGCTCCTGCATGCTGAATTGGACTACCAGGCGCATCAAAAGCAGGAAGAATGGGTACTTTTTCAGCAACAATTGCAGGTGGAATTGGATCGGAGCCATTTTGAAAAAGTAGCGGACAATCATATCTACTTGGTTCAGGATCAAAAACCAATTGCCATTGGTCAATCTAAAGGAGATGATATCCGAAAAACAGATGATAAGGGCAGGGGCTATCAGCCTATGATTTCAGGAGTTCGCTCTAGCCAAATTTGGCAGGAGGGAGAGTTGATTCATCTGCGTTTGAATTTTGAAGAAGGTCTAGAAAGGGAGTATGTCTACCATGTGGTACCAGCGATGCAAAATGAAAAAAGTTAAGGCTGGTGTCTTGCTCTACGCCCTCTTGATGGCAGCGATTTTTAGTCTCTTGCTTCAGTTTTACCTGCACCGTCAGGTTGCGGAGAGACGGATCTTAAAGACGAGTCAAGATCGCCTTCGGGCCTATGCTTTGGTGCAATTGGCTCTTGAAAAGAGAAAGAGTGATGAGAAGACATCAGAGATTCATTTAAAGTCTGGAACAGTTCAGCTAAAGAAGGATACTGGTTTTCTTCATGCTCAGGCTAAGATGGATGGCGAAAGCTATGAGTTTGTCCTTCCTGTAAGGGAAGAAAAGGAAAGCAAGAAGAGTCAAAAAGAAAAGAAGAAGACGCAGAAAGATAAGGAGAAGGCAGGGAGCGAAAAGCCTTCTGAAGAGACGCCAAAAGAGGCCAAGGAGCCATCAGAAAATAGCGAAAAAGACTAATTTTTGGTATGATAGGGTGCGGAGGAAATCATGAATTTCGAAAAAATTGAACAAGCCTATACCTATCTATTAGAAAACACTCAAAGTATTCAAAATGAATTGTCGACCAACTTTTATGACGCCTTGATTGAACAGAATGCCATGTATTTGGATGGCAAGACGGATCTAGACATTGTTAAAAACAATAGCAAAAAATTAAAAGAACTAGATTTAAGTAAGGAAGAATGGCGCAGAGCCTACCAATTCCTTTTTATGAAAGCTGCTCAGACAGAGCCTTTACAAGCGAATCACCAGTTCACACCAGATGCGATTGGTTTTATCATTACATTTTTGATCGATCAGTTGGCTAAAAGCGACCAACTAGATGTCTTAGAAGTGGGAAGTGGAACCGGAAATCTCGCTGAGACCATTGTCAACAATAGCCGCCTCACGATTGATTACTTAGGATTGGAAGTGGATGATCTCTTGATTGACCTATCTGCTAGTATCGCAGATGTGATGGAATCCAGTGTTGTCTTTGCACAAGGCGATGCGGTTCGCCCACAAGTGTTGAAAGAAAGTGACTTGATCGTTAGCGACTTACCGATTGGCTATTATCCAGATGATGCGATTGCACAGCGCTATCAGGTGGCGAGCTCCGAAGGCCATACCTATGCCCATCACCTCATGATGGAACAGGCTCTGAAATATCTGAAACCTCAAGGAGTTGCCATCTTTTTAGCTCCAAATAATCTCTTGACAAGCCCTCAGAGTGATCTGTTGAAAGCTTGGCTAACAGACAAAGCCCAAATCCTTGCCATGCTGACCTTGCCAGAATCTCTCTTTTCAAATCCAGCCTATGCTAAGACGATTTTCGTCCTACGAAAACAAGAAGAAGAGTCTGTTCAGCCCTTTGTCTATCCGTTTACCGATCTCCAGGATCATGACCAGGTGGTTCACTTTATGGAAAGTTTCCAAAACTGGTTAAAGGATAGTGAAATTTGATCAAAGATCTGATATAATAGAGGAAGTGAAAACGCTTAATGAGGTGAATATATGTCGAAAACAATTTCTATTAATGCAGGAAGCTCTAGTTTGAAATGGCAATTGTACCAAATGCCAGAGGAAACTGTTCTTGCAAAAGGGTTGATTGAACGGATCGGTTTGAAAGATTCTATTTCAACTGTTAAATTTGATGGACGCTCTGAAAAACAAGTATTAGATATCCAGGATCATACACAAGCTGTAAAAATTTTGTTGGATGATTTGATTCGCTTTGATATTATCAAATCCTACGATGAGATTACAGGTGTGGGCCACCGCGTCGTTGCTGGTGGAGAATACTTCAAGGATTCTGCCTTGGTAGATGACGAAGTCCTTCGAAAAGTAGAAGAATTGTCTTTGTTAGCACCTCTTCATAATCCTGCAAATGCAGCTGGAATTCGTGCCTTTAGAGAGATTTGTCCAAATATTACCAGTGTTGTGGTATTTGATACTTCTTTCCATACAACCATGCCGGAAAAAGCTTATCGTTACCCTCTTCCAACTAAATATTACACAGAAAATAAGGTCCGTAAATACGGCGCTCATGGAACCAGTCATCAGTATGTAGCTGGTGAAGCTGCTAAACTTCTTGGAAAACCATTAGAAGAATTGAAATTGATCACCTGCCACGTTGGAAATGGTGTATCTGTTACAGCGGTTGACAAGGGAATCTCTGTCGATACCTCAATGGGCTTCACCCCTCTAGGTGGAGTCATGATGGGAACCCGTACAGGGGATCTCGATCCAGCGATTATTCCTTACTTGATGGAACATACAGAGGATTTCAATAAGCCTGAAGATATCAGCCGTATCCTCAATCGTGAATCAGGTCTTCTGGGTGTTTCTGGATCTTCTAGTGACATGCGGGATATCCATACAGCGATGCACAATGGAGATGAAAAAGCTAAATTGGCTTACGATATCTTTATCGATCGTTTGCAAAAATACATCGGTCAATACTTGGCTGTTTTGAATGGTGCAGATGCCATCATCTTTACAGCAGGAATCGGTGAAAATGCAGTAAACGTTCGTTCTTCTATTATCAATGGCATCAGCTGGTTTGGCTGCAAGGTCGACCCTGAAAAGAACGTCTTTGGAGTTGTCGGAGACATTTCCACAGATGATTCACGTGTGAAGGTATTGGTGATTCCAACTGATGAAGAGTTGGTGATTGCGCGTGACGTTGAACGTTTCAAAAATCAGTAAACTGAAATAAAGAGAGAAGGCTGAAGGCGAAAGTCCCAGTCTTCTTATTTTATACAAGAAAGAGGTTGTCCATTGAAAAATATACAGTCTTTTGTTCGAAAGCACCCATTATGTAAGAATGCCCTCTGGCTCCTTCTTTTTGTGCCCTTATTCTTCCTCTCACAATTTCCCCTCATCACTATGGTTTATTCCCTTCAAGAAGGAATGGATGCAAGGTGGGTCACTATCCTCACTCTCTTGGTGACAGTGGCGGTGCTCTTTATTTTTTATAGGGTCATCAAGATGAGCCCTCTGGAGAACTTAGATGTTCGGGTTATTACCTGGCCGGCTCTGGGGAGAAATTTTCTTTTTCTTCTCTTGTTGATGGCTAATAATCTGCTCGCCTATCCCTTGTTGAAACAAGAGGCAGGTGGTACAACAGCAAACCAAGCGGCTCTGAATGAGCTGCAATCTCATGCTCCTTTTCTTGCTATGGGAATGGTCGTGATCCTTGTCGCTCCGATTCTAGAAGAGCTGCTCTGTCGGGCCATCATCCCTCGTTTGATCTTTCGAGGGGCAGAACCAATCGGTTACCTAGCTGGTGCTCTCTTTTTTACGTACTTGCATGGACCGAGTACCCTAGGGGAATGGGTAGCTTACGGAGGCATGTCCTTGATCTTAACTTGGGTGGCTTATCGCTACAAGCGGATCGAATATAGCATTTGCCTTCACATGACCTTGAATGCGCTGGCTTATTATTATCCAGCTGTATTCCTCCTTTGTTTATTGCCGGTATCGAGAGTTTTCTTCCATGATAAATTATGATAAAATGGTAGGTACCAATGAGTTTTGATGCAGAACCATCCTACAGAAGGTCAGAAAAAATCAGAAATCCGTATGGAGAGTAGACTCAGAGGTTTAGAACACTTGTTCTAGCCTCTTTTGTTCGCAATCATGCTGTAGGAAGGGAATCAAAGGAGAACGAAAATGATTGATAATAAATGGCTGAGTGGCCAAGGGACCCTTCTTTGTGGGATCTTAAATGTCACTCCGGATTCATTTTCTGATGGCGGTAAGTATACGAGTGTGGATGCAGCCTTGCAGCAGGTGAGAAAACTGATCCAAGAAGGAGCTCAGATCCTCGATATCGGAGGAGAATCAACCAGACCAGGAAGTCATTATGTGGAGATCCAAGAAGAGATTGACCGCGTGGTTCCAGTGATTAAAGCCATTCGGAAAGAAAGTGATGTCTTGATTTCAGTGGATACCTGGAAGTCCCAGGTGGCGGCAGCGGCGCTCGAAGCTGGGGCTGATATTGTCAACGATATTACGGGTTTTCTTGGAGATCCTAAGATGGCTGCTGTCGTCGCGGAGCATGAAGCGAGCGCAGTTCTCATGTTTAATCCAGTGATGGCAAGACCGCATCATCCAAGTTCCACTATCTTTCCACGTTTTGGTTTCGAACCAGTCTTTTCAGAGCAAGAGCTTCAACAGATGGCTCAAGAACCGATTCAAGATTTGATGTGGACCTTCTTTGACCGCTCGCTTGCGATAGCGAGAGCAGCTGGTGTCCAGACGGATCGTATCATGCTGGATCCTGGGATCGGATTTGGGTTGACCAAGCGAGAGAACTTACTCTTATTACAAGAACTTGGGACGATTCACCAAAAGGGGTATCCGATCTTTCTAGGGGTCTCCCGCAAACGCTTTGTGGTCAACATTATTGAGGAAGCTGGATTTGAGACAGATCCTGCTACGGAGACTGGTTTTTGGAATCGGGACCTGGCTTCGAGCCATTTGACGAGTATTGCAGCCAGTCAAGGAGTCGAAGTGGTGCGGGTGCATGATATTCCCCTTCACAAGATGGCAGCCAGTCTGGGGCAAGCCATTTTCCAAGCCCAAGAGGCAGCAGATACCAATTTAAAACAATACAAGTAAATGAAGACAAAAGAACATCAGTTGGATCTTCGTTGGCTAGAAGCCTATCGTTCCCAAGATCCACATTTCGGCTTGGAGCGCATGGAAGCTCTCTTGGCTTTGAGAGGAAATCCTCACCTAGACTGTCGGGTCATTCATGTTGCGGGGACCAATGGCAAAGGCTCTGCCATTGCTACCTTGTCCCAACTCTTGAGGCAGGCAGGTTTACGCGTTGGAGTCTTTACCTCTCCTTATCTGATCCATTACAATGACCAAATCACCATTAATGGCGAAGCCATTTCGGATCAAGACCTGCAAACCTACCTGGATAGTTACCAGCAGCTCCTGCAAGCTGAACAATCAAAGGCCGTCTTTCAAGGTTTGACTGAATTTGAAGTGATGACGGCCATTGCCTATGATTATTTTGCTCATGAGGAGCTGGATTATGTGATCATGGAAGTCGGTATGGGGGGACGACTAGACAGTACCAATGTTTGTCAGCCTGTTCTGACGGCGATCACTTCGATTGGTTTGGATCATGTCGCCCTTCTTGGGCCAGATCTGGCTTCCATCGCCCGTGAAAAGGCTGGTATCATTAAGCCAGGAATTCCTCTGGTTCTAGGGAAATTAGAAGCAGAAGCCAGCCAAGTCATTGAAGGTATTGCGATTCAGAAGCAGGCACCGATAACAGCCTATGACAGAGATTACCAAGTTGAGCTAGAGGCCTCTTGTCTATCAGGCCAATCCTTTTCTTATCACAGTTCCAAAAGAGAAAAGGCTCCCTATCAAGTAGCGCTCTTAGGTCATCACCAGGCTAGAAATGCAGCTCTTGCGATCAGTATCTGTGATGTACTTTTTGAAAGAGAAGGGCGTGAACTCTTGTCAAGAGAGTTAGTGGATGAGGCCTTGCATCAAGTCGTCTGGCCTGGCAGGATGGAAGTGGTCTCGCAAAATCCCATGATCTTGCTAGATGGGGCCCATAACCCCCACGCCGTTGCGCCTTTGATCGCAAGTCTTCGAGAACTTTTTCCAGGTCAAAAAAAGACCATTCTTTTTACCTGCATCCGGACCAAAGCCTTAGAAGAGATGCTCATTCAGTGGCAGAAACTAGAAAATAGTCGCTTGATCCTCACGAGCTTTGAAGATCCAAGAGCCTATTCTCAAGAAGAGATAAGAGCTGCTGCGAAAAACCATCAGCTTGAGGAAGTCAACTGGCAAGAGTTTCTACAAAACTGGCAAGCTGGAGATGATGAGCTCCTCATTGTAACGGGATCGCTCTATTTCCTTAGCCAGGTACGACCTTATTTATTAAAAACAGAAAAATCCAACTAGGAGATGATATGGATACAAAGAAAATTGAAGAAGCAGTAAAAATGATCATCGAGGCAGTCGGTGAAGATGAGAACCGTGAGGGGCTTCAAGAAACCCCGTCCCGCATTGCCAAGATGTACCAAGAAATCTTTTCAGGACTAGGGCAGACAGCAGAAGAGCACCTGTCTAAATCATTTGAAATCATTGATAACAATATGGTGGTTGAGAAGGATATTTTCTTCCATTCCATGTGTGAGCATCACTTTTTACCGTTTTATGGAAAAGTGCACATTGCCTACATTCCAAATGGCCGTGTTGCTGGGCTTTCAAAACTGGCTCGTACGGTCGAAGTTTATGCTAAAAAACCACAGATTCAGGAACGTTTGACGGTAGAAATCGCAGATGCCTTGATGGAATATCTTGGAGCGCAAGGTGCCCTTGTCTGGGTAGAAGCAGAGCATATGTGTATGAACATGCGGGGTGTCCGTAAACCTGGGACCGCTACAGTGACAACTGCTGCGCGTGGACTGCTTGCGACAGATAAAGACTTAAAAAATGAAGCCTATAAACTCATGGGCCACTAATGGCTGGCTATAAGAGGTGAACAGAGTGGATCAATTACGGATCAAGGACTTAGAGGTATACGCCTATCACGGTGTTTTTCCAGCAGAAAAAGAATTAGGACAACGTTTTGTCCTAGACCTATGGGTAGATTATGAGATGACCCGTGCTGCCCGCACAGGTGATTTGGAAGCTTCGATCCATTACGGGATCTTGGCGGAACAGTTGACCGAGTGGATGCAGGCAGAAAAGATCGATCTGATTGAAACAGTGGCATTTCAGTTGGTACAAAAGATTTTCGAAAGCTATTCCTTTGTAGAAAAAGTTCGTCTGGAGTTGAAAAAACCTTGGGCTCCTGTTCCCTTGCCATTAGAGACTTGTTCGGTGACAATCGAACGAGAGAAAAAACGGGCCTTTATTGGGCTTGGCACCAATATGGGAGATAAACAACTGCAACTAGAGACGGCGCTAGAAAAAATCAAGGATCGAGGCATTCGCCTTCTTCAGACATCCACAAGGATTGAAACAGAACCTTGGGGAGGAGTGGAGCAGGACACCTTTTTGAATCAAGTGGCAGAAGTTGAAACCTGGATGACCCCAGAGGATTTACTAGAGACCTTACTGACCATTGAGCAGGAAATGGGACGTGTTCGTGAGGTTAAGTGGGGGCCACGTGTGATCGATCTAGATCTGCTCTATATGGAGGACACCATTTGTTACAGTCAGAGCTTGATCTTGCCACATCCTTATGTGGCAGAACGTGCCTTTGTCCTAGAGTCTTTGAATGAAATTGCTCCTCATTTTGTGGACCCTGTTCAAAGAAAGCCCATTCGCCAATTATGGGAGGCTGTCAAATAGTCTCTCTTCTTTGCATCATAATAAAAAACAATCCCTGTTCGAGGGATTGTTGAGAGCGTAGAGAAACGAATCTTTAATAAAATTTAATCAATTCTTTAAAAATTATACTCGTTATAGTTATTCAATCATATTCTGAAACTTTCCGCCGTGAGAAAAGTGCCTGAAACGACTCAGTTTCAGGCACTCGGAATTATTGAGACCTTAGGCTCAATAATTAGTCATGGAACTTCATAGAAGTTCGCTGACGTCCGTACTCACCTAAGGAAAGTTTCTTAAGAAGACTTTGTCTTCAATCTGAACAATTCCTAGAGCAGGGATTGTTTTTGTTTGTCTGAGTTTATTTACGATATAAGCGATCGTATTGGTAGACAGGATCCATGGTGACGTTGATACCGAGCTTGCGAAGGACGTTCTTGTCTTCGTCTGTCAGCATCACGGTTGAATGGGCTTCGCTGCCTTTCAACTTGCCTAATTCTTGCATAGCAAGCTTAGCATCTTCGTTGCTCATGGCTGTAATGGCAAGGGCAATGAGGATCTCGTTCGAGTGAAGACGAGGGTTACGGCTACCCAAATGATTGATCTTCAAGCCTTGGATAGGTTGGACGTATTCTGGCTCGATTAATTTGGTTTCTTTATCAATATGCGCCAATTTCTTGATCGCATTGATCAAGAGGGCTGCCGTTGGACCAAAGAGATCAGAGGTTTTTCCGGTTACCATCTCGCCGTTTGGCAATTCAAGGGCCAAGGCTGGCTCACCTGTTTCTTCTTCTTTTTGGCGGGCAAGCACGGTCACTTTCCGATCATTTGGAGTAATGCCCAAATCATTCATCAAGAGCTCAATCTTCTTGACGGCTCCTTCACCGACACGTTCAGCTTTGACATCCAAGATGGTTTGGTAATAGCGACGGATGATTTCTTGTTGGGAAGCTTCAATCGCAGCGTCATTGTCCACAATGGCAAAGCCAACCATGTTGACGCCCATGTCTGTTGGAGAAGCGTAAGGGGAGGTTCCTAAGATGCGTTCCAACATGCGCTTCAAGACAGGGAAGATTTCGATATCGCGGTTGTAGTTGACCGTTGTTTCTCCATAGGTTTGGAGGTGGAAGGGATCGATCATATTGACATCGTCTAGATCTGCAGTCGCTGCTTCATAAGCCAAGTTAACTGGGTGGTGCAAAGGAAGATTCCATACTGGGAAGGTTTCAAACTTGGCATAACCTGATTTGATCCCATTTAATTGGTCATGGTACATATTGGACATACACGTTGCCAGCTTACCAGAACCAGGTCCAGGAGCTGTCACAACGACCAAATTGCGGCTAGTTTTGATGTAGTCATTTTTCCCCATCCCTTCAGGAGAGATGATGTGGTCCATATCGGTCGGATAGCCCTTGATCGGATAGTGGAGATAAGAGGCGATCCCGCTCTTGTCTAGTTGTTTGCGAAAGGCATCTGCTGCAGCTTGTCCAGCATATTGGGTGATGACGACAGAGCCTACAAAGATCCCCAATTCATTGAATTTGTCGATCAAGCGTAGCACTTCTTGGTCATAAGAAATTCCTAGATCCCCACGGGCTTTTGAGTGCTCAATGTTGTTGGCATTGATGGCAATGACAATTTCCACCTGGTCGCGCAATTCTTGGAGCAGCTTGATCTTATTGTCTGGTTCGTATCCAGGGAGGACACGAGCAGCGTGGAAGTCCTCTAACATCTTACCACCAAATTCAAGGTAGAGCTTGCCATCGAATTGGTTGATCCGCTCAATAATGTGGTCACGTTGCAAGTTCAAATACTTTTCAGAACTAAAAGCTTGTTTTTTCATGTAAAACTCCTGTATATAAGGGAAGGGCCTGCCACACGAATCCAAGGATGAGTGTTCCGTTCCCTACCATTTCATTCTTTCATATTATATCAGAAAACAGATGGAAGATAAAATATTCTAAGATACTTTCCTAAGGGGAATGTGGATGCCAAGGGGCTCAATGGTGACTCACGGTGGAAAGTTTCCAAGAGAAGTTTGTTTTCCCTCTAAAAAAGCCCCTTACGGGGCTTCAGATCGATGTTGTTTAATAGTGTTTGATCAAATCAACTGTAGAGCGATCCAATTTCTTAACCAATGCTTGTAAGAAGGCTTGCGCTTGCAAGAAATCATCCATGGCATAGAGGGTTTGGTGGGAGTGGATGTAACGTGCACAGACACCAATGGTTGTTGATGGGACTCCGCCGTTCTTCAAGTGTGCTGCACCTGCATCGGTACCACCTTTGGCACAATAGTATTGGAATTTGATGCCCGCTTCTTCAGCAGTAGTGAGCAAGAAATCTTTCATATTTGGTAGCATGATGTGACCTGGATCATAGAAACGAAGCAGTGTTCCTTCCCCAATCGCACCTTGGTCTCCAAAGACATCAGCTGCTGGCGAACAGTCTACAGCAAGGAAGATTTCAGGATCAAATTTAGTGGTTGAAGTGTGAGCTCCACGAAGTCCCACTTCTTCTTGAACGTTGGCACCTACATAGAGTTCGTTGTTTAAGGCTTGGCCAGAAAGGCTCTTGACCAATTCGCTGACCATCAAGACGCCGTAGCGGTTATCCCATGCTTTGGAGATGACGTTTTTACCATTAGCAGTGAGAATCGCAGAGCTATCTGGGACCAAGGTATCTCCAGGACGAACCCCATAGCTTTCAGCTTCGGCTTTAGAGCTAAAGCCAGCATCAAAGACGATGTCGCTAATGGCAGGTACGGTTGGTCCACCTGTTCCACGTGTCAAATGAGGAGGAACAGATCCTGAAATAGCAGGGTATTCACGTCCGTCACGTGTAAAGAGTTTGAAGCGTTGGCTGCTGACAACCATTGGATTCCAACCTCCGATTGGGACAACACGGAAAGTTCCGTCAGCTTTGATTTCGCTGATCATAAAACCAACTTCGTCCATGTGGGCAGCTACTAAGATACGAGGAGCATCGGCTGCTGTTGAGTGTTTCACCCCAAAGATCCCACCGAGACCATCTGTCACGATTTCGTCCACATGAGGGGTCAATTGTTGGCGCAAATAATCCCGTACAGGAGCTTCATGACCTGAGATAGCAGGGATTTCAGTTACTTCTTTGATTTTAGAAAATAAATCAGTCATAGGTTACCTTCTTTCTGATGCTATTTTATCACTTTTTCTACAAGGATGGTAGCGTTATTATGGAAATCAGTCTCTAAAAGCAGAGGGAGAGATCTAGCCTAGACCGTTGTCCCTCTGCTTATTTTGTGTTACAATAGGCACTATGAAAGCTAAAAAAATTATTTTGTCTAGTCTGGCTGTAGCAAGTGCAGGAGCCCTTGCGGCCGGTGTTTATAAAATTGCCAAAGATCAAAAGCGTCTTCGTACCCAAGAAGAATTGGTAGCAGAAGTACGGGAGCAAATGGAAGCCATGGGAAGGATTGCGACCCTGTATGTGGAACTCTACGAGTCTAGTGAAGAGCGCTTAGTAGGAGGCGTCATTTTTGAAGATGAGCGCCATTACCGCTTTGTCTATGAGGGCGGTCTCTTGCATTATGAAGAGGAAAAACTATGATTACACCAAATTCTCTAGAAGAAATTGCTTCATATGTAGAGCAAGAGGGCAAGAAAGTGTTTGTCTTTTCAGCAGATTGGTGTGGGGATTGCCGTTACCTCAAACCTTTTTTGCCGGAGATTGAAGCTGAAAATCCCGAATTTACCTTTATCTTGATTGACCGCGATGCTTATATGGATCTGGCGAAAGTCTGGGATGTTTATGGGATCCCTAGTTTGGTGGTTCTGGAAAAGGATAAGGAAATCGGTCGGTTTGTCAATCGGGATCGGAAAACTAAAGCCCAGATCACAGCATTCTTAGCAGGATTAAAATAGGAGAAAATCATGATTGTAACATACAACAAAGAACAAGTCGGCGATGTATTGATGCTGACCTTGAAAAATAGTGGGGAAGCTAAGCTCGCGGTGGAGAGAAAAGGAAAAGTGGCTCGCGTTTACCGTGAGGACAACCAAGAAACCGTTGCCTGGAATATCTTTGATGCCTCATCTTTCTTCGCCATCGAAGGCAAGGGCCAAGTCTTTTTGACAGATGAGCAAGTGGATCGTTTGAACCAAGAATTGGAAAGAGAAGGTTTTTCAGAACGTTTGGTCAACGATCGGGAACCAAAATTTGTGGTGGGAGAAATCCTTGAAATGGAGGCCCATCCAGATAGTGACCACTTGAATATCTGCCAGGTAGCAGTTGGACCAGATAAGACAGTTCAGATCGTAGCAGGGGCTCCAAATGCGCGGGTGGGTCTAAAGACCATTGTCGCTCTTCCAGGTGCCATGATGCCGGATGGTAGCTTGATTTTCCCGGGGGCTCTTCGTGGAGAAAAAAGCTATGGCATGATGTGCAGTCCGCGTGAATTGCACTTGCCAAATGCTCCTCAAAAACGAGGCATTATTGAATTGGATGACGCAGAAGTAGCAGGGACACCTTTTGATCCTGCTCGTCACTGGCATGAATAAAGAGAAGAATCTAGGATGTTTTGAATCCTAGATTTTTTTGATTTTGGTTTGTCACCTCCATTTTTTAAAATTTTTTCGAATAAATAGATAGGAGGTAAATGATGTATAATAAAGTTATTTTAATCGGTCGCTTAGTGGCGGCCCCTGAATTGCATAAAACCAGCACAGACAAATCCGTTGCCCGAGTGACCGTTGCGGTCAATCGTCGCTACAAGGACCAAAACGGGGAGCGAGAGACTGATTTTGTTAATGTCGTTGTCTGGGGGAAATTGGCTGAAACCATGGCTAGTTATGCCAGCAAAGGGAGCTTGATCTCTTTGGATGGAGAGATTCGGACACGCCGCTACGAGAAAAATGGGGTCATGCAGTATGTGACAGAGGTCCTCTGTCAAAGTTTTCAGTTGCTCGAGAGCCGCGCTCAGCGAGCGATGCGTGAAAATGGTGGAACGGGAGATTTAGCCGACATCATCTTAGAAGAGGAAGATCTTCCTTTTTAGAAACAAAAAAAGAAAGCTGGTTCGTTTATAGACCGGCTTTTTTGATATTTGGTAGGGATTTCATTCGGAACTACTCTTTTAAAAATAAATCAAAAATATGCATCTGTACAATAAAAGCCAGCACTTTTCTTGAAAAAGTAGTAAAATAAAGAAATATATATTCAAAATTTTCAGAAAAGGAACGGAGTTTGAAGGGGAAAGAAGAAAAGAAAGAACTGTTGAAATGGCTGATAAAACGGGTTCTACTGGTGATTCCGGTGGCCTGCATCCTCTTGTGGATCTATGCCGTTTGTCAAACCAGTAGCATCAAGGATCAGACCAAGATCGGTGTCACCTATATGACCATGAACAATGAGTTCTATAAAAGTATTCATTCGGAAATTAGTCGGATTGCTGATGAGAAAGGGGCTCTTGTTTATGTCCGAGATCCAGAATTGGACGAAAAAAGGCAGAGCCAGCAGATCGATGATTTTTGCGCTCAAAAAGTAAATGTGATTGTGATTAATCCGGTCAAAGGGGATAGTCAGCCCATTTTAAGGGCTCTTAAAAAAGCTAGAAAACAAGGAATTAAGATCATTGCAGTTGATACCCAGCTCAAGCATTTTAAGCCGGATGCCAGCATTGTCTCCGACAACTACCAAGCAGGAGTCTTGATTGCGAAAGAGCTGATGAAACGCTCTTCAAATGCTCGGATCCTTCTCTTGGAGCACAAAGGGACTGTTTCAGCAGATACGCGGATTCAGGGATTTAAGGATACCATCAAAGGGCATGGGTCATATGAGATTATCTCGGAACTAGAAACTAAGGGTCAGACGGAGATCGCCATGCCAGCTGTCCGTAAGTTCTTGCAGTCAGGGGGGAATGTCGATACACTAGTTGCCCTGAATGACCGTTCAGCTATAGGAGCTTTAGCAGCGATCAAGGAGCAAGGAATCACCCATCCCATTGCAATCTATGGGATCGATGGCTCACCAGATATGAAAGCCTTGCTGCACTCGACAGATGATGTCGTAGGAACCGTTGCCCAGTCTCCTTTGAAGATGGGAGATCGCGTGATGGAGGTCATCCAAGATATGGCTGATGGGAAGAGCTACAAAAAAGAAATAACCATTCCGGTTCAAATGATGACAAAGGAAAACATCGATCACTTTGATGTGAATGGGTGGCAGTAATGAGAAAATTTAGAGGTGTGAGATACAGTTTGGCCATCCTGATGGTCGTAAATTTTATCGCTGTGATGCTCAACAGTATCATCTATCTTCAAGCAACCAACTATATCATTGCCCAACGGCAAGCTTCTCTATTAGTAGAACGCTTAGAGCGTATTCCTTTTGCGCCCTCTACAACTTTTTGGTTGTCTGCGCTCTTATTTGCTGGGATTGCCTTGATCTCCACGAGTCGTTACCGGTCTCAAACGAGTCGATGGTCCATTTTTGATAAGTGGAACATTCTGGAGATCCTCCTGATGTTGCTCTTGATGTGGGTCCAAAATGTAGCTTATAACGGGCTTATTCTCTTGGTTTTTGCGGATATCTTCTATGGTTCCAAAGAGTTGAATACCAAGCGAGACCGCAAGTATTGGTTTGCGTTTATCCTAGTGAGTTTCTTGATGCTTCTTGTGACCAATTCAGACGTCTTTTCGCTTTTCTTTCCGATACCTTCTCTTGATGTCTATATTCATTTTTATCCTGCCTCCATTCGGATTCTGGCCTTTTTCTTAAAGAATTCTCTCTATGCCTTGAATATGGTGCTCTTCATTATTTCGCTTTTGTTCTATATTATGAATGTTCTTGCGGAAAACCACGAAGTAGAAGAAGAGTTGGCCATGGTTTCGAAGGTCAATACAGAGTTGAACAACTATATGGCCTTGTCTGAGAAGATTGCAGAAGATCGGGAACGTAAGCGGATTGCTCGGGAAATTCACGATACCTTGGGGCACGCGCTAACAGGGATCTCGGCCGGCTTAGATGCTGTTGGGGTCTTGATTGATATCGATCCCAATCGGGCAAAAGAGCAGGTAAAAAGCGTATCAGAAGTTGTCCGGGAAGGGATTCAAGATGTGAGAGGCTCTCTCAACCGCCTCCGTCCAGGTGCCCTTGAGGGACGAACCCTCAAAGATGCTTTGGAAAAGATGATCTGCGAGTACCAGACACTTTCCAACTTGCAGGTTGATTTACACTATGAATGGGTAGATGTCGATATGGATGTCATGATTGAAGATACGATCTTTCGTGTGATCCAAGAGTCTATGACCAATGCGGTTCGCCATGGTCATGCCAGTCAGATGAGCCTTCATTTTTTTGAGGATGAAGAAGATTACCTGATCGAGTTGCAGGACAATGGGGTTGGGTTTGAAACCTTGACTTATGGCTATGGACTCAAGCAGATGATGGAACGAATTTCCATCCTAGGAGGACAGCTTCAATTTGAAAGCCGCGATGGATTTTTC
Organism: Streptococcus sp. HMSC078D09; assembly: GCF_001813675.1. Lineage (GTDB taxonomy): Bacteria > Bacillota > Bacilli > Lactobacillales > Streptococcaceae > Streptococcus. The sequence goes on from NZ_KV813661.1 coordinate 16,128, forward strand.
ACGCGCGTCAGTTTACCGAAATATAAAGAAGGGAGATAGAGATGGTGATAAAAGTAATGGTGGCAGATGACCAGGCCTTGATTCGAGAATCTCTGAAAATTATTTTGTCAGCCCACCCCGATATCGAAGTGGTGGCCACAGTGGAAGATGGGAATCACGTCTTGTCTAGCATTCCACAGACACATCCTGACCTGATCTTAATGGATATTCGGATGCCAGGCATGGATGGGGTTTTGGCGACAAAAGAGGTAAAAGAGCACTATCCGGATATCAAAATTATTATTTTAACGACCTTTGATGATGATGAATTTATCTATAGTGCACTCAAGTATGGTGCTTCAGGTTATCTTTTAAAGGGAGCCTCGACAGAGGAACTCTATGAAGCGATTAAGGTGGTGTATCAAGGCGGAGCCATGATCAACCCGAATATCGCTAGTAAAGTCTTTCAAATTTTCTCACAAATGGCCAAAACCAACTTCTCTATTGCTGTAGATGAGGACAATGTCAAGGATTTGAGCACGACGGAATGGCGCATTATCCAAGAGGTCGGCTATGGGGAGTCCAATAAAGAAATTGCGGCCAAACTCTTCTTGTCAGAAGGAACTGTGCGCAATTACTTATCAACGATTTTGGCGAAATTAAACCTACGAGATCGAACGCAATTAGCGATCTGGTCAGTCCAAACAGGAGTGACGAGACGTGATTTTTCTAAAGGAAATACAGAATGAAATTGAAGCGAAAGCATCTTTGTTGGGGGATTGGTCTCCTTGTTGTGCTCTGTGTGAGCGCGGGTTTTTATTGGTGGAAACAGCAACCGACCGTGCTTCATATTGGCGTGTATGCAGGCTCTAGCTGGGATGTGCCGACCAGTCAACGTTCCCATGCCTTGGATCGTGCGATTCAAAAATTTGAGAAGTCCCATCCCCACGTTCGTGTAGAGTATGAAAACGGGATTCCGCAGTCAGATTATTCAGACTGGCTCTCCGAAAAGATTGTCTCAGGAAAGACGCCGGATGTGTTTATGGTCTCTGAGCAAGATCTTTCCTTATTAGCAGCGCGGGGTGTGCTCGAGAAGTTAAACGGCTATATGGATCGAAAAGATCAAGCTGCCTTTTATCCCGTTGCCTTTGAATCGGGTGTCTTTCAGGGGCAAACCTATGCCTTGCCTTATGAAAGCAATCCGATTTTGATGTGTGTCAATAAAGATCTCTTGGATAAAGAAGGCATCGCGGTTCCCAAAGAAGGTTGGACCCTTGAAGAGTTCTATACGATTTGCAAGAAACTAACCAAAGATACCAATGGGGATGGGCAATTGGACCAATTTGGGAGTACAGAATACACCTGGAAAGAAGCCTTGGCAGCAAATGGAGGTTATCTCTTCCAAGGTGGCATGCTCAAGCTGACAGCTCCAGAAGTCAAAGAGTCTTTGACTTTTCTGCAAAAATTGGAAGATCTAAATAAAAATTACAAGGTGAGCTCTAAAGATTTTGACCAGGGGAAAGTCGCCTTCTATCCCATGACCTTGGCCCAATATCGGACCTATAAACCTTATCCCTACCACGTTTCTAAATATTCAAACTTCACCTGGACCTGTATCCCGATGCCTGCTAAGTCAAAAACGACCAAGGCAACCTTGGTCACGACGACTTCTTTTGCTATGTCGGCTCGAAGTTCTCATTCCAAGTTGGCTTGGGAATTGATGCAACTCTTGACAGAGGATCCAGACATTCAACAAACCCTCTTTGCCCAATCCCAAGGGATCTCTGTCATGCCACAGGTAGTCAAGAGTCGCTCTAGTAAAGACCTTCTGCAGGTGGATGATTTTGGAACAGATTCCTTGACCAATCAGACCTTGAACCGCATCATGGAACAAGCTGTTGAAAGTAGTCCGAAAAATGTCTCAAAAGAGGTGCTAGAAAAGCTAGACTACTTGATTGGCAATGCCTTGCGCGATCAGGATGTTGAGAACCGCTTGCCTCAAATTCAGAGGGAGATTGAAAGTAGTCTACAGGTAGGAGTTTAGAGCAAAATAAGATGGCATTTTGTCAAGTGACAGATGTCATTTTTTAATTGCTAAATGTCATATTGGGAATGTGACATTTGACAATATAAAAACGCTTTCAAATAGTCTACAATAGAGTCAAATAAAGGAGGCGTAGAAAAATGAAATACCTCGTTTTGGTCAGTCATGGTGGACTGGCAGAAGGTCTAAAAACATCACTGGCCATGTTTGCTGGTGACAAGTTGGATCAGGTCATCGCAGTTGGACTCAAAGAAGGAAAATCGGTTGATGACTTCGCAGTTGATTTTAGAGAGAGCATTTCAGGATTGACAGCTGATGATTCTGTTTTGGTCTTGGCAGATATCGTAGGTGGTAGTCCATTAACCACTGCAGCCACGGTTCTAGAAGAAGCTGGAAAGCTCGATGGAGCCTTGATCCTTGGTGGGATGAACCTTACCATGGCCTTGACGGCAGTTGTGATGAAGGATGTGTTGGATGGAGACGATTTATCAGCCACCATCTTATCAGAAGCACGATCTGCACTACAGCCTTTTGAAGTTTCAGCCACTAGTGCTGAAGAAGATGATGACGATATTTAATAGGGAGGTACCTTATGGTAGTAACATTTGTACGGATTGATGACCGCATGATTCACGGTCAGACAGTCACACGCTGGGCAAAAGAAAAACCATGTGATGGTTTGATTGCCGTAAACGATGCAGCAGCATCAAACAAGGTTTTGATCCAAGCTTACAAAGGCGCATCAGACAAGAAAACCTTTGTATGGACAAAGGAAGCCTTTAAAGAAAAATCAGCAAAAGTAACAGAATCAGATAGTCGTTACTTCTTGATCACCAAAAATCCAATCGATATGAAGGAAATTTTGGTCGACCAAGGGTTTGTCCCAGGTGATGTTAAAGAAATCATCGTAGGCCCTGCCAATGATCGTCCTGGAGCTGTGAAATTGGGAAATAACCAATCCATCACTCAGGAAGAAGCAGAAGCCTTCCAAGCTATTCAAGCAGCAGGCTACAAGGTGAAATTCCAATTGTTGCCAGATGTTTCCATCGGTTATTGGGATGATTTCAAATCAAAATTTGGTTTTTAAAACTAACAGTCCTATCTGTTAGGTAAATAAATTTACAAACAAAAGGAGCGTTTGTTATGACAATTTCATGGATTCAAGCAATCTTGCTTGGTATTTTCGCCAGCTTGTCTTCAATGCCTGGTATGGGAGGTTCCAGTATCGGGAACTATACACTCGGTCGTCCTTTGATCGGTGGGTTGATTTCAGGTTTAATTCTTGGAGATGTGACAACTGGTATTATGGTCGGGGTTGCCCTTCAAGTCGTTTATATCGCCTTGGTAACACCTGGTGGTACCGTATCTGCCGATGTGCGTGCCATCTCTTATATCGGTGTTCCTCTTGCTATCTTGTTTGTGCATGCTAATAACATCACAGATGAAGCTGGAATCGCCGCAGCTGCAGCTCCAATCGGTGCAGCCGTTGGGACAATCGGTACAGTTCTTTTCTACGGTACCGCTACTATGAACTTGGTATGGCAACACATTGGTTGGAAAGCCGTTGAAGAAGGAAACTTCAAAAAACTCTACGCAGTTGACTGGGTTTACCCTTGGATTTCTCACTTCCTCTTCTCTTTCCTTCCAACAATGATTATCACCAAATACGGTGAAAACATGGTTGATTTGATGAAACAATACCTTCCTATGGATGGTTACTGGATGAAAGCCCTCTTTACAGTCGGTGCTCTTCTCCCATGTGTCGGTATTGCCATCTTGTTGAAACAAATTGTTACAGAAGCAACTGACTTTATTCCATTCTTTGTTGGATTTACCTTGGCAAAATCTCTCGGATTGAACTTGGTATCCAGTGCCGTTGTTTCATTAATCTTTGCAGTAATCTACTATGAACTTGAAGTGATCAAATCGATGAAAGCTGCTCCTGCTGGAGTGGTGGATCTAGACGATGATGAGGAGGATATTTAAAATGGCTGATAGAAAGAAAATTTCAAAGAAAACATTAGCAAAAGCATTCCATCATTGGTATTATGGTCATTTGACTTGTTTCTCTCAAGAACATATGCAAACCTTCGGGTACTTGACTTCTATGCTTCCAATCGTAGAAGAAATGTATGACACAAAAGAAGAACAAAAGGATGCTATGCAAACCTATACGGCCTTCTTCAACACTGAACCACAACTTGGATCTCTTGTTGTAGGGATCACAGCTGGTTTGGAAGAAGCGCGTGCAAACGGAGATGCAGTAGATGGCGAAACCATCAACGGTATGCGTGCCGGTTTGATGGGACCAATCGCTGGTATTGGTGACTCATTGGTCGTTGGTACCTTGATTCCAGTTCTCTTGGGGATTGCCCTTGGACTTTCTAAAGGTGGTAACGTCGCTGGTGCCCTCTTCTACATCGTCGTATGGAACCTCTTAGTCTACTTTGGTATGCGCTTTGCCTTCTTCAAAGGTTACCAATTAGGGGATAAAGCCGTTGAATTCCTTGTAGGACCAAAAGGACAAGCTCTTCGTAAAGCGATCAGCGTTGTCGGTGGTATGGTTATCGGTGCCGTAGCAGCTACTTGGGTATCTGTTACAACAGCCCTTCAATTCAAGAATTCTGAAGGAAAAGTCTTCTTGAACATCCAAGAAAAGATCGATGGTGTTTATCCAGGTCTCTTGACAGCAGCCTTCATCACTCTTTGCTGGTGGTTGATGTCTAAGAAAAAAATTTCACCAAACAAAGTTATGTTACTTCTCGTTGTAGTTGCTTTGATCGGTGTTGCCCTTGGTATCTTTGACCCACATCTTAAATACTAAGGTAAAAAAACGAATTTGCTAGTAGGAGTTTTTGAGAATGAAGTGAATGGACCTCCTTTACTTGCACTTCATTCTCAATTTTTATTAGGAGGAATCCCATGGTTACAAAACAAGAACTTGTCAATGGATATGAAACAGAAATCAAGTACCAACGCCACATGCTTGAAAACCTTGGTCGTTGGTTCAGCTTACTCTTTATCATTGCCAGTATTGGTGTGGTATTGATCTATCTCTTTCACAAAAGTTTCCTCCCACTCTTGATCCTCGGGATTTTACTAGCCTTGGTTGGAATTTTAGGCATGATTGTTTTTGGATATGGCATCTACCGCGGGCGGATCAATCTTCAAAAAGTGATCGATGATTTCAATCAAAAATTGACAATTTTAAATTGAAATTTTAGAAACATCTCATTTATTTTTGAGGTGTTTTTTTCTTGACTATTTCTGACCAAGTGATACAATAGAAACATAAGTTAGCACTTACGTATAGAGAGTGCTAAAAACACGTATGGAGGAATGAACATGTTAAAACCATTAGGAGACCGTGTGGTCTTAAAAGTAGAAGAAAAAGAACAGACTGTTGGAGGTTTTGTCCTCGCAGGTGCGAGCAAGGCTGATACAAAAACAGCTGAAGTAGTGGCCGTTGGTGAAGGTGTGCGTACCCTAAGTGGTGAACTCATCGCTCCAGCTGTAAAAGCAGGAGACCACGTTTTGGTTGAAAGCCATGCAGGAATTGAAGTGAAAGATGGGGAAGAAACCTACACCATCGTTGGAACATCAAACATTCTTGCAATTGTAGAGTAAGAGAAGAAAGAGGTAAGAGAAATGGCAAAAGATATTAAATTTTCATCTGATGCACGTTCTGCAATGGTACGTGGTGTCGATGTCTTAGCAGATACAGTGAAAGTTACGTTGGGCCCTAAAGGACGCAATGTGGTTCTTGAAAAATCATTTGGTTCACCCTTGATCACAAATGATGGGGTAACTATCGCAAAAGAAATCGAATTGGAAGACCATTTTGAAAATATGGGTGCCAAATTGGTGTCAGAAGTGGCTTCTAAGACCAATGATATTGCAGGTGACGGTACAACAACCGCAACGGTTTTGACTCAAGCCATCGTCCGTGAAGGGATCAAAAACGTCACTGCAGGAGCTAACCCAATTGGCATCCGCCGTGGGATTGAGACCGCTGTTGCAACAGCAGTAGAAGCTTTGAAAAACAATGCGATCCCAGTATCGAGCAAGGAAGCCATTGCTCAAGTAGCTGCTGTGTCTTCTCGTTCTGAAAAAGTCGGTGAGTACATCTCTGAGGCCATGGAGAAAGTTGGCAAAGATGGGGTTATCACGATTGAAGAATCTCGTGGAATGGAGACAGAACTGGAAGTCGTTGAAGGAATGCAGTTTGACCGTGGTTACCTTTCACAATACATGGTCACTGATAATGAAAAAATGGTAGCAGACCTTGAAAATCCATACATTTTGATCACTGACAAGAAGATTTCAAATATCCAAGAAATCTTGCCATTGTTGGAAAGCATTCTTCAAAGCAACCGTCCACTCTTGATCATCGCTGATGATGTCGATGGCGAAGCTCTTCCAACACTTGTCTTGAACAAGATCCGCGGTACCTTTAATGTCGTAGCTGTCAAGGCACCAGGATTTGGAGATCGCCGCAAAGCCATGTTAGAAGACATTGCCATCTTGACAGGTGGTACAGTCATTACAGACGATCTTGGTTTGGAATTGAAAGATGCAACCATTGAAGCACTTGGTCAAGCAGCTAAAGTTTCAGTCGATAAAGACAGTACTGTCATTGTCGAAGGTTCTGGTAACCCAGAAGCGATCGCTAACCGTGTCGCTGTTATCAAGTCACAAATCGAAACCACAACCTCTGAGTTTGACCGTGAAAAATTACAAGAACGTTTGGCTAAATTGTCTGGTGGTGTTGCCGTAATCAAGGTCGGTGCTGCAACAGAAACAGAATTGAAAGAAATGAAACTTCGTATCGAAGATGCCCTTAATGCGACTCGCGCAGCCGTTGAAGAAGGGATCGTTGCCGGAGGTGGTACAGCCCTTGTCAATGTCATCTCTGCGGTCGCAGCCCTTGAATTAGAAGGAGATGAAGCGACCGGACGCAATATCGTTCTTCGTGCTTTGGAAGAACCGGTGCGCCAAATTGCCCACAATGCCGGTTACGAAGGATCTATTGTGATTGATCGCTTGAAAAATGCCGAAGTCGGAACAGGCTTCAATGCTGCAACAGGTGAATGGGTGAATATGATTGATGCAGGGATCATCGACCCTGTTAAAGTCAGTCGTTCAGCCCTTCAAAACGCAGCTTCTGTTGCTAGCCTCATTTTAACAACTGAAGCAGTCGTAGCCAACAAACCAGAACCAGCAGCCCCAGCAGGACCAGGAATGGATCCAAGCATGATGGGTGGGATGATGTAACCTGATACCAATGATTGGTGCTAAAGCGCCGAATCATTGGACGGTAGCCGCTATATTGCGGTCTACCTAATCATCTTACTAGCTCAAAGGGAGGAAAGTAACGTTCCTCCCTTTTCACGTCGTAACCTATGTAAAACAAAGAAGGCAAGATCGGCCTTCTTTATTTTCTGTCGTAATCGGTACATGATTGAGGCTTTGCCTCTCATCATTTGACGCCAGCCGCTATTGTAATCATCTTACTAGCTCAAAGAGAGTGGGACAGAAATCGGTAATTCT
>NZ_KV813661.1:23800-109742 GCF_001813675.1 Streptococcus sp. HMSC078D09
AATTGAGAGGCTAGGACTTTTTTCCCAGCCCCTTTTTCTTGTTATAAGTTGTGATGCTTACTGGCTCCTTTTGCCATGGAATAATATTTTTATTTTAAATTTTGTAACAGAAATGATAAATACTAGTTAAAGAGGATTTGTGTAAACACTTGGGAATTAAGCGTTTTCGGTATTTTTTGGTGGAGAAGTATTTGCCAACAAATTGCAATACAAATTAACTGATTTTGTAATAATTCTAGTGTATACTATTAAGAGTAGATCACAGGTCTACATTGTTGCAAGGGGAGAACTTCCCACATACATGTCTATTGACAATAAAACTTGATCGTAATATCGCTGTTAGTAAAATGAGAGTTTGAACATAGTGTAGATTTTATCGACCTTTTTCATATTAAAAAATATTTTTCAAATTCCCCTTGCGCAAGCTCTTCCGGATTCCTCCGGGAGAGTTTTTTCTTGTTAGGGAGAAAAAGATAGAATGCCTTTTGATTCTACTTTGAAAGAGTGGCTCAGCAGCTATTATTTATGGTAAAATAGAACATATTCGTCGAGGGGAAGGAGTGAAGACTTTGTTGAAGATTTTTGTGTTAGAAGATGAGTGGATCCAGCAATCACGAATCGAATCGGTCTTGCAGGAACTTATCGCTCAGAAGTCCTTGCAATGCAAAGCGCCAGAAGTGTTTGGGAAATCAAGCCAGTTGCTAGATGCTATCACAGAGAGAGGCGCTCATCACCTATTCTTTTTAGATATCGAGATTAAAGGTGAGGAGAAAAAAGGTCTGGAGATTGCAAAAGAGATTCGTAAGAAAGACCCCCATGCGACCATTGTCTTTGTCACCACTCACTCTGAATTCATGCCCATTACCTTTCAGTACAAAGTAGCCGCCTTGGATTTTATCGATAAAACGCTGGGTGAGGAAGAGTTCAGAGAGAGAATCAGCTCAGCCATCGATTATACCTTGGAGCAAGCTGGGACCACGATTGCGCAAGATGCTTTTACATTTGAGAGTGCGATGGCGCGTGTACAAGTTCCCTTTAATAAGATTTTGTATGTTGAAACGTCTCCAACCATTCACAAGGTTATTTTACACACCAAGGATGAGCGATTAGAATTTTACGCCAGTATTACCGATATCGAAAAAGCAGATCCCCGCTTGTATCGGTGTCACCGCTCCTTTGTGGTGAATCCACAAAATATTACGAAGATTGATAAAGAAGTCAAGAAAGCTTTTTTTGAAAATGGGGACAATTGCTTGATCTCACGGACCAAGTATAGAGGCTTACTGGAAGCTTTGAAAAAATAGAAGGGAGAAGAAATTGCTGTTAGATATTCTAATGTCTTACCTAAAGTTCTTCGTCAGCATGCTGATCTATCGTCATATCAGTAGGCAAGAGTTTACCTTGCGCTGGCTCTTTTTGTGCCCCTTCTTCTTTGCAATTATCTTTACCCTTGTGCCACCGGTAGGCTTTTTTGGCTATTTCTTAGTATTTATTGCCTATAGTTTCTATCGAAATCGTAAAATACGACACCTTTTGAACATTTTTTATGGGCTCTACCCGGTTGTCATGGAGAGTCTCATTGGGCGTCTCTTAGCCTTTTATGTCTTTCCAATGTTAGGGATTGTACTTGTTTATGAGGCATCTGTCAGCTGGTATGATGCTCTACTTGAATTGCTGGTCTTTCCTGTCTATTTAGGGCTCACTAAATTGTTAAAACTAGATTTTACAGATTTAAAAGTAGGGTTTCAACGGCAGTATTTTAATCGTTTCTTACTCCCAATGAATCTTTCCATGTTTGTGTATTTGCTCAGTGTTGTAGGTCTGGTGGTTTTTGAGGATATTATTCCGCATGCAGATGCTTTGCGGAAACAGTTAAATAGTATTTATTTGATTTTGTTTTTTGTGATGCTCTTGTATTTCAATGCAGTGTCCAAAGAACGATTGAAACAAGAGATTCTGGAACAAAAAGATAGGCAACTGCAGGAGTTAGCCACCTATAGCCAACACGTCGAAATGCTCTACGGGGAGATTCGTGCCTTTCGTCATGATTACCTGAATATTTTAACCAGTCTCAAATTAAGTATTGAGCACGAAGACCTCAATGCGATCAGGGAAGTCTATGAGAATGTTCTCCGAGAGAGTGGCCAACAATTTTACGATAGCAAGTTTGATATTGCCAAACTCGGTCACATCGAAAATCCAGCTGTAAAAAGTGTTCTGTCCGCAAAATTGTTGGAAGCTCAAAATAAAGGGATTGGGATCTCTGTCGAGATCGATGAACCTGTTCGTGATTTATTCATCGAGGTTTTAGATTTCATCACCTTCTTATCCATCCTTTGTGACAATGCTATTGAAGCGAGTCTTGAATCAGATGACCCACAGCTGACTCTTGCCATGCTCCAGGAGGAAAACTCCCTCATCTTAATAGTTGAAAATAGTACAAAAGCTGAAAAAATAGATCTGGCGAGAATTTTTGAAAAGGACTACTCAAGTAAAGGAGATGGCCGTGGTCTTGGCTTGTACAAGATCCAACAATTACTGGAAAAGTATCCCAAAACGACAGTGTCTACCAAGAGTTCAAACTACCGATTTACCCAGAGCCTGACCTTTTGGAAGGAATAATGGAAGAGAGAGTGGGACAGAAATCGGTCATTCGTTAGAATTCGATTTCGTCGTCCCACCTCCGCACAGTTGAGTAGGGCTGTAAAAGCTGATGAAATCAGCATAGTAGAGCCCACTCAACCACTGCGTCTTGCTCAACAATCCAAAAATAATTGAGAGGCTAGGACTTTTGTCCCCAGCCTCTTTTTTGACCATTCACGACGATTTTTTGACCGATTCTGACAGAGAGCCTCCAAGGCTTTCTCTTTGACGTATAATGGGCACAAGATCAATAAGAAAAGAGGGATCCTATGTTTCAGGTAGCATCTATTACAAAATCGTTTAAGGAGAAAGCTGTATTAAAGGGGGTGTCTTTTTCGATAGAAGAAGGAGACAAAATTGCCTTACTGGGAAATAATGGAGCAGGTAAAAGCACCCTCTTCAACATTATCGCAGGGCAGCTCCAGGCTGATTCGGGGACGATAAAGACTTCGCTTGATTTTCAAAGAGAAATTGGGATGATGCCTCAGGGGGATCTGCTCATCGAGGATCTAACCGTTGCTGAATTCGTCGAATTAAAAAGTCGGATGAATCAGCTGAAGCAGGCTGATATCAATGGACTCTTAGAGATGGTTGAATTGAGAGAATCTAGAGAGCAGATGGTGGGAAGTCTTTCTGGTGGTCAAAAGAGACGCTTGTCCTTGTTGCTAACTATTTTGAATCATCCAAAGTTGATTTTTTTAGATGAGCCAACGACTGGCATGGACTTGGAAGCAGTGGATAATTTTTGGAAATTGCTGGAGCAGCAAGAGTTTACATCTGTTGTGGTGACCCATGATTTTAACCAAATTGATGCCTTTTTTACAAAAGTCCTGATTTTAAAAGACGGTCGAATTGCTGCAACAAAGGCTGTTGAGGATATTCACCAGGCTGGTCAAACCATTGAGCAGTATTTCCGAGAAGAGATGAATAAAGGAGGGGAACAAGCATGAGAAAGATTCAATTAAAACAAGTTTTACGAAATAAGCGCTTCGTATTATTCACCATTATTTTACCCATAGGCTGGTATATCTTCTTTTATCAGCTTCAAAAAGGGGTTTCACCAAGTATTTTATTAGGCATTGCCGTATTTATCGGGGTCATTGGCAATAGCCTTGCAACTTTTAGTAAGCGTATCGCCTCAGATATCGGGTTTTATTCTTTTGAATCCCGCTTTACAAGCTATAGTGTCAAGAACTATTTATGGGATCAAAGCATCGTACAACTGATTCTGAACAGCTTGATCTTTTTAGCGGTGCTAGTAGTTGCTGTCCTAGGTTTTCACTTTCCAGTGACGACTAGCCTGTTGGTACAATTTTTCCTCTTATCCTTGATGGGGATCTACTTTAGTGTGATTGGCTTTGTACTTGGGGTGAGGGTAGATGCCAAGACGATTGATACCATTGGCTTTCCAGTTATTATTTTAGCAGCCATGACCATTATTCCCTTTGATACGCTTGGCGCAAGTGGAGGATTTATGGACTTAGTTGGCAAGCTACAACGGGCTTTCCCAGGCTATTATTATACAAAGCTAATCCAAGATTTGACTGAGAAACAAACGATTGATGTCACCCAATTAGCGCTCTTTGTTGCCGTATTTGGATTGAATTTGCTATTTTTCTATCTGCTCGTACCCAAAGGGGAAATGGGGAACTAAGAGCAGTTAAAAGGAGGCTGGGACAAAAGTCCTAGCCTCTCAATTGATTTTTGGATTGTTGAGCAAGACGCAGTGGTTGAGTGGGCTCTACTACGCTGATTTCATCAGCTTTTACAGCCCTACTCAACTGTGCGGAGGTGGGACGACGAAATCGAATTCTAACGAATGACCGATTTCTGTCTCACTCTCTTTTCTTTGCTATAAAATGGTTATTCGGTATTCGTCCGTCAAGTACTTGGAAAGATCTTGCCAATCTAAAGCTCTAATGGAGGGCTTTTTTATTACATGCTAATAGAAAAAATCAATGCCGTAGTTTTCTTTTAGATAGGTCGCTAACTCGGCTTTTTCTTCCTCTCTAAATCGACAGAGGCTAAGGGCGAGACGCAATTTCAAGGTGCTTGTATTGATGATGATGTTTGACTTAGAAATATCTTCTAGCTGGGTGACTTCTCTGAGGTTAAAATCTAAATAGCAAGCTTTGCTGTTGACATGATCAGGGTCGCTGACGTCCACTTCAACATACGATGCTCGCAACAATTCTTCTTTGGGAATGAAGATTTCTTTTGAGAAGAAGAGTCCGGGATAGACCTCAATACCTTCAAAGGTGAATTCAAAGGAGACTCTGTGGCTAGTCAGTCTTTTGATGCCTGCAATTGTTGCGTAGATAGCAGCGAAAAAGAGGACGGTTGGAATCACAGTGAGAAGATTTAGTTGAGAAAAGTCGATCAATCCATGTAAGAGAAGAAAGAAAATTTGAATGAATATAGCCGATGCAAAGAGTAGATAGCCACCACCAACAAATTTTGAATAATAGATTTTCATTTTTGACTCCTTACATTTTAAATGCTACGAAAACTCGGAATTTCAAGTACCCTTATCATAGCGGATTCGGTGAAGAGCTGTCAAATGTTTGGTAGGGTTCTTGTGATTAGATCATTTCAAGTTATGGTATACTAGATGGAAAGTGTGGCTAGGAGTGAAATGAAAAGCTGCTGTAGAAATCATAACCGGGTCAATGCTGGTAAGAAAGGAAGACAAATGATAACACCCCTGATATTTATTATTTCTCTCGTCTTACTTTTACATCGTTTTAAAAGCAAACGTTCACGAAGAATCATTGGCTTCTTATATGCTTCATTTGCAGTCTGGTTTGTTTATTCGATCCTTGCTTATGGAAGCTATACCCTCCAGCCTGGTCAAAGTGTTCAATTGAGAGTTTATCCCAATACGGATCAGCTAGAGTATAGTTCGGAATTGATTTTAGAAAAGAAGGATGATCAAAAAATTAAATTATCTGGAATGACTGTTTGGTATGAACAATTTGGTGATGTGTTATTTGAAGTAGATGGACAAAAAGTCGTGAAGATCGGTGATACTGAAAATGGTTCTATGGAGATTCCTAACACTCAACAGGCTATTCAATTGGTAGAAGATGGGATTGTCGTCAACTACCTAGGTGAAAAAGTTTTTGATGTCACGAATAATAAGAAATTTACCATCACCATCACCAATGTAGACGATAAACCAGTCCACTTTAAAGCACAAGTGGTGGATCGGTGAACTGTGAATTGGACCTCCATCTACTCCAGCCGCTTCAGTCCAAAGAATTGGGACGATGTGACCGTCAAGTATATTTGGAGAGAGGATTTTGGAAAGTGATGTCGGAGCTATTTGTCCGGCATCTTTTTATGAATAATCGTTATTGTTACTTTTGTGCGTGTGATATGATATAATAAAAGCACAGAAGTAACAAAAATAGGAATGCTGAAATGATTCAAAAACAAATACAGGAAATGCTAGATCATCAGTCTATTATTAGAACATCTGATGTAGTTAAAAAAGGGATCCCAAAGCCTTACCTAAATCGAATGGTGGAAAATGGTCAACTCATAAAGGTTGCCAGAGGGATTTATATCACCGATTGGTCTCAGTATGATGAGTATGCCATTTTCCAACTCCAACATCAAAAAGTGATTTATTCTTATCTATCAGCATTGTATCTCCATGGGCTGATAGATGTTATCCCTAAATACAAAGAAGTGACGGTCTATACAGGTTATAATCCTCATCGATTTCCTAAGGAGGTAAAAAGGCATTTCATCCAGAAAGAATTGTATGAAGTCGGTGTGACAAAGCTACAAACGTCCTTCGGAAATGAAGTAAGGGTATATGATTTGGAGAGATCGATATGCGATCTCATTCGCGAGCGACAAAAGATAGATGTGGAAATATTTTCGACTTCTTTAAAGAGATATATTCAATCTTCAAAAAAAGATCTACGAAAACTATACAAATATGCGCGAGAGTTTCATGTGCTCGAAAACGTCCAATCATTGATGGAGGTCTTATATGAATAAAGATAGATTGATTGCTCTGTGCCATAAAATTTCAAACGAAAAACAGGTAGATTTCAATGTTGTGCTAACTTATTATTTTCTAGAAACGATACTTGCAAAGATAGCATCTAGTCCGTATAGTCATAACTTTGTATTCAAGGGAGGATTTCTTTTATCCAATATTATTGGTGTTGAAAGTCGAACAACTTCTGATATGGATTTTATTTTAGAACAATTTAAGATGGACAAATCTCTACTAGAAAGTACTTTAAAGGAAATCCTAACTGATGATTTGGTTCATTATGAAATTACTAAGATAAGTGAAATTAAAGATGAAGATCCTTATGGTGGTTATCGAATCCATATTTTATGTCGGCTTGATAATATACGTCAGACAATTCCTTTAGATATTGCGACTGGTGATCCTATTACTCCCAAATCCGTTTCCTATCGTTATCATAGTCTCTTTCAAGAGATTGACTATGAGATCGTGGCCTATAATTTGGAGACAATATTGGCTGAAAAATTAGAAACGATTTATCGAAGATCTTTCTTTAACACTCGAAGCAAGGATTTTTATGATGTGTATGTAATTTATAGTATGGAAAAAAGCCGATTGGATAGTAAAAAGCTTCGATCAGCTTGCGAGGCAACATTTTCCTATCGTCAGACAACGTTAGATGTAGTAGATTTTCAAAATATGATTGATGAGATGAAGGATGATATAACATTGGCGCGTCATTGGGAAAATTATCAGTCTCATTACCCTTATGCAACTTCTATTTCTTTCAGGGATGTTTTGGAAGTTGTTCAACAGCTATTGTTAGAATTATGATACCTAATATAGACTTTCATTAACAAACTACCTCCGAGGTGGTTTTGAGATTATAACGATGTGTTAGATAAAAGCGAGCTTTGTCATGAAGCTCGCTTATTTGTATTCATAAAAAAGTGAGCTAAGTACTCTTAAGACAAGCAAAAAAGCCTTATAAATCAAGGCTTTTTCCTGTTGATTTAGATGCCCCCTACAGGGCTCGAACCTGTGACCCATAGATTAAGAGTCTACTGCTCTACCAACTGAGCTAAGGAGGCAAATATAAAAAGCTGTATTGGTGCCGAAACTTCACGATTTGTATTGAACCCGCGCAATTAAGCAGGTGGGCAACTCGCTCTGACTTAGCTGCTTCCGCGTGAAACGGCCTGCATACTGCCAGAAGTCTTTTGTTTCCCTAATAATACAAAAAATAGTCGGTCAACACTTAAGTGTGAAGTCGTACACCACAGCGTTTCTATATGTATATGATACCACATTTTGAAAATATTTCAAGGGAAAATCTCAATTTTTTGAAACCGATGTCACTTTTTCTTAAATTGATCAATCTTCTCCTTGGTGGCTCCGAGAGCACGCTCGTACTTGCCATTTTCATTAGGAATAAAGTAGGAAGCGTGTTTGAGCTTGTCTGGCAGGTAGTCCTGATTGACCCAGTTGCCAGGGTAGTTATGGGGATATTTATAGTTTTGTGCATTTCCCAGTTCCTTGCTTCCGGCATAATGACCATCGCGGAGGTGGCGAGGAATAGGAAGGTTGCCAGAACTTCTAAGATCAGCTAGCGCCTTGTCCATGGCAACGTAGGCTGAGTTAGATTTAGGCGAAAGGGCAAGATCGATGACGATGTTGGCGATGAGAATGCGGGCCTCAGGAAAGCCGATGCGCTCAGCTGCTTGAAGGGCTGTTACGGTATGAATCTGCGCATCTGGATTGGCTAGGCCGATATCCTCATAAGCGATGACAGTCAAGCGACGAGCTAGGCTGGGTAGATCTCCGGCTTCGATCAAACGAGCGGCATAGTGGAGACTAGCATCGACGTCCGAACCACGGATAGATTTTTGCAGAGCAGAGAGCACGTCGTAGTGGCCGTCTCCATCTTTGTCCATGGTGATGTAGCTGCGCTGGAGGCTATTTTCCATGATCTCTAGCGTAATATGGCGGATCCCTTCTGCATTTTCAGAGGTCGACAGCACAGCTAGATCGAGAGAATTAAAGGCAGAGCGAAGATCTCCATTGGTTGAGGTAGCGATGAAATCCAAAGCATCCTCATCGAGCACGACTGGAAAGTCAAAGCCACGCTCGGGATCATCCAGCGCCGTTTTTAGAGCTTGCTTGACCTCCTCCGTCGTCAACGGTTCCAGCTCAAAGATTTGTACGCGACTACGAATAGCGGGTGTGACAGAGAAAAAGGGATTTTCAGTCGTTGCACCGATCATGATGACCAGACCGCTTTCGAGCAAAGGCAAGAGAAAATCTTGCTTGGTTTTATCGAGGCGATGGATCTCGTCTAAAAGCAGGACCAAGCCGCCAGAAAATTTGGCCTCCTCTGCGATTTCTTGGAGGCGTTTTTTACTGTCAACTGTTGCATTAAAGGTCCGAAAGGCATACTTAGTGGTTCCTGCGATCGCAGAAGCAATACTGGTCTTTCCGATCCCCGGAGGTCCATAGAGAATCATAGAGGACAGACGATTGGCTTCGACCATGCGACGAATGATTTTGCCTTCTCCGACCAGGTGCTGTTGACCGATGACTTGATCGATCGTTCGTGGTCGCATACGGAGTGCGAGATTGTCGGGCATTTCCTTCTCCTTTCTAGCTTTGTCTCCTTTCAAAGAGACGGTTTTTATGGTAAGATTGTAGTAACTATTGTATCATATTCCGCTCTAAGAGTGGGAAATTAGAAAGAGGACGCTATGTCTAAATACGGATTTTTGGATGTTTTAGAAGAGGAGATGGACAAGGTTTTTCCTTTTGATTTTGAGATCAATTGGGATAAGAAAAACCATGCGGTAGAAGTGGCTTTTCTCTTGGAAGCGCAAAACACAGGCGGGATTGCACTGGTTGATGAAGCTGGCGAAGAATCTGACGAGGATATCTTCTTTGAAGAAGCCGTGCTCTTCTACAATCCAGCCAAGTCTCATGTGGAGGAAGATGCCTATTTAACAGCGATTCCTTATGAGCCTAAAAAAGGCTTGTCTCGTGAGTTTCTAGCCTATTTTGCGACTTTCCTTAAAGATACTGCAGAGGTTGGGCTAGATGCCCTCATGGACTTTTTGGAAGACCCAGAAGCAGAAGAATTCGTCATGGAATGGAACCAAGAAGTCTTTGAAGAAGGAAAAGTTGGATTGGAAGAAGGAGAATTTTACCCTTACCCGAGGTATTAGAAAAGATTCTAAGTGGACATTTTTAAATAATGAATTCAAGGAGAAGGGGGAGACTATGCTAGAAAAAGTCAAACAGTTTTTCAGGAGAAGGTCAGCTAAAACTGAGCCGTCAGTTGATATTCTTCCCCGCAATCGCTTTGCGGATCTAGATTTCGAGCGAATATTGAAGTCTGGAACTCGTCGCCTTGTCGATGAGGAGGGGCGCTATGCAGAAGATGGTACAGTCACAGAACTTGAATTTCCTGAAGACTTTGCGGAATTTGAATTTCTAGTTGGTTTTAATACGGAGGAAGAAGACCAGTTTAAGCAACTATTAGCTCGTTTAAATAGTATTGACAATGCTATTCAGTCCTATTTGGAAAGTGAGATGCAACAACCCATCCCTCAGTATGCCAAGGATCTCGGCTATACTCAGAAGAGGTGGGAGAAAACTTTTTACTTCCATCCTTGGGTATTAAGTTTTGAGGAAAATCCGCCTAATCTTCGCTATGTTGCAGATTATGTAAATGATGAGTTTACGGTTTATTTTGCTAAAAAACATGGTAGATGGCAGGCGTACTGGGATGCAGAGTGTCAAAAAGTAATCGAAGAAAGCTAGCTCGTATTTTCCTAGAGAGTAATTGTTATCATAGAAAAGAGTAAATATCATGGAATTATTGAATAAAAAGTTTGATTTCACAGGCTCTAAGATTGCCTTGATTTGTGGGGATAAGGTCTTGACTATCTTACGTGATGACAAGGACGATATCCCTTGTCCCAACATGTGGGAGTTGCCAGGTGGTGGTCGTGAAGGAAACGAAAGTCCTTTCGAGTGCGCAGCGCGTGAAGTTTATGAGGAACTGGGAATTCATTTAAATGAAGATTGTTTGCTTTGGGGCAAAATTTATCCTAGCGTAATCTTTGAAGGCAAGCAATCGGTCTTTATGGTTGGTCAGCTAAGACAAGAACAATTTGACAATATTACCTTTGGAGATGAAGGACAGGCCTATAAAATGATGCCTATTGAGGAATTTTTGAAGTCTAAACAGGCAGTGCCTCAGCTACAGGGGAGATTGTGGGATTATTTGGAGGAAAGTTTATGATAACACTTGTTCGAGCGGGAGCAGAGGATTTGGAGACCATCATTGCGATTCAAAGAGCTAGCTTTAAGTCTGTCTATGAGAAATACCAAGATGAATATGATCCTTATCTGGAGGACCGTGAAAGAATTAAGTGGAAACTAGTCGAGCGTCCCAATAGCTATTACTACTTTGTAAAAGAAGATGAAGAAAACATCGGATTTTTACGAGTTCAGACCAATGCCGAGTTAACGAAAGCTTGGTTGGGAACGGCAGCGATTTTGCCTCAGTATCAAGGAAAAGGGTATGGATCTAAAGGTTTAAGCTTACTGGGAAAAGAATTTCCAACCATCACACAATGGGATTTGTGTACGGTGTTACAGGATGCAGGCATGGTCGCCTTCTACGAGAAGAATGGCTACCATCAAACCCATATCGAGCCTGAAAAAGAAGGCATGGATATGGTCTACATGAAAAAATTGATAGAGAAATAGAAAGGATGGTTCAGTTAAATTTCTAAACTGAACCCGCCCTAAACACGGTGCCAAAAAGATAAACTTCTCTTAGACACAAACGTCTTCAGAGAGTTTCCGATTTTGGCTTTGTGTTTTACGGGCTTGGTATCTTAATGATGGAAACATGGCAAGAGTTAAAAGTTACAGTGAAACGTGAGGGAGAGGAGTTGGTCTCTAACCTCTTGATTGAACTAGGTGCCCAGGGTGTTGCAATCGAAGACAGCATGGACTATGTGGGCAATGTGGATCGTTTTGGTGAGATTTTCCCAGAGGTAGAGCAGCAAGAAGAGATCGTGGTAACCGCCTATTATCCGGAAACGGTTGATGTAGCAGCGGTTGAAGCGGACTTGCAGTATCGTCTGGCAGAATTGACAGATTTTTTGGATCTAGGAGAGGTCAAGATGGGGACGACTGCCTTGGCTGAGGAAGACTGGGCAGACAACTGGAAGAAATACTATGAACCAGCTCGTATCACTCATGACTTGACCATCGTGCCGTCATGGACAGACTATGAGTCGACAGCGGGAGAAAAGATTATCAAGCTGGATCCTGGTATGGCCTTCGGAACAGGAACCCACCCGACAACCAAGATGAGCCTCTTTGCCTTAGAGCAGGTTCTCCGTGGTGGCGAAACGGTGCTAGATGTAGGAACTGGTTCAGGTGTCCTTTCCATTGCTAGCTCCCTTCTTGGTGCCAAGGAAATCTTTGCCTATGATTTGGATGACGTAGCGGTTCGCGTCGCTCAGGAAAATATTGAACTCAACCCAGGCATGGAAAACATCCATGTAGCCCCAGGCGATTTGCTGAAAGGCGTGGAGATTGAGGCAGATGTCATCGTGGCCAACATCCTGGCGGATATCCTTATCCATCTGACAGATGATGCTTATCGCTTGGTCAAGGATGAAGGTTATCTCATCATGAGTGGCATTATCAAGGACAAGTGGGACATGGTGCGCGAGTCGGCTGAGTCAGCAGGATTCTTCCTTGAAACCCACATGATCCAAGGGGAATGGAATGCCTGCGTCTTCAAGAAGACCAAGGATGTCTCCGGTGTGATTGGAGGCTAGCATGCAGCAGTATTTTGTAAAAGGTTTGGCTAGCTCACCTGTCACCATCGAGGACAAGGAAACCAGCAAGCACATGTTTCAGGTCATGCGCTTGAAAGAAGACGATGAGGTGACTTTAGTCTTTGATGATGGGATTAAGCGCTTGGCGCGCGTGGTCAATGTGGAGTCCCGTCAATTGGAGCTGATTGAAGAATTAGCTGACAATGTGGAACTGCCAGTTCAAGTGACCATTGCATCAGGCTTTCCCAAGGGAGATAAGCTGGAGTTCATCACTCAAAAAGTAACAGAACTCGGTGCCAGCCAAATCTGGGCCTTCCCTGCAGACTGGTCCGTTGCCAAGTGGGACGGCAAGAAGTTGGGTAAAAAGGTCGAAAAGTTAGAAAAAATTGCCCTTGGAGCAGCCGAGCAAAGCAAGCGGAATTTGGTCCCAAGCATTACCCTTTTTGAGAAAAAGTCTGACTTTCTAGCACAACTTGACCAGTTTGACCGGATCGTGGTGGCCTATGAAGAGTCGGCCAAAGAAGGAGAGGCAGCCGCTCTGATTCAGTCGCTGACCGGATTGGAAACTGGAGCTAAACTGCTCTTTATCTTTGGGCCAGAGGGAGGCCTCTCCCCTGCAGAAATTGAAAGTTTTACAGTTAAAGGAGCCATTCTTGCAGGACTTGGTCCTCGCATCCTGCGAGCAGAAACAGCGCCACTCTATGCCCTCAGCGCCGTGAGTGTTGTCACAGAATTAATGAACTAACGAAGTGAAGAAATCGCTTCGTTAGTTTTTTTACAAAAAACTTTTACGAATGATGAAAGCAAGGTGGATCCCAGAATGATCTTCGAGAAGTATCCGTATATTAAAGTAGCTTCATTGGTTCCCATCTGCTTCTAAAAGTGTTAAAATAGTATCCAAGAAACTGGAGAAAACGAATGCCGAAAGAAGAGAATTTAACAGGGGACCAAGTCGTTGCCCTTACAAAAAAATATTTATCACCTGAAGATGTTGCTTTTGTACAAAAGGCTTTGGTCTATGCGGTTGATTGCCATAATGGGCAATTCCGTCAGTCTGGCGAGCCTTATATCGTCCACCCGATTCAAGTGGCAGGAATCCTTGCCAAGCTGAAACTGGATGCTGTGACGGTCGCCTGTGGCTTTTTGCATGATGTCGTAGAAGATACGGATGCGACTTTAGATGATTTAGAGCGCGAATTTGGTCATGATGTACGCGTGATTGTCGATGGGGTGACCAAGCTCGGGAAGGTCAAGTACAAGTCCCATGAAGAGCAGTTGGCGGAAAACCATCGCAAGATGCTTATGGCCATGTCTCAAGATATCCGTGTCATTTTGGTCAAATTGGCAGACCGCTTGCATAATATGCGTACCCTCAAGCATTTGCGCAAGGATAAGCAAGAGCGCATTTCGCGTGAGACCATGGAGATCTATGCACCACTAGCCCACCGTCTCGGGATTTCCAGCGTCAAGTGGGAGCTTGAAGATTTGTCTTTCCGTTATTTGAATGAGACAGAATTCTACAAGATTTCTCATATGATGAAGGAAAAACGTCGCGAGCGAGAAGAGTTGGTCGAAGAGGTTGTCCACAAGATTGAGACCTATGCTGGAGAACGCCATCTGCATGGGAAAATTTATGGTCGACCAAAGCATATCTACTCGATCTATCGCAAAATGCAGGATAAGAAGAAACGCTTTGATGAAATCTATGACTTGATTGCCATCCGCTGTATCCTGGATACTCCAAGTGATGTTTATGCTATGCTAGGCTACATCCATGAGCTCTGGAAGCCAATGCCGGGGCGTTTTAAGGACTATATTGCCAACCGGAAGGCCAATGGCTATCAGTCTATCCATACGACTGTATACGGCCCTAAGGGACCGATTGAATTCCAGATCCGAACCAAGGAAATGCACGAGGTTGCCGAATACGGGGTTGCGGCTCACTGGGCCTATAAAAAAGGAATCAAGGGTCAAGTCAACAGCAAGGAATCGGCTATTGGGATGAACTGGATCAAGGAGATGATGGAACTCCAGGACCAGTCAGGCGATGCTAAAGAATTTGTTGAAAATGTAAAAGAAGACATCTTGGCAGAAGAGATTTACGTCTTCACACCAGATGGAACCGTGCGCTCGCTTCCGAAAGATTCTGGACCGATCGATTTTGCTTATGAAATCCACACCAAGGTTGGGGAAAAAGCGATTGGTGCCAAGGTCAACGGCCGGATGGTGCCCCTCAATACCAAACTTCGGACGGGAGACCAGGTGGAGATTATCACCAATGCCAACTCCTTTGGTCCGAGCCGTGACTGGCTGACCCTTGTTAAAACTAGCAAGGCGCGTAACAAGATCCGTCAGTTCTTTAAAAATCAAGATAAGGAATTATCGATTAACCGGGGTCGGGACCTCTTGATGGCCCAATTCCACGAGCATGACTTGGTAGCCAATAAGTTCATGGACAAAAAGCACATGGACAAAGTGCTACAAAAATCAAGTTACAAGACAGAAGAAGCCTTGTTTGCGGCGATTGGTTTTGGAGAGATTGGGGCTATTACCATCTTTAACCGCTTGACGGAGGATGAACGCCGGGAAGAAGAACGGGCTAAGGCACGCGCAGAAGCAGAAGAGCTAGTCAAAGGTGGCGAGGTCAAGGTTGAAAATAAAAAAGACACCTTGAAGGTCCGTCACGAAGGTGGCGTGGTCATCCAAGGCGCTTCTGGGCTCTTGATTCGGATTGCTAAGTGCTGTAACCCAGTTCCAGGCGATGAAATCGTTGGCTACATCACCAAAGGACGCGGTGTTGCGATTCACCGTCAGGACTGTATGAATCTCCGAGCTCAAGACAACTACGAGCAACGTTTGATTGATGTGGAATGGGAAGATAACAACACGACCAAGGACTACATCGCTCACATCGATATTTACGGACTCAACCGTGCCGGACTTCTGAACGATGTACTACAAGTCCTCTCCAATACAGCTAAGATGGTCTCAACCGTCAATGCCCAACCAACCAAAGACATGAAATTTGCCAATATCCACATTTCCTTTGGAATTCCAAACCTGTCTATGTTGACAACGGTTGTGGATAAGATTAAGAGTGTGCCGGAGGTGTACTCTGTTAAGCGTACCAACGGCTAGTCGGCTGCTCAGTTATCTTTTATTGCTTCGTTAGCTCGCCTTGCCGTACTTAAGTACTGTCTTCGTCTCGCTGCCTCGCACTAAAAGCAACTGAACAGCCTTTACTTTTCAGATAGTGTGCCTGCGTCTCACTGCCTTGTCTGATGTCGATTTTCTTTTAAGGTCAGCAGTGAATGCTCAATAGATTTATAAAATAGGATAATAAAATGAAATTAGTAATTCAACGGGTCAAGAGTGCCTCGGTTTCCATTGATGGCCAAGTTTACAATGCGATCCAGCAAGGCTTGCTGCTCTTAGTGGGAGTAGGGCCTGAGGATGACCAGAAGGATTTGGAGTATGCAGTCCGCAAGGTATCGCAGATGCGTATTTTCTCAGATGAGGAAGATAAGATGAATCTTTCGGTCAAAGATATCCAAGGGGAAATCTTATCGATCTCTCAATTTACCCTCTTTGCGGATACCAAAAAAGGCAACCGTCCTGCTTTTACAGGAGCTGCCAAGCCAGATATGGCCAGTCAGTTATATGATGCCTTTAATGATCAATTAGAAAAAGAAGTCCCTGTCAAACGAGGGATCTTTGGGGCCGATATGGCGATTGAATTGATCAATGATGGTCCAGTGACGATTTTGTTAGATACAAAAAATCCATAAGTAAGAAAACATGCAGTCGGTTTAGACTGCATATTTTTCGATATAGAGTTGTTGGGCGATCACTTGGTTGATAGAAATTTCTTGTCCTTGGATGACTAAGTGATAGAGGCCTGTGTAGTCATCATATCGTTGAAACTCGATAGTATCCCCAATCTGGAGATGGATCTGGTCTAAGAATTTTAACAATTCATAGGTGTCATAGACTCTTTGCAGAATATACAGACTAGGTTGGGTCGTTTCACTGAGACGGTCTTGGTAGGCTTCGACAAGCCTTTCGCCTTTCTTTGGAATTGTCCCACCATGAGGGCAGGTCTTAGGATTTCCAAGCATGTGATCCAGCCGGTCGATGAAATGTTCAGAAACGGTATGCTCGAGAACTTCTGCCTCTTCATGGACTTCTTCAGTTGTGTAGCCAAGATTTTTCAGCAGAAATACTTCGATCAAGCGGTGCTTGCGGTAGAGATCAGAGACCAATTGCGAGCCCAGATCCGTTAGTAGATAGCCATGGGTCTTATCTTTCACCAAGAGGCCCTCAGAGATCATGCGCTTAATCATCTCGGTCACAGCGGGTGGAGAGACCTGCATGCGACTAGCGATTTCCTTATTACTGATTTTTTCTACTTCTGTGCCAATTTCATAAATGCACTTGAGGTAATCTTCTTTGTTTGGTGTCATGCTTTCCTCTTTTCTTCGCTCACTTCTAGTATATCAAAAAAATCCTCAAAAACGCTAGTGGAGTAATGAGAATTGTCTCAAGCTCCAAAAGATGGTAGTATAGTAGCATAGAAAGGACGTCATCATGAACAGACGGGAATTAGCGAGACTAGGCTGGAGAGAAAATAGTTTAGCCTATCTAGAGAAGCACTTGCAGGGATTGAAAGATCCACAAGCCTACCAAGAACAATACCAGTCTGTCTTTTTCTTTGCCAGTCCTCTGTTTCAAAATATGTGGTTTCAAGAGATCAAGGATCTAACGGAAACGGCTGCCCAAGACTTGCTGAGGGGAGTCATGAAAATTCTTCTTATGCCAAGTGACCTGTCCGGAACTTGTGAAGAAACAGCCTTTCTTCTGAGTAGGATGGCTCCAGATTGTCCGCCAGGTTCCGATTTTTGGAAGGTTTTTTCACACGTCGTGCAAATCGCCTTTGAAAAGGATCCCTTAGCAGATCAGTTGGGAGATCAGCTCTTGAAACGCCAGGTTCACCAGTTGCGCTACCTACTTTCAAGTTACCAAGCCCAGTGGATTCGGACGCATGAGGCCAGAGCTGGACAGACTGACGAGGAGGCCTTACAAGCTTACTTACAGGAGGCTAGAGCGGTCACGGTGGATGCTTATGCGGCTGCCCGCCTTCACAATAAGGTCTCCCTAGGGCCAGATGGTCACCTTCATTATCCATCAGGGGCCTCCCAACAAGTCAATTTCAAGGTCTTGTTAAATTTTCATACGGAGTATATTCTCGATCAAGCCGGGCGTTTTCTCAATGAAGTCGATCCAGTAGAAGTTTCTGAAAATGGCATTGTCAATGGGGCTAGTTTTAACTACGGGCTGGCTAGGGGACGGACCCATAAGGACTTAGATATTGACCCCGTCAAAGCTTGGGATCCAGCCTTTCGCAAGCATGTCCTCTATCAGCAAGATGTTCGCTATCTAGCCCCTAAAAATGATCGCAGTGTCGAAGGCTACTGGAGTCGAAAAGGAGTCTTTGCACAAGGAGGCAAGAGCTACAAGCAACAAGTGGCACAGCGCGTGCGGAGTTTCCTCAGAGGCATCCCTCGCTTACGCTGGCGCGTCCTCCTACAGAATGGACTTCATCGGATTTTATAGCAATGGAAAAGAGGTCGCAGACCTCTTTTTTCATTTATCCAAGCGCATTGACGGCTTCGATTGCAGCGTCGTAATTTGGTTCGCTGTTGATATTGTCTAGGTATTCAACGTAAGTAACCTTGTTATCCGCATCTAAGACCAAGACAGCGCGTGCGAGTAGGTGCCATTCATTGATCAAGAGGCCGTATGCTTTCCCGAAGGAATGGTCGTAGTAGTCTGAGAGCATGATGGCATTGTCGAGCCCTTCAGCAGCGCACCATTTACCTTGAGCAAAAGGAAGGTCGACAGAGACCGTCAAGACGACAGTGTCTTCCATATCCGATAAGGTTTGATTGAAGTGACGTGTTTGCATCGAACAGATACCTGTGTCGATGGATGGGATAATGCTGAGGACTTTTTTCTTGCCAGCAAAATCAGCTAAAGATTTCTTCTCAAGAGCTGGAGTGATCAATGAAAAGTCATGAGCAGTATCGCCAACTTGAAGTTGAGATCCAGTAAAGGTAACAGGGTTTCCTAAAAATGTTGTCATAGCAAAGACTCCTTTTTTCTTTTCATTGTACATCAATGAAGGGGGAAGAGCCACTGATTTGTTTGAGAATCTAATCAGTTTGGAATCTTATTTGTTCAAACCTTCTGCGATCTTGTCTAAGTTCCATTTCATCATGCTGTAGTAGCTATCACCTTTTTCTCCCTCTTTGGCAATGGAATCAGTGAAGATCTTTGCATAGATCGGGATATTGGTATCTTTAGACACAGTTTTCATAGGACGTTCATCGACGCTAGATTCAACAAAGAGGGCAGGCACCTTGGTTTGCCGGAGCTTTTCTACCAGCGTTTTGATTTGGTCAGGTGTGCCTTCTTCTTCCGTATTGATTTCCCAGATATAGGCGGATGGGACGCCGTAGGCTTTGGAGAAGTATTTGAAGCAGCCTTCGCTGGTTACAATCATCTTCTTCTCTTCTGGGATATTGTTGAATTTTTGTTTGGCTTCTTGGTCGAGCTTGCTGAGTTTTTCAGTATAGGCAGCTAGATTTTTTTCGTAGAAGTCCTTGTTTTTGGGATCTTTTGCGATCAATTGTTTGGCAATGTTTTTAGCGTAGAGGATCCCGTTTTCGAGATTGAGCCAAGCGTGAGGGTCTTCTTTTCCAGCTTGGTTTTGGCCTTCCAAGTAGATGACGTCGACTCCGTCGCTAGCTGCGAAATAGTCTTTGTTTTCAACTTTATTGGCATTTTTGACCAATTTAGTAAACCAAGCATTGCCACCGGTTTCGAGGTTGATCCCGTTGTAGAAGATGAGGTCTGCTTGCGAAGTCTTTTTGACATCTTCTGGAAGCGGTTCGTACTCGTGAGGATCTTTGCCGACAGGAACGATACTGTGCAGCTCGATCTTATCCCCAGCTATATTTTTGGTGATATCTGCAAGGATGGAGTTGGTGGTGACCACTTTCAATTTATCAGAAGCTCCAGAAGAAGAGCCTTTGCTACAGGCCAACAGACCAAATAAGAGCGCCACAAAGAGGGCGAGGATAGAAGTGAATTTTTTCATGGTTTTCTCCTTTAATGAGATGAAAGAGCGTGCTTATTCTTTCTCTGCTTAGGAGCGATAAAGAAGCTGATGAGAAAGAAGACAGCAGAAGTGAGGACAATACAAGACCCGACGGCGATGTTTAAGCTATAGCCAATAAAGAGTCCCAGGATGGATGCAAGAGCACCTAATCCGGATGAAAGGAGCATCATGGACCAGAGACTATTGGTATAGAGATAGGCCGTCGCAGCGGGTGTAATGAGCATGGCGACGATGAGAATGGTTCCGACACTCTGCATAGCAGTGACAGAAACCAAGGTCAAGAGCACCATAAGGAGGTAGTGATAGACCTTGACCCGGACGCCCATGGATTGAGCCAGAACAGGATCAAAAGATGTGAGCAGTAAGGGTCGAAAGAGTAGGACAATCACCAGCAAGACCGCAGCACCAACACCGATGGTTATCCACATATCCCGGTCTTGGACGGCCAAGATATTCCCAAAGAGGATGTGGAAAAGGTCGGTGGAACTTTTAGCGACTCCAATCAGGATGACTCCTAAGGCGAGGAAAGAAGAAAAGGTAATCCCAATTGCAGTGTCGCTCTTGATGATGGAGTTGCTCTTGATATAGGTGATAAGGACGGACGCCAGGAGGCCAAAGACAATAGCGCCAATAAAGAAATTGATGCCCAGGATAAAGGAGAGAGCCACACCAGGAAGAACTGCGTGTGAGATAGCGTCTCCCATGAGAGACATGCCTCTTAAAATAATGAAGCATCCAACGGCTCCAGCGACAATCCCGATGGCGATGGCTGTGATCAGGGCATTCTGTAAGAAGTGGAATTGCTGTAATCCATCGATAAATTCTGTAATCATCCGACGCCACCTCCTATAAAGAGTTCATGCCCATAGGATGCATGCAGATTTTCTTTGGTAAAGGTTTCCTCTGTTTTCCCAAATGCAATCAGTTTACGATGAAGGAGGAGGACCTGGTCGAAATAAGCTGGGACCTTGCTGAGGTCGTGATGGACGATCAGAATGGTCTTGCCTTCTTGTTTCAAGGTCTGGAGGGTCTGCATGATGATGTCTTCGCTGACAGAGTCAATCCCTGCGAAGGGCTCATCCAAAAAAATGACATCCGCTTCTTGGACCAAGCAGCGGGCGATCAGCACCCGTTGGAATTGCCCTCCTGAAAGCTGGCCGATCTGGCGATCCGCTAGATCAAGAAGATTGACAAGTTTCAAGGCATTTTCCACTTTTTGGAGATCTTCTTTGCTTTTTCTCTTGAAGATAGAAAGGTGGGGATAAAGACCCAGTGAGATGCACTCTCTCACCGTGATGGGAAAGTGGAAATCAATAGCGGATTTCTGTTCGACGTAGGCCACCCGTTGAAGAACTTGGCTGAGATCTTTTTGATCGAGCTGGACCTTTCCCGCATGAGGGAGAAGTCCTAGCATGGCCTTGATTAGGGTTGATTTTCCAGCCCCATTGGGGCCAAGAATGCCTAGGATGGTTGGACCCTGGATGGTGAGGGAAAGATCCTCCAAGGCCAGTGTTTGCTGGTAAGCAACACTGAGATGTTCAATTTGAATCATGATTTTGCTCCTTTACCATTAATATACATGAATAAAAAAATTAAGTCAAGTTAATTTTTGAAATAATTATACACGAATAAAAAGTTAAGTCAAGTTAATTTTTAAAATAATTCAACTTAAATCTCTTGAAATCATTGAAAAAAGTTCCTATTTTTGATAAGGTTATTACAAAAGAATGAAAGCGAGAAGATCATGGTACGTTTACAAGATGATTTTTATGATTACGTCAATGGGGCATGGGCTGAGACAGCTGTGATTCCAGATGACAAACCGTCAACCGGTGGTTTTATGGACTTGATCCAAGATATCGAAAACTTGATGTTGGATATTACCGGAAAATGGCAAAGAGGAGAAGAATTGCCTGAAGATAGCATTCTGCAAAACTTTGTCAAATACCACAAAATGGTGGCAGATTTTGATGCACGGGAAGCAGCTGGTGTGGCTCCAGCTATGCCCTTGATCAACGAAATCAAGGCCTTATCTTCCTTTGAAGACTATACCAGCAAGTTGGGCACCTATGAGCTAGCTGGCAAACCAAATCTCTTGCCATTTAGCGTGTCACCAGACTTTATGAATGCCCAAATGAATGTCTTGTGGGGAGAAGCACTTGGTTTGATTTTGCCTGATACAACCTACTATGAAGAAGACAATGAAAAAGGACCAGAGTTATTAGCTGTTTGGCGTCAAATGGTTGAAAAACTCTTGGCAAAATTCGATTTCTCAGAGGAAGAAATCAAAGATATCCTAGATAAGGTCATTGCGGCTGATGCAGAATTGGCCAAATATGTCTTGTCAAACGAAGAAAAATCAGAGTACAACAAACTCTACCATCCTTATGAATGGGCAGATTTCAAGGCCTTGGTTCCAGAATTGCCACTCGATACTTTCTTTACAGAAGTGATCGGACAAACGCCAGATACTATCATCGTGCCAGAAGAGCGTTTCTGGAAGGAATTCGCACCAACATTCTACTCAGCAGCCAACTGGGAAACCCTTCATGCTAAATTGAAACTCGGCGCAGCCTTAGATTGGACGTCCTTCTTGACTGAAGAAATTCGTGTCTTGTCTGGTGAGTATGGACGGACCATTACAGGGACACCAGAAGCACGTCCGAAAGAAAAGGCAGCTTTGGCCTTGGCAGAAGGACCTTATAGCCAAGCGCTTGGGCTCTGGTATGCGGGCGAAAAGTTCTCACCAGAAGCAAAAGCAGATGTAGAGCACAAAGTAGCGACCATGATTGAGGTCTACAAGGATCGTCTTGAAAAAGCAGACTGGCTCGCTCCTGAAACCCGCGAAAAAGCCATTGTCAAACTCAATGTCATCACACCGCATATCGGCTACCCTGAAAAATTACCAGAAACATATGCCAAAAAGATCATCGACGAGAGCAAAAACTTGGTAGAAAATGCCCAAAAATTGGCTCAAATTTCCATTGCCCATACTTGGAGCAAGTGGAACCAACCAGTCGATCGGAGCGAATGGCACATGCCAGCTAATATGGTCAATGCCTACTATGATCCGCAACAAAACCAAATCGTCTTCCCAGCAGCGATTTTGCAAGCACCTTTCTATGACCTTCATCAATCGTCATCAGCTAACTACGGTGGAATCGGTGCAGTCATTGCCCATGAAATCTCCCACGCCTTTGATACCAATGGCGCTTCCTTTGACGAGCACGGTAGCTTGAAAGACTGGTGGAAGCCAGAAGATTACGAAGCCTTTACCGCTCGCACGCAAAAGGTCATCGATCAGTTTGAAGGGCAAGACTCTTACGGTGCCAAGATTAACGGGAAATTGACCGTTTCTGAAAACGTAGCAGACCTAGGTGGTATCGCTGCAGCCCTTGAAGCAGCGAAGAAAGAAGCAGACTTCTCAGCAGAAGAATTCTTCACTAATTTTGCTCGTATCTGGCGCATGAAAGCTCGGACAGAGTACATGCAACTCCTCGCAAGTGTCGATGTCCACGCACCAGGAAAACTCCGCACCAATGTCCAATTACCAAACTTTGACGAATTCTTTGAAACCTTTGATGTCAAAGAAGGCGACGGCATGTGGCGCGCACCAGAAGATCGTGTGATCATTTGGTAAATCAAGATACTAAGCCCGTAAAAAAAGCGAGAAGAAAATAGGAGATTGACCATGTGGGCCATGCCCACCAGGCAATCTCTCTTTTTCTCGACGCTTTTAGGGCGAGTTCAATTTCGTGATACTCGTTTCGTTGATCAAAGGAAGTAGTCTCGACTTCAGTTAAGCCATTGATTGATTTTCTCAATACTTGTAAAAAAATAAAAATCCCCAAAGTCAAGTTTCAACCTACTGAAACTAGCTTTGGGGATTTTTGATAATAAGATTCATCAAATAAAAACGAAGCGCTTCCAATAACTGCGTGAACAGATAAATTTAATTGAGTGGTGCCTTGTATAATTCTTTGAATTTCATAGAAATAAATGCTACTATAGGTGTGAACTAAATAAATTTTAAAGGAGCAGACTATGAGAAATTTTGCAAGTCCGTCACGTTACATTCAAGGTGAGAATGCCTTATTTGAAAATGCGCAATCTATTTCAGAATTAGGGAATCACCCTGTTTTGCTATGTGATTCAGTGGTCTATGATATCGTAGGGAAGCGTTTTGAAGAATACCTTGGTCAAAATGGGCTCACGGTTTTGCCAGTCTTCTTCAATGGAGAAGCTTCTGACAACGAAATCAATCGTGTGGTTAGTCTGGCAGAAGAAAATGGCTGTGATTTGGTCATTGGACTTGGTGGAGGAAAGACCATCGATAGTGCAAAAGCTATTGCTGATCTTCTAAAATCACCAGTTGTGATTGCTCCGACCATCGCCTCTACAGATGCTCCCGTTTCCGCCTTGTCGGTTATCTATACGGATGAGGGTGCCTTTGAGCGCTATATCTTCTATTCTAAGAACCCAGAATTGGTCTTGGTGGATAGCAAAGTCATCTCTCAAGCACCAAAACGTTTGCTCGCTTCTGGAATCGCAGATGGATTAGCGACTTGGGTCGAAGCGCGTGCGGTAATGCAAGCCAATGGAAAAACCATGTTGGGTCAACGACAAACCTTAGCGGGTGTCGCCATTGCACAACGTTGTGAAGAAACCTTATTTGCTGATGGTCTCCAAGCCATGGCTGCTTGTGAAGCCAAAGTTGTAACCCCTGCTCTTGAAAACATCATTGAAGCCAATACCCTTCTTAGTGGTATTGGGTTTGAAAGTGGTGGGTTAGCAGCTGCCCATGCCATCCATAATGGCTTTACAGCCCTTACTGGGGACATCCACCATTTGACTCACGGTGAAAAAGTAGCCTACGGAACGTTAGTTCAATTGTTCTTAGAAAACCGTCCTAAGGAAGAATTGAATAAATACATTCGTTTCTATCAACAAATCGGTATGCCAACCACTCTGAAAGAAATGCATCTTGAAACTGCAAGTTATGAAGATCTTCTCAAGGTTGGCCAACAGGCCACCATCGAAGGAGAAACCATCCATCAAATGCCATTTGAAGTGAAGGCTTCTGATATTGCCCAAGCCATCGTAGCAGTAGATGCCTACGTTCAAGGTTTGGCCTAAGATGACTTTGTCGACAAACCAAGAACTCCCATACCTTATGGTAATGGGAGTTCTTTTTCTATTTTCTTCTTTTTGGATCGGTTTGTTTAAAGATCAGGTATAAAATTCCGGCAGGCAGGAAGCAGAAGAGCCACATGACATCGAGTCCCTTGCTTTTACTGCTAGAGGTCGTTGCTTTAGACTCACTTACAGCCACCCCAGGTTTAATGCTTGGAGATACCTGTTGCAAGCCGTTTTGGACGACCAGGCGGTTGTTTTCCAGTTTAATTGCTGGATTCGTGCCTTTTTTAACGGTTGCATAGAAGTCTTGCTTCAGTTGAATGGTCTTCCCGTCGATGGTGTGTTCCCCTGCAGAAAGGACTTTTTTATACTGGTAGTCTGCGAACATTTTCTCAGCCAAGGTATTTCCGATCTGATTGCGGTAGCTTTCGGCGATCTCGACATCGTAGTTTCCAACGCCTAGGATGACTTCGATAATCCGTTGTTTACCCCGCTTGGTTGTCGCGGTATAGTTGTAGTCAGCAGTCGGGCTAGATCCGGTCTTGAGTCCGTCTGTTCCTTTGAGGGCGAACTTTCCACCTTCGAGGGAAGTATTGTAGTTATCGTAGCTTTGCTCGTAGGGGGTTCCTTCCATGATGGTAGTATGAGCTTGCTTAGTGTATTCCAACATTTCTGGCAGGTCGTTTACGATGTGATAAGCCAGAATAGACATGTCTCGCGCTGTAATTTCGTTATTGGCATTGACGTCGTGGCGCTGAGGATTGTAGTAGCCCTGAAGCACCGAGATCATCGCTCCATTTGGATTATGCCATTTAGTATGACTCATCCCCATTTCTTGTGCGTACTGATTCATTAAGTCCAAAAACTTATCGGGATCATTGTCAGTGACGGCGTTGGCCAGCATAATCACGGCCGCACTAGAAGATGGAACAAAGAGCATCTTGATCAATTCAGATACCTTGTAGTCAACACCAGCTACAATAGGTGAGTTACTTAACAGATTGTTTTCCGAGATGGCTTGGTCTGCCTCTGTTGCTGTGACCACGGTATCGTACTTGATCTTGCCTTCCTTAAGGGCCCGAAAGACCACATAGGCACTCATGAGCTTGGCCATGCTTCCTGAGTCCCGGACCGTGTCGATATTGTCTCCGTACAAAATGGCTCCAGTATTGGCGTCGATGACGATGTCGGCCTTGGGCTTGTAAAAATCGTCCAATACCAGTCCAGCATCAGCTGCGATTTTCATGACATCTTCTTGCTGGTAGATGTCGTCCGCAAAGGCAGTGGAAATAGGGCCTAATGTCAAGACTCCTACAAGGAGGGACAAGAGGCTGTGTTTTAGTCGTTTGTGTAAATGTCTCCCATAATTCATAGATTCCATTATATCATACAGGCCAGGGATTTAACTTGAAAAAATTCTAGAAAAAGAAGAAATTGAAAAAATAAAGAAAAAATAGAATAATTTCGCAGTAAAAGCGTTTACATTTCCCTAGAAAGTGCTATAATTTAAATTGAGTATAACATTTTTTACAATGAGGTGATTTATATGAACAAAGGGAAGGTACTCTTAGCTACCAGCGCTCTGCTTTTATCAGCTGGTGTACTGGCAGCCTGCTCAGGAGGAAAATCTGGAAGTCCCGGCGATCAGACTTTTAGCTATGTCTATACCCAGGATCCGGATACTCTCGACTATTCGATTTCTAATAAAAAATCGACTTCCGAGTTTACAGGAAATGCGATAGATGGCTTGTTGGAAGTGGACAAGTACGGGAACTTGATCCCATCGCTTGCTAAAGACTGGACTGTTTCCAAGGATGGCTTGACCTATACTTATAAACTCCGTAAAGGGGTCAAATGGATGACTTCTGAAGGGGAAGAATATGGAGAAGTCAAGGCTCAAGACTTTGTCACAGGTCTCAAGCACGCGGCAGACAAGAAATCACAAGCGATTTACTTGGTCCAAAAATCTGTCAAAGGCTTGGATGATTATGTATCAGGGAAGACATCTGATTTCTCAACTGTTGGTGTAAAAGCTATTGATGATTACACCGTTCAATATACTTTGAGTCAACCAGAAAGTTTCTGGAATTCTAAGACTACGATGGGGATCCTGATGCCGGTCAACGAAGAATTCTTGAAATCCAAGGGAGATGATTACGGTCAAGGAACCTCTCCGTCTAGTATCCTCTACTGCGGACCTTATTTGATCAAATCCATTACTTCGAAATCTTCTGCGATATTAGAAAAAAATCCAACCTACTGGGATGCGGAAAATGTCAAGATCAGTAAAGTCAAACTGACCTATTATGATGGTCAAGACTCCGAGTCTCTGATCCGTGGATTTGATAACGGTGACTATACAGTTGCCCGTGTTTTCCCAAATGGTTCCAACTATAAGAGTGTAGAGAAGAAGCATAAGGACGACATCGTCTATACTGACCAAGGTTCCTCAACCTATAACCTTTCCTTCAACATTGACCGTCAGGCCTATGAAATCACAAAGAAGACCACGGATGCTCAAAAGGCCTCTACCAAGAAAGCAATCTTGAACAAGGACTTCCGTCAAGCTATTATGTTTGCCTTCAACCGCAAGGCTTATGTAGCGCAAACTAACGGGGAAGCGGGTGCCAATAAGGTGATCCGTAATACCTTTACGCCACCAAACTTTGTCCAAATCGATGGCAAACAATTTGGTGATGCAGTAGAAAAAGACTTAGAAGCTTATGGGGATGAATGGAAAGGGGTCTCTGTCGCAGATGGAAAAGACACCCTCTACAATCCAAGCAAGGCCAAAGAAGAGTTTGCCAAAGCTAAGGCAGAATTGCAGTCTCAAGGAGTTGAATTCCCAATTCATTTAGACCTTCCAACTTCTTCGACTTATACGGAAGGAATCAAACAAGCCCAATCCTTCAAACAGTCGATTGAATCTACATTGGGAGCAGAAAATATTGTCATCGATCTGAATATGGTTTCTGAGGATGATCTTCAACGAGTGACTTACTTTGCTGAAAATGCTTCCCAACAAGACTGGGATCTAAACAATAACTTGGGCTGGGGACCAGACTATACGGACCCATCTTCTTACATCGACATCACCAGTGGTAAATCTGGTGAAAATGCCAATTCTTACTTTGGATTCGATGCTGGTACGGATAATGCGGCGGCAAAAGCAGCTGGCTTTGATGAGTACAATCAATTAATTGAGGACGCTCAAAAAGAAAACACTGATGTGAACAAGCGTTATGAAAAATATGCTGCGGCTCAGGCTTGGTTGACCGATAGCGCCCTCTTGATTCCGATTCATTCGGATGGGGCTTCTCCAGTCGTTCGTAAGACTGTACCATACTCTGCAGCCTTTGCTTGGACAGGCCACAAGGGTCAAACCTTTAACTATAAGTATTTAGAAGTTCAAGACAAGGTCGTATCGGCTAAAGACTACGACAAAGCGCGTGAACAATGGAAGAAAGAAAAAGAAAAATCCAATAAAAAAGCGCAAGAAGAACTTGAAAAGCATGTGAAATAGACTTTTCTTGAAGAAAACAGGAGAGACAGGTCCCGTATGGGACCTGTCTTTTTCTTCGTCTGAACCTTTAAAAATCGCCTAAAAATGGTATAATAGGAGCATCACGAAAATTGGAGAGACGCTATGAGTTTTTACAATCATAAAGAAATCGAGCCTAAGTGGCAAAAATACTGGGCTGACCATCACACCTTTAAGACAGGAACAGATGCTTCAAAACCTAAGTTTTATGCATTGGACATGTTCCCTTACCCATCTGGAGCGGGTCTTCACGTAGGACACCCAGAAGGCTACACAGCGACGGATATCCTTAGCCGTTTCAAACGTGCGCAAGGCTACAATGTCCTTCACCCAATGGGATGGGATGCTTTTGGTTTGCCTGCAGAGCAATATGCTATGGATACGGGAAATGACCCAGCGGAATTCACAGCAGAAAACATTGCCAACTTCAAACGCCAAATCAATGCGCTTGGCTTCTCTTACGACTGGGATCGTGAAGTCAATACGACAGATCCAAATTACTACAAGTGGACGCAATGGATTTTCACTAAGCTTTATGAAAAAGGCTTGGCCTATGAAGCAGAAGTGCCAGTCAACTGGGTTGAGGAACTAGGCACAGCTATCGCCAACGAAGAAGTTCTTCCAGATGGAACATCTGAGCGTGGTGGCTATCCAGTTGTCCGTAAACCAATGCGCCAATGGATGCTCAAAATCACTGCCTATGCGGAGCGCTTGCTGGCTGACTTGGATGATCTTGACTGGCCAGAGTCTATCAAGGACATGCAACGCAACTGGATTGGGAAATCAACTGGTGCTAACGTTACTTTCAAAGTAAAAGGGACTGACAAGGAATTCACCGTCTTTACAACTCGTCCGGATACCCTCTTTGGTGCGACCTTCACTGTTTTGGCGCCTGAACATGAACTAGTAGATGCCATCACAACACCGGAACAAGCTGAAGCTGTAGCGGACTACAAACACCAAGCCAGCCTCAAATCAGACTTGGCTCGTACAGACCTTGCCAAGGAAAAAACAGGGGTTTGGACGGGTGCTTATGCGATCAACCCTGTCAATGGCAAAGAAATTCCAATCTGGATTGCCGACTATGTTCTTGCTAGCTACGGAACAGGTGCTGTTATGGCCGTACCTGCTCACGATGAGCGTGACTGGGAATTTGCTAAACAATTTGGACTTCCAATCGTAGAAGTCTTGGAAGGTGGAAACGTAGCAGAAGCTGCCTACACAGAAGATGGCCTTCACGTCAACTCTGACTTCTTGAACGGTCTCAACAAAGAAGAAGCGATTGCTAAAATCGTGTCTTGGCTAGAAGAAAAAGGCTTTGGTCAAGAAAAGGTTACCTATCGTCTCCGCGACTGGCTCTTTAGCCGTCAACGCTACTGGGGTGAACCAATCCCAATCATTCATTGGGAAGACGGAACTTCAACAGCTGTTCCAGAAAGTGAATTGCCACTTGTCTTGCCAGTCACCAAGGACATCCGTCCTTCAGGTACTGGTGAAAGCCCATTAGCTAACTTGACAGACTGGCTGGAAGTGACTCGTGAGGATGGCGTCAAAGGTCGTCGTGAAACCAATACTATGCCACAATGGGCGGGTTCAAGCTGGTACTACCTTCGCTATATCGACCCACACAACACTGAGAAATTGGCTGATGAGGACCTCCTCAAACAATGGTTGCCAGTAGATATCTACGTAGGTGGTGCAGAGCACGCTGTGCTTCACTTGCTTTACGCTCGTTTCTGGCATAAATTCCTCTATGACCTCGGTGTTGTTCCAACCAAAGAGCCCTTCCAAAAACTCTTTAACCAAGGAATGATTTTGGGAACAAGCTACCGTGACCACCGTGGGGCACTTGTGGCAACTGACAAGGTTGAAAAACGTGACGGTTCCTTCTTCCATGTGGAAACAGGAGAAGAATTGGAGCAAGCACCAGCCAAGATGTCTAAATCCCTCAAGAACGTGGTTAACCCAGACGATGTGGTGGAACAATACGGTGCTGATACCCTTCGTGTCTATGAAATGTTCATGGGACCACTTGATGCTTCCATCGCTTGGTCAGAAGAAGGTCTGGAAGGAAGCCGTAAATTCCTTGATCGTGTTTACCGTTTGATTACAAGTAAAGAAATCGTTGCGGAAAACAATGGCGCTCTAGACAAGGTTTATAACGAAACCGTTAAAGCTGTCACAGAGCAAATCGAGTCTATGAAATTCAACACAGCCATTGCCCAGCTCATGGTCTTTGTCAATGCTGCTAACAAGGAAGATAAACTCTATGTGGATTACGCCAAAGGCTTCATCCAATTGATTGCTCCATTTGCCCCTCACTTGGCAGAAGAACTCTGGCAAACAGTGGCAGCAACAGGTGAGTCAATCTCTTACGTAGCTTGGCCAACATGGGACGAAAGAAAATTGATTGAAGACGAAATCGAAATCGTCGTTCAAATCAAAGGAAAAGTCCGTGCTAAACTCATGGTCGCAAAAGACCTTTCTCGTGAAGAATTGCAAGAAGTCGCTCTAGCTGACGACAAAGTCAAGGCAGAGATTGATGGCAAAGAAATCGTGAAAGTGATTAGTGTACCGAACAAACTTGTTAACATCGTTGTGAAATAAAATTAAAATTCCTTCAGAGCTAAGTTCTGGAGGATTTTTTCGTTTGGTTGATTAAGGATCAAAAAAGCTTCGGTAGGAAGAACCCTACCGAGGCTTTTTAACATGTTGAAAACGATTGTTGAATATCTGGATGATTTTCCCAATCAGCTCGATTGTAGCTTCCTGTAATGGTGTGCTCTTCAGAAAAGAGCAGAACCCGTTCCACAATCGGAGCAATTTGCTCGAAATGGTGGGAGGAAATCACAATTGTTTTTCCAGCTGTTTTTAGTTCTTGCAGCAAGGTGACAATCAGCTTCTGGTATTTTGGCGAGAGGCCGTTAAAAGGCTCGTCAAATAGCAAGAGACTAGGATTCATGGTGAGGACACTGGCGATAGCGACTAGCTTCTTTTCGCCACCAGAAAGATGGTAGGGAATGCGATCTCTCAGGTGTTCAATCTCTAAAAGACCGAGCGTATCCTTGACGCGTTGTTGGACTTCGGTTTCGGCTAAACCTAATTGGCGTGGCCCAAAAGCCAGTTCATCATAGACACTTGTATTGAACAATTGGGTATCGCTGTTCTGAAAAATGAGTCCAACCTGCTGGAAGAGTTGCCCAGCACGATGGGGATCTTTCAAGAAGTCTTGGTCAATGGTCCAGTCCTTGAAGTGGTACTGACCAGAAGAGAGGGGCAAGAGTCCAACCAGAATTTTAAAAAGGGTAGATTTTCCCGCTCCGTTTGGACCCATCAGGCCAACGGTTTCCCCCTTTTGGATCTGGAGTTGAATATCATGGATTCCAGTCTCCTCGGTGTAGTGGTAATTTCCATCTTGAATGCGAATCATATACTTTCCTTTCTAGCCAAGTAAGATCGTGAAGGTCGTGAGAACTGCCAATTCCAATAGGAAAAAGACGTCTTCCTTCTTCCAGTGGAAGGCTTCTTTGCGCTTTGTATCCATGCCGTAGCCTCGAAGAATCATCGCTTCGTACACTTCTTTTGTATGGTTTTTTGTGGATAGGTACAAGAGACCAAGGAGGGAGCCAAAGAGATTGAGATTCACCTTTTGCCCAACTGTTCTCAGCTGGACGCATTCGATCTGTTGTTGCAAGTGTTTCCCTAAGATATAGCCATATTTGAGTGTGATATCAATGGTTTGCACAAAGGTTTTTGGAACACGTAACTGACGAAGGGCCTCGACCAGTTGCACACTTGTCGTTGTGGCTAGAAAGAGGGAAATATTGAGGACAATCATCCCTGCACGTAGCAAAAAGAGCCCTCCATTTTG
Source organism: Streptococcus sp. HMSC078D09 (assembly GCF_001813675.1). Lineage (GTDB taxonomy): Bacteria > Bacillota > Bacilli > Lactobacillales > Streptococcaceae > Streptococcus. The sequence continues at coordinate 56,015 of NZ_KV813661.1, forward strand.
AAATCCTTGAAATAAGATGCTAGGTAATATCACAATTGTGGAAATCAGCAGCACCTTGAACAGGACCTTAAAGAGGTGGAGTAGGACCTCTCCAGGAAGCATGGCAATGTGCATTAACAAAAGGATACCAATCAACCACAGTTGGATGGGATGGTGGGCAGTCGTAATGAGAATGGCTAGAATTAAAAAGGAAACGAGTCGCATCCAAGACGAAGTTTTGGCCTTGAATGCGGGCGTCGTTTGTTTCATTTTGCCAAGAAAGTGGCGCAATGTTTGAAGATTCATTTGTAAATAGTGATGGCTTTTGGATGCTTCAAGAGTTGCTTGCTCTTGATGAAGCCAGTCAGGGAGTTTACGCATGAGAAGTTTTTTCTCCGTTCATTGATCGAATGATTTTACTGATGATATAGAAGATAAGGACGGCTGTCACGGCTGAGAGAATATAGCCGATCGCAATTTTAGTTCCAGGAATGGTGTAATCACTAAACAAGGCATCAAATGAGAATCCATTTTTGATCCCTGTTGGAACTTTGCCATGAAGCAGGCTACCCAATTCTTCAGCAGACCATTCACCAAAGGCTGTCCCATCTGCGAGAAGTCCAAGTGGGCTGAGGACGATCAAAGCAAGGAGCACCCAGCGAATTTTTTTAACGAATGAAGTTGTATTGACTGAACTTGGTGTGTACAACTCTGTAGGAGCGACTTGTTTGACAAAACGGTAAATCACAAAGGTGAAGAAGGCTTCGACCCAACCTGCTACAAGGAGGTGAGCTCCCAACATGGCAGGTACGGTAATACTCAATCCATAAGGGTTATAGAGCGGCTGACCAGCTTCTGAAGCGATGAGTGGTTGCAAGCCAAGTTCAATCCCTGTTAAGAGAGCTGCGGCGTTGATGGCGACATAGGAACCCACGATCACTCCAAGAGATTCGTGATGGTGTTTGCGGAACCAACTGTAAATCCCATAGCCGATAAAAGGCATGGCAACAGCCATATTGAAGATATTAGCTCCAAGGGCTAGGATTCCTCCATCTCCAAATAAGAAGGCCTGGAGGATCAAGGCGACAGATAAGGCTAGGGAAGCTGCATAGGGACCAATCAGGATGGCTAGAAGAGCACCACCGACAGCGTGAGCCGTTGTCCCCCCTGGAACTGGGACATTAAACATCATTAACAAGAAGGATAAAGAAGCTGCGACACCAAGCATAGGGGCCAATTCTTTATTTTCCTTTAATTGAACTTTGACTTTGGCAATGGATAGGCCAATCGCAGGGGCAGCCGCTACAGCTAAGAGGGCACAACTTGCAGGACTCAAATAATTATCTGGGATATGCATCACAAATACTCCGATCTTTCTATAGTACAGTTAACAGATTACCACATCGTAAAACCAAGTGTCGTTACAAAAGGAGTTTAACATTTGTTACTATTATAGCGAATTTTTGACCGTATTCCAAAGAAGTTTGTGTAAAAGGGGTAAAAAAGTCTGATCATTTGGAGTTGTGCATGAATTTTTTGAAGAGCCTCTTAGAAAAAAATGTTATTTCTATATCGAAATAGTTGACAGATGTAATAAGCAGTGGTACAATGACTTTGATATTTCGATATAGAAATAAAAAGGAGACAAAATGGACAAGATGCAAGGGGGCTACCAAGCTTTACAGATACGCTTATTGAACGGGCGACTTTTTCAAAAACTCTTGAGCAAGGAACCAGATGCTCAATATAGAAGTGAACAAGGGAAAATTTTAACGATTTTGTGGAAGCAAGAGTTGGGGTGCGCTACTGCGACAGATATCGCTCTTGCGACGGGTCTAGCTAATAATACATTGACCAGTATGGTTAAGAAATTGGAAGAACAAGGCTTGGTCACGATTCAACCTTGCACGCAGGATAAAAGGAAAAAATATATCTCTTTGACAGACCTCGGTTGGGCGCAAAAAGAAATCGGTGACCGCGTTAGTAAAGAGTTGGGTGAAATTTTCTACCAAGGTTTTTCAGATCAAGAAATTCAAGAATTTGAAGCCTATCAAGGGCGTATAATCTCAAATCTAAAAGCTAAAGAAAATGACATCTAAGAAAAGGAAGTAACAGTTATGATTGGAATTACAGGTGTAACAGGGAAATTAGGTTCCTATGTGGCTGATCTTGTCGATCAGCAAGGAATTGCTTCTATCCATCTGGCAAGAAGCCCAGAGCGTGCAAAAGTCTACGCGTCTGCGGAAATCCGTAAAATAGTGTATACCAATACTCCAAAAGTGGTTGAGGCCTTGAAGGGGGTCGATATCTTGTTGATGGTCTCTGCTCGGGAAAATCCAGAGCGTGTTGAGGAACACAAGAGTCTTTTAGATGCCGCAAAGCTTGCTGGGGTGCAGCATATTGTTTATACCTCCTTTTATGGGGCAGATGAGAAGGCAACTTTTACATTGTCTCGAGATCATGCCCAGACGGAAGCCTATATCAAGGAGTTGGGGTTCACCTACACTTTTTTGAGAGATAATTTTTACTTGGACTTCTTGATTGATATGGCGCTTGAAAATGGAGAGATTCGTGGTCCAGCAGGAAGTGGGAAGGTTTCAGCAGTTGCCCGTAAGGACACATCTAGTGTTGCAGCAGAGATTCTTTTACATGCTAAGAAATGGGAAAATCAAACCTTGAATTTGACAGGGCCAGAGGATCTTTCCATGGAAGAAATCGTAGCGCTTCTCTCAAAAGAGAGCGGTAAAACCATCGCGTATGTAGATGAATCAGTAGAAGAAGCCTATGAGTCACGGAAAAAATGGCCAGCACAAACTTGGGAGTATGATGCCTGGGTCAGTACCTATACAGCGATTAAAGCTGGAGAACAAGCTGGGGTTTCAACAGATGTCGAAAAAGTCCTAGGGTATCCAGCAAGTAGCTTATTGGATATTCTTAGAGACAGAAAACTTATTGAGGAAAAATATGATTGAATACAAACATGTAGCCTTGCGCTACACGGATAAAAACATTTTAAAAGATGTCAACCTCCGCATTGAAAATGGAGAATTTATGGTGCTAGTGGGTCCTTCAGGATCTGGAAAAACCACCATGATCAAGCTGGTCAATCGTCTCTTGGAGCCGACTGATGGCAATATCTATATGGATGGGAAACGAATCAAGGACTATGATGAACGGGAGTTACGTCTCAGTACTGGCTATGTTCTTCAAGCCATTGCCCTATTTCCAAACTTGACCGTTGCTGAAAATATAGCTCTGATTCCTGAGATGAAGGGCTGGAGCAAGGAGCAAATCGCTTCGAAAACAGAAGAACTCTTGACCAAGGTGGGGCTTCCTGCGGCAGACTATGCTCATCGGTTACCAAGCGAGTTATCTGGTGGAGAGCAACAACGGATTGGCATTGTGCGAGCTATCATTGGGGAACCAAAGATTCTATTGATGGACGAACCTTTTTCGGCCTTGGATGCCATCTCCCGTAAGCAGTTGCAGACTCTTACCAAAGAATTGCACAAAGAATTCGGTATGACCACTATTTTTGTGACCCATGACACAGACGAGGCTTTGAAATTAGGCGACCGGATTGCGGTGCTACAGGAAGGAGAGATTGTGCAGGTGGCGGACCCTGAAACAATTTTACAAGCGCCTGCGACAGACTTTGTCGCAGATTTATTTGGAGGTGTTCACCATGTCTAAACTACTTGCAACCTTTCAAGAACGCTTTGGGGACTGGCTCGCTGCATTGGGGCAACATTTGCAACTGTCATTACTGACCTTGCTCCTTGCGATTTTTCTGGCTGTTCCTCTAGCTATTTATTTGAGTATCCACAAAAGAACAAGCAACTGGGTTTTACAGCTAGCTGGGATCTTCCAGACCATTCCTTCCATGGCTCTTTTGGGCCTCTTCATTCCTATTATGGGAATCGGGACGCTTCCGGCCTTAACAGCTCTTGTCATCTATGCCATTTTCCCCATCCTTCAAAATACCATCACCGGTTTACAGGGGATTGATCCAAGCCTTGAAGAAGCAGGAATCGCCTTTGGGATGACCAAGTGGGAGCGACTCAAGAAGCTCGAGATTCCCTTGGCCATGCCCGTCATTATGTCTGGGATTCGCACGGCAGCCGTGATGATTATTGGGACAGCTACCCTAGCTGCCTTGATTGGAGCTGGGGGACTCGGTTCCTTTATCCTCCTAGGGATTGACCGCAATAATGCCAGTCTGATTTTGATCGGTGCCCTATCTTCTGCCTTCTTAGCCATCGCATTTAACCTTCTTCTCAAATGGATGGAAAAGGCCAAATTGCGGACCATCTTTGCAGCCTTTGCTGTGATGGTTATTGGATTAGGAGCTTCTTATACGCCAAGTCTTCTTCCCAAACCGAAAAAAGAAAATCTGGTCATCGCTGGGAAGTTGGGTCCTGAACCTGAAATTCTCGCCAATATGTATAAGATCTTGATCGAGAAAAATACGGATATGACAGTGACTGTCAAACCGAATTTTGGGAAGACCACCTTCCTCTATGAAGCTCTAAAAAAAGGGGATATCGCTATCTATCCAGAGTTTACAGGTACGGTGACCGAAAGTCTCCTCAAGCCAGCACCACAAGTCAGTCATGATCCAGAAGCAGTCTACAAAGCTGCTCGAGATGGGATCAAGCGACAAGACGACCTGGCCTTGCTCAAACCCATGGCTTATCAAAATACCTATGCTGTTGCAGTGCCTAAGAAGATTGCCCAAGAGTATGGACTCAAGACTATTTCAGATTTGAAAAAGGTGGAAGGACAACTCAAGGCAGGCTTTACCTTGGAGTTTACCGACCGAGAAGACGGAAACAAGGGCTTGCAGAAGGTCTATGGTCTCAACTTACAAGTGTCCACCATGGAGCCAGCCCTTCGCTACCAGGCGATCCAGTCTGGGGATATCCAGATAACGGATGCCTACTCAACAGATGCTGAACTTGCTCGCTATGACCTGGTGGTCCTCGAAGATGACAAACAACTCTTCCCACCTTATCAAGGGGCGCCCCTCATGAAAGAAGCTCTTCTTAAGAAACATCCCGAATTAGAAGCTGTTCTCAATAAGTTGGCAGGTAAAATCACAGCAGACCAAATGAGTCAGATGAACTACCAAGTCGGAGTAGAAGGCAAGCCTGCTGCTAAAGTAGCGCGTGACTTTTTGGTAAAAGAAGGGTTGATAAAAAATTAACAAACCATTCTCAAGTCTTTGCACTTGAGAATTTTTTAATAGAAAGCAATTTCATATCCTTTCAGCAAGCTTTTGGGTTAGAGGGAGAGACCTTCTCTTCAAAAAAATCTCCATTGAGTCTGGCTTGAAATTGTGTTACAATAAGCCTTGAAAATGAATGAAAGAATATGGAAATAAGCATGAAAATAAGACCAGTGATTGGAATTACAGGAAATGAAAGACCCTTCCCAGATGATCCAGACGCGAACATGAGCTATGCGGCGACTGGTTTTGTCGAAGCGGTCAAAGAGGCAGGAGGGATTCCCTTGATCTTGCCGATTGGAGATGCGGCCTTGGCCAAAGACTACATATCGATGATTGATAAGCTCATCATCACCGGTGGACAAAATGTCTTGCCCAAGTTTTACGGAGAAGAAATCACCATCGACAGTGATGACTACCTCTTGAAACGCGATCTCTTTGAGTTGGCTTTGATTGAAGAAGCGCGTGCGGCTAAAAAAGCTATCTTTACCGTCTGCCGTGGGACCCAGCTCTATAATGTCGCTCTAGGGGGAACTCTGTATCAAGATATTGAACACCACTGGCAGGACAATCCAGGTCAGTACACCAGTCAAGAGTTGGTGACCAAGGATCAGACGGTCCTGCAAGAGATCTATGGTAAGACCAGTCGCATCAATTCTTTCCATCATCAAAGTATTAAAGACTTGGCAGATGGCTTAGAAGTAATCGCGCGGGATCCTAAAGATGACATCATAGAAGCCGTTCAATCCACAGATGAGAGCCGTTTCCTCGGAGTTCAGTGGCATCCAGAACTACGTTTTGACAAGAGCCCAGCAGATCGCAAGCTCTTTGAATATGTCGTGACTCAATTATAAAGAGGACCAGCTCCCTTAGGAATTTTTCCTAAGGGGCTTTTTCTTTAATCTGCGTAAGAAAGACTGTAAATTGTGCCTAGGTTTTGGAGGAGGATGCGCTACAATAGAGCTAGTAGAATGAGGAGGATTAGGACATGTATCAATTTCCAAAGGATTTTTTATGGGGGAGTTCGACCTCGGGGCCTCAAACAGAAGGACGTCTAGCCCAGGATGGAAAGGGAGACAATCTCTGGGATTACTGGTATAGGGTCGAGCCCAACCGCTTTTATCAAGGGCAAGGACCAGAGAAAACATCGACTTTTTATGAACACTGGGAAGAAGATCTGGACCTCTTGTTAGAAACCGGCCACACAGCCTTTCGAACCTCTATCCAGTGGTCACGTATTTTCCCAGAAGGACGAGGGGAGATCAATCAAGCAGGTGTTGATTTCTACCGCCGTGTCTTTGAAAAGATCAAAGAAAAAGGGATTCACCTCTTGGTCAACCTCTATCATTTTGATTTACCGATGGCTCTTCAAGAGCAAGGGGATGGTTGGGAAAATAAAGAAACGGCCTATGCTTACCAAGAATATGCGCGTTTTTGTTTCAAGACCTATGGGGATCTGGTTGGTCAGTGGATCACCTTTAATGAACCCATTGTCCCTGTGGAGTTTGGTTATTTTTATGATGCCCATTTTCCTCATAAGGTAGACGCAGCAGCAGCTGTTAAGGTAGCCTACCACACCCAGTTAGCTAGCAGTCTAGCGGTAAAGGCCTGTCACGAGGTGGATCCTAACTATCGTATCGGGATTGTGCTCAATTTGACACCAGCCTATCCTCGGAGCCAGCATCCAGAAGATGTCAAAGCTGCGCGCATTGCCGAGCTCTTTCAAGCCAAATCCTTCCTAGATCCATCTGTTCTTGGTCATTATCCTGAAGAATTAGTCGAGATCCTACGGGAGCGTGATCTCTTGCCGGATTATGATCCCTTTGAATTGCGTTTGATTGAGGAAAATACGGTGGATTACCTAGGGGTTAACTATTACCAACCACTCCGTGTAGCAGCTCCTCGTTACGCTCCAAATCCAGCTTCTCCCTTACTCTTTGAACAATTTTATGAACCCTATGTTATGCCAGGCCGCAAGATCAATCCCCACCGAGGTTGGGAAATCTATGAGCAAGGCTTGTATGACATTGCCCAAAATATCAAGGAAAACTATGGCAATATCGAGTGGATTCTGACAGAAAACGGGATGGGGGTTGAAGGAGAGGAAAAATTCCGCAAGGACGGAGTGATCCAGGACGACTACCGGATTGACTTTGTCAAAGACCATCTTCGTGAGCTCCACTGGGCTATTCAAGATGGTGCCAACTGTAAAGGCTATTTGATCTGGACCTTTATTGACTGCTGGTCATGGCTCAATGGCTACAAGAACCGCTATGGCTTGGTTGAGTTGGATCTCGAAAGCCAAAAACGAACCCTCAAAAAATCCGGCCATTGGTTTAAAGAATTAAGCCAAGCCAATGGATTTAAAGACTAAATCAAAATCCGCAGCCTGTGTTCCGTTCAATTTGAGCCTCCTCACATTGTCGTTTTAAAGATTGGAGTCAAACAGTTTCCCAAACGGTTTGACTCTCAATCATTCCGAATGCCTGAAACAAATATGTTTCAGGCATTTTTCTTGCAGTGGAAATTTTCTCAAATGACTTTGCCTTCAATCTTAACGCTAACTTAACTAGACCAATTTTCTTGAATTTCCTAGTTGACAAACTAGAAGAAGCATTGTATACTGACTCCGCTGGTTGCTTTTTGGTCAAATTAGACTAGACCAATTTAAAGTAACTGAGAAATCGACCATGGGTCGTTTGACTAAGTAAAGGGGAAAGTATAGCAAGGCTATATCGTAAAAACTATGTGCGGAATCGTTGGTGTTGTAGGAAATACAAATGCTACTGATATTTTGATTCAAGGACTTGAAAAACTCGAATACCGAGGCTATGACTCTGCGGGTGTTTTTCTGGCTAGTGAAGGCAAGAGCCAATTGGTAAAGGCAGTTGGCCGCATTGCAGAATTGTCATCTAAGGCAGAAGGTGTCGAAGGGACAGCTGGGATTGGACATACCCGTTGGGCCACTCATGGAAAACCAACTGAGGACAATGCTCACCCACACCGCTCTGAAACAGGTCGCTTTGTTTTAGTCCACAATGGGGTCATTGAAAACTACCTTGAAATCAAGGAAGAATACCTAGCAGGTCACCATTTCAAGGGGCAAACAGATACAGAAATCGCAGCCCACTTGATCGGAAAATTTGCTGAAGAAGATGGCTTGTCTACGCTGGAAGCCTTCAAAAAAGCCCTCCACATCATCCGTGGAGCCTATGCTTTTGCTTTGATGGATGCGGAAGATCCAAGTACCATCTATGTAGCAAAAAATAAATCACCACTATTGATCGGTCTTGGCGATGGCTACAATATGGTCTGCTCAGATGCCATGGCCATGATTCGTGAAACCAACCAATACATGGAAATCCATGACCAAGAGTTGGTCATTGTCAAGGCTGACAGCGTTGAAGTTCAAGACTATGATGGAAACATCAAAGAACGGGCTAGCTATACGGCTGAACTTGACCTTTCTGATATCGGTAAAGGGACTTACCCATACTACATGCTCAAAGAAATCGATGAGCAACCAACTGTCATGCGTAAGTTGATCCAAGCCTATACAGATGAATCTGGTCAAGTAGTGGTAGATCCAGCTATTATCAAGGCTGTTCAAGAAGCAGACCGGATCTATATCCTTGCGGCTGGTACCTCTTACCATGCTGGATTTGCTTCTAAAAAAATGTTGGAAGAGTTGACAGATACCCCAGTAGAACTCGGTATTTCATCTGAGTGGGGCTATGGTATGCCACTTCTCAGCAAGAAACCACTCTTCATCTTTATCAGTCAATCTGGTGAAACAGCGGATAGCCGTCAGGTATTGGTTAAAGCAAATGAAATGGGCATTCCAAGCTTGACAGTAACCAATGTTCCAGGTTCAACTCTTTCACGTGAAGCAGACATGACCATGTTGCTCCATGCTGGTCCTGAAATTGCGGTCGCTTCCACCAAGGCTTATACGGCTCAAATCGCAGCTCTTGCTTTCTTGGCTAAAGCTGTTGGGGAAGCCAATGGCAATGAAAAGGCCAAAGCCTTTGATTTGGTGCACGAATTGTCTATCGTTGCCCAATCGATCGAATCAACCCTTTCAGAAAAAGAAGTGATCGATGAAAAAGTCCGTGGCTTGTTGGAAACAACCCGCAATGCTTTCTATATCGGACGTGGCCAAGATTACTATGTTGCCATGGAAGCCAGTCTGAAACTAAAAGAAATTTCTTACATCCAATGTGAAGGCTTCGCAGCGGGTGAGTTGAAACACGGTACCATTGCTTTGATCGAAGACGGTACACCGGTCATTGCTCTCTTATCTGATCCAGTCCTAGCCAGCCACACACGTGGAAATATCCAAGAAGTGGCAGCACGTGGGGCTCATGTCTTAACCATTGCAGAAGAAAATGTCGCTAAAGAGACAGATGATTTAGTCTTGACGGCAGTTCACCCTTATCTCTCTCCAATCTCAATGGTGGTGCCAACCCAATTGATTGCTTACTTTGCAACCCTTCATCGTGGACTCGATGTCGACAAACCACGGAACCTTGCTAAGTCTGTAACAGTTGAATAAATTAGTTATTATAGAAAAAAACATCCTCGTTAGGTTTTTCCTAGCGAGGATGTTTGCTTTATTTGTCAAAACCTTGCAAGGCTTTGAGGCGTTCTTCTGTTTGTCCCTTGGCGTCTAGTTTTTTACCTTGGTAAACAGCAGATTCCCATGATCCGTACATTGGATTTGGGAAGATGATGAATTTTTCACCAAATTCTTTTTGCAATTCGTCCAATTTCTTGTCGCGATCAGCTTCAGATGTCTTAGAGAAGTCTGCAAAGTCCACTAGGTTGTCCCCGAAGAGCAAGACAAGATTGGTCTTTTCTTGTACAGCTTGGCGACGGCCTTCTTTTGATTTGACGCCATCTTCTAAGAACATGAGGTGGTCACGTCCTTGAACAGGAATGCCTTCTTTTTCAAGATTCTTAATGGTATCATCTACTTGAGAGGTTGTACGGTCAGAAATGTAGTAGATTTGAACCCCGTTTTGATCCGCATATTGAAGGAAATCTTTGGCACCTGGCACCGCTTTTGCGGCTGCTTTTTTCACCCAAACATCCCAATCTTTAGGATTGAAGGCCGTACCATCTTTGACGTTTTGAACTTGGTAAGGGCTGTTATCTAAAACAGTTTCGTCCAAATCCAAGACGATGGAATAAGGCTTATCAGAAGGCGTTTGGAGGATCTCTTTCAAACGGTCAGTAGCGACATTGTAGCCTTGTAAATACAAAGCCTTAGTTTCAGCTGCCTTTTGGTACCAGAGAACAGACATGGTATTTTCTTGTGAGCGCTGTTGATCATAGGTCATCGTCACCTGATTTTTAGTGCTGCTTGCTTTTGTCTCTTGCGTTTTGTTGGTGTTGCTTCCACAACTTGTCAGTAAAATGACAGAAGCAAGAGCAGAAACGATGGTAAAGGTGGTTTTTGTTGTTTTCATAAACCGTACACTCCTTAAAATTATTCTATAAAAATTATACTCCTTTCAATCTTACATGACAAGAAAGAGGGAAGGGGAGCCAGGAAATGGTGGAAAGAATAGGAAGAAAGAAATGTTGATATGAAGGGCTTTTTCATCTCAATAGATGCCATTTTTCATCTTAAAAGAAGGGGTATAGTTTTATATTATAACCGGATCAAGAAAAGATCAAAGAGGTCCTTTTTTTCTAAAATGAAACAATCGAGAAAGATACTCGCAAGTCCCTATTTTCAAGGGTTTGCGTTTTTTTGATGATTTTCTCAATAAAGAAATTTTAAGGCTTTGATAGGGAAAATATATTAGTCAGCTACTTTTCGAGGTGATATCATGGTTACAAATTCCAGAAGGGAAGCAGTCAATCTTTCTTTTGGAGAAAAGATGAGGAGGATGTACAGTATGAGTAAAAAAGAATTGGTTCTTCGTGCCATTCGAGGCGAAGCAGTAGAGCGAATCCCTGTAGGATTTTGGCTCCATTATGTGACCCAAGAAGAAAAAGAATTGGGGCTAGACAATCCAGCCGTACTTGAAAAGAGTATCAAAGGACACCAACACTATGTTGAAGAAATTTCACCTGATTTTGTCAAGATTATGAGCGATGGCTTCTTCCGTTATCCGAGTGCTCTTTATTCGAGAGAGATCACATCGATCCAAGAATTAAAGGACATTCAACCGATTGGAGAGCATCATCCTTGGATTGAAAAACAGATTGAAGTGGTCAAGGAGATTCGTTCCCATTTCCATGAAGAGATTGCTTCTTTCTACAATATCTTCTCGCCCATTTCTTATTTGAAACGCTGGTTCCGTACGGATCAATCCCGTGGAGACCAAGTGATTGCAGACTTTATCAAGGAAGATCCAGAAACATTGGCCCATGTCCTTGACGTGATTGCAGGAGATATCGCTACTTTAAGTCGCCGCTTGATCCAAGAAGCAGGAGTGGAAGGCATTTACTTCTCAACCCAGCAGATCCAAGATGAGCGCGTGACAGAAGAAGAATACCGCAAGTTCATTGAGCCAAGCAACATTGCCGTTCTAGAGGCGGCTAATGAGGCGGGTGGCATCAATATCCTTCATATCTGCGGTTTTGAAGGGGCCAGCAATGAAGTGGGCCTTTTCAAGGATTATCCAGCTCAAGTCATTAACTGGGCGACCCATCATGAAGGCCTGAGCCTAGCAGCAGGTCGCAAGCTCTTTGGGGATCGTGCTGTCCTAGGTGGCTTTGTCAATGGTAAGAAAGGCCTACTCTATCAAGGGGAACGAGCAGCTATCGAACAAGAAACCCGTCGCTTGGTCGCAGAAGCGGGAAGTCGTGGTTTGATCCTTGGGGCGGATTGCACCGTACCAGACGATTTCCAATTGGAACGCTTAGACTGGGTGCGTCAGGCAGCCGTCTTGTAAGAAGAAAGGAGAGGGAGATGAGAAAGATTCATGTGTGGTGTATGGGGCTGGTAGCTTTATTCTTAGTCCTAGGACTCGCAAAAGCTACTGCAGCAAGCAGTCGTGGGATTGTACGGAAAGATCCGGACATCGAAAAATTGGAGAAAATTCCAGCCCATAGTCTCTCTCTCCTTCGTCCCTCTGATATAGCAGGAATTTTGCTTCTTGAAGATCAGTGATAAAAAAAGATGAAGAGCTTGATAAAAAATATATATTAGTCAAAGAATGATTGAAGTGTTAAGATAACAAACAAGAAAAAAATAGAACGAGGTAAGAACATGTCAGCAAAAAGAGAATTAGTGTTAAAAGCTTTTAAGGGAGAAGCGGTTGATCGTGTGCCAGTTGGATTTTGGCACCATTTTACAACAGAAGAAGAATGGTTGAAAGGATTTTCTAATCCGGAAATTATTGAAAAAAACCTGAAGGGGCATCAAAACTTCCTTCACAAGGTCCAACCAGACTTTGTTAAACTTATGAGCGATGGTTACTTTGCTTATCCAAATCCAGCTATTCACAAGGGTCTTGAAAACATCTCTGACTTAGCAGGGATTGAACCCCTCGGAGCCGATCATCCATGGATCACAGAGCAGGTAGAGCTTGTAAAAAAAATTCGTGCCGGTTTTGAAGAGGACATTGTAGCCATCTACAATATCTTTGCTCCGGTGACCTACTTCAAATGGTTGGTCGGAGAAGTGTCAGGTGGAGATGACTTGATCGCAAACTTTATCGATCAAGATGCAGCAACTCTTAAAAAAGTTTTGGATACCATTGGGCAAGATATCGCAATTTTGAGCCAACGAATTATTAAAGAAGCTGGAGCAGACGGGATCTACCTCAGTGTTCAAAGCATCCAAGATGCGCGTGTCAGTCAGGAAGTTTACAAACAAGTCATCGCACCGAGTGAACTCCATGTCTTAGAAGCAGCCAATGAAGCAGGTGGGGTAAATATCCTTCATATCTGTGGCTACGAAGGGGCTCGCAATGATATCCATCTCTTCACAGACTACCCAGCTCAAGTCATTAACTGGGCAGTTGGACCAGAAGGAATCAGCCTAGCAGAAGGACGCGAAATCTTCGGTGGACGTACGGTTCTTGGTGGCTTTGAAAATGGCAAAAATGGTCTTCTCTATACAGGAGACAAGGCTGCGATTCAAGCAGAAACCAAACGTATCATCGCAGAAACCGGAACGACAGGCTTGGTCATCGGTGCCGATTGTACCATTCCAAGTGATATTGATGAAGAGCGAATCGAATGGGTTCGTGAAGCTGCAGCAGAATAAGAAAAAATAGAATCAGGGAGAACAGAGTATGAGTAAAAAAACATGGATTATCGGTGGGGTGGCCGTTCTTGCCATTGCAGGTGCAACCATTCTTGGACGGAGCTTGAACCATGCAAACGACAGCAAAGGCTCAACAGGATCGAACAAGGTAACAACCTTGAAAGTAGCCCACACGCAAAACTATGTACCGTATGATTTCGTTGATGAAAAAGGAGAATCAGATGGCTATGAAGTAGCCGTTCTCAAAGCCATTGACGAAAAACTACCAGACTACAAGTTTGAGTACACTGGAACAAGTGATGACGATCTCTTGATCGGTCTAGAATCTGGTAAATACGATATCGGAACCAAAGGAGCTTGGTATACCGAAGAACGTGCCAAGAAATTCATCATTCCAAAAGAACCAATCGGAGCAAGTATCATCGGATTTACCGTTCGGAAAGAAGATGCGAAAAAATACAAGAACATCGATGACTTTGCGAAAGAAAAAGGAAAATTGGTTCCAATTTCACCACAAAATGCGCAGTGGAATGTTATTAAAGAATACAATGAAAAGCATAAGGACCAACAAATCGAATTAACAGCTGCGGAATCTTTCAAAGTCGCAGATGCTTATGCTTGGGTTCTTGAAGGACGTTACGATGCCTTCTTTGACATCAAACTTTCCTTTGAAAAAGCTGTCACAGATAAAGATGGTTCTTACCACCAATATGCGGACAAACTGAGCTGGTTTGCCTACAAAGGAATTCCAACTTACCCATTGATCCATAAGGATAAGAAAAACGAAAAATTTGCGGAAGAATACAGCAAGGCCATCAAAGAATTAGAAAAAGATGGCACACTTGCTAAATTGTCGAAAAAATATTTCGGTGAAGATGTCTTCAGTTATGTAGATAAAGAGAAATAAGATGAAACTGGGTGCGCATAGCCCCAGCTTCCTTATTTCTATACGGATACAGAAAGGAAAAGAAACATGGTCTCATACGACATTTCCAAGGTCTGGTCATTTCTTCCAACCTTGGTCCAAGCTCTACCAGCGACCCTAGCTTTGATGGTTTTAACGACGGTTCTCGGTTCTGCATTTGGCTTGGTTTTGACCTGGGCACAAGTATCAGAAGATAAGGTAGGAGCAGGTCTGGCAAAAGGTTATGTCTTTACCTTGCGTTGTACCCCTCCGATTGTCTTGCTCTTTTTGGTCTTTTATGGACTTCCCCAATTTTTGAACTGGTGGTTGGGCATTGACATTGACCACTGGTCCAAGTTTGTCTTTGTCCTTGTGGCCATGTTTCTTCTCTTTGCCGCTATGATCTCTGAGGTTTTCAAGGCAGCCTATTTGGCCATTCCAAAAGGTCAGATGGAAGCGGGCTTGAGTATCGGCTTGACGCCGGCTCAAACCATTTGGCGGATTGTCCTTCCCCAAGCCTTTCGTGTGGCTCTTCCAAATATGACGACTGCCATCTTAAACCTCATGCGCGACGCCGCTTTGGCTTATACCATTGGCTTTATCGATATCATGGGAGCAGGAAATAACTTGATCAGCCGCAATCTTGGGAATTATTCCCTCGAGACCTATACAGCTGTAGCAGTGATCTACTGGGGAATTGCCCTTGTCATCTCCCTCTCAGCTCAACTCCTTGAGAAACGACTCAGTGTAACAGAAAGGTAGCTTATGGATTTCAATTTTATTAGTAAAACATTTCTAGCCACCTTGGGTGGTGTTCCAGTGACCCTTCTGATCATGGTCGTATCGATCCTCTTGAGTTTTTTTCCAGCTCTCTTTTTGGCACTCGGTCAGATTTATAAGGTCAAAGGGGTTCGCAGTTTCTCAGTGATTTACTTAGCCTTTATCCGCGCGACGCCTCCGATTCTCTTGATTCTCTTCTTTTATAGTCTCTTTCCCAGCCTCTTAAATAGCTTTTTTAAGAGCATGGGCAGTCACTTTAATGTCTTTGAGATCAATCCCATTTACTATGCCTTTATCATCTTTAGCTTGATGACAACAGGGAGTCTGGCTGAAATTCTACGCTCAGCCATCCTGACCGTGGATAAGGGTCAGCTAGAAGCAGCGCAAGCCATTGGTTTGACCAATCGCCAAGCCTATATCCGCATTGTTTTTCCACAAGCCCTGCGTTCAGCCCTTCCAAATTTGTGTAACCTGGTCATCAACTTGGTCAAAGGAACTTCCCTTGTCTTTGTCATGACCATCAAGGATATCACCGCCATCGCCAAGGTCGAAGCCTCCTATGGTTATCAATATTTTGAATCCTATCTCGTGATTTTTATTCTTTATATTGTCATTTGTGGGGTGATTCAGTGGGGATTCAATCGCTTAGAAAAACGCTTGACACTCGCATAGAAGAAGGAGAAATAAGAAGATGTTAGAAGTAGAACACGTATCGAAAAAATTTAAGGACCACCAAGTCCTAGTAGATGTTAATCTCAAGGTCAACCAAGGGGATGTCGTCGTTATTTTGGGTCCTTCTGGATCAGGAAAAACAACCTTCCTTCGCTGTCTCAACCACTTGGAAAAGGCGGATACAGGTCACTTAACCCTAGGTGGAAAAGCATATGACCTCTCCAAACTCAGCAAAAAAGAGATTCTAGAAATCCGCCAAAAGACAGCCTTTGTCTTCCAGCATTACAATCTCTTTGCCAACAAAACAGCGCTTGAAAATATCTTAGAAGGCCTGGTTGTAGCCCGTAAGATTCCAAAAGAAGAGGCTATCCAACGGGCAGAATCAGCCCTTGAAAAAGTTGGTCTCCTCGCATATAAGGATTACTATCCTTCTCAATTGTCAGGTGGCCAGCAGCAACGGATCGGAATCGCGCGTGCCATCGCAGTGAAACCAGACGTGATCTTGCTGGACGAGCCGACTTCAGCGCTAGACCCAGAGTTGGTCGGTGATGTCTTAGATGTTATGAAGCAATTGGCTCAAGAAGGAGTGACCATGGTTGTCGTAACCCATGAGATGGGCTTTGCGCGTGATGTGGCTAACCACGTTATCTTTATGGATGGCGGACACATCATCGAAGAAAACGAACCCCATGAATTCTTCAACAGTCCAAAAGAAGAACGAACCAAACAATTCCTTTCACGGATTTTATCCGATGCCACTTATAGCGTCGAATACATGATTTAACAAGAGACACACCCAGTAAGGGTGTGTTTTTTGGATTCTGGAAAAAATTTTTAAAAATTGGGTCATTTTTTAAAAATCATTACGAATAATATAAGTGAGAGGGAACATATGACTGATAAAAAACAACGATTAATGCTACTATTTTTACTGACTTTGTTTCTAGGAGGTTGCAGTCTATTTACGGATAAAGCTGCTGAGAGAATGGAAATGATTCAGATCGCAGAAAGCACGAAAATGGAGCGAGCGATAAAACACTTGTTAATCAGTATCGATCCGAAAGCTTTCACTTCAGAAGGGGTCATTCACTCCTATACCCTGATAAAAGGTGAATTGGAATACAATCCAATGGGAGGGATGAATGTCTATCTCGTTATCAATGGCGATAAAAAGTTAACGATCGATACGACTGTTCAAATGGAAGATTCAGGACAGTTCGAAACAGGTAGTTACGGTATTTCAGCAAAATTAAGTGATCTGTTAAGTAAAGCAGAAGAGACTGGGAAATAAACTCATTTAGATAAATACCCCTAATATAGGAAAATAGAAATATTTCTGGATCAAAGCTGGTATGTTACATTAATAGCTAGTGCTTGTAACGATTTGGCAACATTTTTTAACAAAAGTAACATTTCAGGTATGAATAGAATTTTGTATAATAAATTCTAAGAAACCTGAAGAAAGAATGGGAAGAAGATGAAAAAAAGTAAATTTATTGTGTTGATAATGGTAGTATTTAGCCTGAGCTTAGGAGGCTGTAGCTTTTTTAATGGACAATCTGCCAAAAAACAAGAAATGATTCAAATCGCAGAGAGTCAAAAGATGAAGGTAGCGATTGAAAATATGTTGAAAAAATTAGACCCTAAAGCTCTTACTCCAGAAGGAAAAATAAAATCATATAAAATCTCTAAAGATGATTTAGATTATAATCCGATGGGAGGGCTTATGATCAAAATCATTATCAATGACAATGAAAATTTATTGTTAAGTACAACTATACAAGAAGATTCGGTTACTGGTAAGTATGAAGAGACATACTACGGTAAAACAAAGGAATTGAACGACCTTCTGAAGGGAAATTGAAATGGCTGAAAATTTAAATTTTAATGATCAACAAAATGTTAAAGCTGCCCTACTTGAGTATGAAAAGGATATAAAAGTTGGACGGGAATTCGATATTGGTCCCAAGAATGAAGAGTACATTGGTCACGTTTCTCATATATATGACAGTACCAATGGAAATGAAGAACAAGTTTTTGTATTAACAAATAATGGTATGGGAATTAATGAAGATCCAGTCCCCTATACTGCTTCTGATGAAGCGCGTGCCCAAATCCATGACGTGACTGTCTTGATGAAGGGATCTGAAACTGAAATAAGTACACAAAAATTACTCCATGATACATATACGGATTGGGTAAAGACAGATTTGCCAGCAGCTTCCAATATTTTGAACCCTGGTGGTGCGAGCGAGTATGCAACAGAATATGCGAAGAATTATGCGCGAGATAAGGCTAAGGATAGTTTTAATAATTTTGTAGAAGCTTTTGAAGATGCGATTATTCCTACTTCTGTTAATCTTCCGCCGGAGGCCACGCCCTTAGGTAGGTTTATGAAAAAAGCGCTGGACAATCCTGTCAGCAATTTCGTACAGGAAAAAGCATCAGATGTGGTCGGCTTTTTTGCAGAAAGAACTGCCGAAGAACAGGTTAAATTTCCTGCTTTAGTGGGAGCTGCTTTTTTAAAAAAATACAATGACGAAAACGGGACTTTCCCACCTCCGCAATTTAAAGATGCTGCAGCTCATTTGAAAGAGGTGATCCGAAAATACCCCAATGCCAAGATCGATCTATACGGTCACTCTCTGGGGTCTATGAATATTCAGTATGCGCTTGCCTGCTTGACGGAAGAAGAAGCGTCTCATATTGGGACTGTCCATCTATACAATGGTCCTAATGCCTATTCCATCTTAACACCCGAGCAAAAAGCGCGTATAGATTCGCTGAAGTACAAAATCTACAACCACATTGACCATAAAGATTTGGTTAGCTTGGGTTATCAGGATTCTGGAAGCAAGGAATCCAGTGGGATTGTTAAGCACCTCAAAACGAAGAATCTGAAAGATATAGGCCGACAGCATATGATGCATGGTTATATCTATGATAAGAATGGAAATTTGGTTCTTGAAAAGGGAACGGAAGCCATCACTCGGAAGGAAATCATTGAAGAGCGGATGAAGGTTTACTATCGCCTAAAGGATAAATTGCAAAAAACAGGTGGTGGACTGAGCTCGAGTGAACGGATTTATCTTGATGCTTTGCAGGCGCGCTTGGCTTCTGATGAGCTGATTCGAGTAGTGGATGAAGGGCTGGAGCAAGCTCAGAAATCTAAGGCACAACTGGATACAGATTTAGAAGCTTTGGAGAAAGTATTACAGACCGTTCCGAAAGGATTCATTCTCAGCCTTGATGAAGTAGAAGAGGCCTATGCACAGGCTGGTGCGACAAGGCAAACAGTTGTCACTGAAGTAAGAGAAAGGTTCGACAATCGTTTGGCTGCATATCAGTCCTTATCGAATGAATTCCATGCTTTAAACGAGCAAGTGAATGCAGGAATTGAACTCTTAAAAACAAAAGATCAAGAAATAGCAGGAGAAATGAACCAGTGGGAACAACTAGCTTATTAATTTCATCTACTCTTTCGAAAAAGGAAAAGAAACTAGATCACTTGGAAAGAGAGTTCCAAAAAGCGCGCTTGGAGCTAGATGAAAAGCGTTGCCTAGTGGAAAGAAAACAGCAGCTCTTCACCCAGATGCTGGAAGAAGAGTATGCGATGGCTGCTTCCTTTTTACAAAAGCAGGAGGTTGATGTCAGTTGTGGATGGGAGTCCCTCCATCGCTGTATCGAAGAGTATGATCTCGAAGCTAGAGAAGCTGCACAAGTAGCTTTAAAACAGATCGAAATCGAGGAAGAGAATTTATGGCAATCCTACCGGAAAGATAGACGCCAACTGGAAGAGGAGTTTGCACAAGATAAAGTTTCATAGTATAGAAGAGGAGGAAGTATGGGTGATAGTCCAGTCAAAGATTTCTTTGATTTAGATATGAAAGATAAGATGAGGATCATCGAAAGCCGAAAGAAACTTGAAAAAGATTTAATCCGGGTTGTCTATGCGCCCGTTTTATTGACCTGCAAGGCAGGAGTTGAGAAGCGTTACAATGATGGCTTGACTGCGATTGCAACAGTAGCTGAAGAAGACGTCCAAGTGGTCGGAAAGCAACTAGACCAATCCATGGTAGGGCAATTTGCTAAAAATGTACAGACAGCTATTCAAGAAAAAGCTGGTAAATTTAAATCTATCTAGCCAAGAACTTCTATTTAAATATGGAATCTGGAGTGACTCCAGATTTTTTTAATAAATTTAAAAAATTATGTAAAAAAGTGTTGACAAAGAATTCAGTCTGCGTTATAATAATTCATGTAAACAAAAAGAGGTTGGAAAAACCTACTGGTTTACAAGATCAATAGTGGAAAGGAGATGGTGATATGCTATTTCCAGAATTAAGACAACTAATTGATAAAAGGAAAAATAGAAACTGTTAGCCTGTAGGGCTATTATTAAATAAATGAATTAAAATTATGTAAACAATCAAATAGCAGCCAATTGGTCTGCTAATTTTCAAGAATGAATTAAAATTATGTAAATTAGAGGTATACAATATGAATAACAACTTTAACAATATGGATGATCTTTTCAATCAACTAATGGGAAACATGGGTGGTTTTCGTTCTGAAAGCCGTCGCTACATGATCAACGGTCGTGAAGTGACACCTGAAGAATTCGCTATTTACCGCCAAACCGGTCAACTTCCAAATGAAGGAAGCGAGCAAGTGCAACACCATCAAGGTAAAGGAATGAAACAAGATGGGATCCTTGCAAAACTTGGTCGCAACTTGACCGAAGAAGCTCGTGAAGGAAAATTGGATCCAGTCATCGGACGTAATAAAGAAATTCAAGAAACTGCTGAAATCTTGTCTCGTCGTACCAAGAACAACCCTGTCCTTGTAGGGGATGCTGGTGTTGGTAAAACAGCAGTTGTAGAAGGTTTGGCACAAGCTATTGTGAACGGAGATGTTCCAGCTGCTATCAAGAACAAAGAAATCATCTCGATTGATATTTCTGGTCTAGAAGCTGGTACGCAATACCGTGGTAGCTTTGAAGAAAATATTCAAAATCTGATCCAAGAAGTCAAAGCTATGGGAAATGTCATTCTCTTCTTTGATGAAATCCATCAAATCCTTGGTGCAGGTAGCACAGGTGATGGTCAAGGCTCTAAAGGTCTTGCGGATATCATCAAACCTGCTCTTTCACGTGGGGAATTGACAGTCATTGGTGCAACCACTCAAGATGAATACCGTAACACCATCTTGAAGAATGCAGCTCTTGCTCGTCGTTTCAACGAAGTGAAAGTCAATGCTCCATCAGCTGAAGATACTTTCAAGATTCTCCAAGGGATCCGTGATCTTTATGAAAAACACCACAATGTCATCTTGCCAGATGAAGTTTTGAAAGCAGCGGTTGATTATTCGATCCAATACATTCCACAACGTAGCTTGCCTGATAAGGCCATTGACTTGGTCGATGTGACAGCCGCTCACTTGGCAGCCCAACATCCAGTAACAGATGTCCATGCTGTGGAACATGAAATTGAAGAAGAAAAAACCAAACAAGAAGAAGCTGCGGCTAAAGAAGATTACGAAGCAGCTTTGAAAGCAAAAGTTCGTATCGAAGAACTTGAAAAGAAAATTGAAAACCATACAGAAGACCATAAGGTAACTGCAACAATCAACGATGTGGCTGAATCAGTAGAACGGATGACTGGTATTCCAGTGTCACAAATGGGTGCAACTGATATCGAACGTTTGAAAGATATGGGTCACCGTTTGCAAACCAAGGTTATCGGTCAAGACAAGGCTGTTGAAGCAGTGGCACGTGCTATCCGTCGGAACCGTGCAGGATTTGATGAAGGAAACCGCCCAATTGGGAGCTTCCTCTTTGTAGGTCCGACTGGTGTCGGTAAGACTGAGTTGGCTAAACAATTGGCTCTTGATATGTTCGGAACCAAAGATGCCATCATCCGTTTGGACATGTCAGAATACAGCGACCGTACAGCTGTTTCTAAATTGATTGGTACAACAGCTGGTTATGTTGGTTATGATGACAACAGCAATACTTTGACAGAACGTGTTCGCCGTAACCCATACTCAATCGTCCTTCTTGACGAAATTGAAAAGGCGGATCCTCAAGTGATCACCCTTCTCCTCCAAGTTTTGGACGATGGTCGTTTGACAGATGGTCAAGGGAATACGGTCAACTTCAAGAACACTGTAATTATCGCTACTTCAAACGCTGGATTTGGTTACGAAGCTAACTTGACAGAAGATGCGGATAAACCAGAACTCATGGATCGTTTGAAACCTTACTTCCGTCCAGAATTCTTGAACCGTTTCAACGCTGTCATTGAATTCTCACACTTGAGCAAGGAAGACCTTTCTAAGATTGTTGATTTGATGTTGGTAGATGTCAATAAGACCCTTTCTAAGAAAGAAATCGACTTGGCAGTGAGCGATGCAGCTAAAGAATACATGACTGAAGAAGGTTATGATGAAGTGATGGGTGTTCGTCCACTCCGTCGGGTAGTTGAACAACAAATCCGTGACAAAGTCACAGACTTCCACTTGGATAACTTGGATGCCAAACATCTCGAAGCAGACATGGAAGATGGTGTGCTTGTGATCAGAGAAAAAGACACAAAGAAGGAAGAAAACACTGATAAACAAGCAGATTAAGGCGAATTAGTTTGTGAAAAATAGAGACTGCTATAATATAGCGGTCTTTATTTTTTCTTCCCACCTGGGGGAAATTATTCGCCGTATAAGGCGAAAAAGACCCTATTTGGGGTGAAAAAACATCAATAATTAGTGAAATTAATCCAATTTGAGCAAAATTATTAATAAATAAAGAAAATAAGTATATAATCTATACAAGAATAAAATTTGAGGAATGGAAGTAAGATGAGCAATACAATTGATATCTACTCAACTCCCGAATACAGAAAAGTGGAAGCCGTTGTTCAACTGATGGTTGACGGTCGCTTGACGAGCTATCGTGTCGCAACTGAAACAAACATCAGCAAAATGAGCTTGGCGACTTTGACGAAGGGAACGAGTAAAATCAAAAATATTACCTATCAAACGGCTTTGGTCTTGATTGATTGGTATGATGAGAATCATGAAAAGTATGGCATTACGATTGACTAGTCAGTAGCCCACTTTTCGTGGTTTTTTTCTTTTTTATCAAAACTTGCCTCCTCTCTGAGACTGGAGTCTGATTTTGCTTGAAGAGGATGGGAAAACTTGAAAAGACGGGCAAAATTTGATATAGTATAGCATATATGAAAATTAAAGGAGAAACATATGCAAGGCGGAAGTTTGCTAATTATGCTCGTTCTTATGGTCGGTTTGATGTACTTCATGAGCCGTAGCCAAAAGAAACAGTACCAAAAACGGATGGAAAGTTTGAATAAACTTCAAAAAGGAAATGAAGTCATCACGATTGGTGGCTTGTACGGAACCATCGATGAAGTCGACACAGACCGCAAGACCGTTGTCTTGGATGTTGATGGTGTCTACCTGACCTTTGAATTGGGAGCGATCAAAACAGTTCTTCCTGTATCAGAAGGAATCTCAGCTACTGCGACAGAAGGTGTTAGCTCAGATGCTGATTCAGCCATCGAAGAATAATCATCAAAGAAGAGGCAAGGGCCTCTTTTTTGGTGGGCAAATAGGACGATGTGATGAAGGAAAGTCCTGCTGGTTCAAAAAAGAGGCCAGAGTCCCTATTTTATGGGGATTTATGGTATAATGAAGCGATAAATATTGAAATAGGTAGAAAAACATGTTTCGTTTTAAGAAAAAAGAAAAAATCGAGATACCTTTAGAAGTCCCGAAACACATTGGGATCATTATGGATGGCAATGGTCGCTGGGCGAAAAAGCGGATGCAACCGCGCGTCTTCGGTCATAAGGCGGGGATGGAAGCTCTCCAAGAAGTGACGATTGCAGCAAAAAATATGGGGGTTCAGGTCTTGACTGTCTATGCCTTTTCTACGGAAAACTGGACACGCCCTGAAGATGAGGTCAAGTTCATCATGCACTTGCCGGTCGAGTTTTATGATCGTTTCGTCCCCGAATTGCATCGCAACAATGTCAAGATTCAAATGATCGGTGATACCAAGAAATTGCCAAAAGAAACGCTGGAGGCTTTGGAAAGAGCAGAAGCGATGACCCATCTCAATACAGGTTTGATCCTGAATTTCGCACTCAATTATGGTGGACGTGCTGAGATCACTCAGGCTGTGAAGCAGATCGCCCAAGAAGTCTTGGATGCGAAGTTCAGCCCAGAAGATATCACAGAAGAGATGATCGCAGATTCTCTCTATACCGAGAGTTTGCCACGTGTCCTAAGGGACCCGGATTTGATTATTCGTACCAGCGGAGAGATCCGTTTGAGTAATTTCCTTCCTTGGCAGGCTGCTTATAGTGAGTTGTATTTCACAGATGTGATGTGGCCAGATTTTGGAGAGGAAGCACTACGAAGTGCTGTAGTAGAATATAGCCATCGCCACCGGAGATTTGGCGGTGTTTAGGAGAAGATGATGACGAAAGATTTACAAAAACGTGTGATTTTTGGAGGAATTGCCCTGCTCTTTTTCATTCCAACAGTAATGGTTGGAGGGGTGTTCTTTCAGATTGTGATTGGCTTGATCGCCATGCTAGGGGTTCATGAATTGCTCAAAATGAAGGGGCTTGAGACAGCGACCTTTGAAGGAGCGCTAGCCATGTTAGCGGCCTTTGTCCTGACTTTGCCGATCGAGGACTACCTCCCTTACCTTCCAGCAGATGGCAATATGATTGCTTATGGTTTGGTTGTCTTGATTCTCATGGGAACAACTGTTCTTGCTCAGAATTACAATTATGAAGATGTGGTCTATCCCATTGCGTCTAGCTTTTATGTTGGACTTGGTTTCCATTCCTTAGTAGATGCGCGAATTGCTGGTATTGACAAGGTCTTATTGGCCCTCTTTATTGTTTGGGCTACAGATTCAGGTGCTTATCTAGTAGGAAGTCGGTTTGGGAAACGCAAGCTCATGCCTGCGGTTTCTCCTAATAAAACGATTGAAGGCAGTCTTGGGGGAATCTTGTCTGCAGTTGCGGTAACTGTGATCTATATGATCGTGGATCGTTCTGTGGCGGGTGGACATGGTTTTCTTGCGATGATCTTCTTTACCATCCTCTTTAGTATCGCAGGTCAGTTTGGAGATCTGGTAGAGAGTGCGATTAAACGCCACTTCGGTGTGAAAGATTCTGGGAAATTTATTCCAGGACATGGTGGTGTTCTAGACCGCTTTGATAGTTTGATCTTTGTCTTTCCCTTGATGCATTTCTTGGGCTTGTTCTAAGACAGAAGAGATAGAAAGGAAACCACGTATAGAACGATGCAGTTTATTGCCTTTATTGTTATTTTTGGAGTGATCGTTCTCGTTCACGAGTTTGGTCATTTCTATTTTGCAAAAAAATCGGGCATCCTGGTGCGAGAATTCTCGATTGGGATGGGTCCCAAGATCTTTGCCCATATTGGTCAAGATGGAACAGCCTATACGATTCGCATTCTACCTTTAGGTGGCTATGTTCGTATGGCTGGCTGGGGTGAGGATACAACTGAGATTAAAACCGGAACGCCTGTTAGCTTGACGCTAAATGAGGCTGGCAAGGTCGTCCGGATCAATCTTTCAGGAAAGAATCTGGATCAGACAGCCCTTCCCATGAATGTTACCCAGTTTGACTTTGAAGACAAACTGGAAATTACGGGTTTGGTTCTCGATGAGACCAAGACTTATAGTGTTGATCATGATGCGACCATCGTTGAGGAAGATGGGACGGAAGTGCGGATTGCGCCGAGAGATGTTCAGTATCAGAATGCCAGCATTTGGGGACGGTTGATCACCAACTTTGCGGGTCCTATGAACAACTTTATCCTCAGTATTGTCGTTTACTCACTTCTAGCTTTTATGCGTGGTGGTGCGATTGACTACTACAGCAACAATGTTCAGGTGGCACCCGATGGGGCGCTGGCTAAGGTCGGTGTCAAAAGTACTGTTCAGATCCTTCAAGTCAACAACGATACCGTTAGCAACTGGGATGAGCTGACAGATGCTGTTGAGAAAGCAACTAAGGACAGCAAGACGGCTCCTGAATTGACCCTGAAAGTCAAAACAGACGGCCAAGAAAAAGAAGTCAAAGTGAAGCCAACCAAGTCAGGGAATCGTTACTATCTGGGTGTGACAAATGGCCTCAAGACAGGATTTGTGGATAAACTCTTGTCTGGTTTTACAGATACCTGGAATACAGCGACACGGATTCTGGGAGCTTTGAAAGATATCATTTTCCACTTTAGTCTCAATAAACTGGGTGGTCCGGTTGCCATCTACAATGCCAGCTCACAAGCTGCTCAATTAGGGATTCCGGCAGTCTTATCTCTTATGGCCATGCTCTCTATTAATATTGGGATCTTCAATCTAATCCCGATTCCAGCTTTGGATGGAGGAAAAATCTTGATCAATTTGATCGAGGTCGTCCGGAGAAAGCCACTGAAACAAGAAGTAGAAACCTATATGACGCTTGCAGGTGTAGCTGTAATGGTTATTTTGATGATTGCTGTCACCTGGAATGATATTATGAAATTATTTTTGAAATAGAAAAGGATATTGTCCATGAAACAAAGTAAAATGTTGATTCCAACGCTTCGCGAAATGCCAAGCGATGCTCAAGTCATTAGCCATGCTTTGATGTTGCGTGCAGGTTATGTTCGCCAAGTATCAGCTGGTGTCTATTCGTATTTGCCACTAGCTAATCGAGTGATTGAAAAAGCAAAAGGCATCATGCGCCAAGAATTTGAAAAAATTGGAGCAGTAGAAATGCTTGCTCCAGCCCTTTTGAGTGCGGATCTCTGGCGTGAATCTGGTCGTTACGAAACTTACGGGGAAGACCTCTATAAGTTGAAAAACCGTGAAGGCTCTGACTTTATCTTAGGTCCAACTCACGAAGAAACCTTTACCGCTATTGTGCGCGACTCCGTAAAATCTTACAAACAATTGCCGTTGAATCTCTACCAAATTCAACCAAAATACCGCGATGAAAAACGCCCACGGAACGGTCTTCTTCGGACCCGTGAGTTCATCATGAAAGATGGTTATAGCTTCCATGCTAACTACGATAGCTTGGACGTTACTTATGATGAATACAAGGCAGCTTATGAGCGGATCTTCACACGCAGTGGCATCGACTACAAAGCCATCATCGGTGATGGTGGTGCCATGGGCGGAAAAGATAGCCAAGAGTTTATGGCTGTTACACCTGCTCGTACAGACTTGGATCGTTGGGTTGTTTTAGACAAATCAGTGGCTTCCTTTGATGAGATCCCAGCAGAAGTCCAAGAAGAAATCAAAGCAGAATTGCTCAAATGGATGGTCTCTGGTGAAGATACCATTGCCTATTCAAGTGAATCCACCTATGCTGCCAACTTGGAAATGGCTACTAACGAATACAAGCCAAGTAACCGTGTTGTAGCGGAAGAAGAAGTGAAACGCGTGGAAACACCAGGTGTCAAATCGATTGATGAAGTAGCTGCATTCTTGAATGTTCCAGAAGAAGCTACTATCAAGACTTTGGTTTACATCGCAGATGGTGAGCCTGTTGTTGCCCTTCTCGTAGGTAATGATCAGCTCAATGAAGTGAAGTTGAAAAACCACCTCGGCGCAGACTTCTTTGAACCTGCAACCGAAGTGGAAGTGAAAGAATTATTAGGAGCTGATTTTGGCTCTCTCGGTCCAGTTGATCTTCCTGAAAATGTTAAGATTATCGCAGACCGCAAGGTCCAAGACAGCCGTAATGCAGTAGTCGGTGCCAATGAAACAGGCTACCACTTGACTGGTGTCAACCCAGGACGTGACTTTACTGCAGAATACGTCGATATCCGTGAAGTTCGTGAAGGCGAAATCTCACCAGATGGGAAAGGGTTCTTGAACTTTGCACGTGGGATCGAAATCGGTCACATTTTCAAACTCGGTACACGCTACTCCGCTAGCATGGGAGCAGATGTCTTGGACGAAAACGGTCGTGCAGTTCCGATCATCATGGGCTGCTACGGAATCGGTGTCAGCCGTCTTCTTTCAGCTGTTATGGAGCAACATGCACGCCTCTTTGTCAATAAGACTCCAAAAGGGGAATACCGTTACGCTTGGGGGATTAACTTCCCTAAAGAATTGGCGCCATTTGATGTGCATTTGATTCCAGTCAATGTCAAGGATGAAGCAAGCCTTGCTTTGACCGATCGGATCGAAGAAGCTTTGGTGAATAAAGGCTACGAAGTCTTGGTGGATGACCGAAATGAACGCGCTGGTGTCAAATTCAGCGATAGTGATTTGATTGGACTTCCAATCCGCGTAACAGTTGGTAAGAAAGCAGCTGAAGGCATCGTTGAAGTGAAAATCAAAGCGACAGGAGATACCATTGAAGTTCATGCGGACAATCTCCTTGAAACTCTTTCAATCTTGAACAAATAAGAAAAAGCTTTCTGAGCTCTCACCAGTGTGGTGATGAAACTCAGGAAGCTCTTTTTATTTTTCTTCTTTGAGGCCTTGATCTTTGAAATAGGTAAAGAGATCTTGAGGTTTGCCATTGAGGTATTTCTTGAACTCGGCTCTTTCTTCCTCCCCTTGATCCCCGTAGATGGAAGCAAACTCATCTTTCTTGATTTTTGAGAAGTCAGCTTGTAAGACCTTGGCATAGGATTGTTTATCTTTCGAAATTTGAATGCGGAAGCTAAGACCAGGCTTGCCATTTAAGCTTTTATAGATATCGCTATGTTCTAATTCTTCTTGGTAGATTTCCTTTAACTCGGAAAGATCCATGTCTTGCAAATCTGAGGAAATGGGTTCAAAACTAAGAAAAGTAAAAGAGACAATTTCATCTTTTTTGTAGCCGATTTGAATTTTGTTTTGGTGGTGATCGCCGAGGTCACTAACAAAGGTCTTGTTTTGGACTTGCTCCTTTTTGGTTTGAGTGGCCTCTTGCTTGGAAGAAGCGTTAGTAGTCCCTTTGCCTTGTTGGCCTTGGCTACAAGCGGTAAGAGCTAGTAGACAGACAGAGACAAGTAGAAATTTTTTCATATATACTCCTTATAGGTTAATGGTGTTCGATCTTGTATGAAACAAGTTTTGAACAGGTTTCATTATACCATAAAAGTTTTAAAAATGAAAAAATATACAAAAGTCATCGAAATTTGCTTTTAAAAACACCTAAAATCAACAACTTTTATCTATGTGTTGAGTTAATATAAAAGGACAGAGTGTCTTCTTTTCTTTCCAGAAATAATACTAGTTGGAGACTACTGGGGCAAGGAATTCGGGAAATATATTACAGTTTTATGACAAAATGTTACACAATTGTAACAAAGTTACAATGTTTTATCAGTTAGTCCTCTAAACTTGACATTCTGGCAATATTTCATTAAGATATTTTTAAGTAAATAATACAAACAGGGAGAAAAAGGTAAAATATACAGTTATCTGGCATTTTACTAATTCGTACTAAAATGTATTGTTTATGAAAAAAATATAAGGGTATCAGCCCAAAAGGAGAAACATATGGCTCAAATTAAATTAACTCCAGAAGACCTACGTGCTTCAGCACAACGTTATGCACAAGGTTCTCAAGAAATCGATCAAATCCTTACTACTTTGACTCATGAACAACAAGTCATCGACGCAAACTGGGATGGATCTGCATTTGATAGCTTTGAAGCACAATTCAACGAATTGTCTCCAAAAATCAAACAATTCGCTCAATTGTTGGAAGACATCAACGGTCAATTGATCAAAGTTGCTGATATCGTTGAACAAACTGACCAAGATATCGCTGCACAAATCCACTAAGATAACTAAGATAGTCTTGGAGGTGATCTTACTTCTTGTAGGTAGATCACCCTTTTGTCTTTTGATATATAGAAAATAGGGGTTAGATTCTTAATTCCTAACCCCTATTTTGTATCTATGAATTAGAAAAAGGAAAAGGTATGGAAGTTAAAAATAAAAAATGGTTAAAATACATCGGTCAGAGTGCGGTTGTGCTCCTTTTGATGGGATCTGTCGTGGGTCTTTATACGACGGTTCAAAAGGACCAAAAGCAAAACGAAGCCAAGACCGTGCAAACAACGGAAAACACTAAGCTCAACATTGCGGTTGTCAATGAAGACAAGGCGGTCAAGCTGAATGATAAAGAATATAACCTTGGGGCTAGCTATGTAAAGAATATCGAACGGGATAATTCGCAAAACTGGTCTGTACTCCCTCGTGGAGCTGCTGAGTCAGGGCTTGCAGATGGCAAGTACCAGTTGATGATCGTTATTCCAAGTGATTTCTCAGAGAAGGTCTTGGAAGTGAACGCGGTTAATGCAGAGAAGACAACGGTGACGTATAAGGTCAATGCGGCTGGGAATTCTCAGGTTGAGAACGAGGCCAATAAAGTCGCTAAAGATATCGTTTCAGACTTGAATAGCCAGTTGGTTGATATGTATATGGTCAGCATTTTGAGCAACCTTTATACAGCTCAAAAGAACGTGGAAACAAGTAACAAAATTCAATCCACCAACATTGGTTCTTACCGAAGCAACTTGCTGGATTCGGCCTTGGATTCCAAGAATATCTTCCCAAGTCTCTATAGCTTGTCTACGTCATCTGTCGAGTCGAACAATGCCTTGAAGACAGTCCTTGAGTCTTATACACAGGCTTTTGATCAATTGACCCAATCTCAGGATCAGTACGGTCAAAACTTCGACACATTGATCAAGCAACGCTCTGAGGATAAGATCAGCCATGAAGAGTTCATGAACCAGCTGATGTCTATGAACCAGTCTGTTGTCAGTGAAAAGACTCAAGAGTTGTATAAGAATCTACAACAAAACCAAGAAGCAATTACCAAACAATTGAGTCAACCAACTGAAACAGCAGGAGATGCTTCAGGTACCAAGACCTATGCAGGCTTGACAAAAGATGTGAATGATCGTGTGGCAGACCTTGAAAAAGGGATCAAGGCAGAACGCGACAAATTAGATGAGCACGAAAAGAACATCGAGTCTTCTGTAAAAGCGAAGATCCTTGACTACTATGGTCTAAATGAAGGAGACAAAGTCACTCTTCGTACCTTGCTTGGAAAGCCAAAAATCGAAACTATCAGCAAGGCTCGAGATAAAGCGGATGATGACATTCGTCAAGCAATTGAAAAACTTCCGTCTTTAGATCCTGCTAGTCTGAATTTGAATAAGTATGGAAATCTCAACGCAGCGATTAATTTTGATAGTGCTTTTGCTGGAACAAAGGCGCATCCAAAAGGGAACGCCGATGACTTAAAAAAATTGGCTGCAGAAGTGGATGCCAAATCAACGGCAGTTGCGGATGTCCTTAATGCTAAATCTGGAAAACAAAAAGTTAGCATTCAAGTACCTGCCGGAGTCAAGGTTGATACTTGGACCTATGATGGACAGACTTATGCAGGCAGTGGTGAGCAGGAAGTTGAACTGAAAGATGGCAAACAAATTCAAATTCACCTTGTTGAAGATGGAGGAGCTATGCCAAGCGCGATTGATGTTGAAGTTCTTGTGAATGGAGTTTCTTCAACCAGTGTGACTGTATCTGCAGATGAATTGAAAACAGCTGTCGCTAACTATGCATCGAAAGCTAGTGAAATCGCCTTGGATTATCAACGCGCAGGAGCATTGATCGATGCCTACTATCCAGAAGATGACAACCATGTTCGTCATTCACTCTATGATCCAATCGAAGATATGGATTTGACAAACGCTTTGGTCGACATCGTGAAGGCTGCTGTTTCAAGTAACATGAAGGACTACCGTAAGAGTATTGAAACGGATGAATCTGGGGATGCAACGAAGAGTGTGAAAGCCCAGTTAGATGGTACCCTTAAACAGTTGCAAGACTTGGGACCACAATTGCAGGCCAATCTTCAAGCAATCGAAAACACTAACAAAGTTCTAACCCAAAATATCAATGATCAATTGACGCAATATGCTGATCTTCAAAAACGTTTAGAAGAGATATCAAAAGCGCAAGAAACAGTGACACAGGCTCAAACCAAGACCGATGCAGATTTGTCAGCTCTTGGTTCTGAATACACGTCATTATTGAGCTCGACAGAAGGCGTTAAGAGCTCATCTCGTAGCAATGTAGAAGCTGCTAACTCTACCAATGAAATCTTTAGCCAATTGAACAAAGAATTGGAAAAAGCCCAAGGTAATACAGAGAAATTGTCTAGCAATGCAGAGAGCTTGATGGGTGAATTCGACAAGGAATTGTCTGAAAACGGGAACTTCGTCGAAGCCTTCCGTAAAGTCTTCAACAATGCCTATGAAAACGGAGTACCGAATGAAGTCTTGCTTGACTTCTTGTCAAACCCAGTTGCAGAAAAATCTTCTTCTGTGAAAGCGACCATCAACGTCTACCGTCCATTTATCTGGATCTTTATGTTGGAAGTCTTGAGTCTCTTTACAGCTTATCTCTTTGCGACTCAGCCAATCATCCGTAAGGTTAAGGATCGTTTCAAATTGGATCGTTTGCAAGAATCAGATCTCTTGTCTGTCGGTGTCCTTGTGGGACTTTCTCTCATCCTTGGACTGGTGATCGGAATGATTTCAAGTATTCAACTCTCTGTTGGTCGTGAATATGTACCTTCATGGGTATTCTTAGCGGTTCTAGCAAGCTTTGTCTTGGTACAACTACAATACCTTCTCTTGAAACACTTCCGTGTGATTGGAATGGGACTGGCCTTCTTCATGTTGATCAGCTATGTCTACCTATCAAGCGCGATCGGAACGACCGCGACCTTGTCAGGCCTTCCAGCACTGGTGAAAAATGTCAACCTCCTTTCTATTTTAGAAGGACAGTTTGCGGGTTACTTTGATGGACAAACAGCCGGTATCGGCGTCTTCTTCGGATTGTTGGTCTTCTTCGGACTTTTGGCGGTTGCCAATATCTTCATTCCAAAGAAGTTTACTCAAACAAAGGAAATTGAATCAAGCTTATGAAAAAAATGATGTATCTTCTCTTTGTCTTTAGTCTCATTCCAGTAGTTGCTGTTTCTGCAGATGATTTTATTGATAATCGTCTGCAGGTCAACAACTCACGTCTTGAGACCGAGCAGGAAAAGACACTTGGGGGCCAATTGGATGCGACTGAGTCTCTTTTCAATGAGAAGGATCAGAAAAAATTAGCAGATGAAAAACGCAAGCAAGAGAAACAATTGACCGATTCTGACGGCCAGTTGTTTTCTGCTATAAAGGGAAAGAAAAAAACGGGGCCTGAAGCGGACCTGTTCCAGCCTGAAAATCAAAAATTATCTAAATTCGAGTCCAATGTGGAGGACAATTCGGCTAGCCTGTCGGATTTTATTCCAGCCTTGCAAATGCTGGCTTGGAGTGCCCTTCTCTTTGGGATTGCTGGCTATATTTCCTATCGAATCTATAGAAAAGAGGCCTAAATGGACCAACATATCAATGTCACCTTCCGTATGAATGGTGCAAGCCATGACCTCCGAATCCCAACACGGATGGAGGTGCGACGCTTGATTCGGGAATTGGATCAGATCTTTGGATCTGCCAGGGAGCCTAGAAGCAAGTATCAGTTGCGCGTGGTAAATAAGGGCATCTTGCTAGATGAAGGCAAGGTGGTACAAGAGTATCCGATCACGAGTGGTGATCTGATCGAGATTGAGGAGTGGTAAGGTGAAAGAAGAACAATTTACACTGGAAGAACAAGTCTTCCGTTTTGAAAAAGAAGAAACGAGCTGGCGGCTGGACCTCAAGCGTTCAGAAGTGGATAGCCAGGATTTACGCAATTTATGGATTTTGGATCTCCATCATCCCTTGTTTTTAGAGCAAAGCATGACAGCGGATCAAGACCAGATTCATCTGACCTATCAGACAGATGCGCTAGGCTTGAGTGCTGAAGAAATCCAGGCATTACCAGTATCAGACCGTCTGCGTCTAGCTATCAATGTCTTGGATTTAGCGCCTGCATTGGAGCTTCCGGTGACCTTTATGTTGCATCCCATCAATTTATTTGTGACCAAGGATGCGCAGGTCAAGATCGCTTATCGCGGGGTGCCGGGGATGATGGTGCCACGCAAGTGGGATCAGGTTGAATTCTTGCGTCAGGCCAAGTGCTATGCGGTCACTCTTTTTGGGGACTGGGATTTCATGGAGCTCTATCAAGGCACACTTGAATTAGAAGATCTACCTGATTTCTTGGTGGAAATCCGTGATGCCGCTAGCTTAGAAGAGATGAAAGCTCTCTTAGAGAAAGCCTACAAAGAGCGCAAGGAAGAGGAAGAAAAGACCTTGACCTTGGTTTCAAGTCGTCAACACCGAATCTTTAAGTTGGCAACAGTATGGCTTTCAGCTGTAGTGGCCCTCTTACTCTTGCCTTTGATTTATTTGGTCTTTTTCCAAGCACCCTTTAAAGAAAAGTTGCTTCAAGCGGATACAGCCTATCTCAAGGTAGACTATACCGGTGTGATCGATGAGTTGGAGGGAGTAGCTCCAAGCAGTCTTCCAACGACACAGAAATATGAGTTGGCGACGTCTTACTTGCAAGGCTTGAATTTTTCAGAGGACCAAAAGAAGGTCATCCTTAACAATGTTACGCTCAAGTCAGACAGCCTCTATCTCCACTACTGGATCTATATCGGTCGTCATGACTTTACCCAAGCGCTGGATACAGCCAAACGGATCGACGATTCAGACTTGATTATCTATGCCCTTCGTAAAGAAATCAAGGCGACACGTGATAGCGAAAAACTCTCTGGTGAACAGCGCGAGAAAAAACTCTCTGAGCTTGAGGGCGAATACAAGAAATATTGGGATGCCCGCTCTAAACTCTTGGAAGCAGAGACAGATGAAACCAAAGCTTCCACTAGCAGCTCAACAACAGCTTCGTCTACAGAAAGTTCCTCAACAGAAAGCTCGTCTTCTACAACTGCAAGCTCGACTGAGTCTAGCGACCACAAGGAGTAGTCTATGAAAAAACGTATCATACTCTATAAAAAAGGCTTTCGCTATGAGCTAGCGCTAGAAGAGGGAAAAACAGCAACCGTATCGAATCAAGAAACGGCTCAGTTGACCATTTCTTCGCAAGAAAACCCCCTTCATTTCCAATGGAGTCAAGGAGAAGTCTTTTACCAATATGGGGAAGACAAGGGCGTGCTTGAAAATAGCAAGATCCTTGGAGATGTGGTCTGCTACTTGGCGACAGGAGAAGTCCATACCTATGAGCTGCTCGACAAGGAAGAAATCCTGGTAGCAGATGAGCAAGGTGCGGATGTGCGCTTGCACTATCCAGTGCGCTTTCTCCTTGTGAAAAAAGACCAGACCTGGGCTTGTCAGCTCCTATCAGGAAAACTCTACCATAACCACAAACTCGTCACTGAAGCGACGTTTCCACTGGCTTTTGGGGATGAGCTGGCTATTGAAGATGTGACCTTTAAGCTCTATCCGGAAGAATTTGGCGTGGAAGGGACTGTCGAAGTGAGTCCTTATCTGGTGCCTCGCTTGCATTCGCGTTACGACTTCTACAAGGACTACCCAGAGTACCACCGGTCTCCGCGGATCATCTACCGGAGCTCAGAAGACAAGATCCTGATCAATCCTCCGGGTGCGGAACCCCAAAAACCTTCCGATGAACTCTTGAAGTTGATCATGCCCCCCCTCATCATGGTTGGGGTGACCCTCTTGATCACCATTTTCCAACCGCGGGGGCTCTATATCATCGCGACGGTATCCATGTCTGTGGTCAGTGTGATCTTTTCAGTACAAGGATTTTTCAAGAATCGTAAGAAATATAAAGAAGATAAGAAAGAGCGCGTGGAGCTCTACCATCTCTATCTCAAGGACAAGGCCAAGGACTTGGAACAGCTATCTCGTAAGCAACGAGAAGGCATGTTTTACCATTTCCCGGCGATTGCAGACTTGACTAAGATGGTCAAACGCTATGACTCGCGGATCTACGAAAAAACACCGCTTCATTTTGACTTTTTGGCCTATCGTTTGGGCTTGGGCAAGGTTCCAACCAGCTATGAGCTCAAATATGGTCAGGAAGAACGCAGTGGGAAGAAAGATGTCTTGGAAGAAGAAGGCTACGCCCTGTTCCAAGCTCATCAAAAAATCGACAATCTTCCGATTGTAGCCAGCCTCAATCGGGGTCCCGTAGGGTATGTCGGCCCTCGTCCCATCGTGCTCGAGCAGTTGCAACTCCTCGTTGCCCAATTGGCTGTCTTTCACTCTTACCATGATCTGACTATTATTCCGATCATTCCAGAAGAGGAAAAAGAAAGCTGGGATTGGATGCGCTGGTTACCTCATGCGACCTTGCAAGACATGAATGTCCGTAGCTTTGTCTACAATCAGCGGACACGCGATCAGGTCTTGAACAGTCTCAACCAGATCCTCAAACTCCGAAAGGCGCAAAAGGAGGAAGAAAAAGCCAATGACACCAAGATCTTCCACCCTCACTATGTGGTCCTCATCACCGATGAAACCTTGATTTTGGACCATGTCATCATGGAGTTCTTCCGTGAGGATCCGACAGAGCTGGGCTGCTCCATCATCTATGTAGCAGACGTGCTCTCATCTCTTTCTGAAAATATCCAAACGGTTATCTCTATCAAGGACCGCAACCAAGGGCAATTGCTCTTGCAAGAAGGGGTTCTTCGGGAGCTCGACTTCCAATTGGATCACTTCCCTGAAGGCTATGACAAGGAAGCCATCTCGCGTGGCCTTGCACCTCTCAAGCATATTCAACAGCTCAAGAGCTCGATTCCGGACTCGGTGACCTTCCTTGAAATGTACCAGGCGGAAACTTTCAATGACCTCAAGGTCTTGAGTCGTTGGGAGAGCCATGCCCCTTACCAAAGTTTGGCCGTACCGATTGGTCTGCGCGGGAAGGACGATTTGGTCTACCTCAATCTCCATGAAAAAGCCCATGGACCACACGGCTTGATCGCAGGGACAACTGGTTCTGGGAAGTCTGAAACCATTCAGTCTTATATCCTGAGCCTGGCCGTCAACTTCCACCCACACGATGTGGCTTTCCTCCTCATCGACTACAAGGGTGGGGGAATGGCCAACCTCTTCAAGGATCTGCCTCACTTGCTGGGGACCATCACCAACTTGGATGGGGCCCAGTCCATGCGGGCCTTGGCTTCTATTAATGCGGAGATCCACCGTCGGGAGCGGCTCTTTGGTCAATATGGGGTCAACCATATCAACCAATACCAAAAGAAATTTAAACTGGGTGAAGCGACCGAACCGCTGCCTCACCTCTTCTTGATCAGTGATGAGTTCGCCGAACTCAAGGTCAACCAACCAGACTTCATCAAGGAGTTGGTCTCTATCGCGCGTGTCGGGCGTTCCCTCGGGGTGCACTTGATCCTTGCGACGCAAAAACCTTCTGGGGTCGTGGATGACCAGATCTGGTCCAACTCCCGCTTCAAGCTAGCTCTCAAGGTGGCTGACCGTGGGGACTCCATGGAGATGCTGCGGACAGCAGATGCAGCTGAGATCACCCAGACAGGTCGTGCCTATCTCCAAGTCGGGAATAACGAAGTCTATGAACTCTTCCAAACCGCTTGGTCTGGAGCAGACTACCAGCCTGAAAAGGAGCAGCTAGGGATCGAAGACCATACCATCTACTTGATTAATGAACTGGGCCAATACGAAGTCCTCAACCAAGACCTATCCGGTCTGGATATGGCAGAAGAAATCAAGGAAGTGCCGACAGAACTGGATGTCATCGTGCAAGAAATCAACCACTTGCACCAACAAGAAGGCATCGCAGCTGTGGCCCAACCATGGTTGCCTCCGCTCAAAGAGCGGATCACGCTGGATGAGTTGGACAAGGTCGTGCCGATCGAGGCTTGGCAAAAACGGACAGCTCCAAGCGTCCTGATCGGGGTAGCCGATATCCCGCAGGCGCAAAAGCAAGAAGCTGTCGCCATCGATCTGTCAAAAGATGGGAACATCCTCCTTTACGGAAGTCCAGGTACAGGAAAGACCACTTTCCTACAGACAGCAGCTATGGATCTGGCTCGCAAGCAGAGCCCAGAAAATCTGACCATGTACCTGCTTGATTTCGGAACCAATGGTCTAGCACCGCTAAGCCAATTGCCACATGTGGCAGATAGTCTCTTGCTCGATCAGACGGAAAAAATCCAGAAATTCATCCGGATCATCAACCACGAGTTGGATCGCCGCAAGAAGCTCCTCTCTGAGCATGGTGTCGGCACCATCGCCCTCTACCGTGAAGTGACCGGCAAGCAAGAGCCAACCATGATCATCCTCATGGATAGCTATGAGTCGATGAAGGATGAGCCTTATGAGACAGACCTCTTCAAGCTCTTCATGCGGATCTCCCGTGAAGGTCTCAGCATTGGTGTGCACTTGATTATCACAGCTAGCCGTCAGAACAACCTACGGGCTCAGCTCTATTCAAACTTCAAGCACCAGCTGACCTTGCCACAAAATGATATCTCTGAAGTCCGTGGTATCGTGGGAGCAACCCCACTAGCAGCCACGATGGAAGACATCAAGGGACGCGCCCTCATGAAACGTGACGAAGTCGATGTCGTCCAGTTCGCTCTACCAGTCGCAGGGGACAATGATATCCAAATCATCAACAACCTCCGCGACCAAGTCCAAAGCCTCAAAGAGATGTGGACAGGTCGCACCCCAGCAGGCATCCCAATGGTGCCAGATGAGTTGACAGAAGCAGCCTTCTACGGACGTGAGGATGTAGCAGCCTTGCTGGATGAAGGTGAAATTCCTGTTGGGTTAGACATGGAAACTGCGAAGGCAATGGGATGGAATGTAAAACGAGGTCATTTGGCTTATATTCTTGAAAAAGAAGAACAAATGTCACAAATTACAAAACATCTTGCTTCGATGAGTGTAAAACTTGGTAAAAAGACAATTATACTCGCACCAGAATATCATCAAATAAATAATATTGATTCTTCTGTAACACTAATTTCAGATAAAGAGAAATTACATGAAATGATTCAAACTATTTCGGTTAAAATGGATGATCGATTTGCGGAAAATGAGACAAATTACACAACAACTTTTATTGTGTATAACTTATCTGAAATTGTTGATTTGTTAAATGATGAGGACATTAGAATTCTTGCTAAACTTTTTGAAAAAGGTCATCAGGTTGGTTTCCTAACCGCAGTATTAGCTACACCAGGTCTAGTGCGTAAGATTGATATAGCATCAAAAGCAATTAGAAATTATAAACAGGCTATTTTAGCAGTGAGACAAAATGATCAGCAACTTATCAATATTTTAAATAAAACATTAAGAGAACCAGTGTTACCAAAACAAGTGAATTATTTTGTTGTAGATGGCATAGCTCAAACTATAAAAGTATTTATTGACTAAAGAAAGGGAAGTGAAAATGAGTGAAGTAAGTAATCTCAAAAGCCAGATAGCACAGGTTGATCAAAAGGTTCAAGCTTTGAGAAGTGCACTAACTAAAGTTCAAGGTGTGGATCTTAACGTAGATGATGTAATGGAAGGCTATGAAAAGTTGCATGTGTTTGGAACAAAATATGACGAACAAAGACTTCAGGAAAGTAAGGTTATCGTTGACGGAAGAGAGGATCTTGATAAAACATATAAACAAGCTACAATTGATGCTATCAATGCAGAGATTATAAGATTGGACGCAGTGAGGAGATCATTAGATACACAACTTACAGATGCAATTGCTCGAGAAGAATATGAAAAAATGGATAGGAAGATAAGTAGGAGGTAATTTATGACCGTTACAGTTATTTCAAAAAGTGGATTACTTGATCACGGTAATAAAACAAAAGAAGCTGCAGTAGAGTACCGAAGTCAGATATCATCTGTTCAGAGGAAAATTGAAGCAAAAGTGACGGGGCAAGAGGCAGATGCCATTAAAGCCTTTATAGCAAAGTTGAATTCTTTATCTCAAACATTACATGATTCATATCCATTAACATTAGAATTATATAGTGAGGCAGTCCTTAAATATGAAGCAGGATTAACGGCAGCTGGTTTTTCTTCTGAAGTGGTAAAAACAAAAGCAACAGATATTCAAAGTATTAAGACATGGTTAGGGGAAACAAAAAGTAAAGAGTTTTTGGAAAAAAGTGAAGATCTTGATATGGCAATTCAAACAGCAAGTAAAGCGCTAGCCCTAGAACCAGGAGCAATTGAATTTACAAGAGATGCGGGAGCACGTGCTCACTCCATAGCAATGAATTTAGCAAGACATGGAGATGAACGTCAGAAAACTCATGATGAATTAGAGAATAATTTAAAGCAATTTATTAGTGGTTTAACTGTGGTAAGTGAACGTTTGGTTGGTGTGAAAGCAACATTAGATAACGCAAGATTTATCAGTAGTTTTAGTTTAAATACAGCAATGGATTTAATCTCCAAAGGTTATTTAAATGAACAAAATATGGATTTTCTGGATTCTATACAGAATGAAGGAGATGCTAAAGTTCTTAAAGTTGTTTTAGGAGAACAAGGTTATAGCACTTCAACAGGATTTTTTACAGCACTGGGAAGTGTAGATACGACAAAAGTTAGCCATGCAATGATGGATATTGTTTATAACCGAGTTAATAAAGAATTTTCAAATGTGAAAGAAGATAAGAGTCCTGCAATGGAAAATCTTCGTACTTATATTCAAGCAATTGCTAATCAAGACCAAGAAAAAGCGAAAACTTATTTTGAGAATTTAGTCTTGGCTGGAGATAGATATGCTCAAACAATAACTGAATTGGCAAAGGCTCTAGTTCCTGATTTTCCTAAAACTAACGATAGTGAAAGTGAATTTAAGAATTATGAAGCGGAGAAACTTAAAATCCAACCTCAGCTTGAAGGATTTAATGAACACATAAAACGTGCTGGGGTTTTAACAAGTTTATTTGAATCACTGTACGTAGTGGGCATTGGAAAGTCAAAGAAGGTTTATCCTTCCATGGGCTCAAATATGTCACTAGATACATCTATTGTTTTAAGTGGATTAACGTTTAATGAGAAAAATGGTTTTGAGTTTAATATCTCAGCGCCTGATTCTATGGGAATTCGTAGAGATGAAAGCTATTCAACAGAATTTTTCAATGCGGGTAGTGGAGTTCAAAATGCTGAAGCAATATCTGAAATTCGTGAGTTAAGAGAGAAACGGGATAAAGAGGCAGCTTTATTTGCAGTTGATTTAGCTAAAATGGCCATAGGTTCTTTTATTCCTGGTTCGGGTAAAATACTGGATTTAATTTCTTCTAGCGTTAGAATTGAGAATAATCTTAGTTCAAGTCTAAATTTTGGAGATAAAGCAGGAACTGTAACTTTTTCAGATCTCTACAAGAAAAAAGTGGGAGAGAAAATGTCAGATTCTTCAACGCTTTCAGATCATTTAGAAAAATATTATGAATATGATCAGAGAATAACAAAACGTGAGCAATTTCTAGCGGGCAGTATCTTTGATACAGGTGGACGTCATCTAACAGGTAATTCTAAAGATAAATTTGTAAAATATGATCTAACTTATGACTTGCAAGCGAATATGAAGATTTATGATTTAGAAAAGAATGGACTAAAAACGTTTGTATACCACAATACTGAAGGAGACATCTCTAAAAAGATAAGTTCTATTAAAGAGTATGAGAGAACTATGAAGGAAATTGCATCAACAAACAATATTGATAATCCAAAGGATGAAAAAAATGAAAGATTATTAACTCAAAATACTTTTGATTTGTTTACTAATAAAGGAAATATAGGAGTAAATAACGTAACTTCATCAAATATTTATGAAGGACTAACTAAATTAGATAATATGTTTGTACAAAAGAAATCTAGAATAGTTCAAAGAGAAAATTATCTTAAATGGGATCCGTATGGATTAAGTACGAATGATTCTAATTTCGGAATAAAACAGGAGAATTCATAATGCGAAACAAAAATAAGGCTAGGTTACTTATATTCCTAATTATGCTTATTGTTGGTAGTATAATTTTTTTCAAATATAAAAATTCCTCAGAAAAAATTTATAGAAATGAAACTCCTTCAAAAATTAGGGAAATAAAATTATTGGACAATGATAAATTTGTTTTTGTGGCTGTCGATAACTATTTAGACGGTGTTGTTTTATTTGGTCAGAATTATGTTACAACTTTTTCTTCGCATACGCTTGATACTACTAATTTAAAAAAAACTCCTCCAATTGGGAGTGAAGAATATTTCCAAATTATTAGTTATAGTGTACATGATAAAGGAAAAATTGTTAAATTTAATTTATATGAATTACTTGGGAAAAATAATTTATACCGTTCTGTTCATAATATTCCTTATAGTTATTTACAAAATGACGATGATTACCTGACACTGAATTTGGAGAAACTAAATATGTACGATATAGCAGGTCATGATATTAGATCTGTATTAGTTTCTGCTAGCGGAGAGAAAGTTAAAGATATTTCTGAAAGTGAAATGGAGAAGATTGACAGAGAACAAAAACTATATTTTAACCAAAAATATGATTGGGATAGGGGTGGGATCTCTGAACAGATCGACGATAATCTAGCAAAGTATAATCTTTCAAGAAACGTAAATTTAATTTATCCAATGAATTTTAATCCGTCTCAAATAAATATTTCTGGTTCTAACTTTGCCAAATTATATCCAGAGTTAGAA
Source organism: Streptococcus sp. HMSC078D09 (assembly GCF_001813675.1). GTDB lineage: Bacteria > Bacillota > Bacilli > Lactobacillales > Streptococcaceae > Streptococcus. The sequence goes on from NZ_KV813661.1 coordinate 98,498, forward strand.
AAACAGATGAAATATCTAGGTGGATTATATTTCCGTCCTAAACAATACAATGAACGCGAATGGTTTGATAAAATCATTCATTGGTTTGCGCCGGAAGGTCAAGAAGTCATGGAATTGTATGCCACAGATGAAACAACTGGGGAAAAAACACAAATTCACTCGTATGACGAGTTTGTTTCATGGATAAAGACCCATCCAAAACAGGAGTAGGAAAATGAGTAAAAAGAATATTAAACCTGAAAATATAAAAAATGTTAAGGCGAAATTTGATGATGCATTTATAAATTTTGGATCTGGGATTGGATTGATTGTTGAAGATGATTCTAAAGCGAAATTAGAAGAATGTTTCAATGGATTTAAAGAAACTGCTGGCACTATTCAAGAGACAATTGTAAGTTTTAACGACTATTTAGATCAAGTAGCTACAGCATTTGAAGATACAGATTCATTCTTAGCATCAAGAATTGAAGGAAAAGGTGATGTAAAAGACTATAGAGAAGGACAAAATTTTAGGTCAAAAATGAGTGACGAAGTTCGTAAGAATATTTTCTATGGTCAGATTTAATTTTACTGCATCCTTCATTAAACTAGAGAGAACCACCTGGTTCTCTCTTTTTCATTCCTTCAACTCTCTCCACCTAGCAATTAATTTGATTCTCAAAGTAATCTCGGGTATGATAGTAGAAAATATTTTTAAATCCAACTCAATCATAAAAGAAGGGAAATGATACATGAAAAAGATGATGGTATTGCTGACGAGTGTTCTTGTTTTAACAGCTTGTGCTCAGCTGAAAAAAGAGGCCAAGGAGTCAACCGCAAGTAAAATCGAGAAAAGTACAAAGGCCTCCTCGTCTGCTAAAGAGGAAAAGGGCTTGAAATTTGTAGTCGCGCCTCAATTTGAAGGAAAAACATCGGATTTGATGGAACTGGGGAAGAAGTTAGTTAAGGAGCATCCGGAAGTTGGTGATCAAGGGGATATCACTGTATATTATACAGGGAGCACCTATACTGTAGAACAACAGGAATATGCAGTATTTATGTTGGTCAATAAAACTACAACGAATATTGACCATGATGCAACATTTAAAATTAGCTGGAGTTATGATGGCCAATCTGTTTACCAAGATCAAGTGGTTCAGTATAGTCTATCGAACAATCCTAAGTTACCGACCCAATCAGCGACTCTCTTGTTGCTGCCTTTGACGAGTGAACAAAGCTCGATCGTAGAGAAGATATCGGATGAAACGAAGATGAGTCTGAGTATCACAGACATTATGATGAAGTAGGTGATGGACATGCCCGATATCAGAATACTTCTAGTCATTGCTGTGGCTGTTATTGGATTTCCTTTGTTTACCGTACTATTTTTTGGACATTTTTATAGAAGAGAAGTTAGGATTAAGACCCTCTCGTCAAAGAGCGTTGAGGGAGTGGTAGTTGGCTATAAGAGGACACAAATTGTAGCGGCTCCAATTGTAGAATATAGAGTGGATGGTCAGACCTATCGAAATAGCCTGAAATATTATTGAGTGGTGCGGGCAACATTTCCTTGGAAAACGAATCAAGCGGCTAGTGACATCGATTTGATGGCGCAAAGGATAACCGTCTACACCAATTCTACAGTCTCAAAGGGAAATCTTTTTCAAGATGCTTTTCCATTGGGATCGAAGATGACGGTCTGGTATAATCCAGCTTGTCCAAAAGAATCATACGTTGAACGCTATAGTGGGCTAGATAAATCTTATAAGCGGGAAATGTGGATTGGAATCTGGATGTTGATATTATTGCCTATTTTGGCAGTTGTGGCCATTATCATGGGGATGAAGTATAAATGATGGATCAGCCCTAACTGAAGAAATGAAACATGGGGAGAAATCACCGCTAGACCGGTGATTTTTTCGTCTTCACTTCTCCCTCGAATTAATCCTTAAATTGTGATAAAATAAGGGTTACGAATGTTTTTGAATGGTCTGTTTTCCAGCTATAAAATAGGTCAGTCAAAAGCGAGCAAAAGAATCAAGATCAAGGGAGAAACAATGTCCAACACCTTTGAAATTTTAATGGATCAGCTGGATATGCCGCTGGAGATGCGATCTTCCAGTGCCTTTTTGCATGCGGAGATTCAAGAAGTCGTGGTGCACAAGGTCAGTCGGGTTTGGGAGTTCCGCTTTGCTTTTGCGGAAGTCTTGCCGATTGCTTTGTTTAAGGAATTGCGCCAGCGCTTGAAGGACGAATTTTCAAAGACGGGAAACCAGGCGACCTTTACCATCCAAGTGGCCAATCAGGATTTTTCTGCGGATTTATTGCAGGCCTACTACCGGGAGGTCTTTGAGGATGGCCCTTGCGCGAGTCAAGGCTTTAAGGGGCTTTACCAAGACTTGCAGGTGCGCGCGGAAGGGCAGGAATTGATCATCTCTGGGCCTTCTTCGGTCGATACAGAGCATTTCCGTAAGAACCATTTGCCCAATCTTGCCAAGCAGTTGGAAGCCTTTGGTTTTCCGCATTTCACCTGTCGGGTGGAGTCTGATGAAGAGTTGACAGAGCAAGAAGTGGCGCGCTTTGAGCAGGAAAATGAAAAGATCTTCCAAGCGGCCAATGAAGAGACCTTGCGGGCCATGGAATCCTTGGCCCAGATGGCTCCGCCACCAGCAGTTGAAGAAAAGCCTGCCTTTGATTTCAAGGCTAAGAAGGCGGCGGCTAAACCGAAGCTAGACAAGGCTGAGATCACTCCGATGGTCGAGATTACGACAGAAGAGAACCGGATTGTCTTTGAGGGTGTGGTCTTTGACGTGGAGCACAAGGTGACGCGGACCGGTCGGGTCTTGATCAGCTTTAAGATGACCGACTATACCTCGAGTTTTTCCCTTCAGAAATGGGTTAAAAATGAGGAAGAAGCCCAGAAGTTTGACATGATCAAGAAGAACAGCTGGCTACGGGTGCGGGGAAATATCGAAATGAACAATTTCACGCGCGACTTGACCATGAATGTCCAAGACATCCAGGAAGTCGTGCATTATGCCCGCAAGGACCTGATGCCAGAAGGCGAGCGTCGGGTGGAATTTCACGCCCATACCAATATGTCGACGATGGATGCCCTGCCGGAAGTCGAAGAGCTGATCGCCAAGGCAGCTGAGTGGGGCCACAAGGCGGTGGCTATCACTGACCATGGCAATGTACAGAGCTTCCCACATGGCTTTAAAGCGGCCAAGAAAGCTGGGATTCAGCTGATCTATGGGATGGAAGCTAATATCGTAGAAGACAAAGTGCCCATCACCTATAACGAGGTGGATCTGGACCTTAATGAAGCGACTTATGTGGTCTTTGACGTGGAAACGACGGGACTTTCAGCCATTTACAATGACTTGATCCAGGTCGCTGCTTCTAAGATGTACAAGGGCAATGTCATTGAGGAGTTTGACGAGTTTATCGATCCGGGCCATCCTTTGTCGGCCTTTACGACCCAATTGACAGGGATCACCAATGAGCATGTCCGTGGGGCTAAACCCCTGGTGCAGGTCTTGAAGGAATTTCAGGCCTTCTGTGAGGGAACCGTTCTTGTCGCTCACAATGCCACCTTTGACGTGGGCTTCATGAATGCCAACTATGAACGTCATGGCCTTCCCAAGATCACCCAGCCGGTCATCGATACCCTGGAATTTGCCCGTAACCTCTATCCAGATTTTAAACGGCATGGATTAGGGCCATTGACCAAGCGCTTTGGGGTAGGCTTGGAGCACCACCACATGGCCAACTACGATGCGGAAGCGACGGGGCGCCTGCTCTTTATTTTCATCAAAGATGTCGCTGAAAAGCACGGGGTGACCAATCTCAAGGATCTGAATATCGATTTGATCGATGAGAATTCTTATAAGAAGGCGCGGGTTAAGCATGCGACCCTCTATGTCAAGAATCAGACTGGCCTTAAGAACATGTTTAAACTGGTTTCACTTTCTGGGACCAAGTATTTCGAAGGAGTCCCACGGATTCCCAAGACCGTGCTGGACGCCCACCGCGAGGGCTTGATCCTCGGATCGGCCTGCTCAGAAGGGGAAGTTTTTGATGCCGTCATGTCGCAAGGTGTGGATGCGGCGGTCGAAGTGGCCAAGTATTACGACTTTATCGAGGTTATGCCACCGGCTATCTATGCACCTCTCATTGCCAAGGAGCAGGTCAAGGACATGGACGAGCTCCAGACCATAATCAAGAGCTTGATTGAAGTGGGGGATCGTCTCGGCAAGCCTGTTCTTGCGACAGGAAATGTCCACTATCTGGAGCCGGAAGATGAGATCTATCGGGAGATCATTGTCCGCAGTCTCGGTCAAGGGGCCATGATCAACCGGACCATTGGGCATGGAGAAGATGCCCAGCCAGCGCCACTGCCAAAAGCGCATTTCAGAACTACCAATGAAATGCTGGATGAATTCGCCTTTTTGGGAGAAGACTTGGCGCGCAAGATTGTTATTGAAAACACCAATGCACTCGCAGAGACCTTTGAGCCGGTCGAAGTGGTCAAGGGTGACCTCTATACGCCATTTATCGACAAGGCCGAAGAAACAGTTGCGGAATTGACCTATAAGCGAGCCTTTGAAATCTATGGTGATCCACTCCCTGATATTGTCGATCTGCGGATTGAAAAGGAATTGACCTCCATCTTGGGGAATGGCTTTGCCGTGATTTATCTGGCTTCACAGATGCTGGTGCACCGTTCCAATGAGCGGGGCTACTTGGTTGGATCGCGTGGATCTGTCGGATCCAGCTTTGTAGCGACTATGATTGGGATCACTGAGGTTAATCCGCTTTCGCCTCACTATGTCTGCAGCCAGTGCCAGTATAGTGAATTCATCACCGATGGTTCTTATGGATCTGGTTTTGATATGCCGGACAAGGATTGTCCAGACTGTGGCCACAAGCTCAGCAAAAACGGGCAGGATATTCCTTTTGAAACCTTCCTTGGTTTTGATGGGGACAAGGTACCCGATATCGATTTGAACTTCTCTGGGGAAGACCAGCCGAGTGCCCACTTGGATGTCCGGGATATCTTTGGGGAAGAATATGCCTTCCGGGCAGGAACGGTAGGTACGGTCGCAGCTAAGACCGCCTATGGTTTTGTCAAGGGCTATGAGCGTGATTTTGGCAAGTATTACCGAGATGCCGAGGTCGAACGCTTAGCTCTCGGTGCAGCTGGGGTCAAACGGACGACCGGTCAGCACCCAGGGGGAATCGTTGTTATTCCAAACTATATGGATGTCTATGACTTTACTCCGGTCCAGTATCCGGCAGACGATGTGACAGCTGAATGGCAGACCACCCACTTTAACTTCCACGATATCGATGAGAACGTCCTCAAGCTCGATGTCCTGGGACATGATGATCCGACCATGATTCGTAAGCTCCAGGACTTGTCAGGCATTGATCCAAATGATATTCCTATGGATGATCCAGGGGTTATGGCCCTCTTTTCTGGGACAGAAGTGCTAGGGGTGACAGCTGAGCAGATTGGAACGCCGACAGGAATGTTGGGGATTCCAGAGTTTGGGACCAACTTTGTTCGGGGCATGGTCGAAGAGACCCATCCGACGACCTTCGCAGAGTTGCTTCAGCTCTCTGGTCTGTCTCACGGAACCGACGTGTGGTTGGGAAATGCCCAAGACTTGATCAAGGCGGGCATTGCCGATCTATCGACCGTTATCGGGTGTCGGGACGACATCATGGTTTACCTCATGCACGCGGGGCTCAAGCCTAAGATGGCCTTTACCATCATGGAGCGCGTTCGGAAAGGGATGTGGCTCAAGATCTCAGAAGAAGAGCGCAACGGTTACATCCAAGCCATGAAGGAAAACAATGTCCCTGAATGGTACATCGAGTCCTGTGGGAAGATCAAGTACATGTTCCCTAAAGCCCATGCCGCGGCCTATGTTATGATGGCCCTTCGTGTGGCCTACTTTAAAGTGCATCATCCACTTTATTACTACTGTGCTTACTTCTCGATTCGGGCCAAGGCCTTTGACATCAAGACCATGGGTGCAGGCCTTGAGGCCGTGAAAGCGCGGATGAAAGAAATCTCTGAGAAACGCAAGAACAACGAAGCTTCCAATGTAGAGATTGACCTCTACACCACCCTTGAGATTGTCAATGAGATGTGGGAGCGGGGCTTCAAGTTTGGCAAACTAGACCTCTATCGCAGTCAGGCGACAGAATTCTTGATCGATGGGGATACCCTGATTCCACCATTTGTCGCTATGGATGGTCTGGGAGAGAACGTCGCCAAGCAAATCGTGCGAGCGCGTGAAGAAGGAGAATTCCTTTCTAAGACCGAGCTCCGGAAGCGTGGTGGTGTTTCGTCCACCCTGGTTGAAAAGATGGATGAGATGGGCATTCTTGGCAATATGCCAGAGGATAACCAGTTGAGCCTCTTTGATGATTTGTTCTAGAAACAAAGGAGAAGAATATGAAGGTAGAAATTTTTGCAGAAGACAAACCAGCTGAAAAAGTCTTTGAGTACAAGCTAGAAGTGGCAGACAATGTGCTGCTCCTTTCCACTGCCATGCTCTCAGGAGCAATTGCTCTAGCCGGCTTATTTTCAGCCTTGAAAGATTAACTGACAGCCTCTATTTTCCTTTTGAAAATAGAGGTTTTTCAGTCTTTTCAGATCTGATAAGTGTTTTCTTTGGCACTGGATTGTGTTACAATTTTTAGTAACAAGTGTTTATAACAAGGAAACAGAAAAGATGAAACAAAGGAGAAGCGCGTGGCAAGATATTTAGTAGGGCCTTACAACAATAGTTGGAACTTTATGGATGCGGTTGAAAAAGCGCAGGATGGAGATACCATCGAGTTTGAAAATGGGTATGTCTTTCAATGGCCGACAGATGAGGTGATTGTGATCAACAAGAGCCTTCATTTTGTGGGGCATGTGGTCCCAAATCCAAATGGTAATGGGCGCATGTTTAACAACACGATTGAGGCTTCTTTCCGATTTGTAGAGGGAGCTCAGGTGACGTTTGAAGATCTGTGGTTTAAAGTTGGTGGGAACTATACTGCCTTGACCTTATGGAATGAGTCGGCTATCACCTGTAAACAGGTCTATTTTGAAATCACCACTCCGACAAATAGTGAATTTTTTATCTATATGGATACGCATTCGAAAATGACATTGGATGGAGTTGGGATGAAGGTTCCGGAAAAACACCAAAGTGTCATCGGAATGTCAGCTTCGGAATTGTCCATTCAAAATTCAACGATCTTTTCTAAGATCGATCTGTCAGAAGGATCTAAATTGGCCTTAGAAAATGTCCATATTGAAAAATTTGGGAATAATACCATCCATGCCAAGGACTCAGAAGTGATCGCAAAAAATTCAACGATTACAGGCGGGGATCTGGAAAAGGATTTTCCACCAGTTTGGTTGAGAAATGTCATCTGGGAGTCTGAAAACTGTAAAATTGAGTTGCCTACTGGGACTGGAGTCTGTCTTGACAATAATGTTCAATTCAATTCGGATTCGGATCGTATGACCTCCATCAATTCATTCAATAGTATGATCCGAGCTCACCAGGCTACATTTACAGAATTTTTATGCGTCTATGAAGAATCCTTTGCTTCCCTGACTGGGGAAACGACCTTCCTGAATGAGAATACTCAAACCATTTCATTTGGAGTTTTTGATGATGGTGTGCTGATGGCTGAGCATATGATTTGTCATAAGATTGCGGATCCTAATATACGGCTTCAAGGTGGAGCCTTTGCGAAGGTGGACACCGTGACCTATAGGCAGGGCGATGCGCGTGATCTGACCAAGGAAATCGAGGATGACTGTGACTATCTTGTTGGCAGAGAAGTGGCTAAGGGCAATGCGCAAGTCGTTCCTACGGGACAGACGACGGATGCAACGGTGGCTCCAACTACCGCAAGAGACTCTGGACCAGAGAAGAAACAAGATGCTCTTCAAGAACTCAATAGCCTGATTGGTCTTGAAAAAGTCAAACATGAGATCAAGAAAATGATCAACATGGTGGAATTTAACAAGAAACGAATCGCCAGTGGCAAGGCACCTGAAAAGCAAACACTCCATGCGGCCTTTATGGGAAACCCTGGTACAGGGAAAACCACTGTGGCCCGTCTATTGGGACAAGTGCTCTTTGATGCGGGTGTTCTCTCAGGGGAAGAATTCCGTTTCGTGGAAGCAACGGAGTCCGATCTGATCTCTTCGAATATTGGAGGAACAGCTGAACAGACCCAAGCCCTGCTTGAAAAAGCGCGAGGAGGAATCCTTTTTATTGATGAAGCCTATAGCTTGGATAAAAAGGACAGCGGTGCGGACTTTGGGATCGAGGCGATCAATACCATCCTCAAATTTATGGAGGACAATCGCGATGATATCATGATCATCTTTGCCGGCTATACCAAGGAAATGGAAGAGTTCTTAAAGACCAATCCAGGCCTCCGTTCTCGGGTACCAAATAATTTCATCTTTGAAGATTTCACAGGAGATGAGATTGTCCAACTAGGTGAAATGATCTTAAGCAAAGGAGACTACAAACTCGAAGACCGGGATTACTATGCGCGGCATGTTAAGCGGGCTTATGATGGCTCGCTAGATAAGAGCAATGGTCGCTGGATCCGGAACCTGGATGAGCAATTGACCAAGACCATGGCAGATCGGGTGGTGGCCCAAGGTTCTGACGATATTGAGACCATCCTCAATAGCGATATCGATGCTGTCCTTAACCAAGGTAAGTATCAAGCAGGAGCCGATAAGGAAGAAGATGGAATGGCTGCCCTCAACCGTTTAGTTGGCATTGCCAAGGTGAAAGAGCAAGTGGAACAATTCGTGGCCATGGCTGAGTTCAATCAAAAACGGGCTGAACAAGGTGGCATCGTCGAAGATACGACCTTGCACTCCCTCTTTCTTGGAAATCCCGGTACAGGGAAGACTACTGTTGCCCGCATTTTAGGCAATATCCTCTTCCAAAAAGGGGTGATCAATCAGAAAAAATTCATCGAAGTTTCTCGGAGCAATCTGGTTGGAGGCTACCAAGGTCAAACAGCCCTGAAGACGCGCGAAGTCCTAGAAAGCGCGCTAGGTGGTGTCCTCTTTATCGATGAGGCCTATACGCTCTTTACCGGTTCAAATGATGATTTTGGGAAGGAAGCTTTGGATGAAATCCTCAAATTTATGGAGGACCACCGCCGTGATATCGTGATTATCTTTGCCGGATACACGAAAGAGATGCACGACTTCTTGCAGGTCAATTCAGGTCTGCAAAGCCGGATCCCGACTACATTTGACTTTGAAGACTATAGTCCAGATGAGATTGTCGAGATCGGTCTGTTGGGATTGCGCAAGCAAGGCTACCAAGTCAATGAAGCTCTTTATGGAGAGATCGTCAGAGAAAATTATATGCGTGCTAATGACCATAGTAATGGTCGCTGGGTCCGCAATCTTAATGAAAAACTCTTGCGCCAAGTATCGACGCGAGTAACCCGTGAAGGTAGTACGGATTACAATTCGATTTTGGATCAAGATTTGGAAGCCTTGAGGGAGAATGGCAATACTGAACATCCCCATACGGTAGATGATCAAGGCTATGTTCTTCCTTAAGCTAGAAGGAACAAGAAAAAGGATTCTGTAGGAGCGGAATCCTTTCAGTTGAAGACAAAGTCTTCTTAGAAACTTTCCTTAGGTGAGTACGGACGTCAGCGAACTTCTACGAAGTTCCATGACTAATTATTGAGCCTAAGGTCTCAATAATTCCGAGTGCCTGAAACGTTATTGTTTCAGGCACTTTTCTCACAGCGGAAAGTTTCGGTATTTCTTGATTTGTTCTAAAAAGGACTCATTTTTATTTCTTTTCAGAATCACTTAACCTATCTTATATTAAAAAAGGTCGTTTACGTTCTAAAAGAATTCTACATGGACTTATGGTATACTAAGAAGAGATCATTCACTTATGAAGGAGAAAACAATGGTTTTACCAAATTTTAAAGAAAACCTCGAAAAATACGCTAAATTGTTGGTGGCGAACGGCATCAACGTGCAACCAGGCCATACCTTGGCTTTGAACATCGATGTGGAACAAAGAGAATTGGCCCACTTGATTGTGAAGGAGGCCTATGCCTTGGGGGCGCATGAAGTGATCATCCAATGGGCAGATGATTTTACTACCCGGGAAAAATTCCTCCATGCACCGATGGATCGCTTGGACAACGTGCCTGACTACAAGATTGCAGAGATGAACTACCTCTTGGAACACAAGGCCAGTCGCTTGGGTGTGCGTTCCTCTGATCCAGGTGCTTTAAACGGCGTTGATGCAGAGAAGCTTTCTGCTTCTGCTAAGGCTTTGGGCATGGCCATGAAACCAATGCGCATCGCTACTCAATCCAACAAGGTCAGCTGGACCGTTGCTGCAGCAGCAGGTTTAGAGTGGGCGAAAAAGGTCTTCCCAAATGCGGCGAGTGATGAAGAAGCAGTGGATCTCCTATGGGATCAAATCTTCAAGACCTGCCGAGTGTATGAGGAAGATCCAGTCAAGGCTTGGGAAGAGCATGCAGCTATTCTCAAGAGCAAGGCAGATACACTGAATAAGGAACAATTCTCAGCCCTTCACTACACAGCACCAGGAACAGACTTGACTCTTGGCTTGCCGAAAAACCATGTCTGGGAATCTGCCGGAGCCATCAATGCTCAAGGTGAAAGCTTCTTGCCAAACATGCCGACAGAAGAGGTCTTCACAGCTCCTGACTTCCGCCGTGCTGAAGGTTATGTAACTTCTACAAAACCGCTTAGCTACAACGGAAACATCATCGAAGGCATCAAAGTGACCTTTGAAAATGGAGAAATCGTAGATATCACAGCAGAAAAAGGCGATCAAGTCATGAAAGATTTGGTCTTCAAAAACAAGGGAGCGCGTGCCTTGGGTGAATGTGCCCTCGTACCAGATCCAAGCCCAATTTCCCAATCAGGTATTACCTTCTTTAATACCCTCTTTGATGAAAACGCCTCTAACCACTTGGCCATCGGAGCAGCCTATGCTACCAGCGTAGAAGGTGGTGCAGAGTTTACAGAAGAAGAACTCGAAGCAGCCGGCCTCAACCGCTCAGACGTCCACGTCGACTTCATGATCGGCTCAAGCCAAATGGATATTGACGGCATCCGAGAAGACGGCACCCGCGTCCCAGTCTTCCGCAACGGAGATTGGGCAATATAGGGAGCAAAACAGAAATCAGTAACTCGAAGAGTTTGATT
>NZ_KV813662.1:0-78131 GCF_001813675.1 Streptococcus sp. HMSC078D09
GTTAGAGGTTCGACTCCTCTAGGGTGCATAGTCGCAAGGCTATGTAATAATTGAATAGGAACGAGCACCCTTAGCTCAACTGGATAGAGTACCTGACTACGAATCAGGCGGTTAGAGGTTCGACTCCTCTAGGGTGCATAAAGCGGTAGCTTTAGATCGGGAAGTAGCTCAGCTTGGTAGAGTACTTGGTTTGGGACCAAGGTGTCGCAGGTTCGAATCCTGTCTTCCCGATAGTGTATCGAAAAAGTCTAATGGTTGTCATTAGACTTTTTTTGTAGTTATTTTTTATTAATTTACAAGAAAAAAGAGCTTGCGCTCTTTCCAACTTTATTTATTTCGCAGTTCAACATAACGGTTATACCAAATTTTGATATATTCCTCAGAAAAGGGACCTTTGTTTTGGTTTATCCAATCTACTAGAACCTTAACATTTTCTTTTAAAATAAAGTCGATGTCATCTGAATAGTGCATTTTTTCTTTATGCTGCTCGTATTCTTCAACATCTAACAATTTTTTTTCACCATTGGTAAAGACCTTGACATCGAGATCATAGTCGATATATTTTAAGGCTTCTTGATCAATGTGAAAAGGACTTGCTAGGTTACAGTAGTAAGACACACCATTGTCACGGATCATGGCGATGATGTTAAACCAATATTTTTTATGGAAATATACGATCGCTGGTTCACGTGTAATCCAACGTCTACCATCACTTTCAGTCACAAGTGTATGATCATTTACTCCAATAATTGCATTTTCGGTTATCTTTAATACCATGGTGTCACGCCATGTACGGTGTAAACTGCCATCATGTTTATAACTTTGAATTGTAATAAAGTCGCCTTCTTTAGGTAGTTTCATAACTTACCAACTTTCTACAATCTAAGTATATCCTCTATATTGTATCATATTTTTTCAAATTTTTTCTTATTTTTCTATTTAATTTTCAATTTGGTTTATGAATCTAAGTATTCTCTAATAGCTGACGTTATATCACTATAATCGTATCCCTTTCTGGCCAGTGCTTGAGTTAAGCGTTGTTTGAGGTCATAGCCTTCATATTTTTTACTGTATTTACGGTATTGTTTTTCTAACTCTTTTAGAATGAGCTCATTGGTTGTTTCTTCATCTGTTTCGAGCTCGAGATTTTGGAATGCTATCTTTGCTTGATTGTAAGCAAAACCTTTTGAAATGAGTGTTTGGATAATTTTCGTTTCAATGGCTTTTAACGGATATTTTCCTTGGTATTTTTTTAGGAGTTTTATTGCGGTACGGTCGATCACTTCTGAAAAATCATAGTCTGCAAGAGTTTCTTGAAGGACAGATTTTGGGATCCCTTTTTGTTGAATTTTTTGTTGTAATAAGGCAGGGCCCTTATCGCCACTGAGAAGGTTGGCCTCTATCAGGTTTCTTGCATATTGACGATCATCTAACCACTTGTCTTCTTTTAGGTGTTGGACCACTTTATCAATAATGCCACTATCAATCTCATATTTTGTCAGGTAGTCTCGGACTTCTTTTGTTGTTCGAGCTTTAAAAGAAAGATGGTAAAGGGCCAGGTTTTTACCATAGGAGTATTGAGCAAACTCTTGGATTTCTTTTAGTTCTTCTTCACTGATTTCTTTATCTTTGGAAAGGAAATATTTGACGATGGTGTCTTCTGTAATATAAAGTTTTTGATCATTGTCTAATTCTAGGAGGTAGAGTCTTTTTTTCTTTTCTAGTTTTGTAATTTTCATGTTTTTATTATACCGAAAAATGTGTTAAGATAGGGATATGAACGTTAAAGTAAAACAAAAAATTCCTTTGAAAATTAAACGAATGGGAATTAACGGAGAAGGGATTGGCTTTTATAAAAAAACACTTGTCTTTGTGCCAGGTGCTTTGAAGGGAGAAGATATCTTCTGTCAAATTACAAGTGTTAAGAAAAATTTTGCGGAAGCCAAACTCCTATCTGTGAATAAGGCGTCTAAGTTTCGTGTGACGCCCATGTGTGATATCTATGAGACCTGTGGTGGCTGTCAAATCATGCATTTGAAGTATGACAAGCAGCTGGAGTTTAAGACAGATTTATTGCAACAGGCCTTGAAAAAGTTCTCACCTGAAGGATTTGAACAGTATGATATTCGGCCGACAATCGGAATGCAGGAACCGCTTTACTATCGGGCAAAATTGCAATTTCAAACAAGGAAATTCAAGGGCCAGGTGAAGGCAGGACTCTATGCTCAAAATTCACATTATTTAGTTGAATTAAAAGATTGTTTGGTTCAAGATCCGGTTATTCAAGCTATTGCCAATGATCTAGCGGATTTATTGACCTATTATCAGATTCCGATTGCTGATGAGCGTAAAGAACTGGGTGTCAGAACCATGATGGTTCGACGGGCGCGGAAGTCTGGTCAAGTTCAGATCATTGTGGTCACTAGTCGTCAGATTAACATAAATAATTTGGTGCAAGACTTGGTCACGAAACACCCTGAGATTGTCACAGTTGCCGTTAATAAAAATACGTCTCGTTCCAGTGAGATCTATGGGGAACAAACGCAGATTATTTGGGGAGAAGAGGCCATTTTGGAAGGTGTTTTGGATTATGAATTCTCCCTGTCTCCTCGAGCCTTTTACCAGTTGAATCCGGAACAAACTGAAGTATTGTATAGTGAGGCTGTCAAGGCTCTAGATGTTTCTCCAGAGGATCACCTGATTGATGCCTACTGTGGGGTTGGAACGATTGGGTTTGCTTTTGCTAATAGAGTGAAAAGTGTTCGGGGGATGGATATTATTCCTGAAGCGATTGAAGATGCCAAATACAATGCTAAATGGATGGGATTTGAGAATACCCACTATGAGGCTGGTACAGCAGAAGAGATCATTCCTCGCTGGTACCAAGAAGGCTATCGGGCTAATGCTGTGATCGTGGATCCACCTCGTACGGGCTTGGGGACAAAATTAATCGAGACCTTGTTGCACTATGCACCTGAAAAGATGGTCTATGTCTCTTGTAATGTCTCTACTTTGGCACGGGATCTAGTGGCTTTGACGAAGGTTTATCAGGTTGAATACATTCAATCAGTGGACATGTTCCCCCATACTGCACGGACAGAAGCAGTTGTGAAATTAGTGAAGAAGTGAAAGAAGAATGGATATTTGGGAAAAACTTTATCTTGAGGCGAAAGCTCTCTATGCGCCTCAAGAGGTTTCAGATTTTGTCTATGCTCGACATGTGGTTGCTGCTGTTGAGGCTGCAGATGGTCAGATTTTTACGGGCTTTTGTATGGAAGGAACTTGCGGCGTCTTTCATTTATGTGCCGAACGAGCGGCCCTTTTCAATATGTATCAACAATCAGGACAAACTAAGGTCAAGCGCATTATTGCTTTTCGAGACAAACCTCCTTATGGAGAAGGTTCAGGGATGCCTTGTGGGGCCTGTCGCGAATTTCTCCTTGAGCTAGATGCAGAGAATCGTCATCTAGAATTTATGGTGGATTATGAAAGTCGCAAGACCATTACTTTAGGTGAACTGATGCCTCTTTGGTGGGGGGAAGAACGGGCTCGTCAAAGAGAAAATAAAGGGAATGAGTAGAGGAAATAGAAAAATGGACAATGTTATTGATGTATCGATTCCAGTTGCTCAAGTCATTGATCAACATCCGGAAGTATTGGATTTGTTGGTGGAGTTGGGCTTTAAACCCTTAGCTAATCCGATCATGCGCAATACAGTTGGGCGCAAGGTTTCTTTGAAACAAGGATCAAAATTAGAAGGTACGCCTATGGAGAAGATTGTGCGAACACTAGAGGCTAATGGCTATGAAGTAGTGGGGCTAGACTAATGAGTGATGAACGAATTCACGTCTTAAGAGATATCTTATTAGAGCTTCATCATGGAGCTTCCCCTGAGTCGGTTCAGGAGCGCTTTGATGCGACCTTTGCAGGGGTTTCTGCGATTGAGATCTCTCTTATGGAGCATGAACTGATGAACTCCGATGCAGGGGTTACTTTTGAAGATGTTATGGAGCTTTGTGATGTCCATGCCAATCTCTTTAAGAATGCGGTTCAAGGGGTCGAAGTAGCAGATACTGACCACCCAGGGCATCCTGTTCAAATCTTTAAACAGGAGAACTTAGCCCTTCGAGCCGCTATGATGCGGGTACGTCGCTTGCTAGACAATTATGAGACGACTGAGGATCCTGAGATGGTTCAGGAGATTCATAAGGGCTTGTTACGTCAGCTGGGCTTGGTGGGTCAATTTGACCGGCATTACCGTCGTAAGGAAGAGTTGATGTTTCCGATTATGGAAAAATATGGTCATGATTCCCCACCAAAAGTGATGTGGGGAGTAGATGACCAGATTCGGGAACTCTTTGCTAAAACTTTGGATGCGGCAAAGAAATTACCGGATTCTAGTATTTCTGAAGTCAAGGAACGCTTTGAAGCCTTTGCGCAAGAGTTTGAGGGCATGATCTTCAAGGAAGAGTCGATCCTCTTGATGATTTTGCTGGAGTCCTTTACCCAGGATGACTGGCTCTCCATTGCAGAAGAAAGTGATGCTTATGGTTATGCCATTATCCTTCCGAGTGAAAAGTGGGTGCCAAAACGCGTTGACTTCAAAGAGGAAGCGTCTGAAGAGTCAGAAGGTTCAACTGAATCGCTTTCTTCTTCAAATGGAGATGAGCACCGTCAGGTCATTGAGACTCCTGAGGGGCAGTTGACGATTACCTTCACGCCTAAGAAAAAAGAAGAGAGCTTCGACCGCAAGCAACCACAAGCTTTTGGCCATGGATTTTTATCGGTGGAGCAAGCGAATTTAATCTTGAACCAGTTACCAATGGAGATCACCTTTGTCAATAAGGATGATATTTTCCAATATTACAATGATGCTGCGCCTTTTGAGGAAATGATTTTTAAGAGGACGCCATCGCAGGTAGGACGCAATGTTGAGCTGTGTCACCCACCGAAATATTTGGAGAAGGTCAAAGCCATCATGCAGGGGCTTCGTGAAGGGAAAAAAGACAAGTATGAAATGTGGTTCAAATCAGAATCGCGTGGGAAATTTGTCCATGTCACCTATGCAGCAGTGCGTGATGAAGCGGGAGACTTTCAAGGCGTCTTGGAATATGTTCAGGACATTCAACCTTATCGGGAGATCGATACGGATTTTTATAGAGGAATGGAATAAAGATGAGTTACGAAACAGAGTTTATGAAGGAGTTTGAGGAGTGGATCAAGACCCAAGTCATGATCAATGAAATGGCTCTTGAAGAAAGTAAAAAAGTTTTTGATGAAGACCAGGATGAACGAGCTAAAATCGCTATGATTCGCTATGAAAGCCGTTTGGACGCTTATCAGTTCTTGCAAGGGAAGTTTGAAAATTTCCATGCTGGAAAAGGATTTCATGATTTACCAGATGGCCTCTTTGGTGAAAGAAAATATTAAAAACACCTTATTGAAGGCGTTTTACTAGCTAGATTTACCTGAAAATTGAGCAATGACTTGATTTTTTAGGGGATTGTGATACAATAAAAAAGTTGAAATGACATCAACGGATTTTTGAATGGAATGATAGTGATGAAACCTTGTTGCCTTAGGAATTGATCACTGAATTTAGGAGGAAAAATGGCAAAGAAGAACGTAAACCGTGCGAAACAATACAAACATCAAAATAGACATCTTTTGAAAAAAGCTGTCGCAACTGTAACTGCAGCTGTGAAAGAAGCACCTAAAAAGGTTGAGAAAGCTACAAAAGCAGTGGCGAAAGAAGTGAAACAAGCGGCTTCTTCAGTGGAAGAATTTGCTGCAAGTTTGGAAGGTGTGGCACTTGATCGTGCGCAAACATTCTATGATGAAGGTATTCGCTCTGTTGCGGACTTCGCAAACTGGACAGAAAAAGAGTTGTTGGCCCTTAAAGGAATCGGCCCAGCTACAATCAAGAAATTGAAAGAACTAGGCGTTAAATTTAAATAATCGCTTTTGTGATTTCTTGCTATTTCCAGGAAAACTTGATAAAATGAACCTATTAGAGGTGTTTTGAATCCCACATTTTACAGAAAGTGGCGGTGCTGAGAAGTCCACAAATGTGTCAAAACTGGTTGCTAATGGATGAAATTAAAAAATGAATAAAGACCTTTTTGTTTCCTTTTAGGACTAGGAGGCGAGTTGCAGGCTGTACTCAAGTACGCCAAGACGAGCTAACGACGTCATAAAAGTGAAACAAGAAAATTAAAGATGCGGGCTTTGCCCGAACTTGGGTGGTACCGCGGATCAACACATTCGTCCCTGTCAGATTGATGACAGGGGCGATTTTTCTTTTTGCAACCCTGGCTGAAGGAGCTTGTCATGAAACAATCTTTTAACACTAGTAAACTCTACTATGGCTTTCCGATTTTCATCTTGGGGTATCAGGACCAGAACTTTGGGCATAATATCACGACCTGCAGTTCCTCTTATAGCTTGGGAGATTGGCTGGTCATCGGGGTTGGTGCTGAGGAAAATGCGGCTGACCAGATTAAGCATTACCAACAGTTCACTGTGAACATCCCTGATGAAAACTTTATGCTGGAGATGGAGCAGGCTGGCTTTATCAGCCATCGGGAGAAATTGAAACACCTAGGGCTGGACTACGAGATTTCTGAACGGACTCAAGCTCCGATTTTAGAAGCTTGTCCAGTCGTTTTGGATTGCCAGGTAGATCGAATTATCGAGGAAGATGGCATCTGCCATATCTTTGCCAAGATTATAGACCGTCTGGTTGATCCAGAACTCTTGGATGACAAGGGACATTTTAAAAATGACCGTTTTGCACCGACTTACTTTATGGGGGACGGCCATCAGCGCGTTTATCGTTATCTAGACGACCGAGTCGACCCCATGGGAAGCTTTATGAAGAAAGCGAGGAAGAAGAATGACAAGAGCTGAGTTGCCAGATAAAATCGAAACGGAGCGTCTGGTCTTACGAGTCCGAACAGTGGCGGATGCTGAGGACATCCATGCCTACGCCAGTCTTCCAGAAGTCTCTTACCCAGCAGGCTTTCCACCCGTCAAGACCTTGGAAGACGAGATCTATTATCTAGAGCATATCCTTCCCGATCGCAATCAAAAAGAAAATCTTCCAGCTGGTTACGGCATTGTGGTCAAAGGAACCGATAGAATCATTGGCTCTGTTGACTTCAACCATCGCCACGAAGACGATGTGCTGGAGATTGGCTATACCTTACACCCAGACTATTGGGGCCGGGGCTATGTGCCCGAAGCAGCACGTGCCTTGATTGATTTAGCTTTTAAAGAATTGAACCTACACAAGATAGAATTGTCTTGCTTTGGTTACAACCTTCAAAGTCAACGAGTCGCTGAGAAACTTGGCTTCACCCTTGAAGCTCGTATCCGTGACCGTAAAGATGCCCAAGGCAATCGTTGTGATGATTTGAGATACGGCTTGCTGAAGAGTGAGTGGGAGGATAAAGATATAATTGGAATTGATATTTAGGGGTGTAGATAATGAACGAAAAAATAATCTATTTTGATGCAAGTACGATTGGTCATAACGGTAATAACGATAGAGAACAAACTAAAGTAAATGTTTTGGACGAATCAAAAGCTCCATTACTTTTAAGTTTAGATATATCAGAATATCGTACTAGCCCTTATGGTGTCGAAAGTGTTGATGATAAAAGTGGCATAGCAATTTTAAAAGAAGGATTAACAAATAATCATGGAGAATTATTAGCGCTATTCTTTGCTATGAAAATCGCGGAACGGATTCAAGCAAAAGTTATTTGTGGAGACAGTAATAATGCGATTCAATATTGGTCAAAAGGACAGTATAATAAGAAAAATATCAAAAATTATGAAACTATTGAATTGATAGAAAAAGTAACTAAACAACGTAATAATTTTGAAAAATCTGGGGGAGAAATTAGGAAAATTTCAGGAGATTCTAATCCCGCTGATTTGGGCTATCATAGATAAAAGGAGAACACACATGTCTAAAGAACTTTCACCTAAATACAATCCAGCCGAGGTTGAGGCTGGTCGTTACCAAAAATGGCTTGACGAAGATGTTTTCAAGCCTTCTGGCGATCAAAAGGCTAAGCCTTATTCTATCGTTATTCCACCACCAAACGTAACTGGTAAACTTCACCTTGGTCACGCTTGGGATACAACTTTGCAAGATATCATCATCCGTCAAAAACGCATGCAAGGTTTTGATACGCTTTGGCTTCCTGGTATGGACCATGCTGGGATTGCCACTCAAGCTAAAGTAGAAGCCCGTTTGGCTGAGGACGGCATCTCTCGTTATGACCTGGGTCGTGAAAAATTCCTTGAAAAAGTTTGGGAATGGAAAGACGAGTATGCCACTACTATCAAGGAACAATGGGGCAAGATGGGGCTCTCTGTAGACTATTCTCGTGAGCGTTTTACCCTTGATGAAGGGTTGTCAAAAGCCGTTCGTAAGGTCTTTGTAGAGCTCTACAAGAAGGGCTGGATCTACCGTGGTGAATTTATCATCAACTGGGATCCAAAAGCCCGTACAGCCCTTTCTGATATCGAGGTGATTCACAAGGATGTCGAAGGTGCCTTCTACCACATGAACTACATGTTGGAAGACGGTTCACGTGCTCTTGAAGTAGCAACAACTCGTCCTGAGACTATGTTTGGGGATACTGCTGTAGCGGTTAACCCAAATGATGACCGTTATAAAGATTTGATTGGTCAAAATGTTATCTTGCCAATCTTGAACAAGCCAATCCCAATCGTAGGGGACGAACACGCAGACCCTGAATTTGGTACTGGTGTGGTGAAGATCACTCCTGCCCATGACCCTAATGACTTCTTGGTTGGTCAACGTCATAATCTTCCGCAAGTCAACGTTATGAACGATGATGGTACCATGAATGAATTGGCTGGCGAATTCAACGGCATGGACCGCTTTGAAGCTCGTAAGGCTGTTATCAAGAAGTTAGAAGAAATTGGTGCCCTTGTTAAGATTGAGAAGATGACCCACTCAGTTGGTCACTCAGAGCGTACAGGAGTTATGGTTGAGCCACGCTTGTCTACGCAATGGTTCGTGAAGATGGATCAATTAGCTAAGAATGCCATTGCTAACCAAGACACAGACGATAAGGTAGAATTCTACCCACCTCGTTTCAACGATACCTTCCTTCAATGGATGGAAAATGTTCATGATTGGGTAATCTCACGTCAGCTCTGGTGGGGTCACCAAATCCCTGCATGGTATAATGCTGAGGGTGAAATATACGTTGGCGAAGAAGCGCCAGAAGGTGACGGATGGAAACAAGATGAAGATGTCTTGGATACTTGGTTTAGTTCAGCCCTTTGGCCATTCTCAACTATGGGCTGGCCGGATGTCGACTCAGAAGACTTCAAACGTTACTTCCCTACATCAACCTTGGTAACAGGATACGACATCATCTTCTTCTGGGTATCTCGTATGATCTTCCAATCATTGGAATTCACAGGCCGTCAGCCATTCCAAAACGTTCTGATTCACGGTCTCATTCGTGACGAGCAAGGACGCAAGATGTCTAAGTCACTCGGTAACGGGATTGACCCAATGGATGTTATCGAGAAATACGGTGCCGATGCCCTTCGTTGGTTCCTTTCAAACGGTTCTGCACCAGGGCAAGACGTGCGTTTCTCTTACGAGAAAATGGATGCGTCATGGAACTTCATTAACAAGATCTGGAACATCTCTCGCTATATCCTTATGAACAATGAAGGGTTGACCTTGGATGTGGCTCGTGAAAATGTGGCTAAAGTGGCTGCTGGTCAAGCAGGTAACGTGACAGACCGCTGGATTCTCCACAACCTCAATGAAACGATCGGTAAGGTCACTGAAAACTTTGACAAGTTTGAATTCGGTGTGGCTGGTCACATCCTCTACAACTTCATCTGGGATGAGTTTGCGGACTGGTATGTTGAGTTGACTAAGGAAGTGCTTTATAGTGATAATGAGGCCGAAAAAGTCATCACTCGTTCTGTCCTTCTTTACACCTTGGATCAAATCTTGCGTCTCCTTCATCCAATCATGCCATTTGTGACTGAAGAAATCTATGGCCAAATCTCTGAAGGAACGATCGTGACTGCGGAATACCCAGTGGTTCGTCCAGAGTTTGAAAACGAAGAAGCAGCAGCCGGCGTTGAAGCTCTTAAAGATGTGATTCGCTCTGTTCGTAACTCACGTGCAGAAGTGAACGTAGCGCCAAGCAAGCCAATCACTATCTTGATTAAGACAAGCGACAGCAAGCTTGATGCCTTCTTCAATGATAACGTCAACTACATCAAACGCTTCACAAACCCAGAACACTTGGAAATTGCAGCAGATGTCAAAGTACCTGACTTGGTTATGTCAAGCATTATCACAGGCGCAGAAATCTACTTGCCACTCGCTGACCTTCTCAATGTCGAAGAAGAATTGGCTCGTCTTGAAAAAGAATTAGCCAAATGGCAAAAAGAACTCGACATGGTTGGTAAGAAGCTCTCTAACGAACGCTTCGTAGCCAATGCCAAACCAGAAGTCGTCCAAAAAGAACGCGACAAACAAGCCGACTACCAAGCGAAGTACGATGCGACTGTTGCACGTATTGATGAGATGAAGAAGTTGGTTAAGTAGTGTGGAAGTGATTTAATTTCTATAACTGAACAAAAGAAGTGGAGCGGATATATGGATTCGATTAGACTTAAGAATTTAAGAAGCCTTGTAGATACTGGGGATATTGAAATTAAACCATTAAATATTATTTTGGGGTCTAATAGCTCGGGTAAAAGTACTTTTCTACGTTTTTTTCCTTTATTAAAACAAACTATTAATAGAAAGATTCGAGGTGTTTTGTTTTGGAGTGGTTATGATCAAAACGACGTAGATTTTGGTGATTTTGACACAGCGGTTAATAATCAAAAGGGACACGATAAAATGGAATTTTCATTTTCATTTGACGTTTCTAAGAACGAAATAATAAAATACGCTCGTTTTTACAAATTAAACAAACGATCCTTTTTTGAAAAAGTACCTAAATTCAACAAAACAACTATTTCAATTTGTTTAGAAAAAAATAAAAGTAATGAATTAGAGAGAATTTCAAGAGTAACTATTTCTATATTGGGTGAAGACATAACGATTGATGTGCAAAGTAAGAAAATAAATATAGGTGATAGAGAATATGGATTACTTACTTCAGATAATGGATATATACATAGATTAGATAGTGTTTTTCAACTAAATAATTTACTTGATTCAGAAGAGATTCTCGAAAAAGAATTAGGAGACATAATTAATGAAATAAACAGTGATGATATACCGACCTTTTGGGAATATCATGATATTATAAAAAGAGATTTGGAAAAGTTATTTAAAGTAAACCATGATAATGACGAGTTTGAAATTATAAATGTTAAGGAATTATCAAAAAACGAGTTAATAATTTATAAAGATATACTACTGATTAAATTTTTGGAGATAATTCTGAAGATTTCTGATAACTATATCACGTCCTATTTTAATAAGTCTGTTTATATTGCTCCTATTAGAGCTACTGCTGAAAGATATTATAGGCTAAGAAATTTATCAATTGAAGAAGTAGACTCTAGTGGTGGGAATCTTGTTGACTTTTTGTATAATCTTGATAATGAAATGTTTCAACAATTTCAGAAATGGACAAATGTATTTTTAGGCTTCCAAGTAGAAAAAGATGTAATAGGTTACGATGGTATTAATAAAGGATATGTGTCTATTTATATTAGAAAAAGTGGTGATCAAAACCGTTATAACCTGTCTGATACTGGATTTGGCTATAGTCAAATCCTTCCAATTGTAACTCAACTTTGGTTTATTGCTAATAATCCGAAGAAAAGATTATATTTATTGAGATACCCTACTACAATTATTATTGAACAGCCAGAGCTTCATTTACATCCAAAACTACAAAGTAAGCTGATTTCAGCGATATGTAGTTTGGCTAATCATAATTTCCGATTTATTATTGAAACTCACAGTGAAACAATTATTAACAAAATTGGAGACTTAATCTACAATAAAAAAATAGGAAACAAAGATGTAAACATACAAATTTTTTCAAAGAGGAATGGGAAAATGGAAACAATCGTTGAGTCCGCATCATATGATAAGGAAGGATTTCTTAAAAACTGGCCTATTGGATTCTTTGATGAGGGGAATTATCTCTAAAATGATATTTGAAATTCATAAAAGTTGTCTGCAATTATTAGCAGAGGAAGATCCAGACGTATGTTCTATGCTAAATAGTTTAGCGACAAATAGGAGAAAGGGATTAAACGTAATTATTGCAGATCGTGATGTGCTAGATTACTTAAAAAACTGTACACTTCTTGAGGTTAATGCTCAGAGGTTATTTGCTTATCTAAGAAGAAAAAGTCACGAAACAAAAGAATTAAAAAAAGTTGTAAGTAGATACTATACAATTGTTGCTAATAATAGTATCGAATGTGATAATTGTCATATTATTACAGTATCAGATATTCTTAAAAATGAGTTTTCATCGAAAACACAACTTTTAGTTGAAGATTCGACCGACTTTGATTTTTATCACTATATTGGATTGTATTTTGCCTCTAAAAATAGAATTAATTATCACCTTTCGTTTGATATAGTCCCCGGAGGTGGACAAAATTCTGCTACTATTCTTGATGGGTTAATTAAGCAAGAAAATAGATTATTACTCGGTATATTTGATGGCGACCAAAAATATCCCGGGGATACAATAGGTGGAACGTTAAAAGCTGTACTAGAGATAATAGACTCAAAAGATAGAAAGTTTTTTGAATGTATTTCATTAGCTGAGCAGGGTGTCCATGAAGCCGAGAACTTAATTCCGTTAAAACTCATTGAAGAAATATATGATAGTAGAGAAATTAATGCACAAAATACTATAAAGTTTTTAAATAGATTGTATGAGGAAAGATCAAATTTGTATTTTTACTTTGATATGAAAAAGGGTATCTACCAAGCCAATAAAACATATACTGATGAATATAATGCTTGTTGGAAAGATTGTGTTGAATCATTTAAAGTAAGTGAAACTTTAAAAAGTTTATATATTTCAAAAGTTATTATTAGTCGATGTGATTTATTGAAAAAAGTCATTGGATACCTTCCTGATAAGAGTTTAGGGAACTGTGATGATTTAATTTTCATATTTGAAAACTTTGTAAAAGATACATTTGTCGATTCAAAATGGACCGCCATTGGAAAAGAAATTTTTACTTGGGGTTGTGTTGGTAGAAGAATTTCATAATGTTGTTTTTATATAAGCTGTTATACTATTTAGTTATATATTTTTAGAAAGCAGGTTACTACATGACAAATTCTGTAAGTTCGAACCGATCTGAGAAGTACAATATTGCAGCTTTCTTCTCAGGTGTTGGGGGAATTGAGTTGGGATTTGAACAGACCAACGAGTTCAGAGTGGTGTATGCCAATGAGTTTGATAAGTATGCGCGTCAGACTTATCAGTTAAACCATCCAGATACCTATTTGGATGATCGCGATATTCACGATGTTCAGCCAGAGGATATTCCGGCTGAGCGCGTGGATGTGATTATGGGAGGTTTCCCTTGTCAGGCCTTTAGCATTGCGGGTTACCGCAAGGGCTTTGATGATGATCGTGGCGATCTTTTCTTTGAGTTGCTTCGCATGATTGAGGGGCGTAAACCTCGTGCCATCTTCATCGAAAACGTCAAGAACATGGTCGGTCATGACCATGGCAATACCTTCAAAGTTATTCGTGAAGCCTTGACCGAGAACAACTACTTCATCAAGTGGAAGGTTCTCAACGGGAAAGACTATGGAAATATCCCACAAAACCGTGAGCGTATTTACATTGTCGGTTTTGATACAAAGGAAGCTTATGACTTGTTTGAATTTCCAGAGGAAATCAAGCTCACGACTTCTCTTCAAGACGTCATTAACTTCGGCGATAAGCTTGATGAGATTTACTACTATCGTGAAGGCAAGCAGAATTTCTACGATCAGTTGAAGTTTGAAGTGACTAGTCAAGATACGGTCTACCAATGGCGTCGCCAATATGTCCGTGAAAACAAAAACGGTGTCGTACCTACCTTGACAGCCAATATGGGAACAGGTGGACATAACGTTCCATTGATTTTGACAGATAGTGGCGAGATTCGGAAGTTGACTCCCAAAGAAACCTTTAATGTCCAAGGGTATCCTAAGTCCTTTAAAATCCCAGAAGGGGTTTCCAATGGTCAGCTCTACAAACAAGCTGGAAATAGCGTAGTTGTTCCCGTGATTAAACGTATCGCGGAAAATGTTGCCAAAGCTTTGAATGAAAGTCAAGGGCCGTCTCAACTGGATCGCTCAGGAAAATTTGCCATCATCTACACCAAGATGAATGGTCAGTTTGAAGGCCAGTCTTATGTGAAAGATTTTGTCTCTACTTATGAGGAAGCAGAGAAGAAGATTGCTTCCTATGAGGATGGGCTTGCGATTTTATCCGACGAAGATTATTTCAGATTGGTAAAAAAACGTGGGAATTTAGAGTTTTACAGCATTATTTAACGAATTATATAAGTAAGGGGACTAGTGAAAAACTAGTCTTCTTTTGATATACTTAAATAAGAAGTGAGGATTGAATGATGTGGGAACACCTAAAACAAGAACAAAAGGAAAAATACAAGACGCTCATTACCAATTTTGCTAGTCTGAGTGAGGCCTTTTCTCAAAAGGCAGAAGCCGAAGATTCTAATGATCGAGAAAACTACGTTGCTCCGATTGTCAATTCAAAATTCCAAGAGACTGTTTTCCAAAAAGCTTTTCATGCGGTTGGGGAGGATATTGCCAACACCTCTTATGATGCTTCGCTGGTCGTTGACGAGCAACATAAATATTTGGTTGGGATTAAATCCTTTGGTTTGGACTCAGGGGATCAAAAAATTGCTCAGTTCAAGAAAGATTCACAGTCTTGGAATGAGTTGTTGAGTGAAATTCGATTTCATGCTGATATTTCACCGGACAAGGAAACAGCTGATAAAGAAAATGATGCCCGCTATGAAAAACTGGCCCGTGAGATTGCGACCTTGCGAAATCAACGGATTGAATCATCTAAAGCACTCATAAAAGGATTTCATTCTGATGCTGGTCATGTAGAAGCCGTCTATCATGTCTTGATGCCGACCTCGAAGGGACACAAGCCTCAGATCCATGTAGGAGAGACGACTTATTTGCCCGTTGATCTGGACCATCTCAAAATTTTAGGATCAACAACCAAGAACAATCCGACAAATTTCCGTTTTACGGACGGCCAGCATGACTACAAATACACGGCTGCAGATAGTCAGCTCCATATGACCTTTAGGAATAGGGAGATTGTGGTTGATACTTGGGATGTGAATTATGTCGAGGATCCCTTTTATCTTTTTGAACACCTTCACTTATTGACCTCAGAAAAAAGTGATTCGGAAATTCTTGAAACCGTTTCTTGGGTGATCACAGACAAGCATGGAAATGTAGAAGAAAATTCTGGCTTTAATGCCTTTAATGGTGGATCAAAGTTGGCCAAGAAGGACCGCTTGCCACGGATTTTAAAGATTCAGGAAAAATTTAAAGACAGTCTGGCTCCAGAAGAACTAGCTTTTGTGACTTTTTCTTTAGAAGAAATCCTCTTGAAAAAATGGTCTACCAAGGAAGAAAAAGCCCAGATGAAATCTATTCGCGAGGACTTGATTCGCTTTGTACACGAGACGGGGAATGAAAAACTAATCAAAGAAATTGAACAGCTGGTGTATCGTCCAGTCAGTGAAGTGTATATTCCTCTTCCAGACTCCAAACATTTTCATGAGGAGCGTCCGGACTTTTTTGGTAAAGATATTGGAAGGTTTGAGCCAGATACAAGTAAACTTGTGCTCCAAAAAGAAGAACGGACCTTTAAACTACGATTTTTATCATCAGGTGATGTGATTACGGCCTATATCAACCAAGAAGCTGGGAAGGCCATTCAATCAACTGATAAGCAAGAAATTCTTGGTAATTGGATTCTTCGTGGGGTCTTTCAGCTAAAAGATAGAGAGATCTTAACGGGTAAGAAACTGTCTCAGCTAGAAATCAATGGTATTCGTCTTTCCAAATACAAAAACGGTGAAATCGGCATTGATTTCATCTGGATTGATGTGGACAATCCTCCTGCAGATGCGATTGGTTGGGTTGCGAAATAGAGAGTAACAGACTATTCATAGAACTACAAAAACACCACCTCCTAGTCAATTAGGAAGTGGTGTTATGCTTTAGACCATTTGCCAGAAATAATCGATGATATAGGTCAGGCCATAGGTGTAGATGACAAGGGTGATAGGTTTGCAGAGGATGATGATAGTCATGTAGCGTTTGAAGGTCATATTGGTCAGACCTGCCAGCATACAGATGAAGTCGGCAGGACTAACTGGCCAGATCATCATGAAGATAAAGAAGCGATCGAACCGCTTGCCTTCATTGAGCCAGTTAATATACTTGTCGTAAGTCTTCTGACTGACCATGGATTGGACGAACTTAGGCCCGTACATTCTCGCAAGGTGAAAGATAATGGCACAGCCAATGACAATTCCGATGTAATTGTAAATGGTCCCGATAATATGGCCATAGATAAAGACACCAGCGACAGATGTCAGGGCGCCAGGAATAATAGGGACCACTGTTTGAAGGATCTGAAGAAAGATAAAGAGCGGTGGCCCGAAGATTCCGGCTTGCAAAATAAAAGCTGACAAGGTTTCTTTGGATTGAAGGATTCCAGAAAAGTAGGCCCAGATACAGAATGCAAGGGTTGCGAGGGCCCCAATGATGGATGACCAATTGATGATGCGCTGGAGAAGAGGTGAGACCTCTTTTAAGCTTGTTTGTTTCATAAAAAATTCCGAGTTCTTTTTCTTCTACTATACCATGTTTTTGGAACTTTGTAAGTATTTTGTCTATTTTTTGAGTAGTGAAAGCGACCTGATTGGAGTCTGTCGCTGTTTTAGTCGTGAAGCGGGTGCAAAATGGGCCTTTTTATGCTACAATGAAAGGAGTATAAAAAATGGAGAAAAACGTGTCAATCGAAAATTACAAACCAGATTTTGCGGTGGAAGCAGCTTATGATCTCACCGTTGCAGACTTGAAAAAACAGGGTATCAAGGCGGTCCTTGTGGATTTGGATAATACCCTGATTGCTTGGAATAATCCGGATGGTACCCCTGAGATGCGCCAGTGGTTGCATGACCTTCGTGATGGAGGGATTCGGGTTATCGTGGTGTCTAATAATAGTCCCAAACGGGTTAAGCGCGCTGTTGAGAAATTTGATATTGACTATGAAGCCTGGTCGCTCAAGCCCTTTACCTTTGGGATTGATCGTGCCCTCAAACGTTTCCACTATGAAAAAAATGAAGTGGTCATGGTCGGGGATCAACTGATGACGGATATCCGGGCTGCCCATCGTGCAGGCATTCGTTCGATTTTGGTCAAGCCTTTGGTCGAGCATGACTCGATCAAGACGCAGATCAACCGGGCGCGTGAACGCCGAGTCATGAAGCAAATGGCCGAGAAATATGGTCCGATTGTATACAAAAAAGGAATTTAAGAATGGAAGAATTATTCTGTATTGGCTGTGGAGCCCCCATTCAGACAGAAAACAAAGAGGGGCTAGGCTATACTCCCCAATCAGCTCTTGAAAAGGGCTTGGAAACAGGCGAAGTCTATTGCCAACGTTGTTTCCGTCTACGTCACTACAATGAAATCACAGATGTGCATCTGACAGATGATGATTTCCTAAAACTCCTTCACGAAGTAGGGGATAGTGACGCACTCGTGGTCAATGTAGTCGATATTTTTGACTTTAATGGCTCCGTCATTCCTGGCTTACCACGCTTTGTAGCAGGAAATGATGTCCTCTTGGTCGGGAACAAAAAAGATATCTTGCCCAAGTCTGTCAAGGACAGCAAGGTGACCCATTGGTTGATGGAGCGGGCTCACGAAGAAGGCATGCGTCCTGTCGATGTGGTCCTCACCTCTGCTCAAAACAAGAGCGCGATCAAGGACTTGATGGAAAAGATCGAGCAGTACCGCAAAGGCCGTGACGTCTATGTGGTGGGTGTGACCAACGTTGGAAAATCAACCCTCATCAATGCGATCATCCAAGAAATCACTGGGGATAAGGATATCATCACGACCTCTCGCTTCCCAGGGACGACACTGGACAAGATCGAAATACCACTGGACGATGGGTCCTACATCTACGATACACCAGGGATTATCCATCGCCACCAGATGGCTCACTACTTGACGGCGAAAAACCTCAAGTATGTCAGCCCTAAAAAGGAAATCAAGCCCAAGACCTATCAGCTCAATCCAGAGCAAACCCTCTTCTTGGGTGGCTTGGGACGTTTTGACTTTATTAAGGGAGAAAAGCAAGGTTTCACCGCCTTCTTTGACAACGAACTCAAGCTTCACCGAACCAAACTCGAAGGAGCGACTGCCTTTTATGACAAGCATGTCGGTGGCTTATTAACTCCACCTAATAGCAAGGAAAAAGAAGAATTCCCACCCTTGGTTTCTCATGAGTTTACCATCAAGGATAAGACAGACCTGGTCATCTCAGGACTCGGTTGGATCCGCGTCAATGGAGAAGCCAAAGTAGCCGTCTGGGCACCAGAAGGCGTCGCCGTCGTTACCCGCAAAGCTATCATTTAAAAAACAGGAAAAAATATATCTGAAGAGCGAACAAAGTGAGCTCATAAAGAGATCGTTATTGCCGTGGTGTAGTTGCCAATCGTGAGATTGGCAAGGGCAAAATGGAGACCAAGGCTCCATTTTGAGGTGAGGAAATCCATTTTTCAAAGATGAGATATTTGAAAAATTAGTTCCGGCCGTCCCCACCACTTAAAATAACGATCAAAAAAAGGAAGTAAAAATATGACATTAACATCTAAACAACGGGCTTTCCTCAACAGCCAAGCCCACAGCCTCAAACCCATTATCCAAATCGGGAAAAACGGGCTCAATGACCAAATCAAAACCAGTGTGCGCCAAGCGCTTGATGCGCGCGAATTGATCAAGGTGACCCTTCTTCAAAATACGGATGAGAATATCCATGAAGTAGCAGAAATCTTGGAAGAAGAAATTGGTGTGGATACGGTTCAAAAAATTGGACGCATTCTCATCTTGTTCAAACAATCAAGCAAAAAAGAAAATCGTAAAATTTCAGCGAAGGTAAAAGAAATTTAAGACATCGAGGAGAGCAAACCTATGGCAATTGAACTATTGACTCCCTTTACCAAGGTAGAGTTAGAGCCAGAGATCAAAGACAAGAAACGCAAACAAGTTGGTATTTTGGGGGGGAATTTCAATCCGGTCCACAATGCCCATTTGGTTGTTGCGGATCAAGTGCGCCAACAATTAGGGTTAGATAAGGTGCTCTTGATGCCTGAATATGAACCACCGCATGTCGATACCAAGGGGACGATTGCAGAGCACCATCGCCTTAAGATGCTGGAATTAGCCATTGAAGGCATTGAAGGTCTGGAGATCGAGACGATTGAACTCGAGCGGAAAGGGGTTTCCTATACCTACGACACCATGCTCTTGCTCAATGAACGGGATCCAGACACAGATTATTACTTCATCATTGGTGCAGATATGGTGGATTATTTACCAAAATGGCACCGCATCGATGAATTGGTGGAGATTGTGCAATTTGTCGGAGTACAGCGACCACGCTATAAGGCGGGGACTTCTTATCCGGTGATCTGGGTGGATGTTCCTCTAATGGACATCTCCTCTAGTATGGTGCGTGATTTTGTAGCCAAAGGCCGGACGCCGAATTTTATGTTGCCAAAACCAGTCTTGGACTACATCAAGAAAGAAGGATTGTATCAATGACCTATGAAAACTATCTAGGCTTTTCTCGTGAGGTCTTGCTTGAAAAAATGCGCCAAATCCTGCCAGAAAAGCGGCTTACTCACTGTTTAGGAGTTGAGAAGGCTGCGCGTGACTTGGCCAAACGCTATGGGGCTGATGAAGAGCAGGCTGGTCTAGCAGGTTTGTTACATGACTACGCCAAGAAATTATCAGATCAGGAATTTCTGGACTTGATCGATCGCTATGAGCTGGATCCAGCATTAAAAAACTGGGGCAACAATGTCTGGCATGGGATGGTCGGGATTTACAAGATCCAAGAAGACCTCGGACTGACAGATCCAGCCATTCTTCGCAGTATTGAGATCCACACCGTGGGGAGTGGACAGATGTCGACCTTAGACAAGATTGTCTATGTGGCTGATTACATTGAGCACAACCGGACCTTTCCAGGGGTAGATCAAGCACGTGATATCGCCCAAGTCTCTTTGGATCGTGCCGTGGCCTATGAGACGGCTCGCACGGTCGAACACCTAGCCCACCAAGGATTGCCCATTTATCCCCAAACCCTTGAAACCTATAACGCCTTTGTGAAGTATTTGAAAGAGGAGCAGTGAGTGAAGACAGCTTTTATCATTATTGATGTACAAAATATCCTAGTGGAAACAGGTTTTGAGACAGAAAAGCTCTTAGAGAAGATCGCTTATTTGCAAGATCAGGCTAGAAAACAGCAGATTGAAATCATCTACATGCAGCATATTGAAACGCCAGAGGCTTTAACTTCGGAAGATTGGCAATTATCTCCTCTGTTGAAAAGACAAGAGAATGAAAAGGTATTTCAGAAGCGATACAATAGCATATTTAAAGAGACAGGATTAAAAGAGTACTTGGATCAACAAGGGATTGAACAACTGGTCCTGTGTGGTATGCAGACAGAATATTGTGTCGATACATCCGTCAAAGTGGGATTTGAATACGGCTACAAGCTGGTCATTCCAGAAGGAGCTGTCACAACCTTTGATGGAGAGGATATTCCGGCAGAAACGCTTAATGAATTTTATGAAAATATTTGGGCAGAACGTTTTGCGGATGTCTTAGATTACAAATCAATTTTTTAAGGAAAGAGGATTACATGAAAGAAAAAGAACTACTTGAACTAGTTGTCAAAGCAGCAGATGAAAAGCGTGCGGAAGACATTGTCGCTTTGGATGTTCAAAGCTTGACCAGCGTGACAGACTACTTTGTCATCACAAGCTCTATGAACAGCCGCCAATTGGAGGCTATTGCTGAAAATATTCGCGAGAAGGTCATTGAAGCTGGTGGGAATGCCAGCCACGTCGAAGGTGATTCAGCTGGAGGTTGGGTCCTTCTTGACTTAGGTGGTGTAGTGGTCCATGTCTTCTCAGAAGAAATGCGTGCCCACTATAACCTAGAAAAGCTATGGCACGAAGCAAGTGCTGTCGATCTTTCAGCAGCCTTAGCATAAGCAGGTAAACTCAGTTGGTAGCAACTGAGTTTTGTTGGTTAAATTGAAATTCTATGGAAAGAAAGGATGGGGCCTCGTGTTTGGTTAATTTGATAATTGAACACGAGCTAAAAGCTGTGAGAAAAAGAGTAACTTCCTTTGTATCTGACGATACGGCAGAAAGTCTCCTATTTTCTCTATGCTTTTAAGGCTCTTTGTATCTTAGAAAGGATTTGAACCCGTCCTGTAATCCTCGGAAAATAGATAGCTCTCCTTGGAGCTTAGCTCCATCGTCGTGCTCCTAATTTTCTATCGGATTACGGGCGGACTTGGTATCATGAATATGGCGACTTATGAAACGTTTGCGGCGGTCTACGATGCGGTCATGGATGACAGTCTGTATGATTTGTGGACGGATTTTTCCCTCCGCCATCTCCCAAAAACAAAAGATAAGAAAAAATTACTGGAATTGGCTTGTGGGACAGGGATTCAATCTGTTCGCTTTTCTCAAGCTGGGTTTGATGTGACAGGATTAGACCTGAGTGCTGACATGCTGAAAATTGCTGAAAAAAGAGCGGCTTCAGCTAAGCAGAAGATTGATTTTATCGAGGGCAATATGCTGGACCTGTCGCAAGCAGGCACTTATGATTTCGTGACTTGCTACTCGGATTCTATCTGCTACATGAAGGACGAGGTGGAAGTAGGAGACGTCTTTAAAGAAGTCTACAATGCCCTTAATGAAGATGGGGTCTTTATCTTTGATGTCCATTCGACCTACCAGACAGATGAGGTTTTCCCAGGCTATTCCTACCACGAAAATGCCGAAGACTTTGCCATGCTCTGGGATACCTATGAGGATGCGGCACCTCACTCGATCGTCCATGAGCTGACCTTCTTTGTCCAAGAAGAGGATGGCAGCTTTAGTCGCCACGATGAAGTTCATGAGGAACGCACTTATGAAGTTTTAACCTATGACATCTTATTGGAGCAGGCTGGCTTTAAATCTTTCAAATTGTATGCAGATTTTGAAGACAAAGAGCCAACAAAGACCAGCAAACGTTGGTTTTTTGTAGCACAGAAGTAGGAAAACATGACAGTTACAGGTATTATTGCAGAATTTAATCCCTTTCACAATGGTCACAAGTACCTGCTCAAACAGGCAGAAGGGCTGAAGATTGTTGCCATGTCTGGGAATTTTGTTCAACGTGGCGAACCTGCCATTGTAGACAAGTGGATTCGCACGCAGATGGCTTTGGAAAATGGAGCGGACCTGGTGGTCGAGCTCCCCTTTCTCGTGGCTGTTCAGTCGGCTGACCATTTTGCCAAGGGAGCGGTAGAAATCTTATCTCGCCTAGGAATCAACCAATTGACTTTTGGGACAGAAGAGGTCTTAGATTACCAAGCAATTGCGACTGTTTATTCGGAGAAAGAAACGGAAATGGAAGGTTTCCTGCGAAGTCTTTCAGACGATTTATCCTATCCACAAAAGACCCAAAAAATGTGGGAAACCTTTGCTGGAGTGGAGTTCACAGGAGATACTCCCAATCATATCCTGGGTTTGGCCTATGCCAAGGCTTGTGCTGGGAAGGGAATTGCGCTCAAGCCTATTCAACGCCAGGGAGCAGGCTACCATTCAGAAGAAAAAGAAGTGGCCTATGCTTCTGCGACTAGTCTACGCCTACACAAGGAAGATCAGGACTTTGTCGCTAGATTCATGCCCAATAGTCAACTCTTTCAGTCAGCTCCACAGGTATCTTGGGAGAATTTTGACCAACTGCTCCGTTATCAAATCCTAACCCATCCAGATCTGACACAGATTTTTCAGGTCAATGAAGAACTGGTCAATCGGCTAAAGGATGTGGTTCGAAGTGCTAGTTCTGTGGAAGACATGGTGGAGAAAGTCGCAACCAAGCGCTATACTAAGGCGCGAGTGCGCCGCATCTTGACCTACATCTTGGTAGGGGCAACGGAACAAGCCCTTCCCGACGCCATTCATGTCTTAGGTTTTTCCGCAAAGGGACAAGCTCATCTCAAAGGCTTGAAAAAATCAGTAGAAATCGTGACCCGAATTGGTAAGGAACCTTGGGATGCTTTGACCCAACAAGCGGATCAGGTGTATCAACTAGGCCATCCCCAACTGCCAGAACAGATCTGGGGCCGGGTGCCAGTGAGGGTGGAAGATAAATAAAGGGTGAATAGTCGAGCAACTCCAATTGGAAGGATACGCAAAAAACTCTTCCAAGTCTTGTGATTTGTGATATAATATAAAAGATTGAAAATAATTTGAAAAAATTTAAGGAGAATCCTCATGGGACGTAAATGGGCCAATATTGTTGCCAAGAAAACTGCCAAAGATGGTGCCAACTCAAAAGTATATGCTAAATTTGGTGTGGAGATCTATGTAGCTGCTAAAAAGGGTGAACCAGATCCAGAACTAAATACTGCTTTGAGATTCGTTATTGACCGTGCTAAACAAGCGCAAGTGCCAAAACACGTGATTGATAAAGCGATCGATAAGGCAAAAGGAAACACTGACGAAACCTTTACAGAAGGACGTTACGAAGGATTTGGACCAAATGGTTCGATGTTGATCGTTGATACTTTGACTTCAAACGTTAACCGTACAGCTGCCAATGTCCGTGCTGCTTTTGGTAAAAACGGTGGGAACATGGGAGCTTCAGGTTCTGTATCTTACCTCTTTGACAACAAAGGTGTTATCGTCTTTGCTGGTGATGATGCCGATGCCATCTTTGAGCTTTTGCTTGAAGCAGATGTTGATGTAGATGATGTCGAAGCAGAAGAAGGAACAATCACTGTTTACACTGCACCAACTGATCTTCACAAAGCGATCGTTGCTTTGCGTGAATCAGGTGTCGAAGAATTCCAAGTAACAGAATTGGAAATGATTCCTCAATCAGAAGTTGAGTTGTCAGGTGAAGATTTGGAAACATTTGAAAAACTTTACAGCGTTCTTGAAGACGACGAGGACGTACAAAAAATCTACACAAACGTAGATGGATTCTAATCACTCGTAAGGACTGTAGTGAATTCCATAAATCAAGAAAAAGGATAGCTTC
This sequence comes from Streptococcus sp. HMSC078D09, assembly GCF_001813675.1. Taxonomy (GTDB): domain Bacteria; phylum Bacillota; class Bacilli; order Lactobacillales; family Streptococcaceae; genus Streptococcus. Next base: position 24,425 of record NZ_KV813662.1, read on the forward strand.
TCAGATCAAGCTATCCTTTTTCTCTGTCTGATGAGGATCTATCTTTTGTAAGTGATGTCCTGTATAAGCGTAAATACGGGTCAGGGGTGATTGGGAGAGTGTGGAAACCTTAAAATAGAAATAATGGTCTCGATGATCCCGACTTTTGGTGTGGTGAAGACGAAAGTAGTTTCGCTGGCCTGCTGCCATAGAGTGGAGAATATCGTCTTCTAAAAAGACGAGCGGCGTAGAAGTAGCGGCCCACTCGTAAAAGTCCGTCTCAAATTGGTGGTAATTCTCCGAAAAATAATCAAATTGTAATTCGTGTTTAGTCTGAATAGGTTTCATACGGTGTTTCCTCAGATTCAATAAAAATGATAGAGTCTACGAGGAGACGGTGGTAGTGGCCGTCGCTTTTGAGAAGAACCTCAGAAGCAGATAAGGTGTGAATCGAACCTGTGTAGGTTGCAAATTGATTCCCCTCTAGAGTCGTAATCGAGATCGTCGTTTGTTGTTGAAAGGCCTGCTCCAGCAGCTGGATCTGCTCGGCAAGTGGAAGAACCGTGAGCTGACTGCGGTCAATTTCTTTTGTATGCAGGGCGGTTGTGTGCTCGGATAAAAAGAAGCCAGCCCATTTGGCCATGCCACGATCTTGAAATTCGCGGGCGGATTGATAAGGGAGATAAGAACGGTCGATCATGTTAATCCATCTAAGCCTCCTGCGGAATGTCCGCCTGTTAGTTTACTACGTGCAATGGCGCGTGAGTTTTCTAGTAATGAGGAGCCTTTCTGAAGAGAGGTAAAGCCAAATTGATCCCGAATGCGGTCAATGGTCTGCTGAAGTTTCTCCTCTTTTTCCAGGGTTACTGGGTCATCAAAGAGAGAAAAGAGTTGAAGAGACTCTTCGACAAGTTCTCCATAAAAAACGCCGATCTGCCGAATGGCGCCTCCTTCGTACTTGGAGCGAAAGAGCCGCAGAACCGTATCGGATAAAACCTTGGTGGATTGGGTAGGCTCAATCTTTTGCTGGCAGTGAATGGACGGAAGTCCCTCGATTTTGGAGTAGGAGGCATGAATGGAGACCAGTTGGGTCTTCTTTTTTTTCCGTCGCAAGCGAATAGCCACCTGTTCAGCCATCTCCCGAAACACCAGTTCAATGTCGGCTTGTAGATGGTAGTCAAAGGGCAAGATTTGAGAGTTACCAATGCCTCGTGATTTCGGACGATAAGGCTTGTGGACATTGCTTTCATCAATACCATGAGCATGGAACCAAAGTTGCAGACCCATGACTCCGAATTCTTTCTTTAAGAGATCTGGGTGAGCTTGAGCCAGTTCGGCAATAGACGTGATCCCGATCTTTTGCAATCGCTTTTCAGTACGACGTCCAATGCCCCAAAAATCAGTAAGCTGGGGCAGTTTCCAGACCTTGCTTTCTACATCTTCATAAGACCAATTGGAGCGCATATTTCGGCAATGCTTGGCTTCATTGTCCAAGGCTAGCTTGGCAAGAAGGGGATTGGCATTGCTGAGGCCGATGGTAGAGTAGATTCCAGTTTCCTGCCAGATCCTTTTTTGGATCCTGGCAGAAAGGAGATCCAGTTTCTCCTTTCGAGAGAGGGAGGAATCTGGAATAAAATAATTTAAAGAAGAAGTCAGATCGATAAAGCCTTCGTCAATCGAGTAAGGGAAAATATCATCTGGTGCCGCAAATTCCTGAAAGACTTTTTGAATCTCCATATTGACCTGAATGTAGGCATTCATCCGTGGTGGCACAATCAGGGTCCTCTTAGCCCAGGATTCAATGGATGCAATAAAGACTGGATCTGTGGGCAATCCTTGCTTTTTAGCGGCGTAGCTATTAAATTTTCTGGTTTTGAGGTCAAAAGGTAGGTCGTAGCTACGGCTGACATTTTTCTTGCCGAAGACTTGTTTGAAAACGGGAGAGCTCGCCAAAATCAGGCCGGCTGAATTGTCGCTCCGACTCATGACGCAAAGGGAAGTCGTCAAGGGGTTGAGCCCCAGACGGACACATTCACAGCTAGCATAAAAACTTTTCATATCCACAAAAGCAATATCAGAATGAGGCTCACGTGAATAATCAAATAGCATATTTAAACCTCGAGTGGAAGAAAATGCCCGACTACAATGCCGACGATTTTGGGCTCGTCTTCATAGGGAGCAAATAAATCGTCGTAATCAGGGTTGATGGATTCTAAGCGCAAGCCCTCCGCTTCCCGATAGACTTTCTTGATGTAGGTTTTTCCATTCCAGATGAGGGCGTAGACAGCCCCATCATAGTCAAAGCCAGTCTGCTTCATGAGGGCAACAGAGCCATTGGGATAAAGAGGTTCCATCGAATCTCCGGATACCCAAGAAGCGAAATCGTGCTGGATCTCTTGATCAAAATAGACAGTTTCATAGTCCGTTTCGTTGTCATAAAAGGTGTGTCCTAAACCGGCTGCTAGTTCAATCGAAAGAACCTTATAAGCAGTCAAGGAAACAACTTTTTGCTGCTGTTCCAATAACTGGCTGGCCAACTGGTCGACTTTCTTTTGATGAGGTGGGGTTAATAAAGGGTAGGTGTAGAGTGCGGAGTCTTTGTTAATAAAGTAGTCCTCTTTAACGGAGAGGCGCTTGGCCAACCTCCTGAGATTTTTTTCGTGTGGCTCCGATAAGCCATTCTCCCAACTGGAGTAAGTCTTGCGAGAAATCTTGAGATCCTCGTAGACATCTGCTTGGGTCAAGCCTTTTTCCAGGCGTCTTTCTTTTAGTTTTTTTGCATCAAACATGTCGCTTCTCCTATGTAACGTTTTAAAAGTTACGTATAGTTTATCAAAAATGAATCCTTTTTGCAAGAGAAAAATTCAGTTGAAAACGAATGAAAAGACTTGATTTTGATTGAAAAAAGAGTATAATCATTTCTAAAATGTCTATAAATGAGGAACTATATGAAAAAAAGTTTTATCCACCAACAAAAAGAAATTTCGTTTGTTAAAACGACGTTTACGCAGTATTTAAAAGATAAATTGGACATCATTGAAGTCCAAGGACCGATTTTGAGCAAGGTCGGAGACGGGATGCAGGATAACCTTTCTGGGATTGAACATCCGGTATCTGTAAAGGTCCTTCAAATTCCTGATGAGACTTATGAAGTCGTGCATTCACTTGCAAAATGGAAACGCCATACCTTGGCACGTTTTGGTTTTGGCGAAGGAGAAGGTCTCTTTGTCCATATGAAGGCTCTTCGTCCAGATGAAGATTCGCTAGATGCCATCCACTCTGTTTATGTAGACCAATGGGACTGGGAAAAAGTCATCCCAAATGGTCAACGCAACATCGCCTACCTCAAGGAAACGGTTGAAAAAATCTACAAGGCGATTCGTTTAACAGAACTAGCAGTAGAGGCGCGCTATGATATTGAGTCAGTTCTTCCAAAACAAATTACCTTCGTTCACACAGAAGAATTGGTGGAACGCTACCCAGATTTAACTCCAAAAGAGCGTGAAAATGCCATTGCCAAAGAATTCGGAGCCGTTTTCTTGATCGGGATTGGTGGAGAGCTTGCAGATGGCAAACCACACGATGGACGTGCCCCTGACTATGATGACTGGACAACTGAGTCTGAAAATGGCTACAAGGGCTTGAATGGTGATATCCTCGTCTGGAATGACGTTCTAGGTTCAGCCTTTGAGTTGTCTTCAATGGGGATCCGTGTCGATGAAGATACGCTTCGCCGTCAAGTTGCGATTACAGGGGACGAGGATCGTCTCCAATTAGAGTGGCACAAGGCCTTGTTAAATGGTCTCTTCCCACTCACGATTGGTGGAGGGATTGGACAATCTCGTTTGGCTATGTTCTTACTTCGTAAGAAACATATCGGTGAAGTCCAAACCAGTGTCTGGCCTCAATCTGTCCGCGATGAATATGAAAATATCCTATAAGGAAAGAAAGAGTCGAGCAGAGTGCTCGGCTCTTTTAATTGTCGCTTGACCATATCAAATCGCAATTTTCTGATTTTTTTTGGTATAATGGTCCCTATGAAAATAGTATCTGGAACCTATGGGGGACGCCCCCTCAAAACACTTGAAGGAAAAACAACCAGGCCGACTTCTGATAAGGTCAGAGGGGCCATGTTCAATATGATTGGTCCTTACTTTGATGGTGGAAGAGTGCTGGATCTCTATGCTGGAAGCGGTGGGCTCTCTATCGAAGCAGTTTCTCGAGGCATGTCAGAGGCTGTTCTAGTAGAAAGAGATCGTAGAGCGCAGGAGATTGTAGCAGCCAATATTGCCATGACCAAGGAAAAGGAACGATTTCAACTGCTAAAAATGGAGGCCAAGCAAGCCTTGGGGCTTCTAACGGGTACCTTTGATTTGGTGTTTTTGGATCCTCCTTATGCCAAGGAAGAGATTGTCCGCGACATCGAAACCTTGTGCGAGCGTCAACTCTTGTCAGAGGACATCATGATTGTGTGTGAAACCGATAAACACGTAGAACTTCCTGAGGAAATCGGACAAGTGGGAATCTGGAAAGAAAAAATCTATGGAATTAGTAAGGTAACAGTATATGTCAGATAGAAATGGATTGTTTACAGGATCGTTTGATCCGATTACCATTGGGCATGTGCAATTGATCGAGCGAGCTAGTCGCTTGTTTGACCGTGTCTATGTCGGAATTTTTTATAATCCGGAAAAAGTCGGACTCTTTTCCATTGAGCAGCGCGTGCGCATGGTGGAAGGGGCCTTGGCTCATTTGAAAAATGTTGAAATTGTGACGTCAACTCAAGAATTGGCTGTGACAGTGGCGCGCAATCTTGGCGTGGTGACCTTGATCCGGGGCTTGCGCAATGCACAGGATCTGGTATACGAAGCCAATATGGATTATTTTAATCACCAGTTGGCGCCTGAATTGGAGACTATTTATCTCTATGCCCAGCCTCCTTACCAGGCCATTAGTTCAACGCGTATTCGAGAGTTGCTGGCTTTTCAGCAGGATATCTCACCTTATGTCCCAGAGAGTGTAATGGAGGAAATCAAAGATGACACAAGCGAATAAACCAAGCTTGACCCCTAAAAAGAAAAAAGGCCGATTGAAAGAATACCGATGGCCGATTGCAGGCGTTCTCTTCTTGCTCCTCTTGCTAGCTGCTTTTGTGATTCGCCTTCCCTATTATATTGAAATGCCAGGAACGGCAGAAGACATTCGATCCGTCATGACAGTCGATGGAAAAATGGATACCAAATCAGGATCTTATGACTTTGTAACCGTAGCAGTGAAAGAAGCGACCCCGGCTGATTTGATCTATGCTTGGGCGACCCCTTTTACAGATATCTACTCTGCCAAGGATATGACAGGCGGTAGTTCGAGCCAAGAATTTACGCGGATTAACCAATTCTATATGGAAACCTCGCAAAATATGGCCATCTACCAAGGGTTAAAGACAGCTGGAAAAGAAACCCAGATGGACTTTCTTGGTGTTTATGTCATGCAGGTAGCAGATGACTCGACCTTTAAGGGAATCTTGAACATTGCGGATACCGTCACCGGTGTGAATGGCAAGACCTTTAAGAGTTCCAAAGAATTGATTGACTATGTCGGTTCTCAAAAAATTGGCGATCCCGTTTCAGTGACCTATATTGAGGATGGACAAACCAAGACCGCAGACGGAAAAATCATCAAATTGTCCAACGGGAAAAACGGAATCGGGATTAGCCTGATCGACCGGACTGAAGCCAAAGGCGATGTTCCTGTCCAGTTTGCGACTCAAGGAATTGGTGGACCAAGTGCCGGTATGATGTTTAGCCTAGCCATCTACACTCAAGTGGCTGATCCAGATCTTCGTCAGGGACGCCATATTGCAGGGACAGGAACTATTAACCAAGATGGAACGGTTGGTGATATCGGTGGGATTGACAAGAAAGTCGTCGCAGCCGATAAAGAAGGAGCAGAAATTTTCTTTGCCCCTAATAACCCTGTTTCCAAAGAAGAAAAGAAAGCCAATCCCAAGGCCAAATCAAACTATGAAACAGCTAAAGAAGCAGCGAAACAAATTCATTCGAAGATGAAAATTGTCCCCGTCAAGACCCTTCAAGACGCTATTGATTATTTGAAGAAGAAGTAGAAGTATCTTGCTAGATCAGTCTCGTACTTGAAAGTACGAGGTAGAGTTGGCAGATAGGAAGATTCACCTTCTAATCAAATTCAAGTTTTTGCTTATCAATCTCTCTATTTTTAGAGGGATTTTTTCTTTATACTGGTATCAGAAAGAAAGGGAGGTAGTGAAATGATTCAAACCAGTTTGTTTTCCATTTCAGTATTCTTAGCGGGAGTTCTATCCTTTTTCTCCCCATGTATTTTGCCACTGATGCCAGTCTATGTAGGGATTCTATTGGATTCTGAACGTGTGAAAACTGTTCGGATTTTTGGAAGAGATATTTCTTGGTATGGCTTGGTGAAAACTCTTTGTTTTATCGCAGGTCTATCAACTGTTTTCCTGATTCTAGGATACGGTGCAGGGGCCCTTGGGCAGGTGCTTTATGCTCCATGGTTTCGCTATCTGCTAGGAGGGATTGTGATCTTATTAGGGATTCACCAAATGGAAGTGATCAATCTGAGACAACTCCAAAAACAAAAGACCATCCAACTCAAAAAGAATCGGGAGCGCAATGAATTCTTCAATGCTTTTCTGATAGGGGTTACCTTCAGTTTTGGTTGGACCCCTTGTGTCGGACCAGTTTTGAGTTCTGTTCTAGCCATTGCCGCTTCTGGAGGAGATGGTGCTTTACAAGGTGCCTTCCTGATGCTGGTCTATACATTAGGGTTGGCGCTACCCTTCTTAGTCTTGGCCTTGGCTTCTAGCTGGGTTCTACAACATTTTGCTAAACTCAAGCCCCACATGGGAACCTTGAAAAAAATTGGTGGTGCCCTCATCATCTTGATGGGTATCTTGCTGATGCTTGGAAATCTTAATAGCCTCGCATCTTTGTTTCACTAATCTTAAAGGATTAAAGGAGAAAAATCATGAAAAAAATTCTTACACTAACCATTGCTACGCTTAGCCTCGTTACTTTAGCAGCTTGTTCTGGTCAAAAATCGGATTCAGATATGAAAAAAACGGACGATAGTAGTATGATGAAGAAGGACGATATGAAGAAGGATGATATGAAGGATTCATCCATGTCCGATGATAAAATGAAAAAAGAAGACATGAAAGATTCATCTATGATGTCTGACAGCAGTTCTGAAATGAAGGACGATATGAAAAAAGATGAGATGAAATCTAGCGATTCAGAAATGAAAGACGAAAAGAGTGGATCATCGGATATGAAATCAGACAAGGAATAAAAGAAGGGAGAGGTCATCTGAGGATGACTTTCTCCTTGTTTAAAGAGGTGATAATGATGAAAAAATTAGCTTTAGTAGCTGTAGGAATCTTGTGTACTGGACTTTTGGGGGCTTGTTCGAGTAAAGGAATGGCTACTTCCAATAAGGATATGGGCCAACAAACAGCCAAAGCTGGGGATAGGCAAACATCTGGCAAGAAAGTGAAGGAGTTTAGCCTGCAAGGAGTGGATGGCAAGACCTACCGCTTGTCTGATTACAAGGGAAAGAAAGTTTACCTCAAATTTTGGGCTTCCTGGTGCTCTATTTGCTTATCGACATTAGAGGATACCAATGAGTTAGCAAAAGAAGAGGCAGGTAAGGATTATGTGGTCTTATCCGTTGTAGCTCCAACTTTTAATGGCGAAAAATCAGCAGCAGATTTCAAAAACTGGTACCAGTCTTTGGATTACAAGGATTTCCCAGTCTTGCTGGATAGTAAAGGGGAGCTGCTAAAAGAGTATGGGATTCGGTCTTATCCATCGGCACTCTTTATCAATAGTGATGGGACTTTAGCAAAGAGTCATATTGGCTATATGAATAAAGAGGATATCCTCAAGACCCTAGAGAACATGCAGTAAGGAGATAGACAATGGAAACAAAGTGGAAAGTGTTTGCTATCCTTCTCATTGGCTTATTATCTATTGGTTTCTTTTTCTTTAGTAAGGGATCAAACGGAATGGATCAATCAGAAACAAGCACTGAGATGATTAAAAAAGCATCGATGAGTCAGACTCCAATAGCCAAAAAGGAAACAAAGGAAACGGTTGATCCAAAGGATCAGCGCGAAATTTATTTGGCTGGTGGTTGCTTCTGGGGTGTAGAGGAATATTTCTCCCGTGTTCCAGGTGTGATCGATGCTGTATCAGGCTACGCTAATGGAAAGGGAGAAACAACCAAGTATGAATTGGTCCCTCAAACAGGCCATGCTGAAACAGTTCATATCACTTACAATGTCAAGCAGGTATCTCTGAAAGAATTGCTCCTGCATTATTTCCGGATTATCGACCCAACGTCGAAGAATCGACAAGGAAATGATCAAGGAACTCAATACCGAACAGGTGTCTATTATGTCTCCCAAGAAGACCTTCCAACTATTAACCAAGTCTTTGAAGAGGTAGCAAAAAAATACGACAAACCGTTAGCGGTGGAAAAAGAGCCACTGACTAATTTCATCAAGGCTGAGGACTACCACCAGGATTATCTAAAGAAACATCCGAATGGGTACTGCCATATCGATGTCAATCAGGCTTCTTATCCTGTTATTGATGCTAGTCGCTACTCTAAGCCAAGCGATGAGGAAATCAAAAAGAAGTTATCTCCTGAAGAGTATGCGGTGACACAAAAAAATGATACCGAACGGGCCTTCTCCAATCGTTACTGGGATCAGTTTGATGCCGGTATTTATGTAGATGTCGTGACCGGTGAGCCGCTCTTTTCCTCTAAGGATAAATTTGATTCTGGTTGTGGTTGGCCGAGTTTCAGTCGTCCTATTAGTCCTGATGTGGCAATCTATAAGGAGGATAAGAGTTTCAATATGACGCGGACAGAAGTTCGGAGCCGTGTGGGAAATTCTCATCTGGGCCATGTTTTTACCGATGGTCCCAAGGAAAAAGGCGGTCTTCGCTATTGCATCAATAGTTTGTCTATTACCTTCATTCCCAAAGCAGAAATGAAAGAAAAGGGCTACGGTTATTTATTGGACTATGTCTGAGACAATTCAGCCCATAATTTGCTATAATAAGTATAGCAAAAACAAGTAGGTGAAAGACATGTATGCGATCATGATTGTGGAAGATGAAGAGCTTATCCGGCAGGGTCTGACTTCCTTAGTGGACTATGAACAGTTTGGAATGACTGTCATCAACCAGGCAGAAAATGGACGTGAGGCCTGGGAGAAGTTTCAAGAGCAACCAGCTGATATCCTTCTAACCGATATCAATATGCCACAAATGAATGGCTTGGATCTAGCCCATCTCGTCAAAGAGCAGTCTCCGTCTTGTCATATCATTTTTTTGACCGGTTATGATGACTTTGAGTTTGCGAGAAAAGCCATTAAGTTAGGTGCAGATGATTATTTGCTGAAGCCTTTTTCAAAAGATGATATTGAAGAGATGTTAGCAAAGGTGAAAAGAAAACTCGATCAAGAGCGAAAGAAGGCGCAAGTCGAAGATTTGGTCAGTCATGGTTATTCGACAGACTTAGAAGAAGCTATTCATGCTCGTTTGGCAGATTCCCAGTTAACCCTAAAGGATCTGGCCTATCAACTTGGTTTCAGTGCCTCTTATCTAAGTGTATTGATCAAGAAAAAATTGGGACTCCCCTTCCAAGACTACCTCATCCAAGAGCGAATGAAGAAGGCTCAACTCTTGCTTCTCACGACGGATTTAAAGATTTATGAGATCGCCGATCAGGTGGGTTTTGAAGATATGAACTATTTTTCTCAACGCTTTAAGCAGGTTGTTGGGGTGACACCAAGGCAGTACAAAAAAGGAGAGCATGAATGAAACGATATCCCTTGCTGATCCAGCTGGTCCTCTACTTTTTTCTCTTCATTCTCTTGCTGTTTGGTCTTATCGGTAGCCTCTATTATCAAACGAGTTCAGGGACGATCCGCCAGCAAACAGAGCGGACGACAAGAAATAGTATCGATCAAAGCAGTCAGTTTATCACCTCCTATCTAAAAAAATTAAAGCAGACCACAACAGTGCTTAGCAAGGAACAGGCTGTTCGCCAATTTGCCCAAGATAGGAGTGCGGATCAAGAAACGGTTCAGCACTTGATGCGAACGATGATTGAAACGGATCCGGACCTGGTCTCAGCAGTCCTGGTGACTAAGGACGGACGTCTGGTAGCGACAGATACCAAAATCAGCATGCAGACTTCTTCAGATATGATGAATGAAAGTTGGTATCAAGAGGCGATTAAGGAAAGAGCCATGCCGGTCTTGACGCCAGCTCGAAAGGAATCCTTGACCTCGGAAAAAGAAAAATGGGTGGTTTCTATTACCCAAGAAGTGGTCGATCAGACTGGCCAAAATCTCGGAGTAGTACGCTTGGATATTGGCTACGATAGCCTTCAGGCTTACTTGGATCACCTTCAACTAGGGAAACAAGGCTTTAGTTTTATCATCAATCAAAAGCATGAGTTTGTCTACCATCCTAAAAAGGCGGTCTATTCCTCCAGCCAAGAAATGCAGGCCATGCAGCCCTATATTGCTGTGAAAGATGGCTATGCTAAAGGTGGGCAAAATTTTATCTATCAGGTTCCGATTCCAGATAGTGATTGGACCTTGATTGGAGTGGCTTCACTTGAAGGACTTCAGATGCTTCAGTCGCAGCTCCTGTACTCTTTCATTGGACTAGGATTGCTAGCTTTGATTATGTGTTTAATAGGGATTGGCTTTGTTCTGCGTTTGTGGATCAAACCCTTACGAGACCTTCAGACTATCATTTTGAGGATTGGAGCAGGAGATGCTCACGTGAGAGCTGCAGCCAAAGGATCTCCAGAATTGGTGGACCTCGCTCAAGCTTTTAATGCCATGTTGGACCAAATCGATAACCTCATGCAACAGGTCAAGGAAGAGGAGCAGAACGCACGGCGTTACGAGTTGCGGGCACTTTCGGCTCAGATTAATCCGCATTTCCTCTACAATACCTTGGATACGATTGTCTGGATGGCGGAGTTTAATGATAGTCGGCGCGTGGTCGACATCACTAAGTCTCTGGCTCAATATTTTCGACTGGCTCTCAACCAAGGCCAGGAACAAATCCTACTGAGAGATGAAATCGACCATGTCCGCCAGTATCTTTTCATTCAAAAACAACGTTATGGTGAAAAGCTCAACTATGAAATTCTAGAAGATGAACGGTTGGGCGACTATCAGCTTCCAAAATTAGTGCTTCAGCCCTTAGTGGAAAATGCGATTTACCATGGCATTAAAGAGATCGATCGGCCAGGTCTCATTCGAGTGACAACTGAAGTCAGTGGAGACTACGCCTGCGTATCGATTTTTGACAATGGACAAGGCTTTGACCGATCAGGATCAACAGACCAAACCCTTCTTCGTTTAGGAGGTGTTGGCTTGAAAAATGTGGACCAACGATTGCATCTTCAATTTGGCGAAGCCTATCATATGGAGATTGATTCTAAGGCCAATAGCTATACCAAAATTACTCTATTTTTACCCCTTTCATCATCTGATGAACATGTATAGAGACAAAGATTGCCTTCTTTGTCTCTTTTTCCTTTTAGAAACTTTCAATGTTGAATTTCAACTCTTTTCTAGTCAAATCTGACGCAAGTCATCAAATTTATGATAAAATAAAGTGTTACAGTAAATAGATTTTGATGAAGGAACACTATGCGAAAAGAGATTGACCCTGAATTATATAATTACAATAAATTTCCTGGACCTGTCTTTCATCAGGTAGGAGACCAAATCCGTTCAGAAAACCTCTCCTTTGAGCTCTTGAAAAATGAGAAGGAAGCTTTTGATGCGACTGTTTTTGGTCAGCGATTTTCTGAGATTTTAACCAAGTTTGATTACATTGTTGGTGATTGGAGCAATGAGCAGTTGCGCTTGCGTGGCTTCTATAAGGAAGAGCGCGATGTTGCAACGATGGATAAACTAAGTCGCTTAGACGATTATCTGTTAGAATATTGTAGCTATGGTTGTGCTTATTTTGTCCTTGAAAATAAGGAGCCTCATCGTGCTTCCTTTGATAAGAAATCACCGGTCAAAAAAGCTCAATCAGAAGAAAGAGAGCCTAAGAAGCGTTCGCGCAATCGCAAACAAAAAGATCGTTTCCAAAAACGAGAACGCGACAAGGGACAACCAGCCAAAAACTCGAAAAAAACAAGACCGTCTGCTGAGACTAAAAAAACAACGAAGACAGACAACAAACGTCATTTTGTGATTCGACAAAAAGAGGAGTAAGAAAGAATGAAACCATCCATTTATAGTTTAACACGCCAAGATATGATTGATTGGGCGGAAGAAAACGGCGAAAAGAAATTCCGTGCAGCACAAATCTGGGAATGGCTCTATCGCAAACGCGTCCAGTCTTTCGAAGAAATGACCAACCTTTCTAAGGACTTAATTGCGAAGTTAAATGATCAATTTGTCGTCAACCCACTTAAGCAACGGATCGTGCAAGAGTCAGCAGATGGAACGGTCAAGTACCTCTTTGAATTGCCAGATGGTATGTTGATTGAAACCGTCTTGATGCGTCAGCACTATGGATTATCTGTCTGTGTAACGACTCAGGTCGGATGCAATATCGGTTGTACCTTCTGTGCTTCAGGTTTGATCAAAAAACAACGAGATTTGAACAATGGAGAAATCGTGTCTCAAATCATGTTGGTTCAAAAATACTTTGACGAACGTGGCCAAGATGAACGGGTCAGCCATATCGTTGTCATGGGGATTGGAGAACCATTTGACAACTATAACAATGTCTTGAAATTTATCCGGACGGTCAACGATGACAAGGGATTAGCGATTGGTGCTCGTCATATTACCGTGTCTACTTCTGGTTTGGCTCATAAAATTCGTGACTTTGCAAATGAAGGTGTGCAGGTCAATTTGGCAGTGTCTCTTCATGCACCAAACAATGACTTGCGCTCTAGCATCATGAAGATCAACCGAGCTTTCCCAATTGAAAAATTGTTTGCAGCGATTGAATACTATATTGAGACTACGAACCGTCGGGTGACCTTTGAGTATATCATGCTCAATGAAGTCAATGATGGGGTCGAACAAGCCTTAGAATTGGCAGAATTGCTCAAGAATATCAAAAAATTGTCTTATGTTAACTTGATTCCTTATAATCCTGTCAGTGAGCATGACCAATATAGCCGAAGTCCAAAAGAACGGGTCATGGCCTTCTATGATACCTTGAAAAAACAAGGTGTTAACTGTGTAGTGCGTCAAGAGCACGGTACAGATATTGATGCTGCCTGTGGCCAATTGCGTTCAAATACCATGAAACGGGACCGGGAGAAAGCGATTGTTGAACATGCGCAACCTTAAACAAGGGCTGATGGATCATACAGAACTAACAAAAAGAGGAAGAAGGCTGTTACGGAGTGGCAGCTTCTTCTATTTTATCCTCTTGTGTTTGATGTGTTTTTTGCCCCAACAGCCAGAGCCAGGTATGGAAACACCGGGTATTCAACATTTCGGTCGTATCGTCGTCCTGCTGGTTCCTCTTAATTCGGTGATGAACCTTGGTCAGATCACCAGTGTCCTCCAACTCATTAAGGTCATTCTCCAAAACATAGCCAATATCTTTTTGTTAAGCCCGCTGGTCTTTCAACTCCTCTGGCTATGGCCCTGGTTGAGGAGCCGCAAACGGGTCTTGTGCTTCGGCTTTGCCATGAGCTTGTGGATTGAATGCAGCCAAGTTCTGTTAGATCTCTTGTTTGATGCCAATCGTGTCTTTGAGCTAGATGATTTGTGGACCAATACCTTAGGCGCTTATCTGGCTTATCTAGGCTTTCAGTATTGCAGAGCACGATTGCTAGCAAAAAATGGGGAAATGTAAAATCCGAACATTTTAACCACTTTTTAAAATTTTTGTTGACAAAGTCAGAAGCGGGAGCTATAATAACTTCAAGACATCAGAAAAGTAGAGATTTTTCTCACTTCCAGGGAGCTTGTGGTGATTGCGAACAAGCAGTGGTGAATCTTGAAATGGGCTGATGCGTTTATGATGATGAATTTGAAACAATAAAAATTCGGTGAGCACACCTTATCGTGCACCCTGTTGTTAGACAGGTCAGAGATGTAGGAGAAAGAATATCTTCCTACAATTGAGGTGGCACCGCGGTATCGAATCGTCCTCACACAGATTTTTCTGTGTGAGGTTTTTTGTATCTCAAAGGAACCCAGTGAGACTGCAGCTCAAAGGGCCCGCGAGAGAAAAAGATCATAAACAGGATTGAAGATATAGAAAAGAGGACACAATCATGACAGAAACAAAAGGCTATTTCGGACAATTTGGTGGATCTTTCGTACCAGAACCCATTCAAAACTTGCTCAATCAATTAGAGGAAACCTTTGAACAGTATAAAAATGACCCAGAATTTATCGCAGAATACAAACATTATTTGAAAGACTATTCTGGACGCGAAACACCGCTCTACTTTGCAGAAAGTTTGACAGAGCATTTAGGTGGGGCAAAAATTTATTTGAAGCGCGAAGACTTGAATCACCTAGGTTCGCATAAATTAAATAACGTCTTGGGGCAAATCCTCTTGGCTAAACGCATGGGCAAAACGCGCGTGATTGCTGAAACAGGAGCCGGTCAACACGGTGTAGCTACAGCAGCTGCGGCAGCTAAGTTTGGCATGGCCTGTGATGTCTACATGGGGGCAGAAGATGTGGAACGCCAACGCTTGAATGTCTTTCGCATGGAAATGATGGGGGCAACCGTTCATGCGGTTGAAACCGGGACTAAGACCTTGAAAGACGCCGTTGATGCTGCGTTTGGAGCATGGATGGCTGATCTGGATGCCTTTTACGTTTTGGGTTCTGCTGTTGGCCCTCACCCTTACCCAACCATTGTGCATGAATTCCAAAAGGTGATCAGTGAAGAATCTAAACGTCAAATCTTGGAAAAAGAAGGCCGTTTGCCGGATTATGTGATTGCCTGTGTCGGTGGTGGCTCTAATGCCATCGGTGCCTTTTCTGAGTATGTTGCAGAAGGGGAAGTCGGCTTGATTGGGGTAGAAGCAGCTGGTCATGGCTTGGACACCGATCAACACGCAGCGACTATGACCAAAGGGACTATCGGTGTGGTTGATGGTATGAAGACCTATGCAGTCTTTGGCGAAGATGGAAAAGTAGCGCCGGTGTACTCGATCTCTGCTGGTTTGGACTACCCAGGGGTTGGTCCAGAGCATGCTTTCTTTAAAGATTCTGGTCGTGTCGAATATGTGGCTGCAACGGATGACGAAGCAGTAGAAGCTCTTCTTCTTCTCAGTAAGACAGAAGGAATCCTCCCAGCCATTGAAAGCTCACACGCGATTGCAGAAGCGGTCAGACGTGCTCCACAATTGGATAAAGACAAGATCATCATCATCAATGTTTCAGGACGTGGGGATAAGGATGTGGCTGCCATCGCCGATTATCTAGAAGCGAAGGCTGCAAAATAAAAAGAATTTATCTGCAAAATATCGTATAAAGCAGTAAAGCGTGATAACTGAGAAAGAGACAGGGAACAAAGGGAATCCGGTCTCTTTCTTTTTTGAGAGCAAAGACGAGAATACCTAAGATGGATGCGATCTGAATGAGAATGAGGATCTTGGTAAAAGAAAAGCTGAGCGAAAAGGTGGCGAGTAAGAGAAAATCTCCTGCTCCCATTCCGATAAAGAAAAAGTGAGCTCCGATCGCAAGGAGTAAAAAGACCAGCATGAGGAGATTACCACCGGATAAAAAGAGGACCAGGGAATGGAGACAGCACCAGATGAATAAAGGGTATTCCATAAAGCGAAGGTCATAGATGGCTAAAACGGCAGCTCCCAGTAGTGTTAGAAGTTGAGGCAGGGAAAGAAAACCATTGGCGCAGGCTAAAAAGAGCAGGCCACTCCAGACCTCAAAAAGGCAGTACCAAAATGGGTAGGTCTGATGACAATAGCGGCAGCGAAAGCGATGCAGGAGTTGTGAGAGAATGGGGATGAGATCCCAAACGCCAAGGACGTGCTGGCAGTGATCGCAATGACTGCGAGGAGCGAGAATAGATTGGTTTGGGAAACGGTCGACAACTAGTCCCAAAAAAGAGGCGATGCAAGTACCGATGGTAAAAAAATAAAAGTTGATCATACTTATTTATTCGTAAAGCAATCGGAAAATTTCATCATTTGCTTGAAAATCTTGTAAAGCCTTTCTAAATTTGATACAATAATGAACATGAAAAACCTGTATGATGTTCAACAATTTTTAAAACGTTTTGGAATCATCATTTATGTGGGGAAGCGCCTCTATGACATCGAATTGATGAAAATTGAGCTTCAACGTCTTTATGATGCAGGCCTGATGGAACGGCTCGATTATTTAGAAGCCGATACCGTTTTAAGAAGAGAACACAAGCAAGAATTAGAATTTTTGAAAAAGAGTGAGGTAGAATGATGGGAAATATCATTGTTTGGTTGGCTATTTTAGGAGCATTTGGATGGATGGCGTTTAATTATTTCCGCATCCGTAAAGCTGCTAAATTTGTGGATAATGCCACTTTTGAAGAGCTGATTCGTAAAGGGCAGTTGATTGACTTGCGAGAGCCAGCTGAGTTTCATGCCAAGCATATTTTAGGAGCACGCAACATTCCTTCTACTCAGTTGAAGTTGAGTCTTGCAGCCTTGCGTAAAGATAAACCAATTTTGCTCTATGAAAATAGCCGTAGTTCTCGAGTAACCAATGCGGCTCTCTTTCTCAAGAAAAAAGGTTATACAGACATTTATGTCTTGTCTTATGGTCTTGATTCTTGGAATGGGAAAGTGAAAAAAGACGCTTAATAAAAAGAGCTCTAACTGCAGCAAATGTGTGGTTAGAGCTTTTTTATCTTGTTTTTTCAAGGAAATCTTTGACCCATGTGAGCTCTACCTCATTCAAAGGCCGGCTTTCGCCAGGTGCTAACTGAGGATCCAAGGTGAAGGGACCAAAAGACAAGCGTTTTAAGGTCATTACTTTGACTCCGATGGCCAAAAACATCTTTTTCACTTGGTGGTATTTTCCTTCTGAGATTCGGACCTGGGCCTTGCTGTAGCTGGGGGTACTTTCTAGAATGGTCAAGGAGGCAGGCTTACAGATAGGGCCGTCCGTGAATGAAATCCCATTCTGAAATTGCTCGATGTGGGCTGCATAAAGCGGGCCATTGACTTCTACCTCATAGACCTTCTCCACATGGTATTGAGGATGGAGCAGTTGAAAGCCTAAGGGACCATTATCTGTGAGGAGGAGCAAACCACTGGTATCGCGATCGAGGCGACCAAGCGGATAGAGATCTGGGTACTCTTGCTGAGGGTCCACTAGATCGATCACCGTTGGATGGTGGCCGTCTCTTTTAGCGGTCACAGCCCCGATTGGTTTATGGAGCATGTAGTAGTGGTGACGCGGTTCTTGAATGATTCGTTCCCCGATTTGAATCTGTTGGAGTCCAGGGTCGATGTTTTGGGATAGCTTTTGAGCTGGTAGGTGATCGACCAAGATTTGCCTTCGGGCCAGAAGTTGTTTGATGTCTTTGCGAGTGTACTGATGGTTTGCCATCAATTGATCTAATCTCATGGAAGCCTCTTTTTCTGAAATTCTTATCATCAGTGTATCATGAAAAGAAAAGGAAATCGAGTCGGAGAAAAGAAATGAGGATGAAAACATTTACAACTAGCTGAACTGTGTTTTTTAGATAGGACTGTGGTATAATTGTTCAGTTAGAAATATTATTTAAAATTTTATAGAGGAAATCATGACAAAATTAAGAGAAGATATTCGTAACGTTGCGATCATTGCCCACGTTGACCATGGTAAAACAACCTTGGTAGACGAATTGTTGAAACAATCGCACACCTTGGATGAACGTAAAGAATTGCAAGAACGTGCAATGGACTCAAACGATCTTGAAAAAGAACGTGGGATCACGATCCTTGCTAAAAATACAGCCGTTGCTTATAACGGAACTCGAATCAATATCATGGACACACCAGGACACGCGGACTTTGGTGGAGAAGTGGAACGGATCATGAAAATGGTCGATGGGGTTGTACTGGTCGTAGATGCCTACGAAGGAACCATGCCTCAGACGCGTTTCGTATTGAAAAAAGCCTTGGAACAAGATCTTGTTCCGATCGTTGTTGTCAATAAAATCGATAAACCATCTGCTCGTCCAGAAGAAGTTGTAGACGAAGTTCTTGAACTGTTCATCGAATTAGGTGCGGATGATGACCAATTGGAATTCCCAGTTGTTTATGCATCAGCGATCAACGGAACCTCTTCACTTTCAGATGATCCAGCTGATCAAGAGCACACAATGGCACCGATCTTTGATACCATCATTGATCACATCCCAGCTCCAGTTGATAACTCAGATGAGCCTCTTCAATTCCAAGTATCCCTGCTTGATTACAACGACTTCGTTGGACGTATCGGTATCGGACGTGTCTTCCGTGGTACTGTAAAAGTTGGGGACCAAGTAACCCTTTCTAAATTGGATGGAACGACTAAGAACTTCCGTGTTACCAAACTCTTTGGTTTCTTTGGTTTAGAACGTCGTGAAATTCAAGAGGCTAAAGCGGGTGACTTGATTGCTATCTCTGGTATGGAAGATATCTTCGTTGGAGAAACCATCACACCGACAGACACAGTTGAAGCTCTTCCAATCCTTCACATCGATGAGCCAACGCTTCAAATGACCTTCTTGGTCAACAACTCACCATTTGCTGGTCGCGAAGGGAAATGGGTAACCTCACGTAAAGTCGAAGAACGCTTGCAAGCGGAATTGCAAACAGACGTCTCTCTTCGTGTTGACCCAACTGACTCACCTGATAAATGGACAGTTTCAGGACGTGGGGAATTGCACTTGTCTATCTTGATCGAAACCATGCGTCGTGAAGGATACGAATTGCAAGTATCTCGTCCAGAAGTTATTATCAAGGAAATTGATGGTGTCCAATGTGAACCATTTGAGCGCGTGCAAATCGACACACCAGAAGAATACCAAGGATCTGTTATCCAAAGCCTTTCTGAACGTAAGGGTGAAATGTTGGATATGATCTCAACTGGTAACGGTCAAACTCGTTTGGTCTTCCTTGTTCCAGCGCGTGGTTTGATTGGATACTCAACAGAGTTCTTGTCAATGACACGTGGTTACGGAATCATGAACCACACCTTTGATCAATACTTGCCAGTGATTCCAGGAGAAATCGGTGGACGTCACCGTGGTGCTCTTGTTTCAATCGATAACGGAAAAGCAACCACTTACTCTATTATGTCTATCGAAGAACGTGGTACGATCTTTGTCAATCCAGGTACAGAAGTTTACGAAGGAATGATCATTGGTGAAAACTCTCGTGAGAACGACTTGACCGTAAACATTACGAAAGCAAAACAAATGACCAACGTTCGTTCCGCTACTAAGGACCAAACAGCGGTTATCAAGACTCCTCGTATCTTGACCTTGGAAGAATCTCTTGAGTTCTTGAACGACGATGAGTACATGGAAGTAACACCGGAATCTATCCGTTTGCGGAAACAAATCTTGAACAAAGCAGAACGCGAAAAAGCAAATAAAAAGAAAAAATCAGCAGCTGCTGAATAATATGGAGAGAAAGGAGAAACAAAATGGTCTATTTTATCTTAGGGATTTTGATTCTCCTTTTTTACCTTTTTATGACCCCCAAAAGTATTCGTGGTACCTTAAACAGTGTCACAATGGTAGTCTTGATCGTCTCCATTATCGTACTGACTTGTCTGGCCATTTTTCAGATATTCCAACTACCGTCTGAGTTTTTTGTCGGTGCCTTTCTCGCCTTTGTTGGCTACCTGGCTTTGGTGGATATTTCCAAAATGACGACCAAACAGAAAAAATAAACGCTGACGTGATTTTTAAAGCCCTTTGGGCTTTTTAATTTTGCTAAAAAAAGGTAAAATAGAGAGTGATAAAAATGGAGCGAAGAAATCATGAAATTTGTGAAACAATTTGAAAATAAAAAGGTTCTTGTATTAGGTTTGGCGAAGTCAGGCGAGTCAGCTGCCCGTTTGTTGGATCGCTTAGGAGCGATTGTGACCGTCAATGATGGCAAACCTTTTGAAGAAAATCCAGCAGCACAAAGTTTACTGGAAGAAGGGATTAAAGTTGTGACAGGAGGTCACCCTCTGGAATTGTTGGATGAAGACTTTGCAGTCATGGTCAAAAATCCAGGAATCCCTTATTCTAATCCAATGGTTGAAAAAGCGCTTGAAAAAGGCATTCCAGTCCTCACTGAAGTGGAATTGGCCTATCTGATTTCGGATGCGCCAATTATTGGGATTACAGGATCAAACGGAAAAACGACGACGACAACCATGATCGGGGAAGTCTTGACGGCTGCCGGCCAAGGTGGTCTATTGTCTGGGAATATCGGTTTTCCAGCTAGTCAAGTTGCACAAACAGCAACAGAAAAGGATGTTCTGGTCATGGAATTGTCTTCTTTCCAATTGATGGGAATTGAAGCCTTCCATCCAGAGATTGCAGTGATTACCAACCTTATGCCAACCCATATCGACTATCATGGTTCTTTTGAAAATTATGTAGCTGCCAAATGGAATCTTCAAAAGAACATGATAGAAAAAGATGTCATTGTCTTGAACTTCAACCAAGACTTGGCCAAGGAACTCGCTACAAAAACCAAGGCAAGGGTCCTTCCATTTTCAACGGTCGAAAAAGTGGATGGGGCTTATTTGGAAGATGGACTTCTCAAGTTTAAGGGAGAAGTTGTTATGCGTGCAGATGAACTGGGCGTTCCAGGTAGTCACAATGTAGAAAATGCCTTGGCAACGATTGCGGTTGCAAAAGTCCGTGGTGTGGAGAATGAGGTCATTAAAGAAACCTTGTCAGCCTTTGGAGGAGTGAAACACCGTCTTCAATATGTGGATGAAATTCAAGGTGTCAAATTCTACAATGATAGCAAATCGACCAATATTTTAGCAACACAAAAAGCTCTTTCTGGTTTTGATAACAGCAAGGTGATCTTGATTGCAGGGGGGCTCGATCGTGGCAATGAATTTGATGAATTGGTGCCTCACATTACTGGCTTAAAGGAAATGGTGATTCTAGGGGAATCAGCTCCTCGAGTGAAACGTGCAGCCGATAAAGCAGGCGTCCCTTATGTCGATGCGGCAGATGTAGCAGATGCTACGAAGAAAGCCTTCGACTTGGCTAGCTCTGGAGATGTTGTGCTACTAAGTCCTGCTAATGCCAGTTGGGATATGTATCCGAATTTTGAAGTGCGTGGGGATGAATTCCTTGCTACAGTAAAAGGGTTGAAATAAGATGAAAAAAATAATGTTTACTGGTGGGGGAACCGTGGGACATGTGACCCTTAATCTCCTCTTGATTCCAAAATTTATCGAAGATGGATGGGAAGTCCATTATATTGGAGACAAAAAAGGAATCGAATACCAAGAGATCAAAAAGTCTGGCTTAGACGTACGCTTCCATTCAATTGCAACGGGGAAATTGCGCCGCTATTTCTCTTTCCAAAATATGATGGATGTGTTCAAGGTGGCTTGGGGAACGCTCCAGTCCATTGCAATCCTGCTTCGTGTGCGCCCACAAGTCCTCTTCTCAAAAGGGGGATTTGTCTCTGTGCCACCAGTGATCGCAGCTAGACTCACGCGTGTCCCTGTCTATATTCATGAGTCCGATCTTTCTATGGGATTGGCCAATAAAATTGCTTATAAATTTGCTACCAAGATGTACACGACTTTTGAGCAAGCACATGGTTTGACAAAGAGTGCGCATATCGGTGCGGTAACCAAGGTTACAGATCATGTTCCGACAACTTCTGAAGAATTAGAAGAAAAAACAAAAGGTTTCCGAAAAGACTTGCCGACCCTTCTCTTTGTCGGAGGATCTGCTGGTGCGCGTGTCTTTAATGAATTTGTGACAGAGCATCAAGCAGAGCTCTTGCAGCACTACAATATCATCAATTTGACTGGTGATTCAACATTGAATCATGCTGAGGGCGGTTTGTATCGAGTGGATTATGTAACCGATCAGTATTTGCCCATGCTCCAGAAGGCTGATTTAGTGGTCACTAGAGGTGGAGCTAATACCTTATTTGAACTCTTGGCCATGAACAAACTCCATTTGATTGTACCACTAGGAAAAGAAGCCAGCCGTGGCGATCAGATTGAAAATGCCCAATATTTTGTGGATAAAGGTTATGCAGAGCAATTGCAGGAAGATCAATTGACGCTCGAAACCTTTAATGAAACCATTCAAGAAATGTTGAAGCAAAGCCAAGTCTACCACCAAGCAATGGAAAAATCGACAGAGCTCCTTTCACTAGACGATTTTTATGGCCTGCTTCAAAAAGATATCAGTAAGGGAAAAGATGACGGACGACAATAAAAAAACGCCAACGGATGACAAAATTACAGAATTGTCAGCCTGGCAAAAAAGAAACAAAGAATATTTAGAAAAAAAAGCGCTTGAAAAAGCGGAAGAAGCTGAAACAGAGGAAACTGAAAGCGAAGAAGCACAAGAAGACGAAAACCTTTCAGAAAAAGAAACAGCTTCCGTCTCAGAGGAAGAATCTGAAGATAAATCTGAATCTGAGGCCAAAGAGGATCCAGATGTAGATGGAGAAAGTTCAGAAGGAGAAGAGGATGATCCGGCTGTAGAGGAGCTAGATCCTTCAGAGAAGCAAGAGAAAAAGCCTTCATTCTTTAAAGGCTTAAAGACGAAAAAGCCAAAGAAGGAACCGACAGTGGCAAAACGCCATATCTATCGTGCCCTTCCGGTAATCGGAATCAGCTCGATTGTCGCCCTTCTCTCCATCTATTTTTTAAGTCCCTTGTCCACACAGAAAGTGATTGAATTTTCAGGGAACAAAGCGGTTGATCAGCAACTCTTGTATGAAAAAAGTCGCATCAAAGAAGAAGATTATACTCTGACGACCTTCCTTCATAAATCGGTCTATGAACAAAATATGAAAACGGCCAGTCCGTGGATTAAAGAGGTTCACATGCATTATCAATTCCCGGTGACCTTTAAAGTCAATGTCGTGGAACACAAAGTGGTTGCCTATTATGTGACGGGAGAAGACCACTATCCAGTATTGGAAAATGGAGAAGTAGTGGAGACAGTAACTCCAGCTTCGGAATTGCCTTCCTCCTATATTAGCTTAAAATTCTCAGATCGAGAATTGGTTAGACAATTTGTCCAAGAAATGAAGTCTATTTCTTCTTCCATTACGGATAAAATTGTTTCGGTTGATCTGACACCGAGCAAGGTTACCAAGGATCTGGTGACCATCACTATGAAAAACGATAATAAAATCTTGGTGCCTGTTTCCCAAATTACCCGTAAGCTCCCTTATTATAAGGCGATCAGTAAGCAATTAGACGATGATTCGACTATCGATATGGAGGCTGGAGTATTCAGCTATAGTGAACAATCCATTGCAGATGCCAAAGAGCAAGCTGAAAAAGAAAAGGCTGAAAGTACAGAAAAGCAAGAAGAACATTCCGAGGAAGCAAGCCAAGAACAGAATCAAGTACAGAATCCAGAAGGAGAGAATTCTTCTGGGAATGAGTAAAGCCCATAAATTATCTCAAATAATTGAAGAAAAAATGTCCATTTTAGGCTTCTTTGTGATATAATGAAGTTTGGATAGTTCCAACTAAAAGGGCTATAAATAGATGTAAAGTGAAAACAAATAAAGAGAGAGGACTGGTGTAATGGCTAGAGACGGCTTTTTTACAGGTTTAGATATCGGTACTAGTTCAATAAAAGTATTGGTGGCAGAACATGTCAATGGAGAAATGAATGTAATTGGAGTCAGCAATGCAAAAAGTGCTGGCGTCAAAGATGGAATTATAGTAGATATCGAAGCTGCTTCAAATGCAATTAAAAATGCAATCAGCCAAGCTGAAGAAAAAGCAGGGATTTCAATCAATCTAGTCAATGTTGGGTTGCCTGCAAACTTACTACAAATCGAAGCAACTCAAGGAATGATTCCAGTCACAAGTGATTCGAAAGAAATTACAGATGCAGATGTTGAAAATGTTGTCAAATCTGCACTCACAAAAAGTATGACACCGGATCGTGAAGTAATCACCTTCATTCCTGAAGAATTTACAGTAGATGGTTTCCAAGGAATCCGCGATCCACGCGGAATGATGGGGATCCGACTTGAAATGCGTGGCCTTCTTTATACAGGACCTCGTACAATCTTGCACAATTTACGTAAAACCGTTGAACGTGCAGGCTTACAAGTTGAAAACATCATCATTTCACCGCTTGCGATGATCAAAACAGTCTTGAATGAAGGCGAACGTGAATTCGGAGCAACGGTGATCGATATGGGTGGTGGCCAAACAACGGTGGCATCTGTTCGTAGCCAAGAACTTCAATTTACAAATATCTACCAAGAAGGTGGCGATTATGTTACCAAAGATATTTCTAAGGTATTGAAAACTTCTCAAAAATTGGCTGAAGGCTTGAAGTTCAACTATGGTGAAGCTTATGTGCCATCTGCTGGAAACGAAGTCTTCCATGTAGAAGTCATCGGTGAAGTAGAGCCGGTTGAAGTGACTGAGAAGTACTTAGCTGAAATCATTTCAGCACGTATCAAACACATCTTTGAGCAAATCAAACAAGACCTTGAGAGAAGACATTTGTTGGATCTTCCTGGTGGTATTGTGATTATCGGTGGAGGTGCAATCCTTCCTGGTGTTGAAGAATTGGCTCAAGAAGTCTTTGGTGTAAATGTGAAATTGTTTGTTCCAAATCAAATTGGAATTCGCAATCCAGCTTTTGCCCATGTAATTAGCTTGTCTGAATATGCAGGCAATTTGACAGATGTGGATATTATTGCTCAAGCTGCGGTTCATGGAGACGAAGTTTTGCGTCAACAACCGATTCAATTTGATCGTCCAGTGCAACCACAAGTACAACCACAACCTGCTCAACCAGCACAACCAGTAGTACCTGCATACAATGCTGAGAAGATTGAATCTCCAGTGGATGCTCAAGAAATTCCAGCAGCAAGCAATAATAGCAAACAAGAACCAAAAACTACATTCACAGACCGAATGAAAAATTTGATCGGTAATATGTTTGATTAAGGAGTGTAAGTATTTATGACATTTTCATTTGACACAGCAGCGGCACAAGGTGCAGTAATTAAAGTAATCGGTGTCGGTGGCGGTGGCGGAAACGCCATCAATCGTATGATTGACGAAGGCGTTGCCGGTGTAGAATTCATCGCAGCTAATACAGATGTTCAAGCACTTTCAAGTGCAAAAGCTGAAACAGTTATCCAATTGGGTCCAAAATTGACTCGTGGATTGGGTGCTGGAGGTCAACCTGAAGTTGGTCGTAAGGCAGCTGAAGAAAGCGAAGAAGTATTAACAGAAGCTTTGCAAGGTGCAGACATGGTCTTCATCACTGCAGGGATGGGTGGTGGATCTGGTACAGGTGCTGCACCAGTCATCGCTCGTATTGCCAAAGCTGTAGGTGCTTTGACAGTAGCAGTTGTCACTCGTCCATTCGGGTTTGAAGGTTCAAAACGTGGCAACTTCGCTATTGAAGGGATCAACGAACTTCGCGAACATGTAGATACATTGTTGATTATTTCTAATAACAACTTGCTTGAAATTGTAGACAAGAAGACACCGCTTCTTGAAGCTTTGAGTGAAGCAGATAACGTTCTTCGTCAAGGTGTTCAAGGGATCACTGACTTGATCACAAGTCCTGGATTGATCAACCTTGACTTTGCAGACGTGAAGACTGTTATGGAAAACAAAGGAAATGCCCTCATGGGTATTGGTGTTGGTAGCGGTGAAGAACGCGTTATCGAAGCGGCTCGTAAAGCCATTTACTCTCCACTTCTTGAAACTACAATTGATGGTGCAGAAGACGTGATCGTCAACGTAACAGGTGGTTTGGATATGACATTGATCGAAGCTGAAGAAGCTTCAGAAATTGTGAACCAAGCTGCAGGTCACGGAGTGAATATCTGGTTGGGTACATCTATTGATGAATCTCTTAAAGATGAAATCCGCGTGACGGTTGTTGCAACTGGTGTCCGTCAAGACAAGGTAGAACGCGTTAGCGGAATTGCTTCCTCACAACGTCCTTATAAAACAGGACCACGTGAACAACGCCCACAAGCTGCACCATTTGACCGTGAATTTGATTTGAAACAAGATGTTGAATTGCCAACAACTCCAAGTCGTCCAGCGGTAGAACCAAACCGTGGCTCAGCCTTTGGTGATTGGGATATTCGTCGTGAGAATATCGTTCGCCAAACTGAACCAACATCAACACATCAAGTTGATCGTTACGTAGATTCATCTTCAGATGATGATGAATTGGAAACACCACCATTCTTCCGGAATCGTTAATCATGAATCTGGTAGAGAATGCTGATCTTGTCCGGCAACAAGTAGAAACAGCAAGAAACAAAGCTAACCGTCAAGATCAAGTTAATGTGATAGCCGTCACCAAGTATGTGGATGTTGCCACAGCAGAAGCACTGGTGAAAACAGGTATCCAACATATTGGTGAAAATCGTGTCGATAAATTCCTAGAAAAGTATCAAGCTCTAAAAGAGTATGACCTCACTTGGCACTTGATTGGGAGCCTACAACGGCGGAAAGTAAAAGACGTGATCAATCTCGTCGATTACTTTCATGCCTTGGATTCGGTGAAGCTGGCTCAAGAAATTCAAAAGCGAGCAGAACACCCGATCAAGTGTTTCCTCCAAGTGAACATTTCTGGTGAAGAAAGTAAGCATGGATTTGCACCCGATGAACTGGATGATGTTTTAGCGGAAATTGCACAGCTGGACAAAATTGAAATTGTTGGTTTAATGACGATGGCTCCTTTTGAGGCTAGTCAAGAAGAGTTGCAGGATATTTTTTCAAAAACTCACCAACTTCAGAAACAACTAGAAAAGAAACAATTAAAAAATATGCCTTTTTCAGAACTAAGTATGGGTATGAGTCGTGACTTTGAAGTAGCCATTGCGAACGGAGCGACTTATGTAAGAATTGGGACATCATTTTTTAAATAGGAAAGAACTATGTCATTAAAAGATAAATTTAACAACTTTATTGACTACTTCACAGAAGACGGTGAAGAAGTAGAAGTTCGCGAGGCAAAAGCAGCTGGGGCGGAAACACAACCAGTTCCACAGCCACAGCCGACTCCTCAAGTGACTTCTCCACGTCCACAGATTAGTCAAAGAGAACCAGTAAAACCAAAACCGACTCCTGTCGCACCTGTTACGACTCCAGTGTCTACAGCGGCAGTGAAGGAACCTGTTTCAACAACGAAAAATACATCTGAAAATATTACTCGCTTGCATGAACGTCAACGTGAATTGGCTGCTAATCGTGCGAATACAGATGAAAAGATTACCATTGATGTACGCTATCCCCGCAAATACGAGGAAGCGACTGAAATTGTTGATCTATTACTATCTAATGAGAGTATCTTGATTGACTTCCAATATATGACTGAAGTACAAGCACGTCGTTGTTTAGATTATTTGGATGGGGCTCGTTATGTTTTAGCAGGAAATCTTCGTCGTGTTGCAAGTACCATGTACTTGTTGACTCCAATTAATGTAGTCGTTAACATTGAAGATATCCGCCTTCCAAATGATGTGGAAGTGACAGAATTTGACTATGATATGAAACGTAATCGTTAAGATGGTTATCTTTCAATACTTATCCAATATCATTCAAATCTATTCCATCATTCTTGTCATCTATGCCTTACTATCTTGGTTCCCTGGGGCACCTCAGAGTACTCTTGGACAAATGGTTCACCGCCTAGTTGAACCATTTTTGAGCCTTTTTAGAAAGTTACCATTGCAGTTTGGGGGCTTGGATTTTACAGTTCTAGTAGCACTTTTGGTCTTGAACTTGATGAATCAGTTATTAGCCCGCTTGTTCCTACTTTTGATTGGATAGAATACGATGGGACAGACAGAGATTTATCAACATTTCAATCGCGAAGATCACGAATTCATTGATCGTTGTATTGAATTGTCTGAAAGAGTGGTGGAACGCTATTCTGTTGAGGTGACGGGTTTTTTAAACCCTCATCAGGTCACTATTTTACGAAATGTCGCGGCAAGCTACCAATTACAGGTCTTTGCTTCCAGTGATGAGCAGAAAATGGAGTATGCCAAGGTTATCGTTGCTCCGGATTATTACCAATTAGATCCAAGTGACTTTGATCTGGCCCTATTGGAAATGGTCTATGCTTCAAAATTTCATCACTTGACTCATTCCCAGGTACTGGGGACCATTGTTCACCAATTAGGTGTGGAGCGCAAGTCCTTTGGAGATATTCTGACAAGTGATGGAAAGATCCAAGTATTTGTTGAACAGCGTTTTGTTCACTATTTCATGGATCACATCCAGAAAATTTCTCGGGTACCTGTTAAGCTGAGGGAAGTTCCTCTCTCTGAACAAATGATCATAGAGGAAGAAAGCCAGCACCGAGATATTCTCGTGTCGAGTTTTCGGTTAGACAAGGTGATTGCTGGAACCTTCAAGCTTTCGCGCTCACAAGCTAGTCAGTTGATTAGTTCTGGTCTAGTGAAAGTTAACTATGCGACTACTTCCAATGTTAGCTATGCTGTAGGTCTGAATGATTTAGTCAGTGTCCGACGCTTTGGGCGTCTTAAAATTGTTTCTGAAAATGGTATTTCAAAGAGTGGAAAATATAAAGTAACTGTTGAAATACTCTTAAGTAAAAAATGAGGAGGAGTTATGGCTCTTACTGCTTTAGAAATTAAAGATAAAACTTTTGGCGTTAAATTTAGAGGGTATGATGCGAACGAAGTAGAAGAATTTCTAGATATCGTTGTTCGCGATTATGAAGATCTTGTTCGTTTAAATCATGATCAAGAAGCAAAAATTCAAGCTCTTGAAGAACGCTTAAACTATTTTGATGAAATGAAAGATTCATTGAGTCAATCTGTTTTGATTGCACAAGATACTGCGGAACGTGTCAAACAAGCCGCTAACGAACGTTCTGAAAATATTGTTCGTCAAGCTGAACAAGATGCACAGCACTTAGTGGATGAAGCAAAACAAAAAGCAAATGAAATCCTTCGTCATGCAACGGATAATGCCAAGAAAGTTGCAGTTGAAACGGAAGAATTGAAAAACAAGACACGTGTCTTCCATCAACGTTTGAAATCAACCATCGAAAGCCAATTGAGCATTATCGATACGCCTGAATGGGATGAAATTCTTCGTCCAACTGCTATGTATATTCAGACAAGTGATGAAGCTTTCCGTGAAATTGTGGAAAAAGCTTTGGGTGAATCAGTGCACCATCATCCAGAAAATGAGAATATCGATTTGACTCGTCAATTCTCTCCAGCTGAAATCGAAGAATTGCAAAAACGCATCGAAGCAGCTAATTTAGAATTGGGTGCAACACAAGCGTTTGAAGGTTTGAATGAAAAAGTTCAATCCGCTTTAGAAGAAGCAGAGCACGCTCGTCATGAAAATGAGGCGGTTGTTGAGGAACCGGTTCAACTAGAAGACGAAACGAATCGTGAATCTGTCAATATTTTATAATTTTGTAAAAACAGGTCCATTAATGATAGGTCTAGCGAGCAGATGATGGTGGAAGGTCTGCACTCCCTCTTAATGGATGATCCTTTTACAGTATTCGTTCTGAACCCTTGAGTAAGAACGGACGTTTCCCTCGTTACGGGATGAGAGGAGAAGGTCGCTTGCGACTTCTCGAACAAAGGTGGTACCACGAGCAATCGTCCTTTTTAGGATGCTCGTGTTTTTTTATAGCTTTTAAATCAATAAGGAGACATAATGAAACTCAAAGAAACATTGAATCTTGGAAAAACAGCTTTTCCAATGCGGGCTGGGCTTCCAACGAAAGAACCTGTTTGGCAAAAAGAATGGGAAGATGCAAAATTGTATCAACGCCGTCAAGAGTTGAATGAAGGGAAACCGCATTTTACCCTTCATGATGGCCCTCCGTATGCCAACGGAAATATTCACGTGGGACATGCCATGAACAAGATCTCAAAAGATATCATTGTTCGTTCCAAATCTATGTCAGGATTTTACGCCCCTTATATTCCAGGTTGGGATACCCATGGTTTGCCAATTGAGCAAGTCTTGGCTAAACAAGGTGTGAAACGTAAAGAAATGGACTTAGTTGAGTACCTGAAACTCTGTCGTGAATATGCGCTTTCTCAAGTAGATAAACAACGCGAAGACTTTAAACGCTTAGGTGTTTCAGGTGATTGGGACCATCCTTATGTAACCTTGACGCCTGACTATGAAGCAGCACAAATCCGCGTCTTTGGTGAAATGGCCAATAAAGGCTATATCTACCGTGGAGCTAAGCCAGTTTACTGGTCTTGGTCTTCTGAATCAGCCCTTGCTGAAGCAGAAATTGAATACCATGATTTGGTTTCAACTTCCCTTTACTATGCGAACAAAGTTAAAGATGGTAAGGGTGTCCTAGATACAGACACTTACATCGTTGTCTGGACAACAACTCCATTTACGGTTACAGCTTCTCGTGGATTGACGGTGGGTGCAGAGTTTGATTATGTCGTAGTAAAACCTGCTGGATCTGACCGCAAGTACGTCGTAGCCTCTGAACTCTTACCAAGTCTTTCTGAAAAATTCGGTTGGGAAAATGCTGAAGTCCTTGCGACTTACCAAGGGAAAGAATTGAACCATATCGTGACAGAACATCCATGGGATCCGGAAGTGGATGAATTGGTGATCCTTGGTGAGCATGTAACCCTTGATTCAGGTACTGGTATCGTCCATACTGCTCCTGGTTTTGGTGAGGATGACTACAATGTAGGGATTGCCAATGGCCTCGAAGTTGCTGTTACTGTTAATGAACGCGGAATCATGATGGAGAATGCTGGTCCTGACTTTGCAGGTCAGTTCTATGACAAGGTTGTTCCAACGGTTATCGAAAAACTTGGAGATTTGCTCCTTGCTCAAGAAGAAATCTCTCACTCTTACCCATTTGACTGGCGTACGAAAAAACCAATCATCTGGCGTGCCGTGCCACAGTGGTTCGCTTCTGTATCAAAATTCCGTCAAGATATCTTGGACGAAATTGAAAAAGTGAAATTCCACTCAGAATGGGGGAAAGTGCGTCTTTATAACATGATTCGTGACCGTGGTGACTGGGTCATCTCTCGTCAGCGTGCCTGGGGTGTGCCCCTTCCAATCTTCTATGCAGAAGACGGAACACCAATCATGACAGCTGAAACCATCGAACATGTAGCGCAACTCTTTGAAGAACATGGTTCCATCATCTGGTGGCAACGTGAAGCGAAAGACCTCTTGCCAGAAGGATTTACGCATCCTGGTTCACCAAATGGCGAATTTACAAAAGAAACAGATATCATGGACGTCTGGTTTGACTCAGGTTCATCATGGAATGGGGTTGTAGTTAACCGTCCAGAACTCAAATATCCAGCTGATCTTTACCTGGAAGGTTCAGACCAATACCGTGGTTGGTTCAACTCATCTCTTATCACTTCTGTGGCGAACCATGGTGTAGCGCCTTATAAACAAATCTTGTCTCAAGGTTTCGCCTTGGATGGTAAAGGTGAGAAGATGTCTAAATCTCTTGGAAATACCATCGCTCCAAGTGATGTTGAAAAGCAATTTGGTGCTGAAATCTTGCGTCTCTGGGTAACCAGTGTAGACTCAAGTAATGACGTGCGTATCTCAATGGATATCTTGAGCCAAGTGTCTGAGACTTACCGTAAGATCCGTAACACGCTTCGTTTCTTGATTGCCAATACATCTGACTTTAACCCAGCTGAGGATGCAGTTGCTTATGACGAGCTTCGTTCAGTGGACAAGTACATGACCATTCGCTTTAACCAGCTTGTCAAGACCATCCGTGACGCTTATGAAAACTTTGAGTTCTTGACGATCTACAAGGCACTTGTTAACTTTATTAACGTTGATTTGTCTGCCTTCTACCTGGATTTTGCCAAGGATGTTGTTTACATCGAAGGAGCGAAATCCCTCGAACGCCGTCAAATGCAAACAGTTTTCTATGATATCCTTGTGAAAATCACGAAACTCTTGACGCCAATTCTTCCTCACACTGCTGAAGAAATCTGGTCCTATCTTGAGTTTGAAGCAGAAGACTTCGTTCAATTGTCAGAATTGCCAGAAGCAGAAACGTTTGCCAACCAAGAAGAAATCTTGGATACTTGGTCAGCCTTCATGAACTTCCGTGGTCAAGCTCAAAAAGCCTTGGAAGAAGCGCGGAATGAAAAAGTGATTGGTAAATCACTTGAAGCTCATTTGACGGTTTATCCAAATGAAGTTGTGAAAACACTTCTTGGAGCTGTTGATAGCAATGTTGCTCAACTCTTGATTGTTTCCGAGTTGACCATCGCAGAAGGACCAGCTCCAGAAGGTGCAGTGACCTTTGAAGATGTCGCCTTTACGGTTGAACGTGCAGCTGGTGAAGTTTGTGATCGTTGCCGTCGCATCGATCCAACAACGGCTGAACGCCACTACCACGCAACCATCTGTGATCACTGTGCAAGCATCGTCGAAGAGAACTTTGCAGACGCAGTCGCAGAAGGATTTGAAGCAAAATAATAAGACGTGAAAAATCGCAGGGAGAGGGTCTCCTTGCGACTTTTCAATAAAGAGGAAGTTATGTGGTACCAGAAAGAATTTAAGGAACTAGAACTGAAAGAGTTTTACGAGATCGTTCAGCTGCGATTAGAGACCTTTGTCGTGGAACAAACTAGGATCTACAATGATCTCGATGAT
This sequence comes from Streptococcus sp. HMSC078D09, assembly GCF_001813675.1. Classification (GTDB taxonomy): domain Bacteria; phylum Bacillota; class Bacilli; order Lactobacillales; family Streptococcaceae; genus Streptococcus. Next base: position 57,315 of record NZ_KV813662.1, read on the forward strand.
GTTGATTATCGATCTATCCACCTTTTTCATCAAAATAGGGAAGGACGTGTGGATGCCTATGCTCGCATATTCGAAACGGGGCTGACGATTCATTTTGGCCGAGTGGCTGTTGCCAAAGGCAGTCGTGGTCAAGGACTAGGAAAGGCTATGGTAGAGCAAATTTTGAACCTGTGTGAACAGAGATTTCCTGGACGGACCATTGAAATTGAGGCTCAAGAGCAGGTGGTCGGCTTGTATGAAAAGTTAGGTTTTCAAACGGTGAGCGAACCCTTTATCTTGGCTTCTACCCCTCACGTAAAAATGATCTATCAGAAATAAAGAATCCTTTCATCTCATGATTGAGGTGAAAGGATTTTTTTGGAAAAAGATACCAAATAAAAAAGTAAGGCAAATTGGCCTTACTTTGTAATTGGAAAGGAAATTTCAATTAGTTTATCGGAGTAGAGGGTTTTAATAGCGGATTGGTCAATGATTTGAAGATCAATCTTACGTTTTAAAAAGAACTCACGAATTTTTTCTACTTCAGTTTCACGAATAGCTCGGTGTTTGTTACTGATCAATAATTCATAGTGTGTTGGGGCCTGTGTAAAAACAACATCGGTATTGCCCGCGGAATAAACCTCGACAAGCAAGGCGTCAGTGCTGGCAAGTTGGCTTTTGACCAGTGCAGCATGACTATTTGTAGTATTAATGAGCTTCATATGAGTTCCTCCTAACCTCTATCTTCATTTATTATAGCACTTTTTTATTTTTTGTGAAAGAATTCCTTTATTTTTTGTGGGTATTTTTCCACTGTTCAATGCCCCATTTGTGACTACCACGTTTGAGTTTTTCAATAGCTTCATCTACAGGAAACCAAGCAAGATTGTTAAAATCTTCCAGTGGTTTTTGAGCCTCTGTATAGTCTACCACTTCATAAATATAGGCAGGATTGTAGTAGTAGGTATCGCGATGACTGGAATAGAAATACTCATCTGCTTGGCCATAGTATTGACCTAAGACAGCGGTAAAGCCTAATTCTTCTATCAGTTCCCGTTTCAGAGCTTGCAAGTGATCTTCACCTGCCTCGATTTCCCCGCCAGGCAAGAACCAGGCTCCATTAGGAGCTTGAACGAGGATGATCTGATCCTTGTCCTTATTGGGAATAACAGCGTAGACACCATAGCGATTGACGTAGGTCACATCTTGTTTTTTTTCACCAAAACTTGGAATGGTCATGGTTTTCTCTTTTCTTATTTTTTCATCATTATATCATATTTTTTAGCAAAAATCTGGAGGGAAAAAAGAAAGAGAGTGGGACAGAAATCGGTAATTCGTTAGAATTCGATTTCGTCGTCCCACCTCCGCACAGTTGAGTAGGGCTGTAAAAGCTGATGAAATCAGCGTAGTAGAGCCCACTCAACCACTGCGTCTTGCTCAACAATCCAAAAATAATTGAGAGGCTAGGACTTCTGTCCCACTCTCTGAATGTACATTTACTGATTATGATTCTGAATTCTTTTCGGCCGTCTTGTGAACAGCTTTGATGCTAATATTCCCATTGCTGGTCATGACGGCTTTGAGTTGTTTCTCACTTGGATGTTCCAGGTAATAATCGGTAATGGCATCTTCGATATGGTCTTGGATGGTACGACGGAGTGGGCGGGCCCCCATTTTTGGATCGTAACCCAGATCGACCAATTTTTCTTTGACCTTCTCTGTTACATCCAGATGAATCTCATTCTGTGCGAGACGTTGATTGACTTCATCGAGCATAAGGGTAACGATTTGGAGAAGGTTTTCTTTTGATAGAGGTTGGAATTCAATGATGCCATCAAAACGGTTCATGAATTCAGGGCTAAAGAAATTCCCGAGTTCTCCCAGTACAGAGTTGGTTCGACCTTCGCGAGCAGCTCCAAAACCAACATTGGCCTCAGCTTTGCCGGTTCCAGCATTAGAGGTCATGATGATAATGGTATCTTTAAAGCTGACGGTACGGCCTTGACCATCTGTCAAACGGCCATCATCTAAAACTTGCAAGAACATGTGCATGACATCTGGATGGGCTTTTTCCACTTCATCCAACAACACGAGGGAGTATGGATTGCGACGAACCTTTTCCGTTAGTTGTCCAGCTTCATCGTAGCCAACATAGCCCGGAGGAGCTCCGACTAGTTTCGCTACGCTATGTTTTTCCATGTATTCGCTCATATCAAAGCGGATCATATTGTCTGCAGAGCCAAAGAGCTCGATCGCCAATTGTTTAGACAATTCGGTCTTTCCGACACCGGTAGGTCCGACAAAGAGGAAGCTTCCGATCGGACGGTTAGGTGATCCTAGGCCAACACGATTGCGTCGAATGGCTTTCGCAATTTTATCCACTGCATCATCTTGACCGATCACATGGGTTTTCAAATCAGAAGCCAGATTGATCAATTGAGATTGTTCTTTTTCTTTCAAATCACCAACAGGAATATTGGTCTTTTGTTCAACGATGTGTTCAATAGTTTTTTCACTGATGACAGGGGTCTCCTGATCAGTGACATGTTGACCTTGCATTTCCTTGTATTTCGCGATTTGGTCACGGAAGTAGGCTGCTTTTTCAAAGTCTTCTTCGCGGGTTGCTTGAGCTTTGAGGTTTTCCGCTTCAATCAAGCGCTGGTCGATCACTTTTGGATCCACAAAGTTTAGGGTCAGGTTCATCTTAGACCCCGCTTCATCCAACAAATCAATGGCCTTGTCTGGCAGGAAGCGATCTTGGATGTAGCGGTTTGACAGAATAGCTGCCGCTTCGATGGCCCCGTCTGTATAGTGGACGTGGTGGTAGTCTTCGTATTTTTTCTGGATGCCCTTGAGGATGGTGATGGTTTCTTCAACCGTTGGTTCATCGACCTTAACGGGCTGCATCCGACGTTCCAAGGCCGCATCTTTTTCAATGATACGGTATTCATTGAGGGTAGTAGCCCCGACTAATTGGAGTTCTCCTCGCGCTAAGGCTGGTTTGAGGATATTTCCAGCGTCCATATTGCCCTCACCAGCTGATCCTGCGCCAACAATTTCATGGATTTCGTCGATGAACAGAATAACATCTTCGCGTTGACGAATTTCATCCATTAATTTTTGCATGCGTTCTTCGAATTGACCACGGATGCCTGTGCCCTGAACGAGGCTCACGACGTCTAGGCGGATGACTTCTTTTCCTTGCAATTTATGTGGAACGTCGCCATCAACGATTTTTTGAGCCAGGCCTTCCACAACGGCAGTCTTTCCGACACCAGGTTCTCCGATCAGAACCGGATTGTTCTTGGTTCGACGGTTGAGAATTTCGATGACACGGATAATCTCTTCGTCACGGCCAATGACAGGGTCAATATCCCCTTTGCGGGCAATTTCTGTGACATTGATGCCGAACTCTTCTAACAGCCCTTTTGGCTTTTGAGGGCGTGCTTGACGAGGGTCTTGACCACCACCACGGTTATTGTTTTGGCCGTAGCCGCCACCTCCATAACTGCCTCCGGATTGAGTTGGAGGGGTTTGAGGTTCTTGCGGACTTTGGAAGTTTCCAAGGTTATTGAAGAAATCTTCAAAAGGATCTCCAGTGAGTTGGCTCCGTTGGGTCATGCCCTTCAAGAAGCTGTTATTTGGGTCTGTTTTCATAATTTTATAGCAATTTTGACAGAGGTCTACTTGCTGCTGACGTCCATTTACATTTGTATATAAATGGATGGTTGATTCATTTATTTTACAATTTTGACAAAGCATATACATACCTCACAGTAGGTTTTTGATGGTTTTCCATCAAGAGACGAGCCTATTTTCAAAAGGTCAAAAATAGTCAAAGATTTATAGTTTCATTATATCAGTATTCTAGAAGTTTGCAAGAATTTGCTACGGAATGTCGCTAAGGAGTGAAGAAGAGAGTAAATCAATGGAAAAATGTGAATTTTTATTGGAAGAGCTTTCTCTTTTATGATAAAATAGGAGAGTAGAAAGTAAAGAGGAGAAATAAAATGGAATCACATTTAGTACGGATTATTAACCGTTTGGAGACGATGACAAAAGACGGTGGAAACTTGAAACGTAATTTTGAACGTGACGGTGTTGTTGTCGCTGAAGTAGCCTACAACCACAATGAAGAAGAAGGTTCAACCTTTACACTTCGTGATGTTGAAGCGCGTGAAACCTATACATTTGATAGCATTGATTTAATTGCAATGGAAATTTATGAATTGCTTTACTAAGCAGCTGTGTGGATGAGTTTGGGGTGGTCTCAAGCTCATTTTTTGTCCATCTGGCTATAGTTTTCGTCTATAAGAAATTCTAATTAGGAACAGTTAGGTTTGAGAGTTGAAATCTGCTATAATAGAGAGGACTATTTTCATTACTTGACTAGAAAGAGAATTGACATGACGACAATCATTGATGGGAAGGCGCTCGCTACAAAATTACAGGGTGAGATTGCGAAGAAAACAGCACGATTAAAAGAAGAGACAGGAGTTGTGCCTGGCCTCGTTGTCATCGTGGTAGGAGATAATCCAGCTAGCAAAATCTATGTAAGAAATAAAGAGCGTTCTGCTATTGCGGCAGGCTTTCGGAGTGAAGTGAGACGACTTCCTGAAAGCATCAGCCAAGCTGAATTATTAGAAGTGATCGAACACTACAATCAAGATCCCCTTTGGCATGGGATTTTAGTGCAGTTGCCACTGCCTAAGCATATCGATGCGGATGCAGTCCTTTTAGCCATTGATCCGACAAAAGATGTGGATGGCTTTCATCCATTGAATATGGGACGTTTGTGGGCTGGAAATCCCCTCATGGTGCCTTCAACTCCCGCTGGGATCATGGAGATGTTCAAAGAGTACGGGATTGATCTAGAAGGGAAGCGAGCAGTCGTAATTGGTCGTTCCAATATTGTTGGAAAACCAATGGCGCAGTTGCTCCTTGCTAAAAATGCGACAGTAACCTTGACCCATTCCCGGACCCATCATCTGCCTAAAATTGCTAGAAGAGCAGATATCTTGGTTGTTGCGATCGGTCGTGCGAAATTTGTAACAGCAGACTTCGTGAAAGAAGGCGCCGTCGTTATTGACGTCGGAATGAATCGCGATGAGAATGGCAAATTGTGTGGGGATGTCGATTTTGACTCTGTTGCACCTTTGGCCAGTCATATTACCCCGGTACCAGGAGGGGTTGGTCCTATGACCGTCACCATGCTGATGGAGCAGACCTACGAAGCAGCTGTTCGTGCCTTAAAAAAATGAAAGTGTGAACAAGATGAAGTTTGTATTTGATTTAGATGGAACCCTGTCATTCGATGGTGTCACAATCGATGATGAAATCAAACAGGTCTTATTGAGAGCAGAAGAATTTGGCCATGAAGTTGCCTTTGCTTCTGCACGTTCTTACCGGGACTGCTTGGGTCTTTTAGGGGATCCATTGAGTCAGCAACTCGTGATTGGTTTAAATGGTGGATTGGCCTATCGTCAGGGGCAATTGGTATATGAGGAACAATTGGACAAGGATGTGTATCGGGAAGTCCTTGGCTTTTGCCGCCATTACAATCTACCATTTTTTGTGGATGATACCTTTGATTATAGCGGACAGATTTTGGAAAAGATTCCTTTTGTTGCTAATGTAGATCCCCTCAAGAAAGCCCAATATCGTTCATTAGAGGAGCTGACAGATCCGATTAAGGTCGTGATCTATATGGGTGGCCATGAGGAGCTCGTGGATGAGATTATCGAGCGGATCGAAAAGACAGATAAGGCCCATATCCGCTATCATGCGCATGAAAAATGCATCTATCTCAATCCAGCAGACACGCATAAAGCGATAACAGTAGAAGAACTCTGCGGAGAGAATTTCGTGGCTTTTGGCAATGATCAAAATGATATCGAGCTCTTTGAAAAAGCTCTTTATGCAGTTCAAATTGGTGATTTTCCAGCCCTTCAGCCTTATGCGGATGATCAATTGGTAGCCAAACAAAATCAACCACAAGCTGTGGCTGCTAAGATCTTGCAAGTCTTTGCAGAATTCAGAGGAAAATAAAAGATGGAGGGGGAGTCGTGGCTTCTCCTTTTTCGCTAGAAATGAGGAAGGTATGAGAACAGTTCAGAAAGAAGAGATCCAGCGTGTCATTGCAAGGCGAGAGGCGAATTCTTATAAGGGCGATTTTGGTCGCCTGCTCTTGATTGGGGGGACTTACCCCTATGGGGGAGCTATTATTATGGCGGCGCTTGCTGCGGTTCATAGTGGTGCGGGGCTGGTTACTGTCGCAACAAATCCTGATAATCTGACGGCTCTTCATAGCCATCTTCCTGAAGCCATGGGCTTTGATTTGGCAGATCACGAACTCCTTTGTGAGCAAATTCAAAAAGCCGGTGTGATTCTAGTCGGTCCAGGCTTAAAGGAAGCAAGAGAAAACCAAGCAATCTTGCACATGATTTTTGAACAAGTCTCTAGCCAGCAGGTCTTGATCTTAGATGGAGGAGCTATTAGTCTTTTTGCAGCCTCTCAGTTTGACCTGCCAGAGGCTCAGTTGGTCTTTACCCCTCATCAAAAAGAATGGGAAAAACTGTCAGGGCTTGATCTAGCAAGCCAGACTGAAGATAGAAGCCGAGAAGCGGTTCAAAGTTTTCCTAAAGGAACTGTCATTGTAGAAAAAGGCCCCCACACCCGCATTTGGACAAGTGGGCAAGAAGAGGGCTATCAGCTAGATGTTGGTGGTCCCTATCAGGCAACAGGGGGCATGGGGGATACCTTGGCAGGGATGATCGCAGGGTTTGCGGGTCAATTTCCACAGGTCAGTCTCTATGAGCGCGTGGCGGTTGCGACCTATCTACATTCAGCCATTGCAGAAGACTTGAGCAAGGAGGCCTATGTGGTTCTACCGACGACCATCAGCCAAGAAATCCCCAAATGGATGAAGAAGTGGAGTGACAATTCAAACGAAAATGTTGAAAATGAAACGTTTTCATGATAGTATGGATGAAAGGAGGTGAGAAAATGAATGAGCAAAAAAAATCGATTACGATGAAAGATGTTGCAGCAGAAGCTGGGGTTAGTGTTGGGACCGTTTCTCGTGTCATCAATAACGAAAAAGGCATTAAAGAGGTGACATTAAAAAAAGTTCAACAAGCGATTGAAAAACTTTCTTATGTGCCAGATGAATATGCGAGAGGATTAAAAACGAATCGTAGTAATATTATCGCTTTACTTATTCCAACCATTTGGCATCCATTCTTTTCTGAGTTTGCATATCATGTAGAAAAGGAATTGTTGAAAAATCAATGTAAATTATTGATTTGTAATGCAGATAAAGATGCTCAAAACGAGATAGAGTACATAAAATTACTTGAAAAAAATAAGGTAGATGGGATCATTGGGATCACCTATTCAGATATCGATAAGTATATCTCCTCTAATTTACCTTTTGTTAGTATTGACCGTCATTTTTCTGAAAATGTCTATTACGTAACCTCTGAAAATTATCATGGTGGTCAACTGGCTTGCCGAGAGTTAGTCAAACGAGGTTGCCAAAATTTAGCTTACATTAGTGGTGTGAACAAACATTTGAATGAAACAACGGAACGCGGAAGGGGGTTTAAAGATGAAGCTAAACGGCAAAATACAAAAATCTGTAGTCTTGAAATGCCAGAACCGTTAGATCAAGCAGAAAGACAAATTAAGTCTTTTTTCGAAGCTCATCCTCAGATTGATGGGATTTTTACAGTAAATGATTTTATGGCTCTACGTGTTATAAAAGTTTTGACGGAGATGGCAAAAACTCCTCTAGAGGACTATCAAATTATTGGTTTTGATGGCTTAAGACCTGCTTTTGATCAACCGTACTTACTTTCGACCATTGTTCAAGAAATAGCTCAGATGGCCCAAGCGGCAGTAGATTTATTACTCAAATTGATTCGACAAGAAAAAATAGAAAAGAATGTGATTAGTTTGCCCGTACATTTCTTTGAAGGGAACACTACAAAAAAATTATAAAAAGTGCTTGACAAATTATGAAAGCGCTGTTATAATTTAGCTATAAAATGAAACGTTTCAAAAAACTCAACTATTTTAGCTTGAGTTAAAAATATAACCAAAAAATGAAACGTTTCAAAAAGGAGGACGCTATGCGTAAAGGTATTAAGTTATCTGTAGTTGCAGCACTATCATTAGGATTGCTTGCAGGATGTGGTGGGGGATCAAAATCCAAAACTGCAAGTTCTTCAAATGAGATTAAAGTCTGGGTTCAGTTCTCAGATGAAACAGCTGAGGGAAAAGCTTGGCAACAAGTTGTTGATAATTTCAACAAATCAAAGAAAACGAAATATAAGGTTGTGACAGAATTTATTCCACGTAGCGGTAGTGGTGGTGGATATGAAGATAAGGTTAACGCCGCTGTTACGACAAATAGTTTACCAGATGTCATTACACTAGATGGTCCTAATACTGCAGCCTATGCAAAATCAAAAGTGATTGCTCCTTTGGATGATTATCTAAAAGACGATAATATGGATGATGTACTGGACAGTATTAAACAACAGGGAACTTATGATGGTAAATTTTATGCATTTGGTTATTCAGAATCCAATGTAGGTGTTTACTATAATAAGAAAATGTTTAAGGAAGCAGGGATTGATGAAGCTAGTTTGCCAACCCTAGAAAAACCATGGACATGGTCTGAGTTTAATGCCATTGCTAAGAAATTAAAAGATCATTTTAACAAACCAGCAATTGATTTCCGTTTGAATTCAAACGATGAGATGTTGCCATATGCTTACATGCCTCTTATTTGGTCAAATGGTGGATCTGTTGTGAATTCTAAAGGAACAAAAGCGGAAGGCTACTTCAATAGCAAAGAAAGTGTTGAAGCTGTTCAATTTATTCAAGATCTTGTGAAGGATGGATATACGACAGTTAGTCCTGTTGAAAAAGGTTTTGAAACCGGTGAATATCCTATGGTTCTGAGCGGTTCTTGGACGATTGCAGACCTACAAACAAATTACAAAGATATTGATTTTGGTATTCTTCCTTATCCAGTTTCAGATAAAACGAAGAAATTGGTATCACCTTCAGGTAGTTGGCAATTAGCCGTTACAACAAAATCTGATAAAAAAGAAGCAGCCGCTGAATTTGTTAAGTTTGCTACAAATACTGAATCTAGTGAAATTCTAAGCTTAGGTAACAGTGTTCTTCCAATCAGAAAATCAACAATTAAAAATATTAAGGACAAAGTATCTGAGCCAATGCGTTTCTTGATGGAACAAAATGCTAAAACAGCTCATGCTCGTCCAGTTGTAGTAGCTTATCCACAAGTTTCACGCGCTTTCCAACAAGCAATGCAAGATATCAGCTATTATAAAGATAATCCAGATGTACAAAAAGTATTAGATGCTCGTGCGAAAGAAATGCAAACAGCAATCGACCAATCTTTAAATAAATAGTTGACATTCAAAAAGGTGGAAGGTAAGTTATGGAATGTACCTTCCACCTTATTTTATTTAATAGTTTCATCTTAGGAGACGAACAATGAGCGAAAAAAATAAAGTCGAAACAAAAAAGAAAGAACGCCTTAAAGAAAATATTATGGGCTATAGCTTTTTAGCTCCAGCTTTAATATTGCTTTTCATCTTTTTAGTGATACCTGTTGGTATGGTGATCTATTATGCCTTTACAGATTATTACCTATTAACGCCTGAGGATAGAAAATTTGTAGGATTACAAAATTTCATGCGCTTAGCACAAGATCCAATCTTTATAAAAAGCTTCTTGAATACCTTGAAATTTGTAGTTTGGATTATTCCAGTGCAACTTGGTGCGGCTCTCGGGATGGCCTTAATTGTTAATAAGAAACGTAAAGGAAATATGTTCTTTAAGGTAGCATTTTTTGCTCCTGTTGTGATGTCTCTTGTCGTTATCTCTATCCTCTGGTTATACTTGTTAAATCCAAATAATGGTTTGCTCAATGCTCTACTGAATAAAATTGGTATTTCTTCACAACCATTCTTGACAAGTCCAAAACAAGCCATGTATGCCATTGTATTTGTTTCTGCATGGCAAGGTGCAGGTTATCAAATGTTGTTATTCCTTGGAGGAATGCAAAATATTCCACAAGATATTTATGAGGCGGCAGAGTTGGATGGATTTTCAAAATGGGCTCAATTTAGATATATCACGATGCCTTTATTGAAACCAACTGCCTTGTTTGTACTCTTGACGACATTGATTTCAGCATTTAAATTGATTGTGCAACCAATGGTCATGACTCAAGGTGGTCCATTGAACTCAACAATCACTATGGTATATTACATTTATCAACAAGGTTTCACTGACCGTCTTGTTGGTTACTCAAGTTCGATTGCCTTAGTATTTACAACATTGATTGGTATGATTAGTCTTGTACAACGGCGAGTTTTGAAGGAGGATGATTAGGATGAAACGTTTAAAACCGACTACTATTTTAGAATATGTTTTATTAATTCTATTAGCAGGCCTCTTTCTATTTCCTATGATCTGGATGGTGGTTTCAGCAATGAAGCCAGAAGCAGATGTGTATAAGAATTTAACAAGTTGGAAAGCTTTCTTACCTAGTTTTAATCCAGCTGATTGGTTTAAACCTTACCAAGAAGTTCTTGCCCGTTTTAGTATTCTAACATATCTAGGGAACAGTATTTTTTATGCAGGAACATTTGCACTTGGGTCTATTATAGTAAACGCCTTAGCGGGATTTGCATTTGCAAAAATTAATTTTACAGGTAAAAAAATTCTGTTTGGCTTTTTATTGGCCTTGTTAATCATTCCGATGGAAACAGTGTTGATTCCTCAATTTACAATTATTAATTCACTTGGCTTAGTCAATAATCGTTTAGCGGTTATTATCCCTGGATTAGCTAGTGTCTTTAATATTTATCTTTTCCGAAACTTCTTTATTGCCATTCCAGAAGAAATTATCGAATCTGCAAAAATAGATGGCGCAAGTATCTTACGGATCTTTTTCAAGATTATGTTGCCGATGTCGAAACCGGCAGTCGCAACAGTAGGTGTTCTTTCCTTTATTTCTAGTTGGAATGATTATATCTGGCCGTTGATGGTTTTAACCGATTCGTCAAAATTTTCAATGCAGGTGGCGATTACAACCATTAATACAACTCAACCAGTTTATATCAATCAAGTAATGGCTGTTTTGACAATTTCTACAATTCCACTTATTCTAGTATATATCGTAGCACAAAAATATATTATTCAAGGTCTAGGTGGATCTGGTACAGGTATTAAGTAGGTGATCAGTATGAAGGAAAGCATTCGGAAAGCAAATCAGTATATCGATGAAAACAGGGAGAGGGTTAACCAGCAATATAGAGGAGCATTTCATTTGCTACCTCCAATCGGTTGGATGAACGATCCAAATGGCTTTGTTTATTTCCGTGGGGAATATCATTTGTTTTACCAATTCTATCCCTATGATAGTGTTTGGGGGCCCATGCATTGGGGGCATGCCAAATCAAAAGATCTTCTCCATTGGGAAGAACTGCCAGTAGCATTAGCGCCAAGTGAAAGCTATGATAAGGATGGTTGTTTCTCGGGTAGTGCTATTGTGAAAGATGACAAGCTCTATTTGCTTTATACTGGTCATGTAGACGATGAGGAAAAGCGGGAAGAGACTCAGTGTCTTGCGGTGTCAACAGATGGCATTACCTTTGAAAAGTTGCCTACTAATCCAGTGATCCATGCTCAACATATTGAGGGGATCGCAGATATTGCAGATTTTCGTGATCCTAAAGTATTTGAATATCAAGGAAGATATTATGCTGTCGTTGCTTCTAAGACACCAGATGACAGAGGTCAAATTCTCCTATTTGTATCAAGTAATCTAGTAGATTGGGACTTTACATCAGTCCTTCTAGAAGGTGAAAAAGGGCAAGGGATTATGTGGGAGTGTCCTGATTTCTTCCCTTTAGATGGCAAATGGGTCTTGATCCTGTCTCCCATTGAAATGGAAAGGCAGCAAGAAAAATACTGGAATTTAAATTCGACGGTTGCCTTTATCGGTGACATGAATTGGGAAACGGGGCACTTTCGTGTCGATTCCTATGATGAAATGGATGGTGGTTTGGATTTCTATGCCCCTCAAACTTGTCAAGGACCAAATGGCGAACGATTCATGGTTGCCTGGATGCAAATGTGGCACCGGTCTATCCCCAGTCATGATTTAGCTCATGGGTGGGCAGGTAGTATGACTCTTCCAAGAAAATTGTCCTTGAAAGACGGACGATTGGTTCAGGAGTTACCTGAGTCAGTGAACGAACACTTTCTTGTAGAGCATGCCTCAGAAACCATTGTTAAGGGCAATCAGATCACGATTCCAGCTAGAGGGAAACAAACCTTGTTTGAGCTAGATACCAAACGGGGTTGCTCCTTTATCTTAGGTTATGGTGATGAAACTGATCCTGATAGTGTCTTGCAATTGATTTACGACGCCTCTCAAAAACGCTTTAGCTTAAGTCGAGACCAATTTGGGCACCCCATTTCTGGAAAAGAAAATCCAGCATTTCAATCGAGATGGATTCAGTTGGATACTGAAAAGGATCATCATTTTTCGATCATTCGCGATACCAACTCCATCGAAGTATTCGTGGATGGCAAAACTCTCTCGATGACTTTTTATGAAACGACTGAGAATCCCGTCTATACTCTCACGGCAGATGAAGGGGTCGATTGGGTCGTAAAAACCTATCAAAAATAGAAAATCAATAGCCTCCTAAAGAAGAAAAAGACAAGTCCTGTGACTTGTCTTTTTGTTGTATCCTAAATAGGATTTGTGTTCATCGAAGAAAATTTGGGAATTGGTCTCATGACCGATCTGACTCTCTTTCCAGAATATCCAAATCTTGTCAAAATTCCTCTGGTTGAAGAGGAAAAAACAGTCTTCTATATTAGTTATGCCTATCCAAATGAAGGGGACCCCAAGCGCTTCTTAGCTCCTTTATTGAACGGTTAGAGAAGTGTGAAAAATAAAGAAGCTGGTGTCAAACAGACAAATAGAAAGTGTCTTGAATAAAATGAGGCATGTAGAGAAAGGAAATTCATGATTTCGCTTTGTCTGCCAGCCTTTTTTGGTGTTTTTTGGTATAATTAAACTTGATCATATTCTGCAGAAAGGAGTTCCTATGTCCAACTATTTATCCGTATCAAGTTTGACCAAATATTTGAAATTAAAATTTGATAAGGATCCCTATTTGGAAAGGGTTTATCTGACAGGGCAGGTCTCCAATTTCCGAAAACGTCCCAACCACCAGTATTTTTCATTAAAGGATGAAAAAGCGGTTATTCAGGCGACGGTCTGGGCTGGGGTTTATCGAAGCTTTGGTTTTGAGCTAGAAGAAGGCATGAAGATCAATGTCATCGGTCGCATTCAGCTCTATGAGCCAAGTGGGAGTTATTCCATTGTCATTGAAAAGGCTGAACCAGATGGGGTAGGGGCCTTGGCCATCCAATTTGAGCAACTCAAGAAAAAGTTGACCGAAGAAGGGCTCTTTCAGGACCGGTGGAAGCAAGCTCTGCCACAATTTCCAAGAAAGATCGGGGTCATCACCAGTCAAAGTGGGGCCGTGATTCGCGATATTATCACAACGGTGAGCCGACGCTTCCCTGGTGTTGAGATTGTGCTCTACCCGACCAAGGTTCAGGGTGAAGGTGCATCTAGTGAGGTGGTTGCTAATATTCAAAGGGCTAACCAACGGGATGATTTGGATGTCTTGATTATCGGTCGTGGGGGTGGATCGATTGAAGATCTCTGGGCCTTTAATGAAGAAGCAGTGGTGCGAGCCATTTTTGAATCGCGGATTCCGATTATCTCCAGTGTTGGACATGAGACAGATACGACTCTAGCCGATTTTGTAGCCGACCGACGAGCTGCTACTCCGACAGCCGCTGCTGAATTGGCTACTCCGGTGACCAAATTGGATCTCTTGTCCCATTTACAAAAGCAGGAGAACCGTATGGCGACAGCGATGTCCAATCGTTTGGCCTATAATCGTGAACGCTTGGCCAAATTAAGTCAATCGGTTATTTTTAGACAGCCTGAAAGACTCTATGATGGCTACCTGCAAAAGATTGACCAGTTGCAATTGCGATTGAAACAAGGGATGCGCGATGCATATGGACAAGGGGTCAATCAGCTGCAAGGTCTGCGTCATCGCTTAGAAGCCATGTCTCCTTTGCATCGCATCGAGCGCTACCAGGACCGCCTGCTCCAAGATAAGAGAATCTTAACCAACCGAATGGAACAAGTCCTTAAAGAGCAAAAGATCAAGGTGCAAGGCTTATCAGAAGCTCTCTTGATGCTCGATACCAGTCGGATTATTGCGCGTGGCTATGCCATGGTTAAGGAAGGAGATCAGGTCATAGATTCCGTTGCGAAAGTAACAGAAGGGGACCCGCTATCCCTCATCATGAGAGATGGCCAGTTAGAAGTAGAGGTAAAACATGTCGAAAGAAAAAAAATTTGAAGAAAACTTAGCAGATTTGGAAGCTATCGTCCAAAAATTGGAGAGTGGTGATGTGGCTCTAGAAGAAGCTATTACAGAATTCCAAAAAGGAATGAAGTTGTCAAAAGAATTGCAAGAGACCTTGGATCAAGCAGAGAAAACCTTGGTCAAGGTCATGCAAGCAGATGGTACTGAAGCGGATCTAGCATGAGACAAGAAGAAAAACGAAATAGAGTAGAGCAAGCGGTTCGCTCTTTTTATGAGGAGAAAGCCGTTGCCCCCCATTTAGTGGAGTCGGTCCTTTATTCAATTCAGGCAGGTGGAAAACGCCTGCGCCCCTTGCTCCTTCTAGAATTGTTAGAGGCCTTTGGACTGGAATTGACGGAGGCTCACTTTCAAGTAGCAGGGGCTTTAGAGATGATCCATACAGGAAGCCTTATTCACGATGATCTGCCTGCCATGGACAATGACGATTACCGTCGGGGGCAATTGACCAATCATAAGAAATTCGGAGAAGACCTGGCGATTTTAGCAGGGGATGCGCTTTTTCTCGATCCCTTTGGGATGATAGCTGCGAGTGCCCTTCCTGATGCGGTCAAGGTCTCTTTGATCCTTGAATTGTCGGATGCATCCGGAAGTCGTGGAATGGTAGCTGGCCAAGTCCTTGATATGGAAGGGGAGCACAAACAGCTCACGTTAGCAGAATTGCAGACCATCCATGCCAATAAGACAGGACGCCTCCTTGCCTATCCTTTCATCGCAGCTGGTTTGATTTTAGAGTTGCAAGCAGACATTGCTCAGCTCTTAGAAAAAATCGGGAAAAAATTAGGCCTGGCTTTTCAAGTGCGGGATGATATTTTGGATTTGGTAGCTGATTTTGAAGCTTTGGGGAAGACTCCTCAAAAGGACTTAGTAGCTGAAAAATCGACCTATCCAGCCCTGTTGGGATTGGAAGAATCAAAAGCTTTGCTGACAAGCGAATTAGATGCTTGCGAGGACTTGTTGGATCAGATTACAGCTGCTTGCGACTTTGATCCACAAGCGATCAAGAAATTAATAGAAGGATTACGAATAGATGGCTAAGGAAAGAGTGGATGTATTAGCCTATAAACAAGGACTATTTGATACCCGCGAACAAGCTAAAAGAGGGGTGATGGCAGGTCTTGTCGTTGCCGTTATCAATGGTGAGCGCTTTGATAAACCGGGTGAAAAAATTGATGAAGCAACCGAGTTGAAATTAAAAGGTGAAAAGCTCAAATATGTCAGCCGGGGCGGTCTTAAATTAGAAAAAGCCTTGAACCACTTCGGTTTATCTGTAGAGGGTAAAATTGCGATTGATATCGGGGCTTCTACAGGTGGCTTTACAGATGTCATGCTGCAAAATGGAGCCAGCCAGGTCTTTTCGGTGGATGTCGGGACCAATCAGTTGGCCTGGAAATTGCGCAATGATCCTCGGGTGGTCTCGATGGAGCAGTTCAATTTCCGCTATGCCGAGCCAGATGATTTTGAAGCGACACCGAGCTTTGCGAGTATCGATGTCAGCTTTATTTCCTTGGACTTGATTCTGCCAGCCCTTCACCGGATTTTGGCAGATAATGGACAAGTCGTGGCCTTGGTGAAACCTCAGTTTGAGGCAGGACGCGAACAGATCGGGAAAAATGGGATCATTAAGGATCCTAAGATTCATTTAGCCGTTCTTGAAAAGGTCGCTGCATTTGCAGGGACACATGGCTTTGCGGTAATGGGAGTGGCTTATTCCCCTATCCAAGGAGGCCATGGCAACATCGAATTTTTGATGTATCTAGAAAAAAAAGAAGAGAAAACAAAGCCGACTACAGAGCAGCTGGAGGCTGTTGTGGAGCTGGCACACAAGGAATTTAAACATGAAGAGTAAGAATATCAGATTAGAAAAAATTCGTCGCTTTATACGTGATCATGAGGTGGGGACCCAAGAAGAGATCGTCGAACATTTGAAAGAAGAAGGCATCTCAGCAACCCAAGCGACAGTATCACGGGATATCAAAGAATTGGGCATCGTAAAACGCCCTCTGAAAGACATGACCTATGTCTATGAATTGCCACGTAAGCACCACCAAGGGATTGGGATGATTGAAAGCAATATCTTGTCTCATCGTCGCATGGGAGAATATGTCAATTTCACCATGGTTCCAGGGACAGCTCCTTTAGTTAAACGTCGCTTGCGGGAGATTTATAAGGAGCATATCTTTAGTATTGTTGCAGATGATGACACGATCTTACTGATCGCCTATTCAGCTCCAGAAGCAGAGAACATCCTCAAATCAATTTTTGGGTGGTAAGAGCCTATGCTATTAGAAATTTCGATTAAGAACTTTGCCATTATCGAAGAGATTTCCTTAAATTTCGAAAAGGGAATGTCGGTACTGACAGGGGAAACAGGTGCAGGGAAATCCATCATCATCGATGCCATGAACATGATGCTGGGAAGCCGCGCAACGACGGACGTCATTCGACATGGAGCCCCAAAAGCGGAAATCGAAGGGCTCTTCACCATTGAGAGCAATCGCCACTTGACGGCTCTCTTTGAAGAACAAGGACTAGAGTGGACCGATGAATTGATCATTCGCCGAGAAATCTTGCAAAATGGACGAAGTGTCAGCCGGATCAATGGTCAGATGGTGAATTTATCTGTCTTAAAGGCAGTCGGTCAACATTTGGTGGATATCCATGGCCAGCATGATCAGGAAGAACTCATGCGGCCTCAATTGCATATCGCTATGCTGGATGAATTTGGAGACACAGCCTTTTTCCAAACTAAAGATGCTTATCGTCAGACCTTCGAAGACTACAAATGCCTGCGCAAACAAGTGGTGGAACTCCAGCGCAACCAGCAGGAAAACAAGGCCCGTATTGAGATGTTGGAGTTTCAAATTGCAGAGATTGAGGCAGCTGCCTTGGAAGTGGATGAGGACCTGCGTCTGGAGCAAGAACGCCAACGCCTGCTCAATCACAAGATGATTGCAGATACCTTAACCAATGCCTATACCATGCTGGATGCAGAAGAGTTTTCGAGTCTAGCCAATGTTCGCTCAGCCATGAATGATCTGGAAAGTATTGAAGAATATGATCCCAGCTACAAAGAGCTCTCAAGCCAGTTATCTGAAACCTTCTATGCCCTTGAGGATATTACCAAGCGCTTAGAAGATGTGGTCGATGGTCTGGAGTTTGATGGTAATCGCCTCATGCAGGTGGAATCGCGTTTGGATTTGATCCACTCCATCACGCGCAAGTATGGTGGCCAAGTCAAGGACGTCTTGGAATACCTGGCGCAAATCACCAAAGAATATAGCCTCCTCACCGGAAGTGACCTCTCATCTGAGGACTTGGAAAAAGAACTCAAACGTTTGGAAAAGAGTTTGGTCACCTTGGCTCAAGATTTGAGTGATCAGCGGCATACTTTGGCCCAAGCCTTGGAAAATGAAATCCAGCAAGAATTGGCAGATCTCTACATGGACAAGGCGCGTTTTCAAGTGCGTTTTAGCAAGGCTAAGTTTAATCGTGAGGGAAATGAAGCTGTCGAATTTTACATTTCGACCAACCCAGGTGAGGACTTTAAACCTCTTGTCAAGGTAGCATCCGGCGGAGAATTGTCACGCTTGATGTTGGCCATTAAGTCTGCTTTTTCTCGAAAAGAAGGAAAAACCAGTATCGTCTTTGACGAGGTGGATACAGGAGTCTCTGGGCGCGTGGCCCAAGCCATCGCAGCGAAAATTCATAAGATTGGTCAAAATGGCCAAGTGCTTGCCATTTCTCACCTGCCTCAAGTCATCGCTGCAGCAGATTATCAATTCTATATTGAGAAAATCAGTGATGAACACTCAACTGTATCTACTGTGCGTTTGCTCAATAGAGAAGAACGAATCGAAGAAATTGCCAAGATGCTGGCAGGAGAAGATCTAACGGAAGCTGCCCGTCAACAAGCAGAGCAACTTCTCAAGCGTTAAGAGAAAGAAGGTTTGAAACAATGTCAACATACTTTGTAGTCGGAGATATTCACGGAAAAGCACAAATGCTAGAAGAGCTCATGACAGAGTGGGATGGAAAAGCTCAATTGGTCTTTTTAGGGGATCTGATAGATCGAGGCGAAAACAGCAAACGATCAATTGAAATCGTAAAGGACTACGTAGACCATCACGGAGCTGTTTGCCTTTCCGGAAATCACGAGTACATGTTTTTAGCCTGGTTGGACAATCCAGAAGAGCGTTATGACCACTACCGAAGAAATGGTGGCGATACGACCATCAACTCTCTGTTAGGCCGGCCGCTCGATGCTCCTGTAGATGGCATTGCAGATGCGCAAGCAGTAGAAAATGCCGTTCCTGACTTGGTGGCCTTCATCCGTAGTTTGCCTTTTGACTACGAGACAGAGACCTATTATTTTGTCCACGCTGGTGTGGATCTAACCCTTGAAAATTGGCGAGAAACCAGTGATTACCAAAAGGTCTGGATCCGAAAACCATTCCATGAAGCGGAGAATCATACAGGCAAATGGATCGTCTTTGGACATACACCAGTCTATGGACTGCTCAATGAGCCAGTCGGCACCGAAAATCTTTGGATTTCAGATCAGAAGATGGGTGTCGATGGGGGCGCTGTCTTTGGTGGAGTCCTCCATGGATTGCTCTTGGATGATCAAGGCATTGTCCATGACCATGTCCTTCATAATACAGGTTTTTCTGCTGCAGACGACTGAGGAGGCAGGAATGGATATCTTTCACTGCAAAACCCCGTGTTTTTTGATATAATGAAAGCAGAACATTCTTAGGAAGAGTATAGAAATATATGGCAAATATTAAAATAGTTACAGACTCATCTATTACAATTGAGCCTGAAGTGGTTGAAGAATATGGCATTACCATTGTGCCACTTTCTGTTATGGTGGATGGAGTCCTTTATTCCGACAGTGAGTTGGGCGAAGGGGACTTCTTGCGCTTAATGCAGTCTAGCAAAAATCTTCCAAAGACCAGCCAACCACCCGTTGGAGTCTTTGCGGAGGTGTATGAAAAGTTAGCAGCAGACGGAGCTCATATCGTTTCAATTCATATGTCTCATGCCTTGTCAGGAACCGTAGAGGCGGCTCGTCAAGGAGCAACCTTATCAGGGGCAGAAGTAACTGTGATTGATAGTGGCTTTACAGACCAAGCCATGAAGTTTCAAGTGGTTGAGGCAACTAAGTTGGCTAAAGAAGGAGCAGATCTAGACACCGTTTTAGGTCGTATTGAAGAAGTCAAAGAAAAGACAGAGTTGTATATCGGCGTATCTACCTTGGAAAATCTAGTTAAAGGTGGTCGGATTGGCCGTGTCACCGGACTTTTGAGCTCGCTTCTTAACATCCGTGTGGTGATGCAAATGAAGGACCATCAGTTGGAACCAATCGTCAAAGGACGTGGAAACAAGACCTTTAAGAAATGGTTGGATGAATTGGTAGAGAATCTTTCCCATAGTAAGGTGGCTGAGATCGGGATTTCTTACGCAGGGACACCAGAGTGGGCCAATGAAATGAAGGCTCAGTTGCAATCGTTCGTTGAAAATGCGATCCCAGTTCTCGAAACTGGATCGATTATTCAAACCCATACAGGTGAGAATGCATTTGCAGTTTTGGTGCGCTACGAATAAGCTGAATAAATGTTTGAAAAAACAGGTTTAGTACTTGACCTAAAGGCTTTTTTTAGATATTATAGTACTGTTAAGGCGTAAAGCCTAAAAAAATTTGGAGGATTTGTTAAATGGCTAACAAACAAGATTTGATCGCAAAAGTGGCAGAAGCTACAGAATTGACTAAAAAAGATTCAGCAGCAGCTGTTGATGCTGTATTCGCAGCAGTTTCAGAATACCTTTCAAAAGGTGAAAAAGTTCAATTGATCGGTTTCGGTAACTTCGAAGTTCGTGAACGTGCAGCTCGTAAAGGTCGCAACCCACAAACTGGTAAAGAAATCAAAATCGCAGCTTCTAAAGTTCCAGCATTCAAAGCTGGTAAAGCTCTTAAAGAAGCAGTTAAATAATTGCATTTTGAAAAGCCATCCTAGATTTCTAGGATGGTTTTTTTGTTGGACAGCTCTATAGGATAAGGGTATAATAGGAAAAAAGAAGGAGAGAGAAAAGACCATGCGATTCATTTTAGGCCTCTTTGCCTTGTTGTTTATCCGACCTATTTTGTATCTATTGAAAGGGCTGTGGTTCGTACTGGAATTTTGCTTTATGATCCTCGTGGTCAAAATGATCCTAGGAACCGTGCGCTGGATGACCAGTTGGATCGGTTGAGAGTAGATGAATCTATTTCAGGCTCGTGAATCAATGTCCCCAGGACATA
>NZ_KV813662.1:78231-97351 GCF_001813675.1 Streptococcus sp. HMSC078D09
CTATTTTTAGGCTCGTGAATCAATGTCCCCCGGACATGAACTCGCTTTTCCATTTTCAGGCTCGTAAATCAATGTCCCCAGGACATGAACTCGCTTTTCCATTTTTAGGCTCGTGAAAAAAATGTCCACTGGACATTTTTTTTAATTAAAAGCATTCTAAATAGTGATTTATTTTGAAACATGATATAATAAGGGTAACGAATCGATTAAATCATATTGGAAAGGGGGAATCATAGTGAACGCATTGCATCGTCATGAAGAAGAGCGCGTGGAAGAAGTCTTGCAAAATTTGCGTGCTAAGGGCATTCGGATTACCGATACCCGCAGAGCAGTTCTTTCCTATTTAGTGTCGAGTCATGAACATCCAAGCGCTGAGAAGATCTATCGTGATTTATTGCCTCAGTTTCCAAGCATGAGTCTAGCAACTGTCTACAACAATATCAAGGTTTTAATTGATGAGGGGGTTGTCTCTGAGATCAAGGTACGCAATGATACCACGACCTATTTTGATTTCATGGGGCATGACCATTTGAATGTGGTATGTGAAAAATGTGGCCGTATCGCAGATGTGGACATTGAAGTACCAGATCTTCGCGAAGAAGCAGCCAGTCAAAGTGGCTACCAGATCACCAAGACCCAAATGACCGTCTATGGAATTTGCCCAGAATGTCAAAAACAATGATAAAGATATTCCAAGAGAGCCGTTAGGCTCTTTTTTGTGAGAAATTGCACTTTTCTATGGTCGCCACTAGATTTTTCACTGAAAATCTAGTAGAATAGAATAGATAAACGGGGGGAACCTCGGAGAATAAAAAGGAGATCCATCTAATGGTAAAATTGGTTTTTGCTCGCCACGGTGAGTCTGAATGGAACAAAGCTAACCTTTTCACTGGTTGGGCTGATGTTGATTTGTCTGAAAAAGGTACACAACAAGCGATCGACGCTGGTAAATTGATCAAAGAAGCTGGTATCGAATTTGACCAAGCTTACACTTCAGTATTGAAACGTGCGATCAAAACTACTAACTTGGCTCTTGAAGCTTCTGACCAATTGTGGGTTCCAGTTGAAAAATCATGGCGTTTGAACGAACGTCACTACGGTGGTTTGACTGGTAAAAACAAAGCAGAAGCTGCTGAACAATTTGGTGATGAACAAGTTCACATCTGGCGTCGTTCTTACGATGTATTGCCTCCTGCAATGGACCGTGATGATGAACACTCAGCACACACTGACCGTCGTTACGCTTCACTTGACGATTCAGTGATTCCAGATGCTGAAAACTTGAAAGTTACTTTGGAACGTGCCCTTCCATTCTGGGAAGATAAAATCGCTCCAGCTCTTAAAGATGGTAAAAATGTATTCGTAGGTGCACACGGCAACTCAATTCGTGCCCTTGTAAAACACATCAAACAATTGTCAGACGACGAAATCATGGATGTGGAAATTCCTAACTTCCCACCATTGGTATTCGAATTTGACGAAAAATTGAACGTTGTAAAAGAATACTATCTTGGAAAGTAAGATAGCGTGATTCGTTATCAATCATAGAAAGCTGACTTCGGTCAGCTTTTTTTTGTTCATCGCAAACCTAGCCGGTTTTGGGTTTTCAGGGTCTCCTAAAAATGATATAATGAAGTGTTATTACATAAGGTTTCATTAGCCTTGAAAGGAAAAGAAAATGACAAAATCATTCTACATCACAACCCCTATCTATTACCCATCTGGTAAATTGCATATTGGTTCAGCATATACAACGATCGCCTGTGACGTCTTAGCGCGTTACAAACGTATGATGAACTACGATGTGTTCTACCTGACTGGTCTCGATGAGCATGGGCAAAAGATCCAGCAGAAAGCAGAAGAAGCTGGGATCACGCCTCAAGCTTATGTAGATGGGATGGCCGTTGGAGTGAAAGAACTCTGGCAATTACTCGATATCTCATATGATAAATTCATCCGTACGACAGACGATTACCATGAAAAAGTGGTGGCCCAGGTCTTTGAACGCTTGCTGGCGCAAGACGACATCTACCTTGGTGAATACTCTGGTTGGTATTCAGTATCTGATGAAGAGTTCTTTACAGAAAGCCAATTGGCTGAGGTCTACCGTGATGAGAATGGCAAGGTCATCGGTGGGGTAGCCCCATCAGGCCACGAAGTAGAATGGGTTTCTGAAGAATCTTATTTCCTTCGTCTCAGCAAATACCAAGATCGTTTGGTGGAATTTTTCAAATCCCAACCTGATTTCATCACGCCAGATGGTCGTCTTAATGAAATGTTGAAAAACTTCATCGAGCCAGGTTTGGAAGACTTGGCGGTATCTCGGACAACCTTTACCTGGGGTGTGCCAGTCCCATCTAATCCAAAACACGTGGTCTATGTATGGATCGATGCCCTTCTTAACTATGTGACCGCTCTTGGTTACGGTCAAGAAGATCATGAAAACTTTGACAAATTCTGGAACGGAACGGTCTTCCACATGGTTGGAAAAGACATCCTTCGTTTCCACTCCATCTACTGGCCGATCCTTCTCATGATGTTGGATATCAAATTGCCAGAACGTTTGATTGCCCATGGTTGGTTTGTCATGAAAGACGGCAAGATGTCTAAGTCTAAAGGGAATGTCATCTACCCAGAAATGTTGGTGGAACGCTTCGGCTTGGATCCGCTTCGCTACTACCTTATGCGCAGTTTGCCAGTTGGTTCTGACGGAACCTTCACCCCAGAAGACTACGTGGCTCGTATCAACTATGAATTAGCAAATGACCTTGGAAACCTCCTCAACCGGACGGTAGCCATGATCAATAAATACTTTGGTGGTCAAGTTCCGGCTTATGTCGAAAATGTCACTGCATTTGATGCAGATTTGGCCAAGGTGGTTGAAGAAAACATCGCTGAATACCACAAGCAAATGAACGCGGTTGACTACCCACGCGCTTTGGAAGCCGTATGGAACATCATCTCTCGTACCAATAAGTACATCGATGAGACTGCTCCTTGGGTCCTCGCTAAAGAAGATGGTGACAAGGAACAATTGGCAGCGGTCATGGCTCACTTAGCAGCCAGTCTTCGTGTCGTGGCTCACTTGATCCAACCATTCATGATGAACACCTCAAATGCCATCATGGACCAACTAGGCTTGGGCTTGGACTTCGATCTTGAAAACTTGACCTTAGCAGGCTTCCCTGAAAATGTCACAGTGGTTGCCAAAGGAACTCCAATCTTCCCACGTCTGGACATGGAAGAAGAAATTGCCTACATCCAATCTCAAATGACTGCTGGGAAACCACAAGAAAAAGAATGGATTCCAGAAGAAGTGGAACTCAAGTCTGAAAAAGATGAGATCAAATTTGAAGACTTTGACAAAGTTGAAATCCGTGTAGCAGAAGTCAAAGAAGTGGAACGCGTCGAAGGATCAGACAAATTGCTTCGCTTCCGTCTTGACGCTGGAGACGGTGAAGATCGTCAAATCCTCTCAGGCATCGCCCAATTCTATCCAAACGAACAAGAATTGGTCGGCAAGAAACTTCAAATTGTGGCCAACCTCAAACCACGTAAGATGATGAAGAAATATGTTAGCCAAGGCATGATTCTTTCCGCGGAACACGGAGATCAATTAACAGTCTTAACTGTTGATCCATCTGTTCCAAATGGAAGTATTATTGGTTAAATGATAATTGTAGATGAAAAGCACTCCTGAGGGAGTGCTTTTGTTGTGACGATACATGTCCTATTCATCTGGCCGGTATTACAAGATTTATGAGCTCATATTTTTCTACTAAATTCTACTTATCTACAATTTAAAATATTTATATATCCATTGACAAAATTATCTCCATGTAGGATAATTTAGATATAGATTTTGTTTCATCTATAGAATTATTTGAAGAAAAGTTTAGGAGATTTGTTATGGCTTTTTGGGATGATATTGTCAAGGGAGCTGGCGATATTGCAAATGGGACTTTAAAAGTTGTTGGAGATGGAGTGAATGCCACAACGAAAATTGTTGGAGATGGATTTAACACAACGACTAAAGTTGTAGGTGATATCGCAAATAGTACTTCAAAAGAAATTGGTAAAGCATTTAATGGTGCAAAAGAGAAAATTAACGATAGACCGGAAGATATGGCTATTAAGGTATTAGAGCAAGTTGCTAAAATACCAGTTGTTAAAGTTGATAGAAATCAATTTCTTATGGATAAGTTTGGAAAAGGATTGAGCAGAGATCAGGTAAATCAACTATTATTAGACGGTCCAGTAAACATGGTTGACAAAGAACGATTGGATAAAGTTGCAAAAACATGTATTATGGATAATGTATTGATGGCAAGCGGAGCATCTGTGTTAGCGGGATTACCAGGAGGAGTTGCTATGGCAATTACAATCCCTGCTGATGTTGCACAATATTATGCAATGTCTTTAAAATTAGCTCAAGAGCTGGGTTATATCTATGGTTTCCAATATTTATGGTCTGAAAAAGATAAACTAACAGAAGAGGCACAAGATACATTGTTACTTTACTTGGGCATTATGTTGGGTGTATCAGGAGCTGCTGCAATCTTACGTGCAGGTGGAGTAGCGATTGGAAAACAGGCTTTAAAATCAATTCCTCAAAAAGCTTTAACTAAAACAATGTATTATCCAATTTTGAAAAAAGTTCTAAAAATCTTTGGGATTAGTCTTACTAAAGGAACTTTTGCAAAAGGAGTTTCTAAAGTATTGCCGGTTGTTTCAGGTGTAATCTCAGGCGGAATGACATTTGCTACTATGAAACCTATGGGAGAGAACTTGCAAAAAGAACTTTCTAAGATGATTAATTATGATACAAAACAATATGAACAAGATCTTGAATCGATTCGTAAAGAAGCTGAAGTTATAGAAGAGTAAATTTATAAAACTTCTTAAGTTCAAATGAATAAGATAACTTAATTAATCAATAAGATTTAGTATTATTTAACAGACCACTATAGAAGAAAAGCACTCCTGCAGGAGTGCTTTTCTTATGACGATACATGTCCTATTCATCCGGCCGGTATTCCAAGATATCTCCTGGCTGGCAGTCGAGTTCTTTGCAGATGGCTTCAAGGGTGGTGAAGCGGATGGCTTTGGCCTTGCCGGTTTTGAGGATGGAGAGGTTAGCAGTCGTGATGCCGATTTTGTCGGCTAGCTCATTGGATTTCATTTTCCGCTTGGCCAGCATGACATCTAGATTGACGATAATCATGGCACCCTCCTTAAATGGTTAGCTCATTTTCTTCAGCAATCTCAATACCTCTCTCCAGAATCTTGCCAGAGACCCAGACGATTGGAACGGCAAGGAGAAGCCCTGTGTTAAAGGTAAATTGGAAAGTAAAGGGAAGGAGATAAGCATTTCCACTGGTTTCAAGTGTGCCAGACATAAAGGACAAGACCAAGAGAATCTTCCAAGCTCGGTTGCAAAGATCAATGTTGGAGTGAGAAAAGATCTTTTCTTGGTAGAGATTTTGGAGGAAGCTGCGAATGGTGATGAGAAGGTAAATATAGATAGCGCTTGAGGCTAGTGGGAAGAGCAGCTGCCAGAGAGGTTGTGGATGTTTGGGAAAGAGCTGGATGCCATTCGCATCAAAGGACAAGCGACCTGATTGAATGAGATCTTTGAAAAGGCCCATGCGGGAAAGCAGATGGACGACCAATGCAGCCACGGTCATAAAGCCACAGAAGTAAATGAAAGCCGTTAAGACTTCAATGACATTTTTTAAGGTTTTTGAGTTTTTCATCGCAAGCCTCCTTGAAGTTTATTTATTTTTCACTTATAGTATACTCCTTATAAAAAATTAGTCAATAAAAAAGTATCGAAAAACGATAAAAAAATAATGATAAACAAAATATTATTTTTGAGAAACAGGTATTTTCTACTCAAACTAGTCAGTTCAAACCTGGGAAACCACTACATAGAGGGGAATTTTACTATACTTTCGATTTAGGGTATACTAGTGTAAAGATCTTATTCCATGGAGGTAGTAAAATGAATCTTAAGTGGAAGAAAAAATACCTGGGGCCGATTTTGGGGCTGGTCGGAGCAGTTGTTCTGATCGGTGGAGTCTATCTCTACTCTAGCTCCAACATCCAACCAGACCATCAAAAGGAATTTAAGCAGACCAGCAAGAAGGTCACCAAGCCAAAGGAAAAAGCTATTGACTTGAGTGGTGACTATGTCTCAAATGAACGGGATGAAGCCAAAATCGAGAAAAAAGGCAAGGCCTGGAAGATCGATTACCAAACAGCTGACGGCAAGGTATCTGCTGAATTTAGCACGGATTGGAAGGTCGAAGGGTCTAACAAAGTTTCGACAGGCAAGATGAAAAAGTCCGATGGCAATACAGACTTTACAGTCACTGTTCGTGTCTTCAAATACAAGACAGACAAGAAGCCTTTGATCACGGTCACCATGTCTGATAAAAATCCTGACCACGAGATGGTCTTTGCCAATCGGGAGGATTTTTTCAAATCGACAGATCCCAATGATGTCGTCCTTGATGGCAATCTCTCACCGTTTGAAGGTGCTTATTCCAATGATACCTATGAAAAGGAAATCGCAGATTCCGGTTTTAAACTTTATGGTTATACTCCAGAAGAATATTACCAAAACAGGACCAACGCCTTTCCAAGTATTGTAAATGGGGAGACTGGCTGGACTTTCTGGAGTGGAGGCACTCGGGCAAGTTACTTGTTCAATAAAGAAAAAGAGCCCAAGAAGCGAAAAGGCTATTATGAAGTTTATTTCACTGGGGCAAATGGGACTGCGATCCAAGGGCAAGAGCAAACCTTGTACTTGATCCCAGCGGGTGTGACAGGTCCTGATGGAGTAGCTTCCCAAGAACGTCGGATTCTCTTTGGTGACGTGGCCTACCGTGATTACCATCTAGAGTGGTGGAAAGCTTACCCGCAACCGAAAAAAGAGAAAGACTTGGATATTGCGGCCATTAACGGAGGCGACTTCTCAAGCTTAGCTGGAACCTGGCGCAATGGCAAGGGAGCTGAAATCGTCATCCAAGCAGACGGAAAAGTCAAGGGCCAAGGCAGCCTCAAGGCTGTTGCGGACTCGGATAAGAAGAGCAAGATCCCTTATGTTGAAATGAAGATGGGTGATACTGGTGCTGCGATTGGACTTCTGAAAATCGGTTTCCAAAATCCAGATGGAGACCAGTCTGATACCAGCAAGCCACGTCTAGTGGTCACTCAATCTGCAGGCAACTACCCAGCTGATCAATATTTCTACCGTCAATAAAAAAGGAGATTAAACCATGGGCCATCACATCAACTATAAGTGGGCGAGTCTTGGAACAGGCGTCATTGCCAATGAATTGGCGCAAGCCCTTGAAGCGCTTGGTGGGAAACTCTATTCCGTTGCCAATCGTACTTATGACAAGGGGGTAGCCTTCGCTGAGAAATACGGGATCGAAAAGGTGTATCATGAAATTGATGAAGTCTTTGAGGATCCTGAAGTGGATATCATCTATATCTCAACACCTCACAATACTCATATCCAGTATCTTCGCAAGGCCCTCGCAGCTGGCAAGCACGTGCTCTGTGAAAAGTCCATCACTCTCAACAGTGAGGAATTGGCAGAAGCGATAAAGCTTGCTGAAGAAAACCATGTCAAACTGGCTGAAGCCATGACCATTTTCCATATGCCTATTTATCGGAAACTCTCTGAAATTGTAGCAAGTGGCAAGCTAGGCCCTCTCAAGGTCATCCAGATGAACTTCGGTTCCTATAAAGAATACGATATGACCAACCGCTTTTTCAATCGTAATCTAGCAGGTGGGGCTCTACTTGACATCGGTGTCTACGCCCTGTCTTTCGTCCGTTGGTTTATGACCTCACAGCCGACAGAAATGGTTTCACAGGTCAAGCTGGCACCGACTGGTGTCGATGAGCAAGCAGGGATCCTTCTTACGAATCGTGAAGGGGAAATGGCGACGGTGACGCTGAGTCTTCACGCCAAACAACCGAAACGTGGGACGATCGCTTATGATAAGGGCTATATCGAACTTTACGAATATCCACGTGGGCAAAAAGCGGTCATCACCTATACGGAAGATGGATCACAAGAAGTGATCGAAGCAGGAGAAACCGCTAAAGCCCTCCAGTATGAAGTCCTCGATATGGAAGCAGCAGTCGCAGGAAGGGAAAATCATCTCTACCTAAACTACAGCCGCGATGTCATGGACCTCATGACTCAACTCCGCAAAGACTGGGGCTTGGTTTACCCAGAAGAAGAATAACGAAAGGAAAAGAGGCTGGGACAAAAGTCCTAGCCTCTCAATTGATTTTGGATTGTCGAGCAAGACGCAGTGGTTGAGTAGGCTCTACTACGCTGATTTCATCAGCTTTTACAGCCCTACTCAACTGTGCGGAGGTGGGACGACGAAATCGAATTCTAACGAATGACCGATTTCTGTCTCACTCTCTTTTTGACTGCAAGGAAGGCTCGTGGGGTCTAGGAAATTGCTAGTCTCTAGCATTAAAAGGAAAAAAATGTAAAAAAGGCTTGACAAAGCAAATGATTCGCAGTATTATTAACTAGTTAATTAACTGATTAATAAACTAGTTAATAAAAATGAAAAAGAGGTGAAGGATGAATAGGAGAAGAATGAAGGTTCTGGGACTCTTGTTTCTCGGTTTCTTTCTACTGACAGCTTGTGGAAGTCAAGGAAATGCAGGCAAGCCCCCTTCTAAAAAAGGTCTTAAAATTGTCACGAGTTTTTATCCTATCTATGCCCTGGTCAAGGAAATCTCTGGCGATCAAAATGACATCTGGATGGTTCAGTCCGGTGCAGGGATCCATGATTATGAACCCTCCACCAAAGAAGTGGCCCAGATCTATGATGCGGATGTTTTTGTCTATCATTCTCAGACCCTGGAATCTTGGGCTGGTCGCTTAGATCCCAATCTTCAAGGTTCCAAGTTGCGAGTGATCGAAGGTAGCCAAGGAATGACCCTTGATAAGGTGGCTGGATTAGAGGATGTCGAAGCTGGTCAGGGAAAAGAAGCCAAGTACTTGTATGATCCACATACTTGGTTGGATCCTGTAAAAATCGCAGAGGAAGGAAAGATCATCGCCAAACGCTTGGGAGAGATCGATCCAAAGAACAAGGAACTCTATCAGGCCAATGCTCAAAAGCTTGAAAAGCGCTGTGAGGAACTGGTAGCCCACTACCAGCCTCTCTTTGACAAGGCCAAGCAAAAGACTTTTGTGACCCAGCATACGGCCTTTTCTTATCTGGCCAAACGCTTTGGTCTCAAGCAGTTAGGGATTGCAGGGATTTCCCCAGAGCAAGAACCGACCGCTCGGCAATTGGCGGAGATCCAGCAGTTTGTCAAAGACTACAAGGTAAAAACGATCTTTGTGGAAAAGCACACGTCGTCAAAAGTGGCAGATAGTATTGCCAAGGCAACAGGGGCGCGTGTCAAGGTCTTGGATCCACTGGAAGCTGATCCGAAAAATGATAAGGATCTATTAGAAAATTTAGAAGAAAATATGGCGACTTTAGCCAAGGAATTAGAGGAGTAAATCAAGAATGAAGAAAAAGGGAACGATTGGATTGGTAGCGACCTTGGGGCTAGGACTCTGTGCCTATGCGCTCAGTCAGCAGCCACAAGTCAAGGAAGAGAAAAAGAATCAGATTCAGTATTTGCAAGCAGATAAGAAATCATCAGCGACTGCATCCAGCAAAAAGGAAGACAGCATCGAAGCGGTCAATGCCAAGGAAAAGACCCAGGCAGAGCAGATTGTCATCAAGATTACAGATGAAGGCTTTGTCACTTCTCATGGGGATCATTTTCATTACTATAGCGGCAAGGTCCCATTTGATGCCATCTTTAGTGAAGAGTTGATTTTGCGGGATCCAACTTACCAGCTGCAAGAAGCAGATATCGTGAGCAAGGTCAAGGATGGCTATATCATCAAACGCGCTGGGAAATACTATCTCTACTTAAAGGATGCCCAACATACAGTTAATGTACGCTCGATCGAAGAGATCGCCCAACAGCAAAAGGGAGGCACCAAAGAAGAAGGAGAGACGGGATCGGTGCAAGCGAGCTCCTCGCATAAGGCAGGCAAGACCCGTGACTTCCGTCAACCTAGTCAAGCGCTGAAAGAAGGTAAGACCCTTGAGATGCTGACGGCTAAGAACCATACAGGTGGTGGCTACCGTACGGACGATGGTTATGTCTTTAGCCCTGGAGATGTCATTTCAGATACAGGGGACGGCTTTATTGTGCCCCATGGTGGCCATTTCCATTATATTCCAAAGAGTGCCTTATCCGCTGGCGAGTTAGCAGCAGCACTTTCGGTATTAGGCGGTCAAGCCGGCCATCAGGCTGGAAGTTCACACCTAGCTGGAGCAAGTACAGAGCAAGGAACTCCGGATCCAGCCTCTCCAAGCCTTGGGAAGCAAGCGAGCAACCAGCCGTCATCCAGTCCAAGCAATACACAGACAACCCCAACGACTTCTAAACCAGCTACTTCCAAACCGAGTCCGACCCTGAGCAACTTGATCGAAGAATTGCAGAAAACTCCTCTGTCTTCTCGTCATGTGGAGTCTGACGGTTCTGTCTTTGATCCAAGCAAGATTACCAAGTGGACCGATCAAGGAATTGTCTACCCTCATGGGGATCATTTCCACTTTATCCCTTACAGCTCCCTATCTCCTTTAGAACGTGAGCTGGCACGGCAATTCCAACTGCTTCGGGCCCAAGGTGCTACTACACCTGCTGAAATAAGACCAAACCAGCCTTCAAGTCCAAGTACAAAACCAATTGACCATGAGCACGAGCATGAACATGAACATGGAGATAGTCACGAGCATGAACATGGGGACAGTCATGATCACGAGCACGAAGAGGAGCACGATCATGGCTTCCACGCAGACAAGGTCATCAGTAAGGACGAGGACGGCTACATGGTCGCTCATGGCAACCACGCTCATTATTTCTATAAAAAGGACCTCTCTCCTCAAGAGATTGCAGCAGCAGAGGCAACTCTAGCAGGTAAGAAAGAAGAGGACAAGGGACAGCCACTGACAGATGATGTCGCCAGCTATTCTCGCGATGCCTCAGATGAGGAAAAGATCCAATACATCAGCAAGACCTACGGCGTCCCTCGTGAGGCCATTAAGATTTCCAATGGTTTCTTTGTCTTTAACAATCCAGACCAAGAATACGATCCGACCCACATCCACCCTTATGCCGTTCGGAAGGAACACGTTCGGATTCCACTTGAGACGGGTAATCCTGAACTAGACTTTATCAATGAACTCTATGCAACAGCCCTTCGCTCGGGGATTTCTCCTTATAGCCTCCAGATTGAAAATGGTCAGTTTGTCATCCCACATGGCGATCACAACCACTACATCAAGGTGCGATCAGCGGGACTAGCAGACTACTTAGCTCATCGCCTTCCTACCATCCAATCGCCTTACAAAAAAGGAGACTTGAATAAAAAAGCAGTAGAGGACAGAGTCAACCAACTTTTAGCAGAAAGCCGGACTCTTTACGCTTCTGATCCATTGCAACAACGACGGATTGAGCTCATCTTAGGCCACTTCTTGGAAAATGTCAAGAGCTTCCCAAGCAACTCGACGGAAGGCTACCTAGCCAGTCTTAAGCAGGTTGATGAACAGTACATCCATGCCACTCAAGCGGTCAAACCAAAAGAAGAGACAGCCCTCGATCGTCGATACCAGGAATTGCTGGAACAAGTGCGCTTGCTAGACACAGAAGCCTTCCAACTGAAGAAGGAAGGGTTGGTCGCACAACTGCAGGAAGCCTATGCTACCAAGGACAGCAAGCGTTTAGAGCAGGAAGGGAAGCTATTAGAAGCTGTTCAGGAGATGCAAGATCGGACGGGTGTGACATCGGTCGACTATCTCAAGTACTTCTACCAAAGCTTGAGCGACGCGCGCTTGACACCAGAACTGCGCACCAAGGCGGCAGATCTATCTTTGAAACTCTATCGAGCCCAAGCCTTTGAAGAAGCCTGGGATGCTAAGGCTCACTTTATGGAACTCTACCAAACCAAGCAAGCAATTGACCAGCTCTTCTCTCAAGAAAAAGGCCAAACCTATCCTATTGAAAAAACTGTTTTGGATCAAAAAGGAAGTCAGGCCCCATCTTATAACTTAGCGGTTTATGATTTCCTCAAAGGCTTGTATGGAGAGTTGGATAAGGCAACAGAAGCCCGTCAACAGAACAAGATTTTGACAGCTCTCTTAGAGCAAATCCAGTCGCTCTTGCCACAAGTCAAAGACCAAGGCAAACGAACTGCCTTTGAAACAGGCTTGGCTCAACTTGGAAAAGAATCTGATCCAGACAAGGCTATTACAAGTGGGGAAGCACTTCTACGCGAAATCAGTGATAGCATTGAAAAGCAAAAACAAAAGCAAACCGAAGAGCCTCAAATTGGGGATGTCGCTCTTTATCAACAGCTCTATAACCAATTGATGGCCCTACACCAACAATTGGTGGACAAGGGAGCTAGTGATGCTGTATTTGATCGCTTAGAGGCTCTCTTTGACCAATTGTCTAATCCAAAGAGTGATAAAGCAGCCTTACTACAGGCTATCCAAGCCTTCCAGGCAGAGTTGGCAGCTGCGCCATCTGCAAGCGAAGAGGGCAAACCAGCTTCCACAGTTGAAACGCCTGTCGCTACAGAGACTCCAGCAGCAACAGAAGCAGCAGCTCCAGAAGGAAGCAAGCCTGCCACAACTGAGACAGAAACAGAGCCTGCAAGCACAGCTGTAACAGAAGCAAGCACGCCAGATGCTCCATCTCCTCAGAACCAATAGAAAATAGAAAAGAGAGTGGGACAGAAATCGGTAATTCGTTAGAATTCGATTTCGTCGTCCCACCTCCGCACAGTTGAGTAGGGCTGTATAAGTTGATGAAATCAGCGTAGTAGACCCACTCAACCACTGCGTCTTGCTCGACAATCCAAAAATAATTGAGAGGCTAGGACTTTTGTCCCCACCTCTTTTTGCATTTTAGTGAATAGAAGAAGTGGTCTCTTTTTTCAGTTGTTGAGCCTCACTCCTTGTGCTCCAGGAGCAGTGGCGAGGAAGACTCGACTGCTTTTTTCCGCTTGAAAAATGCGGCCATTTGAACCAGGATGCGGGGGACCGTCTGCCATTTTTTCCAAGCTTGTACTCGGGTATCGATGAGTTGTTTAGCAAGACGTTCCAGCATTTCTCGCTCGGTTGGATCCAAATCCTGGGCATTTTGAAGGATTTCCTTGGCCTTGGCTAGCTGTTTGAGATCGGTAAGGTCATTGATGGAAGTGATGCCGGCATCCAGAAAAATGCCAAAAAAGGTATCAAAGAACTTCTTGCGCTCCTCTGCCGATGTTTCGCGAACCCACTGCTTCAAGGTCTCGTCGGTCTGCTGGCTATCGGGACTGGTTTGATCCAGGGTCACAAATTTATCTTTCTCAATCATCCAAGTAAAAGCGTCATGCTGGACAAAGCCACCAAAAGCTCGGCTTTTGACAATCGTAGCAGGCTCAGGGACTTCTAGCATCATGCCGACGATGGATCCTTGGGGGACAAAGCGAAGAATATTTGGGGACGTCCGCTGGTAGCCTTCGGTCTCGATAATGGCCCTGTTGAGGCCAGGAGCATCGTAGCTGTAGATGTCATCGACCCGTTCAAACAGATGATTTGGAAGGTAAGAGCAGGCATAGGTTGCGAGATTGCCCCCTTTGGAGTGACCGGCTACTAAGAAGCGCCCTTTAGGAAATTCCTTCATGACGTTTTGCAGGTAGCTGGCTGCGCGCCTCTGAGCTGGAACATGGTCCATATAGGTCATGTGGAAGTCTTCCTTCCAGCCGATCAAGGTGTCATCCGTTCCTCTGAAAACGACCAAATACGCATCCAGACTAAGCCGATAGGTCATGGCCACGAACTGTTTTTGCACATCGGGATCGTACTCATCGACATAGTTGAGGAGTTTGATGTTCTTAAAGCGCTTTGAAGTAGCCAAGTCATCGACTAATTGGAGGTGCTGGTTACTCACGATGAAATCGGTGGTCCGATCGATCAGTTCCATCGCATCAGACAGGCGCACTGGAATTCCTGTTGTATCTCCTTGAGGCACAATGTGTCCAAAGGGCAGATAGGTCAGCTCTGTCAGTGCCAGGACATCCAGTTCATTGAAAGGACGGTCGTATATGGAATCGTAGGTCACTTCTTTTAGGTAATCAAAAATAGTTGACATCTGTGCCTCCCGTGTCTTATTTCTTTCAGTATAGCACAAAAATGGATGGAGAAAAAGCGCCCTCCATCAAGAAAGTAGGTGTGAGATCTTCTATCCCTCTGAAACAGCCTTTTTCTCTGCTTCTTAATCTGTTATAATAGGAAGAAGAAAAAAGAAGGAAAGAAAGCCATGCATAAAATTCTCTTAGTCGAAGATGATAATATTATCCGCCAACAGGTCAAACAATTATTGGAACAATGGGGCTATGAAGTGGTCGCAGTCGAGGATTTTATGGATGTCCTCGGGATCTTTGTCGAAACCGGCCCTCACTTGATCCTCATGGATATTGGCCTACCTCTCTACAATGGTTACCACTGGTGCCAAGAGATTCGCAAGGTTTCAAAGGTTCCGATTATGTTTCTTTCCTCACGGGATCAAGCCATGGATATTGTCATGGCCATCAATATGGGTGGAGACGACTTTGTCACCAAGCCTTTTGATCAAAATGTGCTCCTTGCCAAAGTCCAAGGGCTCTTGCGTCGCTCTTACGAATTTGGGACAGATCAAAATCTGCTAGAGCACCGGGGAGCCATCCTCAATCTCAAGTCCACGGACTTGGTGTATGAAGGGGAAGTCATCAAGTTGACCAAGAATGAATTTCAGATCCTGCGCGTCCTGTTTGAGCATGCGGGAAGTATCGTGGCGCGCGATGATATGATGAAAGAGCTCTGGAATAGCGACTTCTTTATTGATGACAATACCTTGTCTGTCAATGTGGCCCGCCTTCGCAAGAAACTAGAGGAGGCTGGCTTGTCAAACTTCATCGAAACCAAGAAAGGCATCGGTTACGGGTTGACCCATGAATAAATTTGGAACGATCTTCTGGCAATATGTGGTATCCCGCAGGCGCCTACTCTATCTATCGGTCATCTTTTTGATCGTCGATTTGGTCTTTGCCTATCTCTTTCCAGAGACAGGGACGGTTTTCCTCTATGCGACCCTAGTGCTAGGCTTTTTTGCCTTCTGTGTCTTGGTCTGGGATTTCTCCATGACCTTTCGGGACTACCGCAAAGCCGCACTTTATGAGGAAATAGAGGTTGCCTCACCACTGGAACACCTCCTTTATGAAAAATACACGGAAGAACAGCAGGCGCGCTTGGAGGAAGGGAAGACAGCCCAGGCCAAGTTCAATGATCTGATGGATTACTATACCCTCTGGGTTCACCAGATTAAGACGCCCATTGCAGCTAGCCAGCTCTTGGTCCAAGATGTCGAGACACCTATTGTCAAGCAGCAGATGGAGCAGGAGCTTTTCAAGATTGACTCCTATGCCAATCTGGTTCTGCAGTACCTGCGACTGGAGAGTTTTCATGACGATCTGGTCTTAAAGCGCGTGTCGCTAGAGGACTTGGTCAAAGAAGTGGTCCGCAAATATGCCCTCTTTTTTATCCAAAAAAACTTGACAGTGAACCTGCATGATTTGGA
The DNA here is from genome assembly GCF_001813675.1 of Streptococcus sp. HMSC078D09. Taxonomy (GTDB): domain Bacteria; phylum Bacillota; class Bacilli; order Lactobacillales; family Streptococcaceae; genus Streptococcus. The sequence goes on from NZ_KV813662.1 coordinate 93,949, forward strand.
TGTCGCCGTCATTACCGATCGCAAGTGGCTCTTGGTCATCATCGAGCAACTCTTGTCCAATAGCCTCAAGTACACCAGTACAGGTGGAATTGAGATCTATTTCAAAGACCAGACCCTCTATATAAAAGACAGCGGGATTGGAATCAAAAATAGCGATGTCCTCCGCGTATTTGAGCGGGGCTTCTCCGGTTACAATGGCCACATGACCCAGCAGTCCTCAGGGCTGGGGCTTTATCTGTCTAAGAAAATTGCAGAGCAATTGGGCCATAAGATTAGCCTCCACTCAGAGGTTGGCCAAGGCACAACCGTCGCTATTCACTTTGAAGAGAAGAAGCTGGTCATGGATTAGTTTTTTTCCATCTTACAAAAATGTAAGAAATAAACGGTAAAATGAAAGGTTAGGTTATGGTAGCCGCCTTTTATTTTTTATACAATAGTCTCATCAAATGAAGGAGGTCAAGAAAATGAAACTCTTGAAATGGATGAAACAACCCAAAAAGATTAAGAAACCAAATGAGCAAACCGATCTGGAAAAGACGGAATTTGGTCTCCAAGTCCTACACCAAACCCAAGAATTTTTCTTGATCTACTAGGAAAAGGAGAAAAGTATGTCATTGCTAGACGTTCAACACATCAAAAAAATCTACAAAACCCGCTTTCAAGGGACGCAGGTCGAAGCCTTAAAGGATATTCACTTCACTGTGGAAAAGGGTGAATACGTCGCCATCATGGGGGAATCAGGGTCCGGGAAATCGACCCTCCTCAATATCCTAGCCATGCTGGACCAGCCGACCGAAGGACGGGTCTACCTCAACGGTACCGATACCTCGACCATCAAGAACAAGGATGCCTCGAGCTTTCGTCGGGAAAAACTAGGCTTCGTGTTTCAAGATTTCAACCTGCTGGATACCTTGTCTGTCAAGGACAATATCCTCCTGCCTCTAGTCCTCTCACGCAGACCGGTCAAGGAAATGATGAGCAAGGTCGATAGCGTGAGTCGGGAATTGGGCATTCACCAACTCCTTGAGAAATATCCCTACGAAATTTCTGGTGGGCAAAAGCAACGGGTGGCTGTAACACGGGCCATCATCACCTCACCTGAAATTCTCCTTGCTGATGAGCCAACAGGGGCGCTGGATTCCAAGTCATCAGCTGCTTTGCTAGATGTCTTTGAAGATATTAATAGCATGGGCCAAACCATCCTCATGGTGACCCACTCAACTGCAGCGGCAGCTCGGGCCAAGCGCGTGCTCTTTATCAAAGACGGAATTCTCTACAACCAGATCTTCCGCGGGGAAAAGACAGAGCGTCAGATGTTCCAAGAAATCTCGGATACCTTGACGGTCATGGCAAGTGAGGTGGAGTAGATGTTACGATTAACCACTAAATTAGCTTGCTCTAATCTGATCAAGAACCGCAAGCTCTATTATCCCTTTGCTATTGCGGTCATTCTCGCAGTGACCATCGCCTATCTCTTTGACTCCCTGACCTTTAATCCTCGCATTTCCGAGCTTCGAGGGGGCTCTTCTATAGTGTTCACCCTCAGCTTGGGATTCTTCGTGGTCAATGTCGCGGGGGCCATCATCGTGCTTTATGCCAATAGCTTCGTCATGAAAAACCGCTCCAAGGAGCTGGGAATCTACAGCATGCTGGGCCTTGAGAAACGCCATCTCATCAGCATGATTTTCAAGGAACTCTTGCTTTTTGGCTTTCTAACCATCTCAGCCGGAGTCTTGATCGGAGCTCTCTTTGACAAGTTGATCTTTGCCTTTCTCTTGAAACTCATGAAGATGAAGGTCCAGCTAGTATCCACCTTCCAACCTGGGATTGTGGTTTTGGTCTTTGTCACCTTTGGTCTCATCTTTGGCCTCCTGGTTTTTCTCAATGCTTGGCGCATTCTCCGTTTGAATGCCCTGCAGTTGACGCGTGAGAAGGCTAGTGGTGAAAAGAAAGCCCGCTTCTTGTGGCCCCAAACCATACTTGGCTTAGCCTCTCTCGGTTTTGGCTACTACCTAGCTGTGTCTGTCAAAGACCCTATCATTGCGCTTGTGACCTTCTTTCTAGCCGTTATCTTGGTCATGATCGGGACCTATCTGCTCTTTAATGCTGGGATCACCGTCTTCTTGCATCTGCTTAAGAAAAAGAAGAGTTATTATTACCAACCCAACAACATGATCTCGGTCTCTAATCTCATCTATCGTATGAAGAAAAATGCAGTGGGGCTTGCGACCATTGCCATCCTCTCGACCATGGTATTGGTAACCATTTCTGCTGCGACCAACATCTATATCGGTGGTGAAACGATCAAGAAGATCATGTCTCCTCATGATTTCTCTGTCCAAGGAAAAGGGGTAGACCTAGAGCAAATCAACCAGAAATTTGATGAATTTGCCTCTGAGCATCATCTTGAGATCAAAAATCGTGACCTGATGACCTATGCCAACTTTGGAGTTAAATCACAAAAGGGTACGGATTTCACCGTCTATCCAGCTGATGAACGCAACGTCACTCCCAAAACTGTCTTTATGGTCTTTGATGCAGCTAGCTATGAACAAATGACCGGAGAAAAGGTCGATCTGACCGGTAACCAAGTCATCCTCTTTGCTCATAACAAGGCTCTGACAGGGCAAAAGCAGTTCACTATCAATGGGCAAGACTTCCAAGTCAAGGAAGAAGTGAGCAAGGATTTTATCACGGATCATGTGCCAAATCAGTTCAATATGCTGACGGAGGATTTCAATTACCTGATCGTGCCAGACCTTTCAGCCTTTGTCGCTCAGTTTCCGGATCTTGCCATCAATACCAATATTTACGGTGGCTTCAATGTCAATGTTGACGAAGACCAGCAACTCAAGCTGGCAGCCAGCTATGACAAGATGATCGATGAATTGAGTAGCCAACAGGCCCAAGGAACATTTATCTATGGAGGCAACCGAGCCAATGATGTGGCAGAGTTGAATAGCCTCTTTGGCGGCATCTTCTTTATCGGTATTTTCTTGTCATTGATCTTTATGGTCGGAACCGTCATCGTTATCTACTACAAGCAAATCTCAGAAGGCTATGAAGACCGTGACCGCTTCGTCATCCTCCAAAAGGTAGGGCTTGATGAAGATGAGGTCAAACGGACCATCAACCGTCAAGTGCGGACTGTCTTCTTCCTCCCCCTCATCTTTGCCTTTGTCCACCTGGCCTTTGCCTACCATATGATCCGCCTCATTCTCAAAGTGCTCGGTGTCATCAATAGTGGCCAAGTCCTCATCGTGACCCTCAGTGTCTGTGCTGTCTTTCTCATCACCTACCTAATCGTCTTTTGGATCACCTCTCGGAGCTATCGTAAGATTGTGCAGATTTAGGAAAAGAAACTCAAATTAAATTAGAAACTTTCCTTAGGTGAGTACGGACG
>NZ_KV813662.1:97451-121742 GCF_001813675.1 Streptococcus sp. HMSC078D09
CAGGCACTTTTCTCACAGCGGAAAGTTTCAATATACTCTAATAATAATCAGATATTATTTGGATATTTTTGCACAATAATCCAGCATAGGTTATTCAAAGAAAAGAATTGTCAATTTTTTTAGCTTGCTCATAGCGGGCTTTTTTGTACGAAAACCGACTGCGATTGTTTTTGTTTTTCAAAGGGATACACAAAAAAGACTGAACCCGTAGAGTTCAGTCTTTGTTCACTTTCTATTAAAGTGATGTAAGGAAAGTCAATCCCCCTAGGATGACACCTGCCGAATTCGGAATGATCAAAATCCAGTCTTTTTTAGGTTCCTTTGTCCAACCATAAATGACCCAAATCAAGCAAGAAATAGCAGCTGACAAGGGTTGGAAAGGTTGGGCCTTATTTCCCTGTAAATTAGCAATAATTTGTGGGATGTAGGCAATGAAAACGATAATCCCAATAAAGGCACCGATCGAGCCAACGATTTGGTTGATTTTTTGTTTATTCATAAAATTTTACCTCTGTGTATCAAAATAGCATAAGTAGGAAGAAAATGCAATTAATTTGCATGCTATGCAAGATGAAAATGATTACATTCGCACAAAATTAGACAATGTGTCAAAAAAATAGCAACTAGAGAGAAGACTCTCTCGAAAAGAAATCCATCTTCCTGCAAAATCACAAGATTGTGACACTTTACAGTTCGGTAACATTTGAAAAAAAGACTTGAATTTGTAAAGGACAAAAGGTAGAATAGTGCATACTTTAAAAAAAGAAAAGGAAATGGTAGTTTCAAAATGAATGAAAAACAAATGAAAATTCTTGGTTGGGTTGCGACCTTTATGTCTGTTATGATGTATGTGTCTTACTTCCCACAAATCATGGATAACCTCGCAGGTCACAAAGGGAACTTTGTTCAACCCCTTGTCGCAGCCATCAACTGTAGCCTTTGGGTTTACTACGGACTCTTCAAAAAAGAACGCGATATTCCACTTGCTGCAGCCAATGCACCAGGGATCATCTTTGGTTTGATCACAGCCATCACAGCCTTGTAATCAATGAAAGAGAGAGTAGGACAGAAATCGGTAATTCGTTAGAATTCGATTTCGTCGTCCCACCTCCGCACAGTTGAGTAGGGCTGTAAAAGCTGATGAAATCAGCGTAGTAGTGCCCGCTCAACCACTGCGTCTTGCTCTACAATTCAAAAACAATTAAGAGGCCAGGACTTTTGTCCCAGCCTTTTTTTGATGGAATGAATCATTTCCATGGTATAATGGGAGGACTATTCATAGAGAAGATCAAAAGGAGACAAAAGTGGAGCAAAAACATCACTGTCAAGTCCTATGGGCGAAAAATAAATACCTGGTGCTCAGTCGTTCGAGTAATATCTACAAGGAAATCCGGGAATACCTCAAGCGAGACCAGGTGGAGGTCAGCCACGTCGAGGACCTGATCCAGCAAGCGCTGGCCTTGCCAGAAAATCGTGGCCAGGTCTCCAATGCCTTTCAGCATATCTGGGGCTATTTCAAAAAGCAGGCGACTGCAGAGGAAAAGGCGGACTTTATGCTGCTACTTGAGAAATACCAGCATGGCCAAGCCCAGCAAGAAGATCTGATCAAGGGAATCCAGACTCTCCTTGAGCGCTACCCGAATCGCTACTTACAAGATTCAACGCTACTAGGAGGTCAATAGATGAGACTCTGGCACCAAGACTTGATTCCCAAACTCCCTCGTCCCCAGCTCCTGGGTCAACACCGGGAATGTTGCGCCCTTCGAGGTAATGGCTGGGGCAAGAAGCACGCGACGGTCAACTATGTCTTTGACTACTCGCCCTATCGCCTCTATGCCTATCATCGTCTGATCATGGAGGAGATGACCGCTCGTGGCTATAAGGTCAGCCCAGAGTGGTGGGAGTCGACCTACAGAGGCAAGACCTGCCCAGCCTATCCAGAGCTGGAAGAGGAAGCCTTGAACACCCCCATCTATCCCGAGCACCAGGCTACTTACCTCCAAGAATGCCTGGAGAATCTAGCAGAAAAAGGAATCCAACTAGACTAAGAAAAACGGACCAGACCAGGTTCGTTTTTTTACGCGAAAAACCAACAAAATGCTTTGAAAGCGTTAATTTCTTTCCCAAACATGCTATAATAATAGGAGATTATGCACAGGAAAAGGATAGACGGATGAAGGCAGTAGCAACTCCAGAACTTGAGATTGAAAGATTAAGTACAATAGGAGTAGCATAGCTTTAATAGGATGATGATATGAAAAGAGAAAAAGAGTTTTCAGAACTGACGAGGGTTCAAATCCCAGCAGCCCTTCACTTGATGCGCCTAGGTTATACATACCTGCCGCACAATGGAAAAGAGTTAAAAGAAAGAGATCCAGAGACGAATATTCTGGTATCTATTTTTAGAGAACAATTTTTGAAGCTCAATAATTATGCGACAGATGTGGATGTTGAACGAGAGCTAAGTAATATCAAGTTGGAACTAGACCAAAATGATCTGGGACGGGCTTTTTACAAACGAATCATCGGAGAAACAAGTGCGACCTATATTGATTGGGAACATCCTGAAGCCAATACCTTTCATCTCGCGCTTGAGGTTACTTGCCAAAATGGGCAAGACGAATTCCGTCCAGATATTGTTATTTTTATCAATGGTCTGCCTCTTTCTTATATCGAAGTGAAACAGCCAAATGCTATTCGTGATGGCAAGACTGGAATTCAGTCAGAACAAGACAGAGCCAGATACCGTTTTGAAAATCGTAAGTTCCGTCGTTTTAACAATATCACCCAGTTGATAGCTCTTTCTGATAACTTGCCGTATATCAGTGGACAAGGGCAACAAAAACAGGGATCTTATTACGGTTCAAACGCCTATTCAAAAACCAAGTTTAATGCCTTTAAGGAAGAAAGAGAAGAAGATTTTCTTCATTCATTTGACCCTCTAACAGAGGAGAAAATTGACTTTGTCCTAGAAGACATGAAACGCTTTGCCCTCAAATCTCAGCCAGAGTTTACAACAAACCTAAACCCTGATACACCTTGCAATGCCTTCCTGTCTTCCTTGTTCCAGAAGGAACGCTTGCTCTTTATGCTTCGTTTTGGTCTGGTCTATGTCGAAGAAGAGAGCAAGGATGGACAGATGCAACTGCAGAAGCACGTCATGCGCTATCCCCAGTATTTTGCAACACGTGCTATCGAAGAAACGATCGCAAAAGGTGTTAAGAAGGGCGTTATCTGGCATACCCAAGGTTCAGGTAAGACTGCCTTGGCTTTCTTCAATATCCGCTATCTGACCAACTATTTCTCAAAAGAGGGAATCGTTCCTCAGTTTTACTTTGTTGTCGATCGTCTGGACTTGGCAGACCAGGCCTTTAAGGAATTTACCAAACGAGGTCTCAAGGTTAAACGCATCAACAACCCTCAAGAGCTGAATCAAAAACAAGACGGCTATGATGTGGCTGTGGTCAATATCCAGAAGTTTAAGGATGATTCAGATCTGACAGACCGCTCTGGCTATGACCTCAATCGTCAAAATATCTACTTTATTGATGAAGCCCACCGATCTTATAATGAACGTGGTTCCTACCTGCCAAATCTCTATCAGGCAGATACCAAGGCCATTAAGATCGCCTTGACGGGAACGCCATTGATCACCTATAAGAAAGATGGCAAGACCAAGGAAAGTCATGCGACCACGCGTGATATCTTTGGAGACTATATCCATAAATACTACTACAACCAGTCTATCGATGACGGCTTTACTCTTCGTTTAATGCGTGAAGATATCGAAACTTCTTATAAAGATAATCTCAGATCCATCAACGAAGAGATCCAACGTGGAGACCTATCTAAGGAAGATATCTTTGCCCATCCACATTATGTAGAGCCTATGCTGGACTTTATCATCGAGGACTTTAATCGTGCGCGTGATCTGGTCTTTGATGACCAGACCATCGGTGGCATGATTGTCTGTGACTCGTCTAAGCAGGCGCGTGAGCTTGAAAAGCAATTAGAAGAACGACGCAAAGCTGGCTCAACCAAGTTGACTTCGGCTCTTATCCTTCATGACGAGGGAGACAAGGAAGAGAAGAAGGACAAGGTAGATGCCTATAAGGAAGGCAAGATTGACCTTGTCATCGTCTACTCCATGCTCCTGACAGGTTTTGATTCCCCTCGTCTCAAACGCCTCTACCTAGGGCGCAAGATCAAGGCCCACAATCTTTTGCAGACTCTAACTCGTGTCAATCGTCCCTACAAGGACTATCTCTTTGGCTATGTTATTGACTTTGCAGACATCTCTAAAGAGTTTGACAAGACCAATCGTGCCTATCTAGAAGAACTCAATCAAGAGTATGATACGACCCTGACAGGTGAAAATGGTGAGGATGTTTTTGGCTCACTCTTTGTACCTGCAGATGAGATTTCTCATGAGTTAAAGAAGACTGAGCAAATCTTGATTGACTATCCAACAGATAATCTAGAATACTTCTCGCAAGCTATTAATGATATCAAAGATAGAAAACAGTTAATTGATCTTCGGAAAGCCTTGGAGTCCATCAAGCAGTACTATAATATCGCTCGTCTCCTTGGCTACCATCACTTGCTCGATCAGATTGACATTGCACAAATCGCAACCTTGCTCAATATCCTCTCCAGACGCATGCTGACCCTATCCTTGATTGATCAGCCGGACAATTTTTCTAGTCGGACGCTCTTAAATCTAGCTATGTCTCAGACCAGCTTTAGTTTTATCAAGATCGCTGAGGAAGAACTCCGTCTAGCTGCCAATGATTTGGATGACTGGAGTCGTCGTGTCGCTGGAGGGATCAAAGGACAGCGCGATGAGAAAGACCCTGAGTGGGTTTCGCTTTACGAAGAATTCCAACGTATTATGAAAAAACACTTGATCCATGGGCAAGAAGGCTACACCATGGAGAACATAAAAGAGACACAAAAGGCCTATGAAGCTTTGTTTGAGTCAGTGGAAGATTACAAGTCTCGTATGCGACGTCTGAGTATGAATTTTAATGGGGATCAAATGGCAGCTCGCTCCTACAAACATGTGACCAACTCGACCATGGTCAGTGAGTTTCCTGCTGTCTACCATGTTATTAAAGGTTCTAAAGTCAGACTCGATCATAAAATCGGTCAAAACCAAGGGGTATTAGATAACGATGACTTCCTCAAAAAAATGATTCGAGAAGAAGCTCGGATCGAAATGAAAACGAACCAAACTGCTAGTAGCTTGACACGAGAGGACTTTAACCGTCTTGTCGAGTCGCTATTTGAAGAATATGAACAGGAATACCAACACTAATGAATGAAACATACAAAGTCCAAGTCCAAGACTTGGTAGACGATTTGAAAGCCGTCTTTACCCATGCGGGACTAGGAGGAGAAGCGGGTGAATACAAACTCCTCACCCAGTCTTTTCTCTACAAATTTTTAAACGACAAGTTTTTGTATCAAGCCAAGGTCCTAGATGAATCGAACACCTATGAAAACTTGTTGGCTATGAGTGAGGAAGACTATGACTGGCTTTTGGAGGATATCGGTACCAGCACGGCTTGGCTCAAGCCTGACCAGTTGATCGAAACCCTCCACCGTCAGCAAAATGAAGCGGCTTTCTATGAGATTTTTGAGAATACTCTCAACCAAATCGCCATTGACAACAACGATATCTTCTCTGTCCATACAGATGGGGACACGGCTATTCGTCTCTTTGATGAGCGTTTGATTACCGATACTATCTCAGATAGCAGTAAACGGAACGAGGTCGCTAAGGCCATCATCAATCTCCTTGCGCGCGTCAAGTTTGATGAAACAATTTTTTCACAAGGTTTTGACTTTTTCTCGACTCTCTTTGAGTACATGATCAAGGACTACAACAAAGACGGTGGTGGCAAGTATGCCGAGTACTATACGCCTCACTCTGTGGCTAAGATTATCGCGGATATCTTGGTGGGGGATGATAAACCTCAAAACGTGCGGATCTATGACCCGTCAGCAGGTTCGGGCACCTTGCTTATGAACCTGGCTAGTCGTATCGGTGTGGATAAGACCACTGTCTATAGCCAGGATATCTCTCAAAAATCGTCTAATCTTCTCCGGCTCAATCTGATCCTGAATGGACTTCAACACTCCATTCACAATATCGTACAGGGAAATACTATCACCGCCAATCGCCATCCTGAAAAGATGGACTATATCGTCTCCAACCCTCCTTTCAAGCTGGACTTTTCAGAGTGGCGTGACCAAGTGGAGACCTTGCCAGAAGCCAGTGAGCGTTTCTTTGCAGGTGTGCCAAAGATTCCAGCCAAGTCTAAGGACAAGATGGCGATTTACGAGCTCTTTGTCCAGCATATCATCTACTCTTTGAAGCCAGATGGTCAAGCGGCTGTTGTCTTGCCAACAGGCTTTATCACGGCCCAGTCAGGGATTGACAAGACCATCCGTCAACACTTGGTGGATAATCAAATGCTGGCAGGTGTCGTTTCCATGCCGTCCAATATCTTTGCGACGACAGGCACCAACGTTTCCATCCTCTTTATCGATAAGAAAAACAAGGGTGATGTCGTCCTCATCGATGCCTCAAACCTAGGAACCAAGGTCAAGGAAGGCAAGAACCAAAAGACAGTGCTCTCTCCTGAAGAAGAGCAGAAGATCGTCGAGACCTTTATCAAGAAAGAAGCCGTCGAGGACTTTTCTGTCACTGTCTCTTATGAGGATATCAAGGAGAAAAACTACTCTCTCAGCGCAGGCCAATACTTTGATATCAAGATCGACTATGTAGACATCACAGCTGAAGAGTTTGAAGCCAAGATGACCGCCTTTCAAGACAAACTCTCTGACCTCTTCCAGCAATCGCATGCATTGGAGCAGGAGATTGAAGAGCAAATGAAGGAGATCAAGTATGAGTAGTATAAGGCTAGGGGAGATTGGAAAAATCTCAATGTGTAAGAGAATATTGAAATCTCAGACAAATGAATTTTCAGGTATCCCTTTTTATAAAATCTCAACGTTTGGTGGTACTCCGACAGTATATATTGATGAAAAGGTTTATCTTGAATACAAAGAAAAATATTCATATCCTAAAAAAGGTGATATTTTAATTTCTGCTGCAGGAACAATTGGGAAAACAGTAATATTTGATGGAGAAGATTCTTATTTTCAGGATTCTAATATAGTATGGATAGAAAATGATGAATCAAAGGTAACAAATCAGTTTCTGTATTATTTTTTACAAACAAATCCTTTTATTACCACAAATGGAAGTACCATAAAAAGATTATATAACGATAATTTAAGAGATACTAAGATACCAAATGTTCCTTCAATCCAACAACAAAATCAAATAACAGATATTTTGGGTACTTTAGATAAAAAAATCCAAACCAACAACCAAATCAACCAAGAGTTAGAAGCCATGGCTAAGACCCTCTATGACTACTGGTTTGTGCAGTTTGATTTCCCAGACCAGAATGGCAAACCCTACAAATCATCAGGTGGAAAGATGGTCTATAACCCAGAACTCAAACGCGAAATTCCAGAAGGGTGGGGAGTGACCACATTTTCAAACTGGATTTCAGACAATAAAACGGGAGATTGGGGGAAAGATACTAGTGAAGGAAATTATAAATTAAAGGTTGATTGTATTCGTGGAGCTGATATAAATAGCTTGTCAGGAAATGGAAAAATTGATATGCCAACACGTTTCATCCTAGAAAAGAATAAAAATAAACTGTTGACAGATTTTGATATTGTTATTGAAATATCTGGGGGAAGTCCCACTCAATCTACAGGGCGTATAGTAGGTATCAGTGAAAATGTATTAAATCGATTTGAATTACCTTTAATCTGTTCAAATTTCTGCAAGGCAGTTTCACTAAACGAACAAGAAACCTTCTATAACTTTGTATATGAATGGAAAAATCTATATGACAATGGTGTTTTATTTAGTTGGGAAGGCAAGACAAGTGGGATAAAAAACTTATTGTTTGATTCCTTTGTTACTAACTATCACATTGCACAACCACCAATTGATTTAATGAAACAATTTTTTGATTACGCATCTTCGGTAGATAAAAAAACACAATTATTATTAAAACAAAACCAAGAACTAACCAAACTTCGCGATTGGCTCTTGCCAATGCTGATGAATGGGCAGGTGAAAGTGGAGCGGTAGGGAGTTTAAAAAATTATATATAAAATGCTATCAAGGAGTTGAGTGAATATTGTCTTGTGTAATCGGAACTGTATTTAAAAATTTTGCAATTATTTCAGGAGATACGCGTCTTAGTAAAGATTCAGGTGAAACTATAAGCGATACATACTCTAAAGTGTTCAAGGTGAATCAAAATGTATTGGTAGGTTTTACTGGTTCAGGTAATGCTGTAGATGTTTTAAATAAAAAGGGTATTTTTGACAAAGATGACTGTCCAAGTGCTGAAGATTATCTAGGATTCTTATGGCTTTTACTAGGTAACAGAGTGGTAAATGAACCGAACCATTGTAATATATTAGTTTTGGGAAAAAGTAAAACGAATTATGGTTTTGGTGGAAATTTTCGTACGTCTGATGAAAATATTCAAAATCAATTGTATCTAAAAGATCATAGGAATGTATGGAATCCCATTTTAACCCCTCCTAACGCAGATTATGAGTATTATCAAGAAATTTTAATCTCAAAAGTGCAATTTGTTATTGCTGAACAAATAATTTCCCCAGTATTTAGTAGAGGGATAGCGATTAAGAAAATAAAAGAAATACATAGAGATATTATTCTTGAGATTTCTAAAATAGATGAATCGGTTAATAGTAATGTTGAACAACACGTGATTAAGTGGTGAGATTAGTTTTATTTATCCAAGATGAAGGAATACCTGGAAGCTACCTGGATAGAAGAATGAAAAAATATATCTCATGGTAAAGAACGTACTAAACAAGTTAGTTTATATACAAAAAATGAGTTACTAAGATAAAAAGGAGAAATAATGAACAATATTTTATGGCCTAATATTTTTATGACGGTTATTGCGACATTAATCTCAACATTTTTGATTACCTTTTTTCTAACTCCCTTTCGAAAAAAATTTTTTCAATTATTTAAGACTACAAAAATTGAAAATATTCAAATTCGCAATGCAGTAAGTGGAGGAGTAAATAGTTCGGATAATTCAATTATTAGGGATAATTTTGAAGTATCTACTCAATTCTCAACTGATAAAGATCTAAATATCAATCAGATTAAGTTAAAAAATGTAGAAGTAATATTTGATTATTTTGTTGATGAGTTAAACTTTCAATATGGCTTAAATCCCGACAGACAAATATTTAGTATTTTTGCGATAAATAATGGGAATAAAAGCATTGAAATAGATGGGTTTATGTTGAAATATGTTAAAGGATGGTGGTTCGAAAATCGATACGAAGAAATATCTTCAGAAGAAATACCGTATATAAAAATTAAACCTAGAGAAATTAAACGTATTATAATGGTAAAAGTTTCTAAAGAGCAAATTTTAAAACATTTTGATCTTGTCAGTGAAAATCAGGCTTTATTACTTCAATTGTTTGATAAAAATAGTAAGAGGTTGATTTCTTATCCCGCACCTTTCGATAAAGATAATAAAAAGTTTCTTACGAGGCCGATGGGAGCAGCAGGCGTCGATAGTAATAATGAAAAGAATGTATTTAATATTTCAGAGCCCTATCAAAAAATGTACACTTTACAAACCAAAAATCATATTAGTAAAGAAAATCCAATATTGAGTTTTTTCATCTCGCTTGATCAGACTGCTAGTTTAAAATTTGACCTTGAGATTTATCAGAATAATAAGCTGGTGAAGTTTAAGAGGAAAGATCATAGGACTCAATATGTTCATGTTTTTAGACCAAATTATCATTTATATGCGCTTGACCCAACAGGGCTTCATGGAAATATCTATAAGTTATTAGATGAAAAATCAATAGAAGTTCTTGAGTATGAAGAGGTTGAACAGTATTATCCCAATATTTTGTATAAAGGAAAATGTGATGAGAAAGACAATAGTTGAAAATATTGATTTGATTGCTTTCCATCCAGGTCAATATATTGGAGAGCTAATTGAAGATTATCAAATGACCCAGAAAGAATTTGCGGAGAAGTTGGGGCTATCACCAAAGGCTATAAGTAAATTAGTGAATGGTGAGGAGTCGATTACTAATGATATTGCTCAGAAGTTAGCGGAATTGACTAATATTTCGATGAAAACATGGCTGAATTTACAAACTTCCTATGATACGAAAGTGGCAGAAGGGGCAGTACCTTGGGAATGATTGTTATAGAGAACTATTACTTCGTTTCGTAATGGTCTTGTAGTCACTTTCCTAATTTTTTTCGAATTATAGAAGTAGAGGGACCTTCCCTCTATTTTTTATCGAAAAGGAGCAGGGATGCAAAAGAGACACGCGCATGTATCGCCGACCTTGGACATCATGGCCAAGAAGATTTTTAGTTTGCCGGAGGTGACGACGGCTTTTATTCGAGATATTTTGGAGCTGGATGTAGCGGAGGCTCAGATTGTGGAGGGAAGCCAGCCCCACAGCATGGCTTATGAGGAGGATGACTTGTTCTCCACTGCGGTGGATGTGAGAGCCAAGCTCCATGATGGAACCGAGGTGATCATCGAGATCCAGATTCGCAAGCAGCAGTATTTCTTGAATCGGTTCCATTACTATTTGGCCAATCAGCTGGTGGAGAATGTACAAAAACTGCGCCAGCAAGGACAGACACATAAGATGTACGAGCAGATGGAGCCCGTCTATGGAATTGCGATTTTGGAGAAGTCGCTCTTACTGGACGAAGAGGCCGCCATCAATAAATACTGGCTGACCATTTGCCGGTCTGGCAAGCAACTCAAGGCCTATTATAAAAATGGCAAGCACCAAAATCTTCTGCAGGTTGCCTTTTTAGAGCTAGACAAGTATAATAAAGATGAGAACCTGACAGATGCAGGCAGACAGTGGTTGGAGTTTTTTGGGAATCTTCCCTTCACAAAAGCTCCCAGTCAGGCCGTTGCCCACGCAGATTCATTATTAGATTCATCTAGCTGGACCAAGGAGGAGAAGACCATGATAGACGAGCGGATTCGGATTCAAGAAAATTATGATATGACCCTGGAGACAGCCATAGACGAAGCACGCGAAGAAGGTCTAGAACAAGGTGTGGCGCAAGGTCGTAAACAATTGGTATGCGAGATGGTCTCACGAGGAATGTCGCCTGAGTTGATCTCGAATATGACGGGCCTATCCATTAAAGAAATTGAGACTCTTCTTTCCTAAGTCGTTAACGGAGGCATCGCCTCTTTTTTTTTGAAAAAACTTGAAAATTTTCCCATTTTTTCAATCCGCCTTTCTAGAATTGTGGTAGAATAGAGTCAACAAAGAGCTATCCTCACCAACAGTGTGATCGATACTAGAAAAGAGGATTCTGATGACAAGAAAAATTGGTATTATTGGTTTGGGGCATGTGGGTGCGACCTTGGCCCACAGCATGATTTTGAAACACACCTGTGATCACTTGGTCTTGATTGATACCAATGAGAAAAAGGTCAAGGCAGAAGCCTTGGATTTCTGTGATACGGTTGCCAATACGGGGTATCCGGTGCATATCACGGTCAATGACTACGCGGCTTTAAAAGATGCGGATGTGGTGGTGTCGACTCTTGGAAATATCGAGTTGCAGGCTAATAACACAGATGACCGTTTTGCGGAGCTTCCCTTTTCCAGCAAGCAAGTGGTGCAAGTAGCGCGTGATTTGAAGGCTTCTGGCTTTAGCGGGGTCTTATTGGTAGTGACCAATCCGGTCGATGCTGTCACTCAACTTTATCAACAATATACTGGCCTTCCAAAAGAGCAGGTGATTGGGACAGGGACCTTGCTGGATACAGCTCGGATGAAGCGTGCAGTCGCTGATCGTTTGCAGGTTTCTCCTGCTAGTGTATCAGGCTATAACCTTGGTGAGCATGGGAATTCTCAATTTGTCGCTTGGAGTCAGGTCCGTGTCAAAGGACATGCCATTACCGATCTCTTCTCTCAAGAAGAGCTTGACACCATCAACTACGAGTCCTTGCGCGGTGGCCACACGGTTTTCTTTGGCAAATTCTATACCAATTTTGGTATTGCAGCAGCAGCCCAACGCTTGACAGAAGCTGTGATCAATGATAGTCACGAGGAAATGCCTGTGTCTAACTATCGTCCAGAATATGGAACTTATCTTGGCTACCCAGCAATTGTAGGTCGAAAAGGAATTCTCGAACGATTGGACTTGCATTTGACAGAAGAAGAAAAAGAAAAATTGCTCCATTCAGCCGAAACTATCAAAGAAAATACACGAAAAGGATTGGAGCATGCATAAAAGTAAAAGCCAAGAGAAATCTTGGCTTATTTTCTGCAATTTTTTCGAATGGTATAAGTGAGGGGACTCCCTATACGAAATCATCGGAGGTTGCTATGAAGAAACGACACGAGTATGTATCGCCCACCTTGGATTTAATGGCGAAAAAGATTTTTAGTCTACCGGATGTGACAGCCAAATTCATCCGCGAAGTATTGGATCTGCCAGTAGAGTCCGTTGAGATTTTAGAAGGAGACCAGATCCATGAGCAGGGGTTTTTAGGAGATCTTCCTTTTGAAACATCCGTTGATGTGAGAGCAAGACTAGATAGTGGGCTTGAAGTCATCATTGAGATTCAAGTTTTGAAGCAAAAGTATTTCTTGAATCGTTTTCACTATTATTTAGCCAATCAACTGGTAGAAAATGTCCAACGCAAGCGAAAGAAAGGGGCAACCCATTCTATGTACCAGGAGCTGGAGCCGGTCTATGGGATCGCTATCCTGGAGCGAAGTATTTTTCCTCATTTAGATTCACCTGTCAATGTCTATGAAATGCGCCATACAGTAGATGGGACACCTCTTTATAGCTCTCGAAAGGATGGAGTAGCTCATAATATGTTAAAGGTTGCCTTTTTAGAGTTGGATAAGTATAATGAAAGTAGAGATACGGAGTTGAATGCTCACTGGAGACAATGGCTTGAATTTTTTGGCAATCGCCCATTCAGTCATCAACCAGACCAAGTGATCGAGCAGGCAGAATCACTCCTGATCCCATCAAATTGGACAAGGGAGGAAAAAGAAATGATTGATGAACGGATTCGTATCAGAGAAAATTGGGAAATGAGCATGGATACCTTTCGGAAAGAACAACTGGAAGCCGGTTTTCAGAAAGGGTTGAAAAAAGGTCTTGAACAGGGACTCGAACAAGGTCTTGAACAAGGTCTTGAACAGGGACTCGAACAAGGTCTTGAACAAGGCAGACAAGAAGGCATGGAGTTGGGAGTTCAAGCTGGTCAGCAGTCTCTGATTCAAAAACTATCTTTGAAGGGGATGAGTATCGAGATGATTGCTGAAATGACAGATTTATCCTGCGAATCCATCAAAAAAATGTTGGCTACGGATTCGTCTAACGAGGAGTAGTAGCGAGAACAGAATTTTGGGATTGAGAATTGACTTGCTGAGAAAAAAGTAGTTCTAAAATGGATTGTAAAGATCGTCAGGAGTTCGTTATTTTTGGATCTTGATCCTCTACAGATTTATACGGTTATGATTTATTGAAGGTTGGAAACTTTTATCCAACCTTTTTTTCTCACTCCTCTTGCCCCTCACCTAGTGAACTGGAATAGAAGTTTAAAAATACGAGTTGTAATCCTTGACATTACATTGTGATCCTGTATAATAGCTATTGTAATAAATAATCTTACAACAGAAAGAGGAAACAACTATGAAAAACATTTTATTTATTGTCGGATCCCTTCGTCAAGGATCTTTTAACCACCAAATGGCTAAGAAAGCAGAAAGTCTTCTTGAAGGAAAAGCAACTGTGACTTACTTGGACTACAAGGACATCCCAATGATGAACCAAGATTTGGAAACACCAACCCTGCCATCTGTGCAAGCAGCGCGTGATGCGGTTCTTGCTGCGGATGCCATCTGGATCTTCTCGCCAGTCTATAACTTTGCTATTCCAGGTGTAGTGAAAAACCTGATTGACTGGCTTAGCCGTGCCCTTGACCTGTCAGAAACTCGTGGTCCATCTGCCCTTCAAGATAAGATCGTAACGGTTTCTTCAGTAGCTAATGCCGGACACGAACCAATGTTTGCGGCTTATCAAGCGCTCTTGCCATTCGTTCGGACTCAAGTGGTTGGAGAGTTTACTGGAACAACCGTTAACCCAGAAGCCTGGGAAACAGGTGAATTAGTCTTGACAGATGAAGCGGTCGCAGGACTGGAAAAACAAGTACAAGCCTTATTAGAAGCATAAGAAAAGCTGAGACAGAAGTCTCAGCTTTTTAGATACTAAAGAGTTTCCCGAAGAAGTATGTCACACCCATGGTGAGAAGGCCAATGATCAGGTTGCGAAGCATGGCTGGCTTGGTTGGTGCTTTTCCCAGTTTCGCACTGGTATAGCCAGTGAAGATCAAGGATAGTCCAACAACGAAGACTGTCACCGGAATGCGATAGGCAGTTGGAAAGAGAATGATCGAGAGCATTGGAGGAAGGGAACCAACAGAAAAAGCAAGGAAGCTAGATGCAGCAGCATGCCAAGGATTGGTAAATTCTTCGTATTCAATGCCGTATTTCTCTTCGACCAAGGCTTTGAGGGGATGTTTCAGAAAGGCCCGCTCTGTCAAAATTTTTGCGGAAGTTTCGCATTCTCCATTTTGAAGATAAGCATGGTAGAGAGATTCTCTAGCTAACTTTGGATCGCGATCCAACAAGGCTTGTTCGCGGTTTACAGCAGCTTCTTCCGTGTCTTTTTGTGTAGAAACAGAGACATACTCACCGCCTGCCATCGAAAAGGCACCTGCCAGAATCGCAGATAAGCCAGATAGGAAAATAATCCAGATGTTTGGTGTGGCACTGGCCACCCCGATCACGACCCCAGCAATAGAAATGATTCCATCATTGGCACCGAGAACAGCAGCCCTCAAGATATTCAAGCGATCGCTAAATGATTCATCTACTCCATGTTTCGTTTCAGTCATACAATGTCTCCTTTGTCTTGTTTAGAATGATTATAAATAAAAAATAAAAAGAAAGCAAGGATTTTAACTCAAATGATAAAAGTTCGACAATTTAATGGAATTTTTTAGTTGTAAAATTTGGCATTACAAGCAAAAAAAGAAAGAATAGGGTATACACCGATCCTAGCAAGATTTATTTAGCAGAAGTGGCATAATTTTTGAAGATCCTGATAGCATTGTCACACGGGTCAGAAAAGGATAATAAAAAACAGCAAATTTTGCTGTTTTTTATTGAGATAAATTAGTTCGTTTCATTTTCTTTTCCCACCACCCAAAATAAGAGAAGGAGTTGGAAGATGCCCAAGGCGAATAAGACCATAAAACCGTTGCGGCTTCCTTTAGCAGTGGCTTGGGTGAAGTCCATCTTTTGATTGGCTTGGCTCATGGCAACGATCAGTGAAGCCAGGGTTGTTCCGACAGCGCCTGCAAATTGTTGCAGGGTGTTAAAGATCGCGTTCGCATCAGGTTGCTCCTCCAGCGCCAGTTGTTTCTGTCCGTTTGTCATGATATTGCCAAAGGCAAGTCCCATACCGGTCATGAAGATCATGTAAAAGATAAGAATCAAGCCATTTGTCAGCTTCAGGGCAAAAAGGGTGAAGTGGAAATGGGCCAGAAGGATTAAAGCAGCTCCAAGGAGAATCGGTTTGCGAGCGCCCAACTTATCTAGAATGAGACCAGAGAAGGGAGCAAAACCTGCTCCAATGATGGCTCCTGGAAGCAACATCAAGGCTGCAAGTGTGGTACTCGAGTGGTTGACCAATTGGACATAATTGGGCAAGAGAAAACTCATGGCAAGAGAGCCTAATTGGAAGGTGAAAAAGGCAAGAACATGGCCAGTGAGGAGATGGTTCTTTAAGATGGCAAGGTTGATAATGGGAGTCTCCAACTGATTGGACCGCCAGACCAAGAGAACGAGTCCCAAGAACCCGATCACCAGCCAACCAAGGACAGAAAAACTAAAGAAAGCATGATCAGAAAGACCGTGAATCCCTAAAATCAAGCCTAAAAATGAAGCAATAATGGCGAGAAGGCTCATGATATCAAGTGTTTCCCGCTTGACTGTACTGATTTGCTCAATGGAGCGAAGTCCTGAAACTAGCGAAGCTAGAAGGATCGGGAATTGCACTAAGAAGATGGACCGCCAGCCAAAGTTAGCTGTCAAGAGACCACCGACAGTAGGCCCAATGGCGGGAGCGATGGCTGTAATCAGGGTTCCCACTCCCATCATGAGACCTATCTTGCGTTTTGGGACCTGTTCTAGAATGATATTAAACATCAGAGGAAGGGCAAAACCAACCCCCATTCCTTGAACCAATCGCCCCAGAACCACAAAGCCAAAACTTGGAGCTAGGAAGTCAATGAGAACACCTAAAACAGATAGGAGATTTCCAACTAAAAAGATGGACTTCATTTTAAAAGAGCGTTTGAGATAAGCAGACAAGGGGACCACACAGGCAACCACTAGAAGATAGATGGTCGTAACCCACTGGACGGTTGCAGTATTGATTTCAAATTCCTTCATCAATATTGGGAAGGTGATATTCATAGCGGTTTCCCCAGCCACCCCGCAAAAGGAAAGGATCCCTGTTGCAAAAATAGCATACAGGACCTTGGCTGAAATTTTTTCTTGTGACATGGACGTCTGATTCCTCCTAAATCTTTCTATAATGTTGTAAAAATGGTCTGAAAATCCATCCTATCTCTCTCATTTCCCATCAATTCCAATTGCTATGAGCATAGCAGGGCTGACGTTAACATGATTCATCGTTTTGTTAGCTAACAAATAGTATAGAGGAAATGAAGACCCCTGTCAAAGAGTTTTTGAAAAGTTTTGAAAATTTTAACAGCATTCTCAACTGATGACGTCTCTACAAACGAAAGGAAAGGCTCGCCAGTATGGTATAATAAGAAGAAAGTAAGCAACGTGAATAAGTCAATCAACTCGAACAGGAGGCCCTATGACCAAGTATTTAGTCCAGAAGTTTTTCTGGTTACGAGAAAAAAGTTTGATTCAAATTTCCCAGAAGACCCTGGTTTCCTTATTTCCTTTTTTCCTATTTTCAGGGATCATTCGGGTGATCGCTCTATCAGTCTTTTCCGATCGAGGCTATATCCATCAGCTCTTTTCGATGGATAGCTGGTTGCCGTGGGATCAAGCTATTAGTCAAGTCCTTATCAATTTTTCCAACTTTCTAGGAGGTCTAGCTGGGCCTTTAGCGACTTACTTCGCTGGAAAATACACAGCTGGGCACTATGGTAGAAGTACAGGGACAGCTGGAGTGACAGCTCTTTTGGTCAGTCTAATAGTGGGGTCTCAGGAATTGTTGGTGGGACCGCTCCATGACGGGCAACTGACGCGTATCAACTTACCCGCGACGACCAATATCGTCTTAGCGATTTTTTTAGGCTATCTAATTGGGCAGATCTTTCGTCTATCCAAGGCCAGTGATGACCAGATTGTAGACAAGGATTTCATCTATCAACCCAAGACGGTGCGTCCCATTTTCTTGTCCTTAGTTCTAGGGGTCAGCCTCAATCTTCTTTTGGTTCTTGGAAATCAATTTAATATTTTTCAGACTATCCGACAGTTCTTGGCTTCTCTAACGGTAAGCAGTCATCATCTCTTGTCCACCTTTAGCATGGGTCTTTTTAGTAGCCTATCTGCTTGGTTTGGTAATAGTCAAGCCTTTGCCTTGAATTCTATCGCGGATGATAACTTTGCTTTGGAAAATCTCACCTACGCTGTGACGCATCATACAACGACAGGTATTCCTTATCCCTATACCTTGACCAATTTGTATCGGAGTTTTGGTCTGGTGGCAGGTGTTGGAGCTGTCCTATCGCTTTTGGTGGCGATCTTGCTGGTTTCACGAAGTCAAAAGGACAAGAAAGTTAGTCTCCTCAGCATTTTTCCAAGTCTCTTTAACAATGGGGCTTCATTCATGGTAGGGATACCGGTCCTTCTCAATCTACTTTATGTGATTCCTTTCTTATTGATCCCTTTGGCGAATATGGCGATAGCAGCTGTAGCTTTGTGCTTCAAACTGATGCCGGCAGCTGTCTATCCAGTGCCAGACGGGACTCCTAGCCTTCTCTATGCCTTTATTGGGACAGGAGGAAGTCTGAGGGCTTTAGCTGTAAGTATACTTTGTTTTGCCGTCGATGTGCTCCTTTATCTACCATTTGTCCGCATGGGAAATCGTATCCGAAAAGATTTAAAAGTGAAAGGAGAAAGCGATGAAGCCATCTAAAAAAACAGCAATCGTCCTTACTTTGGTCAGTCTTTTCTTGATCGCTTTAGCCATTCCTTCTTATAGCTGGACTCGGACCAATGTTTCAAGAATCGAGAAATTTTATAATTCAAAATTGTCTCCCATCATCATGATCCCGGGAAGCTCAGCGACAGAGAACCGCTTTGATGGCTTGGTGACCAAGCTCAACCAAGACCGCCAAGGAACCAAACACAGCCTGCTCAAGGTCAAAGTTTGGAATGATGGGCATATCACCTATAGTGGAAGTATTGATGCCAAGGACAATGAGCCAGTAATTGTGGTTGGTTTTGAAAACAACAAAGATGGCTATAGCAACATTAAAAAGCAAGCTAAACTATTTAATCAAGCCTTCGAAGCCCTTCAAGAAAAATATAATTTTAATAATTTTAAGGGCTTGGGTCATTCCAACGGTGGCTTGATTTATACAGCCTTTATTGAAAATTACCTGGGGGATTACGATGTGGATCTCAAGACCCTCATGACCATCGGAACTCCCTACAATTTCACGGAGACCAATATCAAAAATAAATCTGAGATGTTAGCTGACTTTATCAAGGGAAAAGAAGCTATCCCCACAACCCTTCATATGTATTCAGTAGCAGGGACCATCACCTATGATTCAGATGAGTTGGTCCCAGATGCCAGTGTTTCTGCTGGGAAATATATCTACCAAAACCAAGCAGCTAGCTATACGGAGATTACGGTGACGGGGGAAGATGCCCAGCACTCGGACCTTCCAACCAATGATGAGGTGGTTGCCTTGGTGAAAGAGCATATTGAAAGTCAAACGGATCGTCGAGCCAAACCGAATAAAATAAACTAAGTGTGAAGAAGGGATTCCTTCCTCACCTTTTTTTTAGTATAATAAAGTTTAGTATGAAAATAAGGGAGATTATAGGAAATAAGATGAAAAGAAAAAAATGGGTGCAGTTAGGAATAGTGGCTTCGAGTATGGTCATGTTAACAGGATGTTACCAAAGATACCAACGTCAGTCCAGTCCCAAAAAAGAGGCTGCAACAAGCCAGACTTCAGCAAAGAAACAAGCGAAAAAAACAGATAACAAACAATTATATCAGTCTGTTTTTTCAGACTACCAAAAGATTTTTGCCACTTCAAAAGATTTAGATGCTATTTCCAAATTGAATGATGCATTAGCTAAAGAAGATCGGATGATCAATAGCTGGGTGATCGAGACCGTGATCAATCAGCCAGATGCCGTTCGCTATGCCTTTAAGGACTTAAATAACGATGGGGTAGATGAGATGATCATCGCCAATCAGCAGACCGATGGAAACTACTTTGTGACGGGAGTCTACTATCTCAAGAACCAAAAACCGACTCTGCTAGCTGAAGGTTTCGTCGCTGGACACGGTGGAGCGCGCAATGCGACGACCCTCTATCAGGGAGGAGAAGTCTTAGAAGTCAGCTGGATGTCAGGAACTGGCCGTGGGGTAGCTGTGCTTTCACGGATAGAAAAGACGCCTCAAGCTGCGACCAAAGTCCAGGAAGAAGAAGTTCAAGTACCTGGTTCAGATCTGAATAGCCTCTTTGGAAAATCGGATGAGAATAAACTGGATCTCAAGGCTTTTGACTGGCAAACTTTTGACAGCGCACCATCAGCGGGAAATAGCCAAAGCCAGGAAAAAACGCCTTGGAATGCTGAAAAATCAGCAAAATTAGCAGAATTTATGAAGACCTGGGGCGAAAAGATGGGCCAACCCAACTATCAAAAAGGCATCGCTGGCGGTGATGTAGGACCAGACAACCTCTATACTCTAGAGGAAAATAGCAAGATGGATGCCATTTATACAGATACTGGTCAGGGAAATGCAAAATACCGCATCGTGGAACGCTATAGCAATTGGGACAAGTATCCAGATGTGCATAGTTATTTCTTTGCCATTACAGATACAGGAGAAGGCATTGTCTTTCATTCTCCAACGACCAATGGTGGAAAAATGTATCTAAAACCAACGGATAACAAGGAACTTCAAGAAGAATTTACACAGTTGCTTCATCAATAAAAAGAAGAATAAACCAGAAAAAGACTGTTTTTCTGGTTTTGTTTATTCAAATAATGAATAAAAATACAATAAAAGAAATAATTTTTAGGATATAAAATATGTTAAAAACTAGTGATAATTAGCGGTGCATAAGTATTTGAAAACAGAAAATGTTTGACAATTAAAGGAAAATCATTTAAAATATATTCATTCTTTATTTATAGGAGAAAAAATATGAAAAAACTTCTTACAGCCGGTGTGGCTCTCTTGTCAGTTGCAACGTTAGCAGCTTGTTCTGGTAAAACTGCTTCAGAATCATCAAGCAAAGATGCAAAAGCTTCTTCTAGCAAAGTAGAAAAATCATCTACTTCAGAAAGCAAATCAAGCAGTTCATCAAAATCATCTAGATCAGCAACCTCTTCTGTTAAAATTCCAGAAATTGTCTTGTTGACTGATGAAGAAATCGATAACGCCAAAACAATTGGTGATATGAAAACCATTTATGGAAAAATGATTGACAACTACACAAAATATGTCAAAGAGATTGGTGACAAGATCCCAGCATCTGGTAAAGATGCCTATAATAAGCAAGTAGATCCTGCGATCCAATCTATGGAGACTGCAAGAAAAACATTTAACGATACACTTTCAGCTGCAGGTTCTGATGATACAGTTGTTCCTGAACAAGCTCGTAGTCAATTCGCACAACAATTGAAAAATGCTCGCGATATTGCCCAAAAAGCTCTTGAAGGTGCTTATCAATCAATTGCACCATTGCTCTCTTCATCAGCTGAATAATCAATAAAAAAATAGGCTAGGACTTTTGTCCTAGCCTATTTTTGCTTTCTTACAAAAATGTAAGAAATAAAGGGTAAAATGTAAGGTTATGTTATGGTGAAAGCGTTTCAGTTTTAGTACAATAGATTTGTAAAAATCGATTAAAGCTTTTATCGAGCTAGAAAGGAACGGACCATGACCCTACTAGACGTTCAACATATCAAAAAGATCTACAAAACCCGCTTTCAAGGAACGCAGGTTGAAGCCCTAAAAGATATCCACTTCACCGTGGAGAAGGGGGAGTATGTCGCTATCATGGGGGAATCAGGATCCGGGAAATCCACCCTCCTCAATATCCTGGCCATGCTGGACCAGCCAACCGAAGGACGGGTCTACCTAAATAGCATAGACACCTCGACCATCAAGAACAAGGATGCGTCCAGCTTCCGTCGCGAAAAACTTGGTTTTGTCTTTCAAGATTTCAACCTGCTTGATACCTTGTCTGTCAAGGACAATATCCTTCTCCCTCTAGTCCTTTCTCGCAGACCGGTCAAGGAAATGATGAGTAAGGTCGATAGCGTGAGTCGGGAGTTGGGCATTCACCAACTGCTTGAAAAATACCCTTACGAAATCTCTGGTGGGCAAAAACAACGGGTAGCCGTAGCACGGGCTATCATCACCTCGCCAGAAATCCTCCTGGCGGATGAGCCAACAGGGGCGTTGGATTCCAAGTCTTCGGCTGCTTTGCTGGACGTTTTTGAAGATATCAATACCATGGGCCAAACCATTCTCATGGTGACCCACTCAACCGCAGCAGCAGCGCGTGCCAAGCGCGTGCTCTTTATCAAGGATGGGATCCTTTACAATCAGATCTTCCGCGGGGAAAAGACGGAGCGTCAGATGTTCCAAGAAATCTCAGATACTCTGACGGTCATGGCGGGTAAGGAGGATCATGATGTTTAAATTAACAAGTAAATTGGCACTTTCCAACCTCAAACAAAATCGCAAGCTCTATTACCCTTTCGCTATAGCTGTCATTTTAACGACCATGATTCTATATAGTTTTATCGCCTTGTCATTGACCCCTCATTTAGAGGATTCTTACGGAGGGGGATCGGCTAGAACTGTTCTTGGTTTCGGTAGTTTCGTCGTCCAGCTGGTCGTCATCATTTTGGTGGCTTATGCCAATGGCTACGTCATGAAAAATCGTTCCAAAGAACTGGGCTTGTACAGTGTTCTGGGAATGGAGAAGAAGCATCTCCTCATCATGACCTTATGGGAATTGCTCTTCTTCTATGTTCTCACAGTTGGAGTAGGACTGGGTTTGGGACTCTTGTTTGATCGCTTGATTTTCGCCTTGCTTCTAAAATGTATGGGTCTACCAGTCGTCATTCAATCAACCTTCCAGATAGAGGCTGTTCTTAACACTTTACTTGGCTTAGCCTTAGCTTTTGGCCTCATTCTTTTGTTGAATTCTTTCCGCCTCTTGCGCTACAGTTCCCTCCACCTCATGCAACAGAAAAAAGCAGGAGAGAAGAAAGGACGTTTCTTGCTGGTCCAAACTCTTTTAGGAATTGGGCTCTTAGGAATTGCGTTTTATATAGCGCTAACCGCAGAGCGGCCAGTTGCGGCTGTCCAAGGATTCTTTATTGCCGTCATCTTGGTCATTCTAGCGACTTATCTCTTATTCAACGCAGGCTCGATTACCTTCTTAAGATTTCTCAGAGGTCGGAAATCCTACTATTACAAGCCAGAGAATTTTATATCTGTCTCCAACTTAATAGCTCGGATGCGAAAAAATGCAGCGGGTCTTGCGACGATTAGTATTCTATCCACCATGGTCTTGGTCACCTTAACCGGGTCGCTCAATATCTTTATTGGAGGGCAGAATTACCTAGATACTGTTTACCCTTCTGATTACATGATTAGTGTGGGGCATATGCCTTCAGATGCTGAAACAGAAACGGTTATTGAAGATGTTCAAGCTCAAATTAAGAAAACAGCCGATGCGACACATCTATCAGATTATCAGGTGGCACAGACAACATACTGGTCGGCTGAAATTCGAAAGATTGATGGAAGGAGCTTAGAGGTGAATGACCAGTCCACTCCATCAACTGGTCAGGAGTTGAAGTCAGAAGGAACAGTCTACTTTTTTGATCAGGCGACTTATGAGCAACTGACCGGTCAAAAAGTTGAGCTTGGGGAAAATGAAATCCTAGCCTATGGGTATCAATATCCTGGAAGATTAGACGCACAATTAGAAATCAATGGGAAGACCTTCACGATTAAAGAAAAGCTAAACTCCAATTTTATCCAAGGGAAACTCCCTCAAGCCGACCTGTTTCAACACCAAATGGGCTTGTACCTGGTCCTCCCTGACTTGAACCAACTGGGACTAAAAGTTGATAAAAATTTGGAATTCTCTATTAGTGCTAAAAATAAAGATAACCAAGATTTTATTTCTGGCTTGATCAAAGAGCTGTATTCGACAGACAAAATCAGTCAATATGGTGCGACTTATTTTGGTGGATTTGATCGATACAGTATAGAGAAAGATTGGCGTGAAACAGCAGGGACTCTTCTATTTATCGGGATTTTTTTATCTGTGATCTTTCTATTAGCTACGGTTCTCGTGATTTACTACAAGCAGATTTCAGAAGGCTATGAGGACCGGGAAAATTTTGTGATCTTGCAACAAGTAGGATTGGACCAAAAGCAAACGTCCACCACCATTCGCAAACAAATTCTCACCGTCTTTTTCCTCCCATTATTCTTCTCCTTCTTGTACCTAGGAGTAGCCTACAAGATGATCGCAAAGATCGTTGCTATCTTAGGAGCAACCAATGCGGGCTTGGTTCTTCAAACGACTCTTTCTGTCTGCGCTGTCTTTTTCATCTCTTATGTTCTCGTCTTTCTTCTGACTTCTAGAAGTTATCGAAAGATTGTCGTGAGATAGCGTTCGAGTCTATAAAAGATTGGGAAATGAAAAAGCTGATAAGTAGACAAACTGTTTTTTTCATAGAACAAGCTAAGTGTTGCGGAAAGAATTATAATAATGTATGTTTTAAAGCTTATTTAAACAAATACTGAAACTTTCCGCCGTGAGAAAAGTG
>NZ_KV813662.1:121842-159551 GCF_001813675.1 Streptococcus sp. HMSC078D09
AGTTTTGAAACTTTAGGTTCAAAACTAAGTTATGGAACTTCGGAGAAGTTCGCTAACGTCCGTACTCACCTAAGGAAAGTTTCAAAGATAGTTTTATCCTTAACCAAAAACACCGAGGATCAAATCCCCGGTGTTTTCTATCACGATTATTTTACGTGTTTTGCAAGTTCTTCTTGCGCTTTTTTGTTTGATTCTTCTTTTTCTTTCAACCAATTCTTATAAGCTTTTTCATGTTCGGCAGTTGTAACTGTCTTATCTTGAAGTTTTTGGTATTTGAAGAAGGTTGATTCACCTTTAATACCAATAGCAGAATTTGGTGCAGAGAATGGTGTTACCTTCGTGATAGATGGAACTCCACCCTTAGAGTAAATTGGAAGAACAATTGCGTTTTCAGTCAACCAAGCTTGGGCATCAGCGTATTTTTCATAACGTGCATTGATATCCAATTTTTCAGCATTGGCAGCATCTAGCAATTCTTTGTATTGGTTCAAACCAATTTTCTCGATGAGCGCTTGGTCTTTCTTAGGATCAAGTCCCATACCAGTCAAGGTTGAACCATCTGTTGGGTTCAAGATATTCAAGTAAGTAGATGGGTCTTGGAAGTCAGGTCCCCAACCAGTGATATCCATATCAAAGTCTTTTTGCTCTGGTGATTGGGCAAAGTAAGTAGCGTTATCTGCATCGTCTGTAGACAATTTTTGTACATCGATCACGACATTGTCTTTACCAAGGGCCGCTTCGATTGAGCTCTTCATAGAGTCTGCTTGTTGGACAAGAGCATTAGAAGATTGGTCTACAACATAGTCGATATGGATTGGGAATTGAACACCTTGTGATTGCAATTCAGATTTTGCTTTTGCAAGTTCCGCTTTGGCTTTGTCCGCATTATGCAAGCTGTCTTGAGCATCAGCAAAGCTCACACCTTTCCACTCATCTCCTGTTGCGGCAAGTTTTTCTTCAACGAGCGTACCGAAGTCTTTTCCGTTGGCTTGCACAAATGTAGGTGGAACTAGAAGTGTACGAAGAGTTCTTGATGCTCCCTCTTTACCATTAGCTTGTGCACTGTATGAAGTTCTATCCAAAGCGAAGTTCAAGGCTTGACGGAAGTTTTTGTTTTGAAGAGCTGTCTTGGTGCTGTTCTTTTGTTCGTCAGAAGTCTTCTTCGTATGACCGTAGTTTTGACGGTTGACGTTGAAGTAAGCGTAGTAGACAGTAGAATCTTGTTGAGAATAAACGATGTTATCCTTGAATTTCTTCTGAATTGTGCTGTAAGTTGAGCTTGTTGGGAAGAGACGAGCAGAAGTTAAGTTACCGTCTGAGAAGTTACGAGCAAGATAGTCTTGGTCTGATCCATCGAAGTAAGTCAATTTAACCGTATCGATGTGAACATTTTTCTTGTCGTAGTAATCAGGGTTTTTATCCAATTCGATTTGTGATTTTGAAGTGAATGATTTCAAAATGTATGGACCATTGTAGAGGATACCATTTGGTTTCACGCTACCAAAGTCTTTCCCAGCTGATTCCAAGAATTTTGCATTAACTGGCATCATAGTAGCAGTCGTTAATTTAGAATTCCAGAAAGATTCTGGTTGGTTCAAAGTGTATTGAAGAGTGTGATCATCAACAGCTTTTACCCCAACGGTTGAGAAGTCTTTGGTTTTCCCGTTTACATAGTCATCCAAGCCTTTGACTGAGTTTTGAACCAAGTAAAGAGCATCTGATTTTTTATCTGCTACGTATTTTAGAGATGTCACGAAATCTTTTGCAGTGACGTCAGCGTATTCATTTCCTTCTGAATCATACCACTTCGCATCTTTTCGAAGCTTGTAAGTATAAGTCAGACCGTCTTTTGAAACAGACCAGTCTTCAGCAAGAGCAGGCACTAGGTTACCGTATTGGTCGTTTTCAAACAAACCATCGACCAAGTTGGTAGTAATGTCGCTTGTAGTTGCACGGTTTGAAGTCAAATAGTTCAAGGTATCAGGGTCAGAACTATACACGTAGTTGTAGGTTGTCCCTTTTGACGCATTAGAAGATGAGCCACATGCAGCAAGGAAAAGCGTTGAAGCCGCGGCGACACCTGCTAAAAGAGCAAGCTTCGATTTTTTCATATTCGTGTCTCCTTTTGAATAATTTAAATTATTATACTCCAATCAATCTACAAAATAAAGTGTTTTTTGAACTTTTTTTGCATATTTACACACAGTTATACAGTAGAACCCTTGATTTTAAGGGATTTTTAAGGAATAAAAATTTTTTTAAAAAATTACTATTATGCTTTACATACTAGTAAAGAAAGAGTATACTGATAGTGAACAGACTAGTATGTAAAACAAATTAGTGAAAAATGTGAAGAAAGAGGTGAGAAGGATGAAAGAGTCCCAATTACTAAAGGGAGTCTTAGAGGGCTGTGTGCTGGAGATTATTTCCAAAAAGGCTATCTATGGCTATGAATTGATCCAAAGTCTCAAAGAGATGGGATTTGATAAGATTGTCGCCGGGACCATTTATCCCCTGCTTCAAAAATTAGAAAAACAAGGAATTATTCATGGGGAAATGAGGCCGTCTCCAGATGGTCCCGATCGCAAGTATTTTTCACTCAGTGATGCTGGAAGAGAGCGCTTAGAGGAATTTTGGGACCAGTGGCAGGAGCTAGTCACAAAAGTAGAACGTATCAAGAAGGAGGGAGAAGCATGAAATCAGCAATGTATTTTGAAGAAACGCAGGCCTTGATGCAAACCTTTAGCCAAGAGGACCAAGCTTATTTCCAAGATCTCTGGGATTATTTCAATCTTGCAGGTTTCTTATATGAGGAGAAAGCCTTAAGAGAGCAGGTCTATAATTTAGCGGTAGATTTTTCACAAGCAAGCGGAGATGGCCTCACGGCAAAGGATTATTTTGGCCTTGATCCGAAGGGAATGGCAGACCAAATCATCGAAAATATGCCCAAAGAATCGACTCGCTCTGTTCTAAAATATGGGGCTATCTTTTCAGGTATTGTGATTTTTTATCGCCTCTTAAGTGATTTTGCTTCCCAAGCGGTCCTTGTGCTCAAGCCGCTAGTCTATTTAACCGACATCATTTTGGGACTCCTAACTGTTGGGATCATCTTCTATCTC
This sequence comes from Streptococcus sp. HMSC078D09, assembly GCF_001813675.1. Taxonomy (GTDB): domain Bacteria; phylum Bacillota; class Bacilli; order Lactobacillales; family Streptococcaceae; genus Streptococcus. Next base: position 124,962 of record NZ_KV813662.1, read on the forward strand.
CTTCGTCGTCTCATTTTTGCGGAGGAAAAAGCGAAAAAAGAAATTTATGTAGTCTTTGTTCTAGTTCTAGGATTCTATTTTGTCAGTGAAATTGTGGGAGTTCGCTTCTTGCCAGCTATTGCTTGGTTAGCGGTCCCTAGTCCTTGGGATGCTCTTCTCATGACAGGGGCTAGCGGAGCTCTCATTCTTTGGCAATGGAAAGAAGAGTTTGGACGAGCTTTCATCTTTCCTATCGTCGCCTTTTTAGTGGTTAGATTCTTACATCGCTGGACCTTGGCACAAGGAGTTCAGAATCTTGGTATGACGGTTCTTCTGCCCACAGTGATCATCGTCTTTGGGTTGGTTATTTATTATTGGTTTACGATTCGTGCTTTGAAAAAGAATAGGACGGAAAGTGATAAATAGAAAGAAAAGGGGGGCTGGGACAAAAGTCCTAGCCTCTCAATTGATTTTTGGATTGTTGAGTAGGACGCAGTGGTTGAGTACTCAAAGCACTGCTTTGAGGTGGTAGATAGGACTTGCTAAGCAAGTTTCCTAAGTAGTTGTTCGCTTTTCAAGTTCCAAAGATGCCCTACTCAACTGTGCGGAGGTGGGACGACGAAATCGAATTCTAACGAATGACCGATTTCTGTCTCACTCTCTTTCTTGTCCAAGTATGATAGAATAAACTCATTAGATGGGAGAATAGATATGAATTTATTTCGAAAAAAGGGACTTGGGCAAGTACACCCCGGTCTAAATCGCCATTTACGTTTATGGGATTTGATTATTTTAGGAATTGGTGCCATGGTGGGGACAGGGATCTTCACGATTACGGGAACTGCAGCAGCGAATTTAGCTGGTCCAGCCTTGATCATTTCGATTGTGATTGCGGCTTTTTGCGTCGGCTTATCTGCCCTCTTCTTTGCAGAGTTTGCGTCTCGCATCCCTTCAACCGGTGGAGCCTATAGTTACCTCTATGCTATCTTTGGAGAGTTTCCCGCCTGGATTGCAGGTTGGTTGACCGTGATGGAATTTATGACAGCCGTATCAGGGGTGGCTTCAGGTTGGGCTGCTTATTTCAAGGGTTTGTTGGCCAATCTTGGCTGGAGCCTGCCGACGGCTTTAAACGGGACTTTTGATCCAGCTAAGGGAACTTATGTGGATCTCTTGCCTATTTTGGTCATGGTCCTCGTCACTGCCTTAGTCCTTATGAATGCAAAAGCGGTCTTACGTTTTAATTCCTTGCTGGTCTTACTCAAGTTTTCAGCTCTTGCCTTGTTTATTCTTGTTGGGATTTTTCACATAAATCCTGGCAACTGGGCAAACTTTGCCCCTTATGGATTTGGCGAAATCTATGGTGGTCAAACAGGGATTATGTCTGGAGCTTCGCTCATGTTCTTTGCCTTTCTTGGTTTTGAGTCCATTTCAATGGCGGTCGACGAAATCAAGGAACCACAAAAGAACGTCCCTCGTGGGATTGTCCTCAGTCTTTTGATCACAACTGTTCTTTATATCTTGGTCACCCTGGTTTTGACTGGTATGGTTCCTTTTAAGAACTTAAATGTAGAAGACGCGGTTGCCTTTGCCCTTCGTCAGGTCGGAGCTGGTTGGGCTGGAAATTATGTATCCTTAGTGGCTATTTTGACCCTGATTACCGTCTGCATTTCGATGACCTTTGCCCTTTCACGGATGATTTACAGTTTGGCGCGGGATGGTCTTTTGCCAAAAGCTATGAAACAACTCGATTCCAAAACTAGAATTCCCAAAAATGCAACACTAGTAGCTGGATCGATGGCTGCCATTGCTGGTGGAGTCTTTCCACTTGCAAGTATCGCTTCCTTTTTAAACATCTGTACCTTGGCTTACCTGGTTATGTTGGCCCTTGCCCTCTTGAAATTGCGTAAGGAACACGGGGCCCCTGGACCTGGGGAATTTAAAACACCCTTAGTTCCAGTTTTGCCAATCCTATCGATTGTGGTCTGCCTGTCCTTTATGACCCAGTATTCCCTATCGACCTGGCTGGCCTTCGGAGTTGCTCTCCTGATCGGGGTCGGAATTTATTTCGGTTATGGGTATCGCCATTCAGAAGAAAATCAATAAAAGATGAAAGCTAGAGTAGAAGAACTCTGGCTTTTTACATAGAGAAAGCTCTTTTTTTGGTATAATAAAGGGAGAAAGTTAACTAGATAACAAAGGAGAAAAAAATGACATTTGAAGAGATTTTACCAGGCTTAAAGGCTAAGAAAAAATATGTGCGAACAGGATGGGGTGGAGCAGAAAACTACGTCCAACTCTTTGATACCATTGAGCAAAATGGGGTGGCTCTGGAAGTGACCCCTTATTTCCTCATCAATGTGTCTGGTGAAGGTGAAGGTTTCTCCATGTGGAGTCCAACTCCTTGTGATGTCTTAGCGACAGATTGGGTGGAAGTCCATGACTAAAAGGGTCTTGATTACAGGTGTGAGTTCCGGGATTGGTTTAGCTCAAGCTCGACTCTTTCTAGAAAAGGGCTACCAGGTCTATGGAGTGGACCAGGGAGCGGATCCCCAGTTAGCAGGTGATTTTCACTTCTTACAGAGGGACTTAACTCTTGATTTGACGCCGATTTTTGACTGGTGTCCTGAGGTAGAGGTTTTGTGCAATACAGCCGGAGTTTTGGATGATTACAAACCGCTTCTGGAGCAAAGCGCTCAGGAGATTCAGGAGATCTTTGAGATCAACTATGTGACTCCGGTGGAGCTGACACGGTATTATCTGACTCAAATGTTGGAGAAGAAGCAAGGTATCATCATCAATATGTGCTCCATTGCTTCTAGCTTAGCGGGAGGCGGCGGTCACGCTTATACCTCCTCCAAGCATGCCCTAGCGGGCTTTACCAAGCAGTTGGCCCTGGATTATGCAGAAGCTGGAATTCAGGTCTTTGGCATCGCACCAGGAGCCGTCAAAACAGGTATGACCGCAGCGGACTTTGAACCAGGTGGATTGGCTGACTGGGTAGCCAGTGAGACACCCATCAAGCGCTGGATTGAGCCAGAGGAAGTGGCAGAAGTCAGTCTCTTTTTGGCTAACGGGAAGGCGTCTGCCATGCAAGGGCAAATCCTGACCATTGATGGTGGCTGGAGTTTGAAGTAGGGAAATGAAAAAGCAGGAGTTAAAATCTTGCTAAGAAATGTAATTGTTTTTTCCTTAAAAACACAGGGATAATAACAATTATGAAGATAACTGAGGGTAAGTTCAGAAGAACTTTTTGAATGGGCTCTACCTGAAACCTTAAGAGATTGTTTTAGAAGAAACGAATAGTACAATTGATTTGCTAAGTTATTGTGGAATGAAGGTGAAATCATGATTAAATTAGTGAATGTTACTAAATGTTTTAGTGATGGATCGAATGTCAGATACATTTTCAAAAATTGTAATTTTGAATTTAAAAAAGGTAGCACGACTGCAATAGTTGGCCGTTCTGGATTAGGAAAAACTACTCTTGTTAAATTAATATTAGGGATTACCAGTTTAAATGAGGGGGATATCTTAGTCTGTGGTAGTTCCATTTTAGATATGAAAAATTTGAGTAAGGTAAGGCGTAGGAATATTGGCTGTGTCTTCCAAAACTTTAATTTGATTTCAGGTTTCACGGTGAAAGAGAATATTCTACTTCCAAGATATTTTTTTGAAAATGGAGAGAATAACATTAACGAAATTTGTAACACTTTAGGTCTTTCAAAGGAAATGTTAAGCAAGAGTATTGATAAGATTAGTGGAGGTGAAAAACAAAGAGTTGCTTTGGCAAGAGCTCTTATTAACAATCCAGAAATATTGATAGCGGATGAACCTACTGGTAATTTAGATGCTGCTAACGAACAAAATATAATAGAATTGTTGAAGCGGATCAATGAGGAGTTAGGTATCACGATTATAACAGTAACTCATAGTGATAAGGTGGCCAATAGTATGCAGTCTATTTGCACAGTTGTTGATGGCAAAATTGAGTACGTAAGGAGATGATAAAATGAATCATTCCATATTATTCATTGCTAGAAGAGATTTAGAAGTTAACAAACGAAGATATAGATTAGTTAGACTGTCAATAGCGATCTCTGTTTTGCTAATTGTTTTAGTGATGCTCATTTCTAATTCTTTCTATAATAAAATGATTAAAGAAATGACTGTAGCAAATAAAAATGTTGTTACTGTTGCCTTTGGTAATAAAGAAAATTCTCTGAATTATAAAGCTTTGCCTTTATTTTCTAATGAAGATATTGATCGAGTAAAAAAAATAGATGAAGTAAAAAATGTTACTGGTGTAAAACTATTATTTACGGATGATATCAAATTCCAAAATGGTAAGACATCGGTTTCCAATACTATCCATTGTCTAGAAGAAAAGTATTTAAAAAACCTGAATATTAGAATTGCTGAAGGAAAGTTCCCAGAGAAGGACAATGAAATATTAATCGGAGATTCCGTACACAAGGCTACATCAATGAATGTCGGAGATACGGTGACTATTAAGATTGATAATCATAATGTAAAGTTTGTAATTTCTGGCATTATAGACAAGCAAGTAGCGCAGTTATTTTCTACCTTGCCAACAGAAATAAATCAAATGATGGCAATCAATGTAAAAAGTAGTAGCGTTTCATCAAATAAGTATTACTATCTGAATGCTACTGTAAAAAATGGAACCGATTTAAATGAAGTAGCAAACAAGATCGAAAAGACTGTTTTAAAAAATGAAAATTTAAAACAATCTTTATCAGGAACAGGATTAGATGTTGTTGTAGCGACACAACAGGATGTTATCAATATGCTATCCAGATGGTTTTCCTACATCGATCTATTTATCCTATTAATCATAGTTCTTATCTCTATTGTAGCGATTATTAATATCATCAATATTCTAGCCATTACCATTCAGGAGAATCATAAACAGATCGCAACTTTTAAAATCATCGGTGCATCTGATCGACAGATAAAAAGAATATATTTATTTGAAAGCTTTATGATGGGAGTACGAGGTACAAGCGCGGGATTGGTGATAGGAATTGCTATTTCTTATTTGATCATCTTTTTGAGTGGATTACCACTAGATATTGAACTTAGTAGATTGTTGTTCCCGGTATTAATAGGGATACTCACTTCAGTTTTTGCAGGATTATTGGTATCTAGGAAAATTACTAAAATTGATATTGAAAAAGTATTAAATCAATAGAGAAGAAATGATTAGGGTCAATAAGAGATGGTGTTGCAAAAAGAATAGCTATACTGATTTCACTATCGACTGAGCTTTGAATGAAAGTAGGAGGATTTGATGGAAATCAAAAATCACTTTGGTGTCTACGGAGTCTGTTTTAAAGACGGGAAACTGCTCTGCATTGAAAAAACAAGAGGCCCTTATCAGCATCGTTTTGATCTACCGGGTGGTAGCCAGGAAGTAGGGGAAGGACTGACAGAAACCCTAAAGCGAGAAGTTCTTGAAGAGACAGGCTATACGCTTAGCAGTTTTTCAAATCCTAGAATTTACGATGTGATGGTTCAAGAAGAAGGGAAAGACTTCGCAGTGCATCATATCATGGCCTTTTATGATATCGTACTCGATTTCGAGAGCTCTCAAAAATCTCTTCCTCAAGAGGTAAATGATGGGAGCAATGATTCAGCAAATGCAATCTGGCTTCCTATCGAGCAGATGACCGAAGAAAATACCTCACCCTTAGTATTAAAAGTTAAGGCAGAGTTAGGAGGATTTCCAGAATTAGAACTGACAAGCTATAGAAATTGGAAGGTAAAAGAAAAAAAGGAGAACCTATGACACCTCAAGAAATGTGGAATGCCTACAAGCAAATCAATCCCTCTATTGGAGATGAGATAGATGCCTGGGCCTTTGGAGTGGACCCAGACCTTTTAGCGGAACTGGTCTTTAAAGGCGAAAAAACAGCAACCGCCTCAGCTTATGACCTCTACGCAGTAGAGGACGAACCCCTTCCACAAGAAGGGACCTTTGATGTCATTTTAGACAGTCAAGATCAGGCTGTCTGCATTGTCGAAGTCACGAAGGTTTCCGTTCAGCCTTTTCATCAAGTGTCAGTCGATCATGCCTATAAGGAAGGTGAAGGAGACAAATCTCTAGCTTATTGGCGTCAGGTTCATGAAGACTTTTTCAAAGACTGCTTAGGAGAAGCGGGACTGACTTTTACACCTGACAGCAAGGTGGTTTTAGAAGAATTTCGCAAGGTTTATCCATTATAGAACACTCTTTTCTTTTAGAAAATCAGAAAAGAGAATAACTGTTTTCTATTAAAAAATACCTAGTGATTGTGTCAAGCTAAAAATACTGCCCAGTTCTTAGAACTATTAAAAGATTTTTTGAGACTTTCCGCTGTGAGAAAAGCGCTTGAAACCTAAAAGTTTCAAGCGCTCGGGAGTTTTGAAACTTTAGGTTCAAAACTAAATCATGGAACTTCGAAGAAGTTCGCTGATGTCCGTACTCACCCAAGGAAAGTCTCAACGAAGATTTGATCTTAATCTGACTCTCCTTCTAGGAGAGTTTTTTGGTTTGGGTCTTATTTTCCAAAAGGGCTAAAAAATGGTATAATGTAAGCGATATTGTACAGAAAAGAGAAATGTTATGCCAAATTATGCCATTATTTTAGCAGCGGGGAAAGGTACCCGTATGAAATCAGATCTGCCTAAGGTTCTTCACAAGGTTGCTGGGATCTCTATGTTGGAACATGTTTTCCGTAGTGTTGGAGCCATCTCACCTGAGAAGACGGTAACGGTTGTGGGCCACAAGGCAGAATTGGTGGAGCAAGTCCTAGCTGGACAAACAGAATTTGTTAAACAAACCGAACAATTGGGAACTGGTCATGCAGTTATGATGGCGGAGCCAGTCTTGGAAGGTCTTGAAGGGCACACCCTCGTCATTGCAGGAGATACTCCTTTGATTACGGGTGAAAGCCTCAAACACTTGATCGACTTTCATATCAACCACAAGAATGTAGCAACGATTTTGACAGCCGAAGCAGTCAATCCATTTGGCTATGGTCGGATTGTTCGTAATGACAATGCGGAAGTGCTTCGAATTGTTGAGCAAAAAGATGCGACAGATTTTGAAAAACAAATTAAAGAAATCAATACAGGGACTTATGTCTTTGACAATGCGCGTCTCTTTGAAGCTTTGAAAAATATCAATACTAACAATGCCCAAGGTGAATACTATATCACGGATGTCATCGGCATTTTCCGTGAGGCTGGTGAAAAAGTCGGGGCCTATACGCTCAAAGATTTTGATGAAAGTCTCGGGGTCAATGACCGCGTGGCACTTGCAACAGCAGAAGGCATCATGCGTCGTCGCATTAACCAAGCCCACATGGTCAATGGGGTGAGCTTTGTAAATCCAGATGCGGCCTATATCGATGTCGATGTTGAGATCGCATCAGAAGTGCAAATCGAAGCCAATGTTACCCTAAAAGGGCACACAAAAGTTGGGGCTGAAACAGTCTTAACCAATGGAACCTATATTGTGGATAGTGAAATTGGGGCAGGTGCCGTTATTACCAACTCCATGATTGAAGAGAGCACGGTAGCTGATGGCGTGACAGTGGGACCTTACGCCCACATTCGTCCAGGATCTAGCCTCGCCAAAGATGTCCATATTGGAAATTTTGTCGAAGTCAAAGGTTCGTCTATTGGCGAAAATACCAAAGCTGGTCATTTGACCTATATTGGCAACTGTGAAGTTGGTAGCAACGTCAACTTTGGTGCAGGAACCATCACAGTGAATTATGATGGCCAACATAAGTTTAAAACGACGATTGGAAACAATGTCTTTGTCGGATCCAATTCGACGATTATTGCGCCAGTTGAATTAGGCGACAATTCCTTAGTCGGTGCTGGATCAACCATTACCAAGGATGTACCAGCTGATGCGATTGCGATTGGTCGTGGCCGTCAAGTGAATAAAGAAGAGTATGCCCTTCGCTTGCCACACCATCCTAAAAATAAATAGGAGATTCTCATGCAATTTGAAGAAAAAACCATTGAGCGCAAGGAGATTTATCAGGGGCCGATTTTCCAAGTGGTCACTGATCAAGTAGAACTACCAGCTGGAAAAGGCCAAGCGCAGCGTGATTTAATCTTCCATAACGGAGCAGTAGCGGTTTTGCCGATCACAGAAGATGGGAAAACGATCTTGGTCAAGCAGTACCGCAAGGCGATTGAAAGGACTTCGGTGGAGATTCCAGCAGGGAAGTTAGAAAAGGGAGAAAATGCAGACCCTAAAGCGGCTGCTCTGCGCGAATTGGAAGAAGAAATTGGCTACACAGCGGATCTAGAGTTGTTGTATGATTTTTATTCAGCCATTGGATTTTGTAATGAGCGGATCAAACTTTATGGTGCGACCAACTTGAAAAAGGTGGAAAATCCACGTCCACAAGATGCGGATGAGACCTTAGAGTTATTAGAAGTGACCTTGAAGGAAGCGAAAGATTTGATCCAAACTGGCGAAATCTGTGATGCCAAGACCATCATGGCGATCCAATATTGGGACTTAATCAATAAATAGAGGAGGATCCGATGGGAAAACCTTTATTAACCGATGAAATGATTGAACGAGCAAGGCGAGGTGAGGACATCACTGGTCCTAATATGGTCGATGCTGAAGAGACGAAAATTATTCGGACAGACCACAGAGGATTTGGCTATGAACGTCCGATGAGAGAAAGCCGTATGGAGCGTCCACAAGAGCGTTATTCTCAGGATACTGTGCAGATCCAAGTGGAGCCCACAGTGACCAAGAGTCGTCGCATTGAAGAACGTAAACAAAGTGTGGTCCAATCCAAACTCAATAAGATTTTGTTCTGGATCATTGTGCTCCTCATTGCCTTGATCATTGCTATTTGGCGTCTATAGGGTCGTCACAAGGAGAGAAACGACATGAAAATTGGAATTATCGCAGCCATGCCCCAGGAGTTAAAAATCTTGGTTGAAGCCCTTGAAAATGGGGAAAAGCATCTGCGTCTTGGAAAAGTCTACTATACAGGATCGATTGGTCGCCATGAGGTCGTTTTGGTGGAAAGTGGTATCGGAAAAGTCATGTCTGCTATGAGTGTAGCAGTCTTGGCCAATGATTTCAAAGTGGAAGCCATTATCAATACAGGTTCTGCAGGTGCGGTTGCACCGGGAATGGCTGTTGGGGATATCGTACTTGCAGACAAATTGGCTTATCATGATGTGGATGTGACAGCCTTTGGCTACAAGTATGGTCAAATGGCAGGTCAACCACTTTACTTTGAATCCAGTCGCTATTTTGTTTCAGAGATGAAAAAAGTTCTGGAAGAAGAAGCTGCAACCACACATGTGGGCTTGATTACAACAGGAGATAGCTTTATCGCGAGTGAAGAAAAAGTCGCAACAATTCGGGAGCATTTCCCAGAAGTATTAGCAGTTGAGATGGAAGGGGCAGCTATTGCCCAAGCCGCTCATGCAGCTGGGCGTCCTTTTATGGTCATTCGAGCTATGAGTGATACGGCAGATCACGCAGCTAATATCTCTTTTGATGAATTTATCGTAGAGGCTGGTGAACGCTCTGCTCAAACCCTGATTACTTTCTTGAAGAGATTGGTGTAAAATAAACAATAGATAGAAGTGGGATTGGATGAGTTTTTTTACAATTCATTTTGTCCCTCTTCTTTTTTTGAAGCCGATTCTTCCAGAAATAGGGAACTTTCATGCTATAATAAAGACTAGTAATGTAAAGGAGAGAATATGGTTTTATCAAAGAAACGGGCACGTCATGTGATTGAAGAAATTATCGCCCTCTTTCCAGATGCTAAACCGAGTCTGGATTTTCGTAATCATTTTGAATTATTAGTGGCAGTCATGCTCTCTGCTCAGACGACTGATGCGGCTGTTAATAAAGCGACACCAGGTTTGTTTGCGGCTTTTCCAACCCCACAAGCCATGGCAGCAGCCAGTGAAGCTGATATCGCCAAGCATATTTCTAAATTAGGCCTCTATCGAAATAAGGCCAAATTTCTCAAAAAATGTGCCCAGCAATTGCTAGATAACTTTGATGGTCAAGTGCCTCAGACTCGTGAAGAGTTAGAAAGTCTAGCAGGAGTAGGACGCAAGACAGCCAATGTGGTCATGAGTGTAGGCTTTGGGATTCCAGCTTTTGCTGTCGATACCCATGTGGAGCGGATCTGCAAGCACCATGATATTGTCAAGAAATCAGCGACGCCATTGGAAGTTGAAAAGCGGGTCATGGATGTTCTGCCAAAGAGCGAATGGCTAGCTGCCCATCAAGCCATGATTTATTTTGGGCGGGCTATCTGCCATCCTAAAAATCCTGAATGTGACCAGTACCCACAACTCTATCATTTTGATTAGGAATCAGTTCCTCTGCTCGAAAGTGCAGAGGTTCTTTTTTGTGATGAAACGTATATTTATTAAAAGGATTGAAAGGTGATATCTTTGTTGGATCTGGTGGTAGGTGCCTAGACTCCCCTATCCGGCTTCTTTGAGGTCGATTTCAAGATGCTTTTTCTTTATATCTTATTATATTCATTCAGAAAAAACGAACTTTTTTAAAATAAATTTGGTTTTTTTTAAGAAATAGTGTATAATGGTAGAAAATCTAACATAAGGAGATAGTGATGAAAGCAAAAAAACTGTTAGCTCTTGCAGGAGTTTCTGTTGCAGGTGCCTTTTTCTTAGCAGCGTGTGGCGGTGGTAGTAGCAATCAAGCAACCTACTCATTCGTCTATTCAGCAGATCCAAATACCTTGGATTACATCGCTGCAACTCGTACAACAACTTCAGATGTCACAAGTAACCTTGTAGATGGTCTTCTTGAAAACGACCGATACGGAAACTTTGTGCCAAGTCTAGCAGAAGATTGGACTGTCTCTGAAGATGGATTAACCTATACTTACAAACTTCGTAAGGATGCCAAATGGTATACGAGTGAAGGAGAAGAATATGGTGCTGTAACGGCTCAAGACTTTGTTACAGGGATCAAACACGCGGTTGAGTCTAAATCAGAAGGTCTCTTCTTGATTCAAAATTCGATCAAAGGTTTGGATGCCTACGTAAAAGGGGAAACCAAAGACTTTAACACAGTTGGAGTCAAAGCCTTAGATGACCACACCATCCAATATACTTTGGTTCGTCCAGAAAGCTTCTGGAACTCAAAAACAACCTCAGGTGTTCTTTTCCCAGTTAATGCGGATTTCTTGAAATCTCAAGGAAAAGATTTTGGTTCGTTGAAACCTAGCAGCATCTTATACAATGGTCCATATTACTTGAAATCTTTGACTTCGAAATCTGAGATTGAATTGGTCAAGAACAAAGACTATTACGATGCGAAAAATGTTCATATCGATCATGTCAAATTGACCTTTAACGATGGATCAAACCCAGATTCTATCATTAAAAACTTTGAAAAAGGTCAATATTCCTTTGCATCTGTTATGCCAAACAGTTCGACGTATAAGAGCGTTAAGAAAAACTTTGGCGACAACATTGTCTATGGTTTGCAATTAGGAACATCCTACTATCTTGGATTCAACTTGGACCGTCAAAAGTATGACCACACTGCCAAAACAACGGATGAACAAAAAGCTTCTACCAAGAAAGCAATTCTGAACAAGGACTTCCGTCAAGCGGTGAACTTTGGTTTCGACCGCAAATCATATGCGGCACAAGTATCTGGATCTGATGCGGCTGAAAATACCCTTCGTAGTACCTTGGTGCCACCAACTTATGTCCAAGTCAATGGAGAAGATTTTGGTAAGGTCGTTGAAAAACAATTGGTTACCTATGGGGATCAATGGAAGGGTGTGAGCCTGGACGATGGTCAAACTAGCCTTTACAACCCAGAAAAAGCCAAGGCTTCATTTGCGAAAGCCAAAGCTGAATTGCAAAAACAAGGCGTTCAATTCCCAATTCATTTGGACTACATTGTCAGCCAAGTGGACAACAGCATGGTCCAACAAGCTAGCTCCTTCAAACAATCTGTAGAGTCAGCGCTTGGTGCAGACAATGTCGTTGTGGACCTTCAAAAGGTATCGGATGATGATTTCCAAAATATCACCTACTTCAGCGATACAGCAGCTGCGAGAGATTACGACATCTCAGGCGGTGGTTGGGCTCCTGACTACCAAGACCCATCGACTTACCTCGAAAGTATCAGCCCAGTAAATGGTTCTGTCTTCTACTATCTTGGTATTGATGCAGGTTCAAACAACCCAGCCATTGCAACAGTTGGGTTGGATCAATACGCTAACATGTTGAAAGACGCCGATGCTGAATTGTTGGATCAAGCAAAACGCTATGAAAAATATGCAGCAGCGCAAGCATGGTTGACAGATAGCTCGATTACGCTTCCAACTGTTTCAAATGGTGGTGCTCCAATGCTTCAACGGACCGTACCATACAGCCGTGCTGCTTCATGGGTTGGTACAAAAGGAACAGGAACCTTCTACAAATACCTTGAAATGTCCAAAGATGTTGTCACAACAAAAGACTTTAACAAGGCCAAAGAAGAATGGTTGAAGAAAAAAGCAGAATCCAATAAAAAAGCTCAAGAAGATCTCAAAGATCACATCGAAAAGAAAAAATAAATCAATCATTGTTCCATCAATGAGGATAAAAAAAGTCGGAACCTTCATGTGAGGGTTCCGGTTTTTTAGGTATCGAATGTTAGTCCATCTCGTTCTTTTAGATGAAAGATAGATCAACCACTGCATCTTGCTCGGCAATCCAAAAACAGTTAAGAGGCTAGGACTTTTGGCCCAGCCTCTTAACTATAGACGGGTGATCATCATTCTATTCACTAAATCTTAAAAAATAGCCATCTGGATCTAAAACTGCAAATTCATGAGGATAGATATAATGGTCGCCAACAAGAAATTCTCTTTTGTTGTACCCTATGCTTTTTAGCGAAAACGTTTCCTATTTAAATAAACTCTAAAAAATGATAAAATATTTGTAAGTCAACCACTTAAGGAGGTTAAGCATTGTGAAAAACAAAATCTTATTAGGTTCTATGACGCTCCTATCTGCATTTATACTAGCAGCATGCGGAAATAGAGAAAAGAAAACAAACGAAACTACAGCAGCACCAACAACTGAAGTCACTAAAGAAACTACGGATGCACCAACGACAACAACTCAAACAACAACTCCTGGGTCTTCTTCTGGGGCAAAAGAAATATCCCTTGCAGATACTCAACGTATCGGAAATGAAAAATTTGGTTATATCAATATCCCTAAAGATTGGGTCGTACGCACTACTCGAAGTAGCAAAGCGCTCGAATATTTATCACCAGACAAAAACAATGCGTTAATAATGGATTCAAACACTAAAGATACTGTTAAACTTGGCCCCAACGAAACCTTTGACGCAGAGTTACTTGCGAACCGTTTATATAGCTCATTCGGAAAACACAAAAATCGAACTAGTATAGAAGGTGTAAAAGCTATATTTGCCGGTGGGGACGCTTTCTTAATAAAAGTAACAGTTAAAGATGGGAGTACTTTATACGTATGGGTATTCCAAAAAGGAGATAAAGTATACACAATCATAATCCAAGGTTCAGAAGATATGATTAAATCCTTAAGACCTGTTCTCGAGCAATCTTGGGGCCTAGATCCGAATACTCCGGGGAAATAATCCTTAAAAAACTAAAAGAGACTAATCAATGTGATTAGTCTCTTTCTTTTTTTGTTTCTTTTTCTACTCTAGTGATCTATTTTCTTATTCACTAAATCTTAAAAAATAGCCATCTGGATCTAAAACTGCAAATTCATGAGGATAGATATAATGGTCGTCAACACGAAATTTTCTTTTAATTAATGGGCGATGAATAGGATAGTTGGCTTCTAACAATTTCTGATAGAGCCTAGGGACATCCTCTATACCAAAGGAGATGTTAATTCCTTGGCCAAATGGGTAGGTTAGTTCAGCTAATTCTTCAACTGTCCCCTCCTCTAGCATGAGCTGGCAATCTTCAAGAGACAGGAAGAGAAATTTTTCTTCTGGGCGCTCGTATTCGATGGTGAAACCGAGCAAATCACAGTAGAAGGAACGGGACTGTTCTATATTCGAAACCATAAACTCGGGAATTACTGCATTGTAGTTCATAAAGAAAATCCTTATAATTCAATTTCCAAGACAATCGGTGTGTGGTCTTGGCGTGCGCCTGAGTCAATCATGTCTGATTTAGTAACCTTATCTGCAATGCGGTTTGAGGTTAACCAATAGTCGATTCTCCAGCCTGTATTGTTGATTTTTGAAGTCTTGCTGCGTTGTGCCCACCAAGTGTAACGCTCCGGTACATCTCCGTGGAGGTGGCGGAAGGTATCTGTAAAGCCTGCTGCTAAAAGGTTGGTAAAGCCTGCACGTTCTTCGTCTGTGAAACCTGGTGAACGACGGTTGCTGGCAGGGTTGGCAAGGTCGATTTCCTTGTGGGCCACGTTGTAGTCTCCAGTAGCAAGGACAGGTTTTTCTTTGTCTAAGTCAGCCAAATATTCAGCATATTTGACATCCCATACTTGGCGTTCTGCTAGGCGTTTGAGGCCATCACCGGCATTAGGAGTATAGACTTGTGTTACAAAGAAGCCATCAAATTCCAGAGTAATGATCCGGCCTTCCAAGTCCATGGTCGAAGGAGCACCGATCTCTGGGAAAGTCACAATAGGGGAGAGCTCTTTTTTGTAGAGGAACATAGTCCCAGCGTAGCCTTTACGAGCCGGCTCTTGAGAAGAACGCCAGGTGTTTTCATATTGCGGAAAGAGTTCCTCAAGAATTTCGAGGTGTTTTTTAGTAGGTCCTTTGGCGGATAACTTGGTTTCTTGAATGGCAATGATATCTGCATCCTCAGCGACCAAGGTTTGAAGGACTTCTTGAGAGAGTTTAGCACGTGCTGAATCGCTGGTCAATGCAGCATTAAGCGAGTCGATATTCCATGAAATGAGTTTCATTGTGTTTCCTTTTCTTGACATAATTGATAGTTTTATTATAACAAAATTTTAATAATTTTCTGATCACAATGCCTTGAAAGCTCTTGTGAAATCTATTATAATAGATTGAATTCATTTGGGGAAAGGGAGTTCTTTATGAAATTTTACTCTTATAACTATGTGTTGGGTCAGATCAGCCAGCAAAACTGGGTGACCATTGGGATCTCTGGTTTGCTCATTCTACTGACTGGTTTTTTTGCGGTGAAAGCCTATCGGGTTAAGCACGATAGCAAATTCCGTGAATTATCCATTATCTCGATTTTGACTCTGGTTGCAGTGGTCTTGATCGGCATCAGCAGTTTCCAAAATAGCCAAAGTAATAATGACCAATTTCAACGTTCTCTGCATTTTATTGAGGTCATCTCAAAGGAGTTGGATGTCAAAAAAGAAGACGTCTATGTCAATACTTCAGCAGCCACAGATGGGGCGATCCTGAAGGTTGGAGAGGTTTATTACCGAGCTATCGCAGGATCTGACCCAGATAGCTACCTATTAGAAAAGATGGATCTGTATAAAACAGACGTGGAACTTGTGGAGGTGAACAAATGATAGTAAATTTTTTAAACATCTTGATTAAATTAGCTTTGGGCTTGATTTCCTTGGTATTTGTCATCAATGTGACCGGGAAAGGAAACTTAGCACCAAATTCTGCAGTAGACCAGATACAGAACTTTGTTCTTGGGGGCATTATTGGTGGGGTCATCTACAATAGCTCCATTACCATTCTTCAATACATTGTGATTCTCTTAATGTGGACTATTTTGATCTTGCTCTTAAAATGGCTCAATACCAATGTTCGTTTTATGAAGCACTTGATTGATGGAAAACCAACTGTCATCATTAAAAATGGGAAACTGGATCCGGAAGCGTGTCGTTCCAAAGGACTTTCTGCTTCAGATGTTGCTTTGAAACTACGTGGACAAGGGATTTTTCAATTAAAAGATGTGAAGCGCGCTGTTATTGAACAAAATGGTCAATTGATCGTTGTCCGTGCGGGGGATGAGAATCCTAAATACCCAATCATTATGGATGGTGTGGTTCAGCTTGAAATTTTGGAAACAATTGGGAAAAGTGAAGAGTGGTTGCTAGCTGAATTGGAAAAAGAAGGCTATGACAACGTTTTGGATATTTTCATTGCTGAGTATGACAAAGGAAAAATCAATGTTGTGACTTATTAGAAAAAAAGATTGGGCGAGCATGTCCAATCTCAAATTGAAGACAAAATAGTCTTAAAAACTTTCCTTAGGTGAGTACGGACGTCAGCGAACTTCTACGAAGTTCCATGACTTAGTTTTGAACCTAAAGTTTCAAAACTCCCGAGTTCCTGAAACAATTGTGTTTCAGGAACTTTTCTCACGGCGGAAAGTTTCGACATATGCTTGAATAAGCTTAAAAATTAAAAATCAATATTTTTTCAACCACCTCACATAAGGTTGTACATGTAAAAAAGTTTGTGTTAATTTCAAGATTGGGCGAGCAGGTCCAATCTTTTTTCTTCATAAAATTCCAGGAAAGGTCCCTTCCTTTTCTTGAGATACTCTTGGAAAAATAGTAAAATGGAAGGTAAGTGTTGATTAGAAAAGAAGGATAGAACATTTCATGAAGAAGAAAATACGGAAGTTTGAGAATCATTCGATAACACGCAGACTCTATCTGCTGTTTAGTTTGATTTGCCTTCTTTTTTTGGTTCTGATTGCCCGACTTGGCTATATGCAGATCTCTCACCAAGCCTACTATACGGATAAATTGGCAAAAGCTACCAAAAAGACGGTCAAACAAGGGAGTGTGCGAGGGCAAATCTATGATGCTTCTGGTAAGCCCTTGGTGGAAAATGTGGGAAAACAAGTCTTGACCTTTACGCGGGATCGTAAAATGACGGCCCAAGAAATGCGAGAGACAGCTGGAAAACTCTTGCAGTATGTCGATGTAGAAAATCCTCAAGTGACCGAACGGCAAGAAGTGGATTACTATCTAGCCAATACCAAAGTCTACCAAGAGGTCGTAGAGCACCTGCCTGAGAAAAAGAAATTTGATACTGATGGCAATCGTCTACCAGAAGCTAAAATCTATCAAGCGGCAGTGGACAGCATTGACCCTTCAAAACTCGGTTACACAGATGATGAGAAAAAGATTATCTATCTTTATAGCCAAATGAATGCTGTGGAAAATTTTGCGACGGGGATTATTTCGACGCAAGCACTAGGAGCTGAGCAGATTGCGACCATCGCGGCTGACAGTCAGGACCTTCCTGGAATTGCGATCACGACCAGCTGGGACCGCAAGGTTTTGGATACTCCTTTAGCTTCTATCATCGGAACGGTTTCGACTGAGCAGGCAGGACTTCCAGCAGAAGAAGTCGAGGAATATGTCAAAAAAGGTTATGCCCTCAATGACCGGGTTGGAACATCTTATCTCGAAAAGGAATACGAAAACGTCCTTCAAGGAAAACGCAGTGAAAAAGAAATTCTCCTGGATAAAAATGGCAACATGGATAAAGTGGTAGACATTTCAAAAGGAGCTAAGGGAGAAAACCTCAAGCTCTCGATTGACTTAGATTTCCAAAAAGGGGTGGAAGATATTCTCCGCTCTGCCTTTAGCGCAGAGTTGCAAGCTGGAAATGCGACCTACTCCGAAGGTGTCTATGCTGTAGCCCTTGAGCCTGATACAGGGAAAGTCCTTGCCATGGCAGGGATCAAACACCAGGCTGGTAGTCAAGATTTATCAACCGATGCTTTGGGAACAGTCACCAATGTTTTCGTCCCAGGATCGGTCGTTAAAGGAGCAACCTTGACTTCAGGATGGGAAAATGGTGCCATTTCCGGCAATCAGGTACTGACCGATCAGCCCATTGTTTTTGCAGGATCAGCTCCTATCAATTCTTGGTTTACCCAATACGGCAGTCGCTCCATCAATGCAGTAGAAGCTTTGGAATATTCTTCTAATACCTACATGGTCCAGATTGCTCTTAAGATGATGGGGCAACCCTACACTCCCAATATGACCTTACAAGTGGATCAGGTGGACCCTGCTATGAAAAAATTGCGTTCTACTTTTGCAGAGTATGGTCTTGGAACATCAACGGGGATTGACCTTCCCAATGAATCGACTGGTTTTATTCCAAAAGACTACACAGTCGGCAATTATTTGACCAATGCCTTTGGCCAGTTTGACAACTATACACCGATGCAATTGGCCCAGTATGCGGCAACCGTTGCAAATGATGGGAAGAGGGTGAGTCCTCATGTCGTCGAAGGCATCTATGACAATAATGATCAAGGGGGCCTTGGTCAGTTGAAAAAAGCGATCGAAACCAAGGAGCTCAATCAGGTCCATATCTCAGCGGAGGACATGGCCTTGATCAAGCAAGGGTTCTATCAGGTTGCGAATGGTACGAGTGGGTTGACGACAGGGAAAACTGTTGGTCAAGGTGCCAGTGTCTCCATTAGTGCCAAGACAGGTACGGCCGAAACCACAGTCGATGGAGGCAAACAAGCCATTAATACCAATGTGGTGGCTTATGCACCGTCAAACAATCCAAAGATTGCAGTAGCAGTGGTTTTTCCACATAATACCAATCTACAAGCGACGGTCAGTCATTCCATTACGCGCGACATTATTAATTTATACAATCAGAAACACCCCATGAATTAGAGAGGAAACTATGCTTTATCCAGCACCTATTGCAAAATTAATTGACAGCTATTCGAAGTTGCCAGGAATTGGGATCAAAACAGCGACTCGTCTGGCTTTTTACACCATTGGTATGTCAGATGATGATGTGAATGAATTTGCCAAAAACTTACTGAATGCCAAGCGTGAGCTAGGGTATTGCAGTATTTGTGGCAATTTAACCGATGAAGAAACCTGCGAGATTTGTCGAGATGAAACGCGGGATCCATCCCTCATACTTGTTGTAGAAGATAGCCGGGATGTATCTGCTATGGAAAATATCCAGGAATACCATGGCCGTTACCATGTCTTGCATGGCTTGATCTCGCCCATGAATGGCGTGGGACCCGATGATATCAATCTCAAGAGTTTGATTAGTCGCTTGATGGATGGAACAGTCACAGAGGTCATTGTTGCGACCAATGCGACAGCAGACGGGGAAGCAACATCTATGTATATCTCGCGCATGCTCAAGCCAGCAGGGATCAAAGTGACACGTTTGGCACGTGGTCTGGCAGTTGGAGCCGATATCGAGTATGCGGACGAAGTGACCTTGCTTCGCGCGATTGAAAATCGGACAGAATTATAAGAGAAGTTCTTTCGAAAGGGCTATCATTGTGGTATACTATCAAGTAAGAAATCAAGGGAACAATTAGGGAGAAACTATGAGTAAACAAGACTTAATCCTGTTGTATGGTGGACGTAGTGCAGAACGTGAAGTATCTGTTCTTTCAGCAGAAAGCGTGATGCGCGCGATTGATTACCAAGCATTTTCGGTTCAAACCTACTTTATTACGCAGTCAGGAGACTTCATCCAGACGCAAGCTTTTGAAGAGAAACCAGCGGATGATGAGAAATTGATGACCAATGAGACAGTGGACTGGTCTAAAAAAGTGGCACCATCTGCGATTTACAAGGAAGGAGCAGTAGTCTTTCCAGTTCTTCATGGACCAATGGGAGAAGATGGTTCCATTCAAGGCTTCTTAGAAGTCTTGAAGATGCCTTATGTCGGCTGTGGTATCCTGGCTTCTAGTGTGGCCATGGACAAGATTACCACCAAACGGGTTTTGGAATCTGCAGGGATTCCACAAGTTCCTTATGTAGCTGTAGTGGAAGGCGATGACATTGATGAGAAAATTGCTGCAATTGAAGCCACTCTCTCTTATCCTGTCTTTACCAAACCATCCAATATGGGTTCTAGCGTAGGAATTTCAAAATCTGAAAACCAAACAGAGCTTCGGGCTGCTCTCGAATTGGCCTTCAAGTACGATAGCCGTGTCTTGGTAGAACAAGGAGTCAATGCGCGTGAGATCGAAGTTGGACTTCTTGGAAACTATGATGTGAAGAGCACCTTGCCAGGTGAAGTTGTGAAAGATGTGGCCTTCTATGATTATGATGCCAAATACATCGACAATAAAATTACCATGGCTATTCCGGCTCAATTGGACCCTGAGGTTGTGAAAATCATGAGGACCAACGCAGAAAAAGCCTTTCGTGCGATCGGTGGTCTAGGTTTAGCGCGTTGTGATTTCTTCTATACCGATAAAGGAGAGATCTTCTTAAACGAACTCAATACTATGCCTGGATTTACCCAATGGTCTATGTATCCTCTGCTTTGGGACAATATGGGACTCAACTATACAGATTTGATCACCAAGTTAGTAGAGCTTGGAAAAGAAGTCTTCCAAAAACACGAAGCGCATTTGTTGTAAGAAAAGAGAGAGTGGGACAGAAATCGGTAATTCGTTAGAATTCGATTTCGTCGTCCCACCTCCGCACAGTTGAGTAGGGCTGTAAAAGCTGATGAAATCAGCGTAGTAGAGCCCACTCAACCACTGGTCTTGCTCGACAATCCTAAAACAATCAAGAGGCTAGGACTTCTGTCCCAGCCACTTTTTTTGTGGTCTAGAATATGGTATAATGAGAAGAATTTGATAGGAGCGTCCAAATTTTTGAAGACGCTACGGAGAACTGAGGAGTTGGATATGAATCTCACATTACATGAAGTTGCTCATCTAGTACATGCAAAAAATGATATCAGCCAATTTGAAGATGTGGCCCTCGTCAAGCCGGAATTTGACAGTCGTTTGATTGGGCCTGGAGACCTGTTTGTTCCTTTAAAGGGAGCGCGTGATGGTCATGACTTTATTGAGACTGCTTTTGAAAATGGAGCCGTAGCCACTTTTTCAGAGAAAGTGATCGAAGGCCACCCTTATATTTTGGTGGAAGATGTGCTGAGCGCTTTTCAAACACTAGCTGCAGCCTATCTTCAAAAGACAAAAGTAGATGTTTTTGCAGTAACGGGGTCAAATGGTAAAACCACCACAAAAGATATGTTGGCACAGCTTTTGTCCACCACCTACCTGACCTATAAAACACAAGGAAACTATAATAACGAAATTGGTCTTCCTTATACGGTTTTGCATATGCCAGAAGGGACAGACAAACTGGTCCTTGAAATGGGGCAAGACCATCTAGGAGATATCCATCTCTTGTCAGAACTGGCGCATCCAAAAGCTGCTATTGTCACCTTGATTGGGGAAGCCCATTTGGAATTCTTTAAAGATCGAAGTGAGATCGCAAAAGGAAAACTCCAGATTGCGGATGGCATGCCAGAAGGTGGTCTTCTGGTAGTTCCAGCTGATCCGATCGTCGATGCCTACCTTCCTGAAAATCAAACAGTCGTTCGCTTTGGTCCAGACGAGGAGATTTTTATTACCGAGTTAATCGAGCGAAAGGATAGCTTAACTTTCCGAGCGAATTTCTTAGAAGAAGCGATTGATCTTCCGGTAACAGGAAAATACAATGCGACCAATGCTATGATCGCAGCTTATGTTGCTTTGAAAGAAGGAGTGAGTGAGGCTGCGATTCGTGATAGTTTTGAAACCTTGCAATTAACGCGCAACCGGACAGAATGGAAGAAGGCCAGTAACGGAGCGGATATCCTATCCGATGTCTACAATGCCAATCCAACGGCTATGCGCCTAATCTTAGAAACTTTCTCGACTATTCCTGCTAATCCAAATGGTCGAAAATTAGCTGTCCTGGCAGATATGAAAGAACTAGGGGAGCAATCTATTGATCTACACAACCAAATGATTCTCAGCCTCTCGCCAGATGTCTTGGATACGGTTATTTTCTACGGCCAAGACATTGCGGGATTGGCTCAATTAGCGAGTCAGATGTTCCCACTCGGACATGTCTATTATTTCAAGAAGACAGCTGAGGAAGATCAGTTTGAGGACATGGTCAAACAAGTCAAGGAAAGCTTGAAAGAGCAAGACCAAATCCTTATCAAGGGAAGCAATTCCATGAATCTAGCCAAATTAGTAGAGGAATTGGAGAATGGTAAGTAATAATGTACTGAAGGACATTCAGCGCTTGATTTCAATCACCAATACAGGCTTAGCCTTCTCAAAAGATCCATTTGATCAAGAGCGCTACCAGGATATTCGTGAAATTTTACAGGATCTTGTGAGAGAAACGACTGATCTGAATTCACAAGAATTATCGGATTTGTTTCGACCGACAAACTATTATGACACCCCCTTAATTGATGTTAGGGCTTGGATTGTCAAAGATGACAAACTTTGTTTAGTGAAAGGTCAGGGAGAAGAGACCTGGGCTTTGCCGGGTGGTTTTGGTGAGGTTGGCTATTCTCCTAAAGAAAATATTTTAAAGGAAATCCAAGAAGAAACGGGCTATTTAGCACGTATCAATCGCTTGTTGGCAGTATTTGATACCAATCGCTACCAATTGCAAAGCCGCCAATATGTGAAATTGGTATTTGAATGTGAATTGCTGGATGGAAGTTTTCAACAGAATCAGGAAATTTCCGATCTTGCATTTTTTGAGAGAGAGAAAATGCCTGCTCTTTCTACCAAGCGCAATACAGAAGAACAATTGAATTTCCTTTGGGAGGTTTATGATGGGAAACGAGATTTGTATTGTGATTAAAAACGATTTATAAATTAAAGGGAAATAAAAATGACACTTTGGGATTTATTGTTTACGAACCAAAAATCAGCCCCGCCTGAGTTTGGGCTCTGGTATTTTTTCCTACCAGTTTCCTTGTTGGTGGTTGGCTACTTTTCCATCAAATATGCGCAGTCCAAAAGCTACCAACGCTTTTGGTACTGGGCACAATTGATTCAAGTCTTGACCATCAATGCTTGGTATATTCTAGCCCACATGCCTTTGACGGATAATTTACCATTTTATCATTGTCGCTTGGCCATGCTTGCGATCCTCTTTGCACC
This sequence comes from Streptococcus sp. HMSC078D09, assembly GCF_001813675.1. Lineage (GTDB taxonomy): Bacteria > Bacillota > Bacilli > Lactobacillales > Streptococcaceae > Streptococcus. The sequence goes on from NZ_KV813662.1 coordinate 147,890, forward strand.
TAGAGGAACCTATATCAAGCAATACTTTGCCTTATTGGGAGTTTTAGGATCCATTGCGGCCTTGGTTTATCCGGCCTTTGACCCCTTCCCCTTCCCCCATATCACCGTGCTCAATCTGATTTTTAGTCACTGGGCCTTGCTTGCTAATAGTTTGATTTACCTACAGGATCATTATCAATCTGAAAAACAAGACAACTTGAGAATTTTCAAGATCACTTTTGGCATGAATGCCTTGATTTTCTTAGTCAACCTTTTGACGAAAGGAGATTATGGCTTCTTACGGCGTCCACCAATCATTGGGGACCACGGTGCTCTCTTAAACTACCTCTTGGTTAGCTTTGTGATGGTAGCTGGAATTTTCTTAGTCAACCAACGTTATAAGTACAAATACAAGATGGTTGAAGAGAGTATCGTTTCGCGTTCAGAATAAAAAGAGCAGATAAGGGAAAGAAATCATGACACTTTGGGATTTATTTTTCACCAGTCAACCAACGGCTCCTCCTCAATTGGGGGCTTGGTATTTCTTGCTACCGACCTCATTGGTAGTGGTGGGCCTTCTGTCTATTCGATTGGCCTCTTCCAAAGGCTATCAAAACTTTTGGTATTGGGGGCAGTTGATCCAGTTGCTGATTATCAATGCTTGGTATATTGCAGCACACTTGCCTTTTTCAGAGAGCCTGCCCTTCTACCATAGCCGGATGGCCATGTGGATTATCCTTTTGGCCCCCAAGGGCAGCTTCAAACAATATTTTGCCCTCGTGGGAGTCTTTGGTTCCATTATGGCCTTGCTTCATCCTGTTTTTTATCCCTACCCTTTTCCTCACGTTTCCTCGATCAACAATGTCTTTGGTCACTGGGCTCTCCTGGCCAACTGTTTGATCTATCTGGTTCAATCCTACCAGGTGGAAGAAGGGGCTGTTTGGAAAATCTGTCAGATGACGTTTGGGGTCAATGCCATTATTCAGCTTGCGAATCTCGCAACAGGCGGAAACTACGGTTTTATGCGTCGTCCTCCTGTCATAGGTGACCATGGCCTTGTTCTCAACTATTTGATCGTGACAGTTCTCATGACGGGGACACTGATTCTTATCAATACGATCGTTCAGTACAGTAAGAAAAGAAGAATACCTAAATCTGTTTAAATAAGGAGATTTTATGCATCATTTTTTCACTACAGAATCAACAGCACCACCAGCAATCTCAGCACTTTGGTATAGTGTGATGGTCTTGTTCGTTGTGACAGCGATTATGATGTCACTTCGCTATTATCAGAATGAGCAATTTCGCAAATGCTTTCAATACTTACAAGGCTTCCAGTTAATTTGCTTGTATCTTTGGTATTTTGCCTACCACATTCCTTGGTCCAATAGCTTACCATTTTATCATTGCCGCTTGGCTATGTTTGCGGTCTTGTTTTTACCAGACCGCTGGAAAAGCAAACAGTTCTTTGCCTTGATGGGAGTGAGTGGAGCCATCTTTGCTTTGGGCTATCCAGTCTTTGATCCCTATACTTTCCCTCATATTACGAGTTTTTCTTTCCTCCTCGGACATTACTGTCTCCTCATCAATTCCTTGATTTATCTCTTGAGATGCTATGATCGAAACCTCTTAAAAAATAGTCAGATTGTTCTCTATACCTTTGCCTTAGATTTATTCCTGGTTGGAGTCAATCAATTGACAGGAGGAAATTATGGCTTGATGGCCCGCCCTCCGATTATGAGAGGGGATAAGGTGTGGCTCAATTATCTGGTTGTATCCAGTATTTTAGCCCTTGCTTTATTACTCTTTAATCAGTTCTTCAGTCGCAGAAGTGAGCGGGTGAAAGTGAGAAAATAACAAGTAGGAAGGTTGGGACATCTCGGTCTCAACCCTGTTTTATATTAAAGGAGAATATATGAAGCGTTTCTTGCTAATGATTTCCCTCATTTGGAGTTTGGTTTGTACAATCACGATCGCACATGCAGATGATGAAGTTCGCTATTCGATTGAATCCTATGTAGGACACCTCCAATTGCAGGAAGATAGCCAAGCAACATTTACACAAGAGATTACCTATCAGTTTCAGACAGGCTATCATGGTCAATATGTGACTCTAGGAAGCGCAGATCCTCTTCCAAAAGGGTTTAAGATTCATCGTCATCCTGAGGTGGAAGCCTATGTGGATGGGGAAAAACGTGAGATTCGTGTAGAGGAGACAGACCTGGAAGATGGTCGTCAATTAAAAATATACAATGCCCGTATCGTCGGAGGGACGGTCAAGATCAAAGTAAAATGGAAGATTGATCATCTCTTGACTTTCTACAAGGATATTGCAGAACTGAATTGGTTTCCTATTTCAGATGGAGATGAGAAAGTCGCGAAATTAGATTTTTATGTGGATGGCTTGGATGCCAAGCAGGGAAAACTGTATGCCCATACTGGTTACTTTAATCCACCAGCCCAAGTTGAACGGACTGCAACTGGTTATCATATTTGGACAAAGGATTTTCCAAAAAATGGCAAGCTCGAACTGCATGGCTATTGGCCAATGACAGAGGCCCTGCGTCGAAACCAAGCAAATGAGATTAACAAGGGAAATGGAAAAGAGAAATTTCTCAAAAAAGAAAAATCCATTGAACAAAAAACGTTCCTTTATCGGACCCTTCTACTCAAGGTTGTTCCAATTGTATCGATTCTTTTATTTATCCTAGCTTTCATTCCCTGGATCCGGTATTTTATCAGTACCAGAACTCGTCGAATTGCAAAAGGAGTACGATTATACGAACCACCACAGAATTTACCTCCTCTTGTCCTAGCTAAGGCACTGTATCAACTTGATTTTGAACGGATGGTGATGTCTAGAGAGAAGGGGCAACTAAAATTTAATCATCTCATCCAGGCAACCATGTTAGATCTTATTGATCGAGGAAATCTTCGGTTGACTAGGGATGAAAATGGGGAAACCTTGACCTGTCTCCATTATGAAGGCTTGGCTGATTTTGAATTGAAGTTTATTGAAATGATCTTTGATCAAGAATCTCAAATCAATATCAGTGAAGTATTTTCAAAGTATAAAATTGATAAAGTAGCCCTAAAAAAAGACTTTCGAGCTGCTAAATCAGACACGCAACGAGACCGTATTCGAAAGATCGGAAATGAAGTTCAATCCCTTTTAAAAAAGGATGCCCAGCAATTGTCAAAAGGTGTAGAAAAGGAAATTGCAAAATTAGGATTGCCCTCTTATTTTAGAGACTTAACTGAAAAAGAAGAAGCTTTTTCAAAAACAGGTTGCGCCCTACATTTCTGGCTCTTACTGATCTTATTTGTGAGCATGTGTTTCTTATCTCTCGGATTTGGATCACACCTATCTTCCTTCTATTTTTGGATCATTTTTCTTTTGGTTTTGTTCTTAATTCCATTTTATATTCTTGTGAAAATTCGCGAAGAACATCTCCAATCCTTAGAGAACTTGGATGCACAATTTGAATGGATGGCCTTTCGAAATATGATCGAAAGTATTCCAAATTTCAACCAAGCGGAACTGGAGAGTGTTGTTCTATGGAATCGTATCCTAGTCTATGCAACTATGTATGGTCAAGCTAAAAAAGTGAGTCAGGTACTCAAAAATCATCAGATTTCCTTACCATATGAGGATTGGGATGCTGTTGTTTGGATAACGACCTCTTCAAATTCCTTCCTAGACGGCTCTACCTTAATGAGTTATGCAGATGATTCCTATAGCGTTTCAAGCTTCTCTACTAACTCCTCAGATGGCAGTGGCGGCTTTGACGGCGGTGGCTTTTCTGATGGTGGCGGTGGCGGAGGATTTGGAGCCTTCTAACAGTCATGATAAGAAGACTAGAATCGACGGATTTTAGTCTTTCTTTTTGCTCTCAAAGAAGAATCATCGTTGAAAAAAGTGCCTATTTTCGCTATAATAGGACAGATAGAGAAATTGAGGAGAAATCCGATGTAGAGATGAATTTGTAAATTTATCAAAAAATAAGAAGAGAAAGAATTAGGAATATGAACGTACAAGAAGAAATCAAAAAACGCCGTACCTTTGCCATCATCTCCCACCCGGATGCTGGTAAAACGACGATTACTGAGCAATTGCTTTACTTTGGAGGAGAGATTCGGGAAGCCGGTACTGTCAAAGGGAAGAAAACAGGAAACTTCGCTAAATCCGACTGGATGGATATCGAGAAGCAACGTGGGATTTCGGTAACCTCATCTGTCATGCAGTTTGACTACGATGGCAAACGGGTTAATATCCTAGATACCCCAGGGCACGAGGACTTCTCAGAAGATACTTACCGGACCTTGATGGCGGTGGATGCGGCGGTTATGGTCGTAGACTCTGCCAAGGGTATCGAGGCCCAAACCAAGAAATTATTTGAAGTTGTCAAACACCGTGGCATTCCAGTCTTCACCTTTATGAACAAGCTGGACCGTGATGGACGTGAGCCACTGGACCTCCTGCAAGAATTGGAAGAAGTCTTGGGAATCGCAAGTTACCCAATGAACTGGCCGATCGGGATGGGGAAAGCCTTTGAGGGGCTTTACGACCTCTATAATCAACGCTTGGAACTCTACAAAGGGGATGAACGCTTTGCGAGTCTTGAAGATGGAGACAAGCTCTTTGCTAACAATCCATTCTATGAACAAGTGAAAGACGATATCGAACTTTTGCAAGAAGCTGGAAATGAATTCTCAGAAGAAGCCATCCTTGCGGGTGAATTAACACCAGTCTTCTTCGGATCCGCTTTGACCAACTTTGGAGTACAGACTTTCTTGGAGACTTTCCTCAAGTTTGCTCCAGAACCACATGGCCACAAGAAGACCGATGGAGAAATGGTCGATCCTTATGACAAGGATTTCTCAGGCTTTGTCTTTAAAATCCAAGCAAACATGGATCCTCGTCACCGTGACCGGATTGCCTTTGTGCGGATCGTATCGGGTGAATTTGAGCGTGGGATGAGTGTCAACTTGCCTCGTACTGGTAAGGGCGCTAAGCTATCAAATGTCACCCAGTTTATGGCCGAAAGCCGTGAGAATGTCAGCAATGCCGTAGCAGGAGACATCATCGGGGTCTACGATACAGGGACTTATCAGGTTGGAGATACGCTGACAGTTGGTAAAAACAAGTTCGAATTTGAACCACTGCCAACCTTTACGCCTGAAATTTTCATGAAGGTATCTGCCAAGAACGTCATGAAGCAAAAATCCTTCCACAAAGGGATTGAGCAATTGGTGCAAGAAGGAGCCATCCAGCTTTATACCAACTACCAAACAGGTGAATACATGTTGGGTGCTGTCGGGCAACTTCAGTTTGAAGTCTTTAAACACCGGATGGAAAATGAATACAATGCCGAAGTGGTCATGAGCCCAATGGGTAAAAAGACTGTTCGCTGGATCAAACCAGAAGACTTAGATGAGCGCATGTCTTCAAGCCGAAATATCTTGGCCAAGGATCGCTTTGACCAGCCAGTCTTCCTCTTTGAAAATGACTTTGCCCTCCGTTGGTTTGCGGACAAGTATCCTGACGTTGAGTTGGAAGAAAAGATGGGATAAGGAACGTTTTCAAAACCGATCCATAACAATAGAATAAGAAGACGAAATCTACCCGTTTTCGCTTATAAAGGAGAAACTATGGGATTACTAAGTGGTTTGATGGGCAATGCCTCTCAAAAGAATGTTGATAAAGTAGAAAGAGATCTGGAAGATATCTTGGTGCCGGGAGAGCAAGTCACACTTGCTTTTAGCTTGATTCGTGATTTAATCGTCTTTACAGAGTTTCGTTTGATCTTGGTGGATAAGCAAGGAGTAACAGGAAAGAAAACTTCCTACAAATCCCTTCCTTATCGCTCCATCTCTCGATTTTCAGTAGAAACTTCCGGTCATTTTGATTTGGATGCTGAATTAAAAATCTGGGTCTCTTCTGCAGTTGAGCCTTCAGAAGTGTTACAATTCAAGAGTGACAACAGCGTCATTGAAATCCAGCAAGCATTAGCCAGTGCGGTCTTTAAATAAAAGAAATCGATTTGATAAAGAACAGTTGAGAAAGGAGACGGAATGTTTATCGATAAACAATTGGGTCAAGATCGGAAATGGATCAATATCGACTCGGATATGATTGCTGAAAATTCATATCTTTATAAAAAATACGAGATTGACAAAGAAACCATTGAGTACGCGATGGATAGGAACGAACGTGCCCATATGGATTACAATCGAGAAAACGGTACGATCACCTTTATCTACAATGTATTGGATTTAGAAAAGGACAAGGAATACTACGAAACCATTCCTATGACCTTTATCGTTCAAGATACGCGACTCGTCACCATCAGTAACCAAGACAATGCCTATATCATTGAACAAATGGTTCGCTATTTGGAAAGCCATGAGGAACTATCGATCTATAAACTGCTTTTTGCAGGTCTTGAAATGATCAGTAATGCTTATTATCCGATTATTGATCGCTTAGATAAGCACAAGGATGAACTCAATCGCTTGCTTCGAAAAACTACAACGACCAAGAATCTCTATGCCCTGTCTGACCTTGAGACCGGTATGGTTTATCTAGTTGCAGCAGCCAAGCAAAATCGGATGTTGCTAGAGCATATTAAAGCGCACGCCATCTATCGAAGGATGGATGATGTTGAAAAAGAGCAGTTTGATGATGCCATGATCGAAGCGCGTCAGTTGGTTTCAATGACTGAGTTGATTTCCAACGTCTTGCAGCAGTTGTCTGGATCATACAATAATATCCTAAACAATAACCTGAATGACAACCTGACCACCCTAACCATCTTTGAAGCCTTGTTGGCTGTTTTAGCCGTGATCACAGGTTTCTTCGGTATGAACATCCCTCTTCCATTGACACAAGATCCCAATGCATGGATTTATGTGTCGGTATGTAGCTTTATTTTATGGCTCCTTTTGGCAAAAGTGATGCGGTGGATTGTTAAAAAAAGATAAAAAAAGAGGCTTGGAGAAATCCGAGCCTCTTCGTATCTAAATAATCTGAGAAATAGGAACCATCTAGACACCTGCCCTCCTCTCCAAAGAAGGGGCAGTGTGAATAGTTCATTGACTGTACAAAATCTTCTTGGAAATAGTAGGAGTAGATTTAATAGTACTGAGTGGTTTCTAAAAAAATTAGAACGTAGAATAAATCGTTGAATCAGATAAAATGATCCTATTTCTTTATACAGAAATATTTTAGATACTAACTGTATTATACATATTTATTTGTAAAAACGCAAGAACTACCAAAAAAAGTTTTTCCGAAGTTTTTATACTCCTATGATGAAGTATATGAAATGGTTACAAGAAGAAAACCAGTCCTGGCAAGGTTTAGGGGCGTTTTTATAATCTTAAGCTATCTAAGATTTTTTCCTAAAAAATAAAATTAGTCTCCTGTGACTATCATTTACCTCTTCATTGTGTTATACTAGATAAGTTGCAAACTTGTATGAGAGAAATGCTGGGGAGATGGAACAATTAGAAAAGGAATGTTGGTCAATCTCCCACAAGGAGGATCTTGGTGTCTTTTCGTTTGGAAAACGACTTTAATCAACTATATCCGCTAGTGCGAAAACATTTTTCGCAGAAGGGAATTCCATAAAAAAACGATTGGGTTTTTCTTTAGATGAGTCTTGCGACAGGTAACCGGGAAGGAGACTTCCTATGCAATCAGTGCGTTTTCGCATTGAAAGAAGTGTGATAAAGTGGCTTCGCACCACTTTTTAGAAAGAAGAAAGAATTGAAATTCAACGAATTTAACTTATCTGCTGAATTATTAGCAGAAATCGAAAAAGCTGGCTTTGTAGAAGCAAGCCCCATCCAAGAACAAACCATTCCTTTGGCCCTTGAAGGAAAAGATGTCATTGGTCAAGCGCAAACAGGGACCGGTAAAACGGCTGCTTTTGGTCTTCCAACTTTGGAGAAGATTGATGTCGATAACACAGTAATCCAAGCCCTTGTTATTGCTCCGACGCGTGAGTTGGCGGTTCAAAGTCAGGAAGAACTCTTCCGCTTTGGACGCAGTAAGGGTGTCAAAGTTCGCTCTGTCTATGGTGGATCAAGCATTGAAAAGCAAATTAAAGCTTTGAAGTCAGGTGCTCACATCGTTGTGGGAACACCTGGACGTTTGCTAGATTTGATCAAGCGCAAGGCCTTGAAACTCGATCATATTGAAACCTTGATCCTGGATGAAGCAGATGAAATGCTCAATATGGGCTTCTTGGAAGATATCGAAGCCATCATTAGCCGTGTTCCGGAAACACGCCAAACCTTGCTCTTTTCAGCAACGATGCCAGAAGCCATCAAACGCATTGGTGTTCAGTTTATGAAAGAACCCGAACACGTTAAGATCGCAGCCAAAGAATTGACCACCGACTTGGTCGATCAATACTATATTCGTGTCAAAGAAGGCGAAAAGTTTGATACCATGACTCGATTGATGGATGTCGAGCAACCGGAGCTTGCCATTGTCTTTGGTCGGACTAAACGCCGGGTCGATGAATTGACGCGTGGCTTGAAGATCCGTGGTTTCCGAGCAGAAGGGATTCACGGAGATTTGGATCAAAACAAACGTCTCCGTGTCCTTCGTGACTTTAAAAATGGGAACTTGGACGTCTTGGTGGCAACGGACGTTGCGGCACGTGGTTTGGACATTTCAGGTGTGACCCATGTCTACAACTACGATATTCCACAAGATCCAGAAAGCTATGTTCACCGGATCGGACGGACAGGTCGTGCTGGGAAAACAGGGCAATCCATTACCTTTGTTTCGCCAAATGAAATGGGCTATTTGCAAATCATTGAGAACTTGACTAAAAAGCGGATGAAGGGAATGAAACCTGCAACAGCAGCAGAAGCCTTCCAAGCGAAAAAACAAGTAGCGCTGAAGAAAATTGAGCGAGACTTTGAGGATGAAAAAATCCGAACGAACTTTGAGAAGTTTGGTAAGGATGCTCGCAAATTGGCTGCAGAATTCACTCCTGAAGAATTGGCTATGTATATCTTGAGCTTGACCGTTCAAGATCCAGATAGTCTTCCAGAAGTTGAAATTGCGCGTGAAAAACCATTGCCATTTAAACCATCCGGTGGTGGCTTTGGTGGAAAAGGCAAAGGTGGCCGTGGAAATGGCCGTCGTGGAGACCAACGCCGTGATCGGAATCGCAGAGATGACCGTGAAGGTGGACGACGTGATTTCAAACGCAAGTCCAATAAAAACAGCCGGGACTTTGAAGGCAAAGGCAACAAACGTCCTCATCGTACGTCAAGTGAAAAGAAAAATGGATTTGTCATCCGCAATAAAGGGGATAAATAAGTCCTAAGAACGGTCTAGCAATAGGCCGTCTTTTTAATGAAAATCAAAAATACAAGGGTTAACTAGCTGTTAACCCTTGTATATTTATAAGGAGACCTAAATGATAACTGACTCTTTTAGAAAAAATGTATCATGATAAGGAGCATCCAAAAAAGTCAGACAACAGAAAGAATGAATTCCTAAAACGGAATATTTCTGTTAACATATTAAGTCTACAATTATTTCCAAGCCTTGTCAAGGATTTTTTCTTATTTTTTTAAAATTTTTGACTAGAAAAATAAAAATTGACAATCTCTTCTAAAAGGTTATAATGAATATAATAACTATACTAATTATAAAGAGGTGTCGCCCATGGTGATTGCATTAAAAAATGATGATCTAGAAGTACAATTTAAGACATTTGGAGGGGAATTGAGCTCCATTCGAAGTAAAGAAGGCATAGAATATCTTTGGCAAGGGGATCCAGAGTATTGGTCAGGACAAGCGCCAGTTCTGTTTCCAATTTGCGGGAGCGTTCGTAATGGCCAAGTGCAGTATCATCTAAAAGATGGAGTGAAGACAGGCCAGCTTCCAAGACACGGCCTCATTCGCAAGAGAGAGTTTGAACTCAAAGAACAAACAGACAATCGCCTTGTCTTTGAAATCAGCTCTAACGACGAAAGCTTACAAAATTATCCCTACCATTTTCGAGTGGAAATCGCTTATGAATTGAAAGGGAAAGAAATCACCATCACCTATCGCTTGCAAAATCTAGAGTCAGATCAAGTCATGCCTTATTTCATTGGAGGGCATCCAGCCTTTCGTTGTCCCCTTTTAGCAGATGAAGACTATGAAGACTACGAGTTGATTTTTGAAAAAGAAGAAAGCTGTAGCGTTCCTCTCTTGTTCACAGAAACCGGTTTGGTTGATCGCCTGCAGCGGACACCATTTTTAGACCATAGTCGTAGCTTACCTTTGCGCCATGAACTGTTTGAAAAAGATGCCATTATTTTAGATCAATTAGCGTCCAAATCTGTGCAGCTCCTCTCGAAAAAATCTGGTAAAGGTTTGGAATTTGATTTTGCAGATTTTGAAAATCTGGTCCTTTGGTCTACAAATAACAAGGGGCCCTTCATTGCCTTAGAGCCTTGGACGGGTATTTCCACATCTGCAGAAGAGGGCGATTTCTTCGAAGATAAAAAAGGGGTGATCCAGTTGGCTCCTCAAGAGACACGGAGTCACCAGTACCGTATCACCATTTTGTAAATGAAAAACCGTTGGACTATGGAGTCCGACGGTTCTTTTTGATATAGTTTAGCTTTGCTTGGCGTGATTTCTTTTTAAAGAGAGCCTCGGCAGACATAGCAGAGGGTTTATCTGGATAGGATTCTTGGTAAAGAAGTTTAACGGGGAGGCGAGCCCGTGTGTATTTGGCGCCTTTTCCAGCATTGTGCGTCTTCAAGCGTTTTTCGACATCAGTGGTGTAGCCAGTGTAGAGGGAGCCATCCGCACACTCTAGGACATACATGTAAGCCTTAGTTTCCATAGTAGATCTCATGAATCTCGTCTGTATAGCTGCCGTCTTCATTGTGAATAAAGAGGGGAGGTAGAATTTTTAAACCATCCAGTGAGCCATCCTTGATCGCCTCAATCAATAACATATTCGCCTCTTTGGTCATTTTGGGATAGACAAACTGGATCCGCTTGGGTGCAAGATTGTAACGCTTCATAGTTTCGATGATATCTAAAAAGCGATCTGGACGATGGACCATCGCTAAGCGACCATTTGATTTGAGAACCCGCTGGGCCACATGGCAAATCTCATCTAAGTTGGTGGTAATTTCATGCCGAGCTAAGAGGTAGTGTTCACTCTCATTGAGATTGGAATGCTCATCCACCTTGAAATAAGGAGGATTGCAGAGGATAATATCCACCTTACTGCCCTTGATATGTTGGGGTAAATGCTTGAGGTCATCGGTGATCATGGACATTTGCTGGTTCAAGTCATTGAGGGCAATGGAGCGGGTAGCCATATCCGCTAGACGTTCCTGAATTTCGACACCAATGATCTGAGCCTCTGTCCGAGTGCTTGCAAAGAGTCCCACAGCCCCATTTCCAGCGCAGAGATCTACGATCAAGCCTCGCTTGGGCAATTTTGGAAAGCGCGAGAGGAGGACGCTATCCACGGAGTAACTAAAGACTTCCCGATTTTGTATAATTTTCACATCACTTGAAAAGAGTTGATTGACGCGCTCGCCGTCTTTTAATTCGATATCTGTCATGGCTCTATTATAGCATGAAAAGAGGCTTGGGGAAAGATCGATAAAACATAAAAAGAGGCTGGAACAAAAGTCCTAGCCT
>NZ_KV813662.1:159651-206211 GCF_001813675.1 Streptococcus sp. HMSC078D09
ATTACCGATTTCTGTCCCACTCTCTTTTTTTAATCAAATTCATATTTTTGGAGAATCGTAGTGAGGATAAAGACTCCTGTAAAGATAGCCATCAATGCCAGATAAACTGGGAAAGTAGTGGCTGTAAGGAGGGAAATCTCGATCAAGTTTTTCAACACGACCGCAGATGCGTAGAATCCTACTACAGAGAAGAGGATGAGGAGGGCCCTCCAGATATTTAGTGGCAGGCAAGCACGGATAACGGATAGGAAACCGATGGATCCAAGTAAGTAGTAGGATACAGTAGACATATCGGCTGCAGACCAACCATGGCTTGCTCCCCAAAGGCGAATAAACAAGACACTAAAGACGACCATCAAGGCGCTTGGTAAGGCTAACAGAAGGGAACGTCTCAAGAAGTGTTTTTCAACCGGTTTGATATTGCGTTCAAAGGTCAATACAAATGGTGGGAATCCTTCGACGAATTGGTCGATCAGGGTGATTTGAATAGGAATGAAAGGGAAAATCAGCAAATAGTTGACGTTAAAGAAGAGAGCACTGGCAATACAGATGATAGCCAAGAGGAAGGAATAGATCGTTTTGATAAAGAAGATTGGAGCGATTCGTCCAATGTTATTGACCACACGACGGCCTTCAAAAAGAATTTCTGGAACGTCATTAAAGTCAGAGTTCAAAAGAACAATATTGGCAATTTGACGGGTTGCTGGATCTCCCTCGGCCATTACGATGGAGCAGTCTGCTTCGCGAAGAGCAAGGATATCATTGACCCCATCTCCTGTCATAGCAGTTGTCCGACCAGCTGCTTTCAAGGTTTGGATGAGCAGTTTTTTCTGGTGAGGAGACACGCGCCCAAAGATAGCTGTTTCTTCTGCTTGATCCACTAATTGGTCATCAGAAATTTTTGAACAATCGATGTAGTTCTCATAATTTTTGAAGCCAGCTTGTTGAGCGATATAAGAGACTGTCACAGGGTTATCACCGGAGATGATTTTGAGATCCACTCCTTGAGAGCGCAAATACTCAAGAGTATCTGAAGCCCCTTCACGAATGGGGTCTGTAATCTCAATAACCGCAATTCCTTCAAGATTTTCAGGAAGTTTCAATTCCTGCATGCTGATCAGTTCTGAACTGTGAGCTAAGACGAGCACGCGCGATCCACGAGCTTGTGCTTCGACGACAGCAGCTGGATTTTTTTTAAGGAGCATTTCAGGAGCACCGAGAAAGACGGTTCCAAGGTTGGATAGGTACATGGCTCCCCATTTCCGATCACTTGAGAAAGGAATAATGTTTTCCGCAGTATAAGCATGCTCCAACTCCCCATAAGCCTTGCGAATAGCTTGAGCAGTAGGATTGGTGTCCTCGCTATATTGCATGTAAGCAGAGAGAATGACCTGGATCGTCTGTTCCGAAAAATGATCCGATAAGCTATGGAGAGATTCGACTGTCATCTTCCCTTGAGTGATGGTACCGGTCTTATCTAGACACAAGGTATCCACACGCGCCAGGGTTTCTACTGAGTACATTTCTTGGACAAGAACCTTGCGCATACCGAGCTTAATAACCGCTGTCAAAAGAGACGTAACCGTCAGTAGGGCAATTCCTTTTGGCAACATTCCCAAGAGAGCTGTGGAAGAATTCACGACAGAATCTTTGATTGGCAGCATCTTGATCAACAGTGCTTCAAAGAAGAGGGCAAGGCCAAATGGGATGATAATTTTACCAGTGAAGCTTGAAATTTTCGCTAAGTTATAAAGAATACGCGAATTGATAGGCTTCAAGGTTTTAGCTTCCATCATCAGTTTGTTGGCATAATTGTTTGCTCCAACTCGCTTGACACGGGCATAGACTTGACCACTGGCAATATAACTACCAGAAAGCAGTTCATCGCCAACTTCTTTTAAGACCAGGTCACTCTCACCAGTTAGCATAGCTTCATTGGCTTCAGCGATACCAGACATGACTTCGGCATCACTAGGGATCTGCTCACCCGAAGATAAGAGCATTAAATCACCTAGAACAAGCTTTTCTGGTGGAATCGCATCTTTTTCCCCGTCACGAATGACAGTCACTAGCTCACGACTCATGAGGTTGAGTTTATCAATCATCCGCTTGGCGCGCATCTCGGTCATGATCCCTGTGATGGCATTGAAGCAAATGACTGCGAAAAAGATCATATTGCTCCAGGCCTGTACAGCAGCCAAGGCCACGGCAATCACAAAGTTTAAGGTATTAAACAAGGTGAAGACGTTGCGCTTAATGATTTGCCAGGTACTGGTACTTGTATTCGTTGTAAAATCATTGGTTTGTCCGCGATCCATTTTCTTACGGACTTCACTGAGGGACAAGCCCTTTAAATCATTCGTTTCCATAGACAATATGATATCATTTTTTTGAGAAAAAGACTATCTAGAATCGGTCCGCTGATACAATTTTTATCTAAAAAAGGTTTGCGGTCAAAATCAGGATACGGTATAATAAGAAAGAACGTTTTACAGGATGGAATATCTTGTAGAGATTAATGAAATGGATTTGAGGAACAACTATGTTTTATACCTATTTACGTGGCCTTGTTGCCTTTATTCTTTGGGTTTTAAATGGCAATGCCCATTACCATCATAAGGACAATATTCCAGATCGGGAAGAGAACTACATATTGGTATCGCCTCACCGGACCTGGTGGGATCCAGTCTATATGGCCTTTGCGACCAAGCCAAAGCAGTTTATCTTTATGGCGAAAAAAGAACTCTTCGCCAATCGTATTTTTGGATGGTGGATTCGTATGTGTGGAGCTTTTCCGATCGACCGTGAAAATCCGGGAGCAGAAGCCATTAAGTATCCTGTCAATATGCTGAAAAAGAGCAACCGTTCCTTGATTATGTTTCCAAGTGGAAGCCGTCATTCTCAAGACGTCAAAGGCGGTGTTGCCATCATTGCCAAAATGGCTAAGGTCCATATCATGCCAGTGACATATACTGGTCCAAGAGACTTGAAAGGGTTGGCAACGGGTGAACGCATTGATATGAACTTTGGACATCCGATTGATATTTCGGATATTAAAAAGATGAATGACGAAGGAGTGGCAGAAGTTGCCCGTCGTATTCAAGAGGAGTTTGACCGTTTGGATGCGGAAGCGCAAGCGATCAACACCCCAACAAAACCGTTTATCTTGATTCGTTTGTTAAAAATCCTTTTGATTCCTCTTGTCTTAGTCGTGGGCATCTTGACCTTGCTCTTTAGTTACCTGGCAAGCTTTGTATGGGATCCGGACAAACATCGGAAAAACAAGTAAAAAAACTGAGAGTCTTTCTCAGTTTTTTTTATTTTTACGAATAATAAAAGTGAGAGGAGGTTTCTTATGGAGGATATCATCGAAAAAATCAAAGAATATAAGCTCTTTTTGGCTCTTACAGCTATCGGACTCTTACTTGGAGGGTATTTTCTTTTTCATCGACCTCAGTCAAGTGCATCCACCATACCGGATCTTTATCAGGCTTCGAGTTCAACTTCGAGCAAAGAAAAGGTGCAGACCACTAGTTCCAAAGAAGAAAAGACGACGACTTCTGTGTCTGATGCACCCGAGATCATTACGGTCGATGTCAAAGGAGCCGTCAAACAACCAGGTGTCTATGAGTTGCGCTCCAATAGCAGAGTCCACGATGCTATTTATAAGGCAGGCGGGATGACAGCAGATGCCAATAGCCAATCGGTCAACTTGGCGCAAAAACTCACCGATGAAGCAGTGATCTATGTTGCTAAAGAAGGGGAGGATGTTCCAGCACTTGGGAGTTCAGAAAGTCCTGCAACTTCGTCAGCACCAGCAGAAAAAACAGGCAAGGTCCATTTAAATCGAGCGACCGAATCAGAGCTCCAGACAGTATCAGGCATTGGACAGAAACGTGCCCAGGACATTATCGCCTATCGCGAGGCAAATGGTCCTTTTCGATCAGTGGATGATCTGAAGAATGTTTCAGGAATCGGAGAGAAAACACTGGAGAAACTAAGAGATGCTTTCACGGTGGATTAAAGACCTCCCTTTTTCGCTTGTCCATCTCGCCTTTGTGCTCCTATGGCTGTATTTTAGTATCTATCAACCATCTTGGCTTTCGATCAGCGGTCTAGTAGTAGTGGGAGTTTTAGCGGTTCATCACTATAAAGGGGAGCGCTCAAGTTTGCTAGGGCTTGCTTTAGCAACCCTTTGTTTTGCGGCCTTCTTTGTCTTTCAGCGACTACAGGATCATCCAGTACAAGCAGAAAGTCAGCTGCCACCCCACTTACGCCTGATTCCAGATAGCATCAAGATCAATGGGGACGCCCTGTCTTTTCGTGCTAAAAATCAGGGTAGGACCTACCAAGTCTTTTATACTTTAAAATCAGAAAAAGAAAAACAACAGTGGCAAAGTCAAACTCATTTGTTGGAGTTGACGTATAAAGGTGATATAGAAGAGCCAGAAGGGCAGCGAAATTTTAGAGGATTTGACTACCGGTCTTATTTGCAAACACAGGGGATTCACTATCAAATAAAAATTGAGGCGATCCAATCCGCGCTTCCCATCCAAACTTGGAATGTTTTTGACTGGCTATCTCAATGGAGGCGCCAAGCTATTGTTTGGAGCAAGGAGCACTTTCCGCAGCCGATGAACCAGTATATGACCGGCCTTCTTTTTGGCTATTTAGATACGGATTTTGAAGAGATGGACCAGCTTTACACGAGTTTAGGAATCATCCATTTATTCGCCTTATCTGGGATGCAGGTTGGCTTTTTCATCAATGGGATCCGGAAAGCTCTCTTACGTCTAGGAATCTTGCAAGAGACAGTCGATATCTGGATGGTTCCAATTTCTTTGGTCTATGCTGGCTTGACAGGTTTTTCTGTTTCAGTGGTTCGTAGCCTCTTGCAGAAGATCCTCTCTCAAAAGGGGGTCCGAGGGATGGAGAATATGGCGATGACCTTGATGATCTTAATGTTGCTCATGCCCAAGTTTCTCCTGACAGCTGGAGGGGTCTTGAGTTGTGCCTACGCCTTTATTTTGACCTTGGTAGATAGCAGTTCTTATTCCGGACTTAAAAAGCTACTAGTGGAAAGTTTCTGGATTAGCCTGGGGATTTTGCCCCTTTTGACCTATTACTTTAGTGTCTTTCAACCCTGGTCACTCCCTTTAACCTTCCTCTTTTCTTTCTTATTTGACCTTGTCCTTCTTCCAGGTTTAACGGTGTTATTTATCTTATCGATTCTAAAGCCCCTTACAATTTTTAACAGTTTCTTTCTTCTCATAGAGGAGTGTATTCGTTGGATTTCAAAGCTCACGTCGCTACCTTTGGTATTTGGTCAGCCGACGGGACCAGCTCTGATTGCTCTCTTCCTTCTCTTAGGGATCTTGTATGATCTACGAAAGAAAAAGAACTTTCGTTTTCTGTTAATCGGCATGATTCTACTCATCTTTTGTTGGACCAAGCATCCTTTAGAAAATGAGATTACCATGGTGGATATCGGTCAAGGAGACAGTATCTTTTTACGCGATTGGAAAGGAAGAACCATATTGATTGATGTCGGAGGACGCGTCACTTTTAAAAGTGGAGACAAGTGGCAAGAGCGCAGTCAATCTGCCAATGCGGATCAAACCCTGATTCCTTATCTCAAGAGTCGAGGTGTTGGAAAACTCGATGCTTTGGTCTTGACTCATACAGACCAGGACCATATGGGCGATATGGTGGAGGTTGCCAAACAAATCCCAGTTAAAAAAGTGTATGTCAGTCCAGGCAGTCTCACCAATTCTCAATTTCGAGAGAAATTGAAACTGCTTCATAGTCCGATTAAAGTAGTCCAGAGAGGGGATCAACTTCCTATTTTTGATGATCATCTAGAAGTCTTATCCCCTGATGAAGTGGGGGATGGTAAAAATGATGATTCGATTGTCCTCTATGGGCAGTTCTTTCAGAAACGATTTTTGTTCACGGGTGATTTGGAAGAAGCTGGAGAGAAAAAACTATTGAAAAACGATCCACAATTACAAGTAGATGTCTTGAAAGTAGGCCACCACGGTTCTAAAGGTTCCTCTAGTGATATGTTTTTAGATCAGTTACATCCTCAGTTGGCCTTGATCTCTGTTGGAAAGAAAAATCGCTACCAACATCCCCATAAAGAATTGCTCGATCGTCTAGAGGAACGCTCTATTTCTTATCTTCGTACCGATGAAAGGGGAGCAATTCGCTTGATTGGGTGGGACCATTGGAGGGTAGAAACGGTCCGCTAGAGACGAGGAGAGGTTTGCTTTCTATGCTGAAAATTGCTATTATAGAAAGTGAAATCAATGTAAAGGTAGAATCGTATGAACGCATTTAAGCAATTTTGGATACAGTATGCAGATTTTTCAAGTAAGACCAGTCGGGCCCATTTTTGGCTAGCTTTTTTCTGGAATTCCCTGATTTCTTTGCCTCTTTGGGTTTTTTACATCGTGACCTCTTTATCCCATCAAAATGCTCAAGAAACGCTCAATTTTTCAACTGTTCATTCTAAGACAGGTTTATGGGCGCTCGCTTTCTTAGCATTCTTTTACTTCCTCATTTTGGTACCCAGTCAAGCCATTTGTGTACGTCGCTTGCGGGATGCGGGAATCCATTGGTCTTGGATCTTTTTGAACCTTGGTCCGGTTCTGCTCTATTTGTTGACGGGGCTAGATATTTTCCTATTTCTTTGGGGGATTACAGTTATTTCTCTCTTGATTCTCATGATGCTTCCAGGGAAAAACACCTTCCCACAACCAGTAGAAACTCCTATGGGAGTGGCTTCTGAACCACAGGTCACAGCGACAGGGGGGAGCTTTGGCGGCAACTCGTTTGAGCAAATTCCAAATTTTGTAGCAGCACCTGATTTGTCTGATGAAAAACCACCATTGGAACAAAAAATGGCTGCTGAACACGAAATACACTAGACTGATAGAGATAAGAGAGTTTCATGCAAGCAATTACCGACATTAAACATCTGACGGTTCAAACTCTGCCTCCTATTCTTGTTTTGACAGGGGAGGATATAGGTCAATTTGAATGGTTAAAAAAAGACATTTTAAAAAAAATAGGCTATGATCCCTCAGATTTGAATTATTCTTATTTTGATATGAAGGAAGCCTCCTATGCTGAAGTCGAGCTGGATTTGGTTAGTCTTCCCTTTTTTGCAGATGAAAAAATCGTGATTTTGGATCACTTATTGGATCTAACCACTGCCAAGAAACGCAATTTAACCGATGAAGATCTGAAGCAATTTGAAAACTATCTGGAAAATCCTTCTGAATCGACCCGTTTGGTGATATTTGCAGAAGGAAAATTAGATAGTAAGCGTCGCTTGGTCAAACTCCTAAAACGGGATGCCCAGATCATTGAAGCAACAACACCTAAAGAGCAAGATTTAAAGCGTTATTTTGCAAGTCAGGCCCAAGAATTGGGCTTACAGTTTGTGGGCGATTCTTTGGATCAGCTACTCTTAAAATCTGGCTATGATTTTGGAGAGTTACAGAAGAATCTCGCTCTGTTGCAGGCTTATAAAGAAGATGGTCAGATTACCCTCGAAGATATCAAGGAGGTTGTTCCAAAGTCCTTGCAAGATAATATTTTTGATCTGACACAGATGATTCTCAAACGCCAAATCGACCAAGCCCGGAATTTGGTTAAGGATCTCCGCTTACAAGGAGAAGATGAAATAAAATTGATCGCTATTTTGTTGGGACAATTCCGAATGTTTTCTCAAGTTAAAATTTTCTCAGAAGAAGGCCAATCCGAAAGCCAAATTGTAGCGAGTTTGTCGGACTTGTCAGGACGCAAGGTCAATCCTTATCAGGTGAAGTTTGCCTTACGGGATAGCCGCAGGCTTTCCCTGTCTTTTTTGAAGCAGGCTATGACGACCTTCATCGAGACGGATTATGCGATTAAAAGTGGAACATATGAAAAAGACTACTTATTTGATTTGGCCCTGTTGAAAGTAGCGAATAGCATCTAACGATGAATGAAATCGCAAGCAGATTAGTTGAATAATTTAGCTGTTTGCGTTATCATCAAGTCAGTAATAAAGAAAAGAGGACCATAAAATGGCTATCATTTTACCAGAATTACCATATGCTTATGATGCATTGGAACCTTATATCGATGAAGAAACCATGCATTTGCACCATGATAAACACCATCAAACATATGTAAACAATGTGAATGCAGCTCTTGAAAAACATCCTGAAATTGGAGAAGACCTTAAAAGCTTGTTAGCTGATGTTGAATCCATTCCAGCTGACATTCGCCAAGCTGTGATCAACAATGGTGGTGGTCATTTGAACCACGCTCTTTTCTGGGAATTGATGACTCCAGAACAAACAGCTCCTTCAGCAGAACTTTCTGCAGCGATTGATGCTACATTTGGTTCATTTGAAGACTTCAAAGCAGCCTTCACAGCAGCAGCAACGACACGTTTTGGTTCTGGTTGGGCATGGTTGGTTGTCAACAAAGAAGGCAAACTCGAAGTAACTTCAACAGCAAACCAAGATACACCAATCTCTGAAGGTAAAACACCAATCCTTGGTTTGGATGTTTGGGAACATGCCTACTACGTGAAATACCGTAACGTACGTCCTGACTACATCAAAGCTTTCTTCTCAGTGATCAACTGGAATAAAGTTAATGAATTGTTTGCAGCAGCAAAATAATAAAATGAAGGAATCTATAAGAGCAAGTATCGGCTCTTATAGATTTTTTTATTTGCATCTGGAAAATCGGAGTATAATTTCTTGCGTTTGGTCAGGAAAATGATACACTAGTAGGAGTGTGTCTTACTTGTCTGAAGCCTGATTTGAAGGGCCTAGGCAAGGAAAAGATAAACCTTAAAATGAAAACTGAAACATTCAGGGAGAAATGAAATGACTAGTATTACCATTACTAAAGGAGCCGTTGAGACGCCTATCTATTTGCGGATGTTGAATCGTCATGGTTTGATTGCAGGTGCAACAGGAACAGGAAAAACGGTTACTCTCAAGGTCCTAACAGAAAAATTAAGCAAAGAAGGTATTCCGGTCTTTCTAGCCGATATCAAGGGAGATTTATCTGGCTTAGCCAAAGCCGGGCAATGGACGCCAAAACTGGAAGAACGCTACAAGCTTCTTGGGATCACAGATCCGTTTGAGCCACAAGCTTTCCCTGTTCGATTGTGGGACGTCTTTGGCCAAGCTGGTCATCCTGTTCGGGCGACTGTCGAAGGGATGGGGTCGTTGCTTCTTTCTCGTCTGCTTGATTTGAATGAAACCCAATCAGGAATTCTCGCAATTGTCTTTAAAGTGGCCCAAGAGAAAGATTGGCCCTTGATTGATTTGAAGGACCTACAAAGCCTTTTAAAGGAAGTCTATGAGCACAGTTCAGACTATTCAGCCCAATATGGCAATATCACCAAACAATCTGTCGGAGCCATCCAAAGAAGTCTCTTGGTTCTTGAAGAAGAAGGAGCAGATCAGTTTTTCGGAGAGCCAGCACTTGATTTAAATGATTTCATGCAACTCGATGCATCTGGTCGTGGGTATATCAATATTCTTTCGGCTACAAAGCTCTTTCATTCACCAAAATTGTACTCAACCTTTTTGATTTGGATGCTGTCTCGTCTTTTTGAAACACTTCCAGAGGTTGGGGATCCTGAAAAGCCAAAACTGGTCTTCTTCTTTGATGAAGCGCATCTCCTCTTTAAGGATGCAAGCAAGCTCTTTCTTGAGAAGGTCGAGCAAGTGGTACGCCTGATTCGTTCGAAGGGTGTAGGGATTTACTTTATTACCCAGAATCCTCAAGATCTTCCAGAATCTGTTTTGGCACAGCTTGGAAATCGTGTTCAGCATGCGCTTCGAGCTTATACACCCAAAGAAATGAAGGCGATTAAGGTGGCTGCCCAAAGTTTTCGTCCGAATCCAGATTTTGATACAGAAACAGTGATCACAGAGTTAGGGACAGGGGAAGCCTTGGTTTCTTTCCTCAATGAAAAGGGACAGCCTAGTGTGGTTGAGCGTGCTTATATTCTCTCTCCTCAATCGAGTTTTGACCTCTTAAATGAAAGTGAACAATTGGCCTTGATCACGACATCGCCTTTCCATCAAAAGTATGCGACGACGATTGATCGAGAATCTGCCTATGAAAAATTAGCAGCTAAAGCAAGCAAGGAAGCAAAAGAAAAAGAGCAAAAAGAAGCAGAAAAGGAAGAGGCTGCAGCAGATAAGGCGGCTCAAAAACGTAGTTCGGGTCGTCCAAGAAAATCCAGTCTTGAAAAGGCGAAAAATTCCTTCTTAAGTTCCTTATTCCGGACGATTGCGCGTGAGATCGCTAAGCTAATTATGGGCTCCTTTAAACGGAAATAAGCCTTTTATGAAAAGAAAAAAACTTTTTAAAAAGAAACCGTTTTCTCTTTCTGATAATTCTTGTTATTTTCAGTAGAATCTTTTATAATTAATCTCGTATGAAAAAATATTTTAATCTACGCTCGATCATGATTGCGGTCAGTATTTTATTGTGCTTAGTGGGAACAAGCGCACTGGGCTACTTGCATGTTACGCAACCAACAGCATCAGCAATTGAAAAAAAAGCAAAGAAAACAAAAGAAGCAAAAGAACAAGATATCGAAAAGTCTACCCCTGAGACGAAAAAACCGCGTGTCAAATCTCCTGAAGCTAAGCAAGCAGTAGTAGATGCAGACATGGAAACGATGAGTGCTTATGGCCTTGTCTATGATTATGCTAATAAAGGTTTAGTAGAGGTTGTCCAGGATTTCCTAGCAGAAAGTGGAATTGATCCGTCACAAGTTGCCTTCACGTATCGCAATGCCATTACAGGAGAGCAATTTGCCATGAATGATCTTCAACCAATGACGGCAGGTAGTACCTATAAGCTACCGTTGAACATGTTGGTGGTGGATGAAGTCGCAAAGGGCAAACTCAATTTAACAGACCGGTTTGACATTACCAATACTTACTATGAATATGTAGGAGAGCATGACAATTACGTTGCTGCCTTTGATGGAGCCATGTCTATTCCTGATATGCAGCGCTATTCATTGGTTTACTCTGAAAATACCCCAGCCTATGCCTTGGCAGATCGTTTAGGGGGGATGGAGCAAGCACGCAAGTTATTCAGTCGCTATGGTCAATCCCGTTCACCAGAAGTCAAAACCTTTAGCGAAGATAATAAAACGACAACGGATTATTACATCCATGTCTTAGAATATCTTTGGAATCATCAAGAAAAATATGCAGATTTACTAGAACTGATCGGGGAGTCTTTCCCAGGTGAGTACTATAAAAAATTCTTGCCAGATTTGGTGATTCAACAAAAACCAGGGTATGTTGCTGAAGCACTTAATGTGGATGCGATTGTCCATGAATCGACTCCTTATTTGGTTGCCATCTACACTGCAGGACTTGGAGGGACGACTCCAGAAAGTTCTGAAATCAGTGGCGTTGGTCTTTATCAATTAGGGCAACTGGCTTATGTTATCAATGAATGGCATCGTGTCAATATGAATGAATAATCGACAAAAGGTCTGAGGGTTGCTCAGGCCTTTTATTCTATCAAAGTAGGATGAAATTCACTTGGTGTTTCGAATTACTTTTCTGTTCTAAAGAGACTTCTTTCCCTTTTCTATAAAAAGTATGTTATACTACTAATAGTAATAAGAGGAAGTATAGACATGATTACAAAGGAAGATTACCAGTTGCTCCGCTCGCATCCAGCCTTTTCTGCGCTACCAGTGGAGCTATTTGATAAATTAGCTGTTGAAATTCATGCCAGGGATATCCCTAAAGGACAAATTTTATTTTATGCAGGAGATAGGCGGGAGCGCATTTTTCTTCTGACAAAAGGCTTTGCTCGCATTGAGCAATTCGATTCGTCTGATCAATTTTCCTATATGGATTATATCAAGAAAGGGGCCCTGTTCCCTTATGGTGGGATGTTCCAGGATGAGCGTTACCACTATACAGCTAGTGCGGTGACGGATTTGCGTTGTTTCGTGATTCCCGTCAACCTCTATGAATTATATGCCCAAGAGAGTAAGGAGCAGTTGCTCTTTATTATGAGAAAGCTCTCCTCCATCCTAGAATTTCAAGAGTTGCGCTTGCGCAATGTCGTGACAGCTAGTGCCAGTGAGCGCGTGATTCAATCCTTAGCCATTCTGTGCAAGGACTATGAAGGTCTAGGAAATCAGCTTCCATTTCCAATTAGTATGAAGGAAATGGCCAAATTAGCAGCCACAACTAGAGAAACCGTCAATCAAGTTTTAAAGAAACTCATCGATTCTCATAAG
The DNA here is from genome assembly GCF_001813675.1 of Streptococcus sp. HMSC078D09. Classification (GTDB taxonomy): domain Bacteria; phylum Bacillota; class Bacilli; order Lactobacillales; family Streptococcaceae; genus Streptococcus. Next base: position 171,956 of record NZ_KV813662.1, read on the forward strand.
ATCCAGTATGAGAGAAAACAACTAACTTTTCTAGATACAGCCTACTTTTTAAAAAGTTTTGAAGAGATCAACTAATTCGTTGATCTTTTTTTTTTTTTACAAAAAAATATATATTCATAAAAATAATATAAAAGGCAAAATATGCAAAGAAAACGCTTCATATTAACTAAAAAATAGGAAGGATTCAAAAAAACGCCAAATTCTTTGCATTCAAAAAGTAGAATCCTTTGTGAAAGCGGTACCAATAAAGAATATAATAACAATTGTAATAAGCTTGTGAACAAGCTCAAAGAAAAAAGGAGGACTATAGATGTCTACACACCCAATTCATGTTTTCTCAGAAATTGGAAAACTGAAAAAAGTAATGTTGCACCGTCCAGGTAAAGAGTTGGAAAACTTGATGCCTGACTATCTAGAGCGTCTTCTTTTTGATGATATTCCATTCTTGGAAGATGCTCAAAAAGAACACGACAATTTTGCTCAAGCACTTCGTAACGAAGGAATCGAAGTACTTTATCTTGAGCAGTTGGCTGCTGAATCATTGACTTCTCCAGAAATTCGTGATCAGTTCATCGAAGAATACCTTGAAGAAGCGAACATTCGTGGACGCCAAACAAAAATTGCGATCCGTGAATTGCTTCACAGCATTGAAGACAACCAAGAATTGGTTGAAAAAACAATGGAAGGGGTTCAAAAAGCTGAACTTCCAGAAATTCCTGAAGAAGCAAAAGGATTGACAGACCTTGTTGAATCTGACTATCCATTTGCTATCGACCCAATGACAAACTTGTACTTCACACGTGACCCATTTGCAACAATTGGTAATGCAGTATCATTGAACCACATGTACGCAGATACACGTAACCGTGAAACTTTGTATGGTAAATACATCTTCAAATACCACCCAGTTTACGGTGGAAAAGTTGAACTTGTCTACAACCGTGAAGAAGATACTCGTATCGAAGGTGGAGATGAGTTGGTACTTTCTAAAGATGTATTGGCAGTTGGTATCTCACAACGTACTGATGCTGCATCAATCGAAAAATTGTTGGTAAACATCTTCAAGAAGAACGTTGGCTTCAAGAAAGTATTGGCCTTCGAATTTGCTAACAACCGTAAATTCATGCACTTGGATACAGTATTCACAATGGTGGACTACGATAAATTCACCATCCACCCAGAAATCCAAGGTAACCTTCGCGTCTTCTCTGTAACTTATGAAAACGAACAATTGAAGATCGTTGAAGAAAAAGGTGATTTGGCTGAATTGCTTGCTGAAAACCTTGGTGTTGAAAAAGTTACATTGATTCCATGTGGAGGTGGCAACGTCGTTGCTGCTGCACGTGAACAATGGAACGACGGATCAAATACTCTTACAATCGCACCTGGTGTGGTAGTCGTATACGATCGTAACACAGTCACAAACAAGAAATTAGAAGAATACGGACTTCGTTTGATTAAGATCCGCGGAAGTGAATTGGTTCGCGGTCGTGGTGGACCTCGTTGTATGTCAATGCCATTTGAACGTGAAGAAATCTAATAGAGAAGACCGAGAGCTGGTCGTTGAGGATCAGCTCTTTCTTCTTACTGATCAATACTAGAAAGAAAATAGGAGACAATTAGAATGACAAATTCAGTGTTCCAAGGACGTAGCTTCTTGGCAGAAAAAGACTTTACACGTGCAGAGTTAGAATACCTTATCGGACTTTCAGCTCACTTGAAAGACCTTAAAAAACGCAACATTGAACACCACTATCTTGCTGGTAAAAACATCGCGCTTTTGTTTGAAAAAACTTCAACTCGTACTCGTGCTGCCTTCACAACAGCAGCTATTGACCTTGGTGCTCACCCAGAATACCTAGGTGCAAACGACATCCAACTTGGTAAAAAAGAATCTACAGAAGATACTGCTAAAGTTCTTGGACGTATGTTTGATGGTATTGAATTCCGTGGTTTCAGCCAACGTATGGTTGAAGAATTGGCTGAATTCTCAGGTGTTCCAGTATGGAATGGTTTGACTGACGAATGGCATCCAACTCAAATGCTTGCAGACTACTTGACAGTTCAAGAAAACTTTGGACGTTTGGAAGGTTTGACACTTGTATACTGTGGTGATGGACGTAACAACGTTGCGAACAGCCTTCTTGTAACAGGTGCTATCCTTGGTGTGAACGTACACATCTTCTCACCAAAAGAACTCTTCCCAGAAAAAGAAATCGTTGAATTAGCAGAAGGATTTGCAAAAGAAAGTGGCGCTCATATCTTGATCACTGAAGATGCCGACGAAGCAGTGAAAGGTGCAGACGTACTTTACACTGACGTTTGGGTATCAATGGGTGAAGAAGACAAATTTGCAGAACGTGTTGCCCTTTTGAAACCTTACCAAGTAAACATGGATTTGATTAAGAAAGCTGATAACGAAGACTTGATCTTCTTGCACTGCTTGCCAGCCTTCCACGATACAAATACTGTTTACGGTAAAGATGTTGCTGAAAAATTCGGCGTAGAAGAAATGGAAGTTACTGACGAAGTGTTCCGCAGCAAATATGCTCGTCAATTTGACCAAGCTGAAAATCGTATGCACACAATTAAAGCGGTTATGGCAGCTACTCTTGGTAACTTGTACATTCCAAAAGTTTAAGACTTTATAACCGTATACCAACAGCTATAGGGGCTGGACTGCTAGCTTTAGTCCTGCCCCTATTTTTTATAGAAAGGGAAAACTTATGTCAAGAAAAATCGTCGTTGCTTTGGGAGGAAATGCTATTCTCTCATCTGATCCTTCTGCTCAAGCTCAACAAGAAGCGCTTGTAGAAACAGCAAAACACTTAGTCAAATTAATCAAAAACGGGGATGACTTGATCATCACTCACGGAAATGGTCCTCAAGTAGGGAACCTCTTGCTTCAACACTTGGCAGCAAACTCTGAAAAGAACCCAGCTTTCCCACTTGATTCTTTAGTTGCTATGACCGAAGGAAGCATTGGCTACTGGCTTCAAAATGCTCTTCAAAATGCTCTTCATGAAGAAGGAATCGAAAAAGATGTGGCTTCTGTTGTGACACAAGTCGTTGTTGATAAGAACGACCCAGCTTTCGTTAACCTCAGCAAACCAATCGGTCCTTTCTACTCAGAAGAAGAAGCAAAAGCAGAAGCTGAAAAATCTGGAGCAACCTTCAAAGAAGATGCTGGTCGTGGCTGGCGTAAAGTTGTTGCTTCACCAAAACCAGTGGATATCAAAGAAATCAATACCATTCGTACTTTGTTGAACGACGGTCAAGTCGTTGTGGCAGCCGGTGGTGGCGGTATCCCAGTTGTGAAAGAAGCAGATGGTAGCTTATCTGGTGTTGAAGCGGTCATCGATAAAGACTTCGCCTCTCAACGTTTGGCTGAATTAGTAGAAGCAGACCTCTTCATCGTCTTGACTGGTGTCGATTATGTCTTTGTGAACTACAACAAACCAGACCAAGCAAAATTGGAACATGTTAATGTGGCTCAATTGGAAGAATATATCAAGCAAGACCAATTTGCACCAGGAAGCATGCTTCCTAAAGTGGAAGCTGCCATTGCCTTCGTCAATGGTCGCCCAGAAGGAAAAGCAGTTATTACATCACTTGAAAACCTTGGCGCTTTGATTGAGTCTGAAAGTGGAACAATCATCCAAAAAGACTAATGAAAAATTAGGAAAAAACTAGTATTTTAAAGCTTATTGTGATAGAATAAATCTATAGGTAAGCGTTTTACAAGATGCTCTTGTAAAACATCACTCACACTTTGTTGCGTTAGGAGGAAGACAAATGAGTGAAAAAACGAAAAAAGGATTTAAGATGCCTTCATCTTTTTCCGTATTGTTAATTATCATTGCTATTATGGCAGTGTTAACTTGGATTATTCCAGCCGGTCAATACAAGGTTGACGATGCAGGTGCTATCATTGCAGGTAGTTATGAATCTGTAAAAGCGCATCCTCAAGGAATTTGGGATGTTTTGATGGCCCCAATCAATGCCATGCTTGGTAAAGCACCAACTAGTGCAGCGATTGACGTAGCCTTCTTCATCTTGATGGTCGGTGGTTTCCTTGGAGTTGTGAACGAAACAGGTACCCTTGATGTAGGGATTGCTTCTATCGTTCGTAAATACAAAGGCCGCGAAAAAATGTTGATTTTGATCTTGATGCCATTGTTTGCCCTTGGTGGTACAACTTATGGTATGGGTGAAGAAACCATGGCCTTCTATCCACTTCTTGTACCTGTTATGATGTCCGTTGGTTTTGACAGCTTGACAGGGGTAGCCATTATCCTTTTAGGATCACAAATCGGATGTTTGGCGTCAACATTGAACCCATTTGCGACAGTTATCGCATCTGATACTGCAGGTATCTCAAGTGCTTCAGGTCTCTTACTTCGTGTGATCTTCTGGATCGTATTGACAGGACTTAGCACATACTATGTATACCGTTATGCAGATAAGGTTCAAAAAGACCCAACCAAATCTCTCACCTATGCAACTCGTGAAGAAGATTTGAAACACTTCAATGTTGATAGTGGCGAAGAAATTCCTTCACAAATGAACAAGAAACAAAAACGTGTCTTGGTCGTCTTCATCTCAACATTCGTTATCATGGTTGCTGGATTTATCCCATTCAAAGATTTGGGTATTAAATTCTTTGAAACCTTCAACGAATCTCTCCATAAAATTCCAGTACTTGGTCAATTGGTCGGTAACACAGATGCTCTTGGTACATGGTACTTCCCACAAACAGCTATGCTCTTTGCCTTCATGGGAATCCTTGTTGGTATCATTTATGGCTTGAAAGAAGATAAAATCATTTCATCTTTCATGAATGGTGCAGCTGACCTCTTGAGTGTTGCTCTTATCGTAGCGGTAGCACGTGGTATCCAAGTCATCATGAACGACGGTATGATCACTGCGACAATTCTTCACTGGGGTGAAGAAGGACTGAAAGGTCTTTCATCTCAATTGTTCATTGTCTTGACTTACATTTTCTACTTGCCAATGTCATTCTTGATCCCATCATCATCTGGTCTTGCCAGTGCAACAATGGGTATCATGGCACCTCTTGGTAAATTCGTCAATGTACCAGGTAGCTTGATTGTCACAGCTTACCAATCTGCATCTGGTGTCTTGAACTTGATCGCACCAACTTCAGGTATCGTAATGGGAGCTCTTGCTCTTGGACGTGTTGACTTGAGTGCATGGTGGAAATTCATGGGTAAATTGGTCGTAGCGATTGTTGTGATCACCATTGCCCTTCTTCTACTAGGAACTGTGGTTCCATTCTTGCAATAGAATAAAGTAGGTGTTTCATGAAAAATAGAATAAAGAACGATGTAAAAGAGCAGTATTTAAACTCGCTTCAAACCATCATTTCTTACCCCTCAGTATTAAACGAAGGGGAAAATGGAACACCGTTTGGACAAGCTATCCAAGATGTCCTAGAAAAAACCTTAGAGCTTGCTCGAGAATTAGGTTTTCAAACATATATAGATCCTGAAGGATACTATGGATATGCAGAGATCGGTCAGGGGGAAGAACTCCTGGCCGTTCTTTGTCACTTGGATGTTGTTCCAGCCGGTGATCTAAAAGATTGGCAAACGCCACCTTTTGAAGCGACCATTGTCGGTGACTATCTAGTAGGTCGTGGTGTGCAGGATGATAAGGGGCCGTCACTCGCTGCCCTCTATGCAGTTAAGAGTTTACTGGATGATGGCATCCAGTTTACCAAACGAATCCGCTTTATTTTTGGGACGGATGAAGAAACCTTGTGGCGCTGTATGAACCGCTACAACCAAATCGAAGAGCAAGCAGATCTTGGATTTGCACCGGATTCTTCTTTCCCATTAACCTATGCTGAAAAAGGCTTATTACAAGTGAAATTGCATGGTCCAGGTTGGGATGATCTTCCCTTACAGGCTGGTCAGGCCCTCAATGTTGTTCCAGACAAGGCGACCTATGCTGGTCATCGTTTGGAAGAGTTGCTTCCTGTTTTGGATCAAAGTGAGGTTCAGTATAGCCAAACAGAAGATTCTGTAACTGTTTTGGGTGTTTCCAAGCACTCTAAAGATGCAGCTGAAGGAGTGAATGCTATTGTCGGTTTAGCGGAAAGTTTATCCCTCATCCAACCCCATCCAGCTTTGCTCTTTATCGCAGATGCAGTTGGTGAGGATGCAACTGGTGAGGCTCTATTTGGCCCTATTTCAGATGAACCAAGTGGCGATCTTTCCTTTAATCTTGCGACCCTTGTGATCGATCAAGAACAATCGGAAATCGGGATTGATATCCGGATCCCCGTCTTAGCAGATAAGGATGCCTTGGTAGCTCGTTTGCAAGAAATTGCAGCTAGCTATCAGTTGGAATATGAAGAGTTTGATTATCTGGCTCCTTTATATGTTCCTTTGGATAGTCCTTTAGTCAGCTCTTTGATGGCCGTCTATCAGGAAGAAACTGGTGATAAGACACCAGCTATGTCTTCTGGTGGTGCGACATTTGCGCGGACAATGGGAAATTGTGTCGCTTTTGGGGCTCTTTTCCCAGGTGCAGAACAGACCGAGCACCAAGCCAATGAACGAGCAAAAATTGACGATCTCTATGCTGCGATGGAAATCTATCGAGAAGCCATTCAACGCTTAGCTACAACATAAAAAGTTTGGAAACTTGGTTTCCAAACTTTTTATTTACTAAAGAAGAAGGGTGGGGTGAATTCTTTTAATTTTTCAAAGCAATCCAAAGCTCCTTGGTTGTCTTCGCAGATAACCAAACAGACATCATCTCCACAGATGGTGGCTACAATTTCTTGGAGTTCCAATGCATCTAAGATAGCTCCAAAGGATTGGGCCAAACCTGGAAGAGTTTTTACAACGACCTGGTTTTGAACGGGCCGTAACATGACTAAGGCATCTTCCATATACATCCGCAGGCGCTTTTCCCAACGGGAAGGAGCGATGGTGTTCATGGCATAGTAGGAACTATCCCCCTCGTTAATTTTTACCAAATTCAAGGATTTGACATCCCGTGAAAGGGTGGACTGGGTAACGAGAACGCCATTGGCTTCTAAGGCTTCTTGGAGTTCTTGTTGGGTATGAATCCTACGCTCAGAAATGATCGAGCGGATCAAGCGGTGGCGACTTTCAATTTTATTCATGAGAGACTCCTTTACTTGATGAACATGGCATCCCCAAAGCTGAAGAAACGGTAGCGTTCTTGAATAGCATGGTGGTATGCTTCGAGGGTTAATTCACGGCCAGCAAAGGCAGAAACCAACATGACCAGAGTTGATTTTGGAAGGTGGAAGTTGGTTGAAAAGGCATCGACGACTTTCCATTCATAACCTGGTTTGATAAAGATATTGGTCCAACCTGAATCGGCTTGGATATCTCCATCAAATTTATTGCCAATCGTTTCAAGGGTTCGAATAGAAGTCGTTCCGACGGCCACAATGCGTTTTCCTGCAGCTTTTACCTGACGAAGGGTCGCAGCAGCTTCTTCAGAAAGTTGGTAGAATTCAGAGTGCATCTCATGGTCTTCAAGATTGTCCACGGATACTGGACGGAAGGTTCCTAGGCCTACATGAAGGGTCAAATAGACCAGGTGAACCCCTTTTGCTTCAATCTTTTGGAGCAATTCTTGGGTGAAATGAAGACCTGCCGTTGGAGCTGCAGCAGAACCATTTTCTTTGGCGTAAACGGTTTGGTAGCGCTCGCGGTCAGCAAGCTTTTCGTGAATATAGGGAGGAAGTGGCATTTCACCAAGGCTTTCCAAAACTTCTAAAAAGATCCCTTGGTAGTGGAAGCGAACGATGCGGCCTCCGTGTTCCAATTCTTCCTCGACAGTTGCGGTCAAACGACCATCTCCGAAGATGACTGTAGCCCCTACCTTTAAGCGTTTTGCAGGTTTTGCCAAGACTTCCCAACAGTCATCTTGCGTATTTTTAAGGAGAAGGAATTCGACGTGACCACCTGTTTCTGGTTTGACTCCATGAAGACGGGCAGGGAGCACGCGCGTATTGTTCATGACAAGAGCATCTCCTGGCTCCAATTCATCCAAAATTGCATCAAAATGACGGTCTTGGAATTGCCCTGTTTTTCGATCAAGGATCAAGAGTTTAGAGGCATCTCGTTTTTCAAGAGGGGTTTGGGCAATCAGTTCTTCAGGCAAATCAAAGTCAAAGTCGTTGGTATTCATTTGCGCTCCTTTTATACTAAATTTGTGAGTAGATAGATGGTAGTCCCGACCGCTAAGAGCATCAGGCAGATTCCCATCAAAAAGATCAGGACCTTGAGAATCTTTCTTTGATGAATCAAGAAAGATAAGAGAAAGACAAGGAGTCCGATCAAAAAAATGATGAATAATAGTGATACAATCATACCTTTCATTATATCACGAATCGACTTGAAAATGAAAAAAATGCCAGAAAAAGATAGCGGTTTCACTTGACAAAAATTGGTCTATACCATATAATAAAAGCATAGAGAAATAGGAGGTCTATCCAATGAACATTATTGAAGTAAAGGACCAAATTGAGGGTGGAAAAGTTGCCTTTGATATATTGAAAGAAACTTTAAAGGAAGGTGCTCAAACCTTAGGTCTTGCGACTGGAAGCAGTCCCCTTGAGTTTTATAAACAAATTCGTGAAAGTGATCTGGATCTGTCTAATCTAATCAGTGTGAACTTAGATGAATACGTAGGATTGACGGGAGATGATCCTCAATCTTATCGGTATTTCATGGAGAAAAATCTCTTTGATGCCAAACCATTCAAAGAAAGCTATCTCCCATCAGGTGTAGAAGAATCTGCCGATCAAGAAGTGATCCGTTATAACAAAATACTCGAAGAGCATCCAGTGGACCTCCAAATCTTGGGAATCGGACGCAATGGGCATATCGGTTTTAATGAGCCAGGGACATCCTTTGATAGTCAGACCCACTTAGTTCAGTTGGATGACTCTACCATTGAGGCCAATTCTCGTTTCTTTGATAAGATCGAAGATGTACCAACCCAAGCCATTTCGATGGGGATTGCCAATATCTTAGCTGCGAAATCAATTGTCTTGTTTGCTTATGGGGAATCAAAAGCCCAAGCAATCAAAGGTACAGTAGAGGGTGAAAGGACAGAAAAAGTGCCAGCTAGTGCCCTTCAAGGACATCCAAATGTGACCATTATTGCGGATAAGGAAGCCTTGAGCTTGTTAAGTCGATAAAAAACAGGACCTATCGCCGATTTATTCGGGCCAGATAGGTTTTTTTCTGCTTCAAAATATGGTACAATACAAGTAATTATCTGCTGGGATTAGCTCTTTTCATCTACTGGGAGACAAGAGGAAAGGGCATGAGGGCTAGAAGCTTATTTTAGCCTCCAGCTGATTAGTCTGTTATAAAGGAAAAGTTTATGATAAAAAAATATTTGATCCATATTTGCCTCCTTATGAGTCTCTTATGCCAGCCAATTCTAGCGAGTGCGGATGAATTGGTGGATATGGCGCAAAAGATGTATCCAAATGACAATGTCCAAGCCATTAACCGTCCACATTCTTCGCTTATTATTGACGGAAATACGGGCAATGTTCTTTGGAAAGACAATATCGATGAAGTCAGAGATCCTGCCAGCATGAGTAAGCTCATGACGCTCTATCTCTTGTTTGAAGATATGGCAAATGGCAAGATCAGTAAGGATACAGTGATCAAGGCGACCGCTTCAGACCAAGCGATCGGAAAGATCTATGAGATCTCCAACAATAATATTGTTGCTGGGGTAGACTACACAATTCCTGAGTTGATTACCATGACAGTGGTTCCATCCTCAAATGTATCGACCCTCATGTTGGCCAATCTCATGTCCAACAATGATCCAGATGCCTTTATCGAGCGCATGAATGCCAAGGCTAAGGAATTAGGGATGACCAATACGGTCTGGAATAACCCGAGTGGGGCGGCCATCTCCACCTTGCAGGGCTACTATCAGGTCAACAATTATCCAAATGATGCGGCCAACCAGACAACTGCGCGTGATTTAGGGATTCTGGTTTATCATTTTATCAATCAATACCCAGATATTTTAAACTATACCAATCAAGCACAAGTCACGGTCAAAAAAGGGACTCCATATGAGGAAACCTTTGATACCTACAATTATTCATTGCCAGGAGCCAAGTATGCCTTGAAAGGTGTGGATGGTTTGAAAACTGGTTCAAGCCCTCGTGGAGCTTTCAACTATATCGCGACCATCAAACGGGGCAATCAGCGCTTAATTGCTGTCATTATGGGCGTAGGAGATTGGGCAGACCAAGATGGGGAATATTACCGTCACCCGTTTGGCAATGCCTTGATCGAAAAAGCCTATAAAGATTTTGGCTATAAAAAATTGCTAGATGCAGGTGTCCAGAAGATTGACGGCAAGACCTATACACTTGAAAAACCCTTCTATGCAACGGTCAAAAGAGGTGCTAAAGAACCGACCCTTGCGGTAAAAGATGGCTATCTGACAGTAGATAATGATCTCTACACCTTGTCTGAAGGTATCCGAGATGATATGAAGGTAGAAGAAGGGGCAAAGCCAGAGCTTGTCAAAGAAACAGCAAGTGGGAAAAAGCCAACGGCTAAGCACAGTAAATGGCTTTCGCTGGATCACTTCCTGATCTTGATTCCAATTCTCATTCTTGTCATCATTCTCTCGATTGAAAAACAAAGTCGTGAGAGACGCAAAAAAGAGGCTCAAAAGCGCTATAATAAAGAGTAAAATAAAACCTAACTGATTGTCAGTTGGGTTTTGTCATTGTCTCATTCCGATATTTTTAGAAAGGATTCATATGAAAAAATTCCGAAATTCTTATGCGGCTTATATGTTGCTCTATAGTTTTTATTTTATGTCCACATCTCTCTTTACGACCCTCATTTCTGTCTATTTGATGGGAAAGCACTATGGTGCAACCCAAGTGTCGACCTTGGTATCGGTTGCTTTTTTCTTATCCATGGTAGCCCAACCCTTCTTTGGTTATATCAATGAGCGATTTGGAATCGTAAAAATGACGACCCTCAGTCTGAGTGTGATCATTGGTGGTGTCTTCGGTTTTCTTTGGGCCCCCAATCTCTTTTGGCTGACCGTTTTTTATGGGATTGTTCTGGTCTGTTTGAATGGGACAGCTCCCATGATGGAAGTATTTGCAACGCAAAGTCCATACGCTTTTGGGAAGATTCGCGTTTGGGGAACCATTGGCTACTCGGTCGGTGTCCAAATAGCCGGCTGGGTCTATCATCAGTTTAGCCCCCAAGCTGTCTATTATACGGTTTTGATCACCATTGTATTGAGTCTCTTCTGCCTAAGTGCGGTTCGAATGAAGAAAAAAGAGACAGTCGTAGAAAAGGAAAAACACCCTGTCTCTATTCGTCCTCTTCTTCACAATGGACCTTATCTCTTCTTTATTGTGTTGATTGGCTTGGCTTTAGGGGTTGGAAATATTGGTCATACCTATATTCCTGAGCTGCTCATGGATAGTGGTCTACCAGTTCATATTGCCTCAACAGTTGTGGCTATCTCCGTCGTAGTGGAAGCCCCCTTGATCTTTTTCTCTGATCGATTCATGGACCACTGGCCTTTACGGGTTTTGATCGCTCTTCCAATTGGAATTATTTTCGCTCAATATGCTGTCTATGCTTTTCCAAGTCCTGTCTTCTTAAAAGTGATAATGACTCTCTTAGCCAAGCATACAACAGGGATGGTTTTGATTATGGTCTCCTTACGGTTTATTGCCCAACAGGTGAATGGCAAAGACTTGGTTCTTGCCATGGCCATTGTCCAAGGAGCTCGTTATTTAGGAACCATTCTTTTACAACCCCTCGCAGCCCTCTGTATTGAAAGAGGTGGTTACCAAGTCATGAGTTTCTTTTTAGCAGGGGTTGTAGGGATCGTCTTTTTGCTGAGCTTTGCCTTAAAAATGCCCCAAGGGAAAGCTCACGGACTTTTTGGTGGCAAAGTAGACTAATGAAATTGTTAAAATTGTATGACTAATCATCGAGGAGTTGGACAGAAACACTGATTTCACAGTGTTTTGTCCAACTTTTTTGCTATTATTAAGAACTAGTGATTAATTTGACAGTCAAAGTATTCGATGGTAGAATGAGGTAAAATAAATATAAAGGAGACCATTTTATGAAAAAAATGATCTTATCGACAGCTGCTCTTTTGACGATTGTTTCCCTTGCTGCTTGTTCAAATAAACAAGACACAAAGAAGGAAACTTCAAATAGTCAATCAACTACTAAAGTGACGAGCAAATCTGCCAACACTTCAAAAAGCAAGGATACTTCAACAGATTCAGAAGAGACTTCATCTTCTAGCCTCTTAACAGACGCTGAAATCAGCAAGGCTAAAACAGTTGGAGACTTTAAAAAGTTGTTTGCAAAATTAATGGATCAATCTGTTTCTATTACTGAAGAAGCAGGTACTTCTGTGACAGGTTCTGCAAAAGAACAATACGATGCAATGATTAGTACCTTAAAGCAAGGATTAGAAAACCAAAAAGATATCTTTAATGAAGGCTTGGAAAGCATCGGTTCAGATAGCACAGTCGTTCCTAAAGAAGACCGTGAAGCTTTGATCGAAATCTTGAAAGATGCTCGTGAAGAGTTGGAAAGTACTCGTAAAGAAATGAAAGATATGCAGAAAGAATTGAGTAAATCTCCTGTTGCTGATGATTCTAGTGACGATTCAGACTCAGATTCTGACGAATAATAGCAAAAAAAGGTTGGAAATTTCCAGCCTTTTTCTTATTTTTTTCGAATGATATAGATGAGGAGGTGGGGCTATGTTTATTGCTATGGATAACAATCAAAAGCGGTGGAACTGTATGGAAGAGATCCCAGCTGTGACAGAAGGTCCCTTCTATTGCTTAGCTTGTCATAGTCCAGTGCGTCTAAAAAATGGCTCGGTTCTACGGGCTCATTTTGCTCATGTAAAATTACAGCATTGTCCCTACCATCACGAAGCTGAGAGTTTTGAACATCTGGAATTGAAAGCCAGTCTTTATGATTGGGCCTCTAAGGAGTCTCATACAGAAGTAGAAAGTTATTTAGCAGATTTTCAACAAATTGCTGATCTTTTGGTAGTAGACAAGAATTTAGCTTTGGAAGTGCAGTGCAGCCCCCTATCTTTAGAACGCTTGAAGGAGAGAAGCGATGCGTATAGAGCCAACGGTTACCAGGTCTATTGGTTACTTGGTAAAAAGTTGTGGCTCAAGGAAAGACTAACAAAGCTACAGGCTGGCTTTCTTTATTTTAGTCAGAATCGCGGGTTCCATCTTTGGGAATTGGATTTGACAAAGAAAGAGCTACGTCTGCAATACCTCATCCATGAGGATTTGAGAGGGCGATTGCATTATCAAACAGAAATTTTCCCTTTTGGTCAAAGGTCCTTACTAGAAGTTTTACGGATTCCTTATCTTTCGCAACCCATGCAACAAATGGCAGTCGAGCTCGATCGTACATTTTTAACCTATATACAGCAGCAACTCTTTTATCGTCACCCAAAGTGGCTGAAGCTTCAGGAAGAACTCTATTTACAGGGACACCATCTGATGGAACTGGAGCTAGATTTCTTTTATCCTCTTTGTCGTCCGATCCTTTCACAGAACTTGCTTCAAATTGAAGAGGATGTAGAAGATTACTACCAGCAGTTTATGACCTATTATCAGTCGCAAGGGATCCAACCTGTTCAGATCCTCTATCCCCCACGTTTTTATGCTCAACAGAAAAGCTAACTTTCTAAGATAGAAATCCTCCCGAAATGTTCATTTTTATGCTAAAATAGTACCATTGGAGGATTAATCGAAATGGTAAAACAACGTAATGAAATTGATGAAAAATACCAATGGGATTTGTCGACAATTTTTGCGACAGATCAAGCTTGGGAAGAAGAAGCAGCTAGCTTAGCTGCAGATATTAAAGCAGCAAGCCACTATGCTGGTCATTTATTGGATTCAGCGCAAACACTTTTGGATACAACCAATGCATATTTGGAATTGAGCCGTCGTTTGGAAAAGGTCTACGTCTATGCTCATATGAAAAATGACCAAGATACACGTGTGGCTAAATACCAAGAGTACCAATCAAAAGGGATGTCTCTTTATAGCTTGTTGGGTGAAACCTTTGCCTTCTATGAGCCTGAATTCATGGCCATTACGGATGAGCAGTACAAAGCTTTTGTGAGTGAGGTTCCGGCCTTGGAACAATATGGTCATTATTTTGATCGTTTGCTAGAGAAAAAAGAACATGTCTTGTCTCAAAAAGAAGAGGAATTACTTGCAGGAGCTGGTGAGATCTTTGCGGCTGGTGGGGAAACCTTTGAAATCTTGGACAATGCAGATATTGTTTTCCCAACTGTGCATGATGACAAGGGCGAAGAAGTTCAATTAACCCATGGAAACTATATTTCTTTGGTAGAATCAAAAGATCGTGCCGTTCGTAAAGAAGCTTACGAAGGCCTCTACAAGGTTTATGAACAGTACCAACATACCTATGCTAAAACCTTGCAAACCAATGTGAAAGTTCACAACTTTAATGCCAAAGTTCGCAAATTCTCATCTGCCCGTGAAGCGGCCCTTTCTGAAAACTTTGTACCAGAAAGTGTTTATGATAGCTTGGTAGCAGCTGTGAACAAACATTTGCCACTCTTGCAACGTTATGTGCAATTGCGTTCAAAAATTCTTGGAATCTCAGACTTGAAGATGTACGATATGTATACGCCATTATCCGATACAGACTACAAGTTTACCTATGAAGAATCGTTGGCCAAAGCAGAAGAAGTCTTGGCCGTTTTGGGTGAGGACTACCTTTCTCGTGTGAAACGTGCCTTTAGCGAACGGTGGATTGATGTGCATGTCAACCAAGGAAAACGATCAGGTGCTTATTCAGGTGGTTCTTATGATACCAATGCCTTCATGTTGTTGAACTGGCAAGATACATTGGATAATCTCTTCACCTTGGTGCATGAAACTGGTCACAGTATGCATTCTAGCTATACCCGTGAAACCCAGCCTTATGTCTATGGGGACTATTCCATCTTCCTTGCCGAAATCGCCTCTACAACCAATGAAAATATACTGACCGAACGTCTGTTAGAAGAAGTAGAAGACGATGCAACTCGTTTTGCTATTTTGAATCACTTCTTGGATGGCTTCCGTGGAACCGTCTTCCGTCAAACTCAGTTTGCCGAATTTGAGCATGCCATTCACAAAGCAGACCAAGAAGGTACGGTATTGACTAGTGAGTTCTTGAACAACCTTTATGCAGAGCTCAATGAAAAATACTATGGTCTTTCAAAAGATGACAACCCTGAAATCCAGTATGAATGGGCTCGGATTCCTCACTTCTACTATAACTACTATGTTTTCCAATATTCAACAGGGTTTGCAGCAGCTTCAGCCTTAGCTGAAAAAATTGTTCATGGAACACAAGAAGATCGTGATAAATATATCGACTACTTGAAGGCCGGAAACTCTGATTATCCACTCAACGTCATCCGTAAAGCAGGTGTGGATATGGAAAAAGAAGACTATTTGGACGCAGCCTTTGCGGTCTTCGAACGTCGGTTGAATGAATTTGAAGCCCTAGTAGAAAAATTAGGACTCGCATAAGATGGTAGAGTCTTATAGTAAAAATGCCAACCACAATATGCGCCGGCCAGTGGTTAAAGACGAGATCGTTGACTTTATGCGCACGCGTCAAAAACCGGTAGTAGGTGCCTTGGAGGAGTTAGAAGCATTTGCCCGCAAGGAAAATATTCCGATTATTCCGCATGAAACGGTAGCTTATTTTAGACTACTCCTGCAAGCCCTACAACCAAAGAAAATCCTTGAAATTGGGACGGCAATTGGGTTTTCAGCGCTCTTAATGGCTGAAAATGCTCCCGATGCACAAATTACCACTATTGATCGGAATGAAGAGATGATTGGCTTTGCCAAGGAAAATCTGGCTAAATACGATCAAAGAAAACAAATCACCTTGCTTGAAGGAGATGCAGTAGATGTCTTGCAGGATTTAACAGAGACTTATGACTTTGTCTTTATGGACTCTGCTAAGTCTAAATACATCGTCTTTTTGCCACGAATTCTCGAACTCTTAGAGGTTGGGGGAATCGTGGTACTGGATGATATTTTCCAAGGAGGAGATGTTGCCAAGGACATCATGGAAGTGCGTCGTGGGCAACGAACCATTTACCGGGGGCTTCAAAATCTCTTTCATGCGACTCTCAATCATCCAGATTTGACCGCTAGTTTGGTGCCACTTGGAGATGGTATTTTGATGATTCGGAAAAATGCAGAGACGGTAACCTTGCCAGATCCTAGCTCTTTTTAGGTAAATTTAAGGTATTCTCTCTAATTTGTGGTAAAATAGAATAAGTTTAAAAAGGAACGGAGAATAATTTTCATGAAGAAAAAACTTGTAGCGGGTGCTGTGACCTTGCTATCAGTCGTAACACTAGCAGCGTGTGCCAATGGCACAAACAAAGATATCGTGACCATGAAAGGGGACACGATCACAGTTTCTGATTTCTATAATGAAATCAAAACCAACCAAGGTGCTCAACAAGTTCTTTTCCAAATGACCATCAATAAAGTCTTTGAAAAAGAATATGGATCAAAAGTTTCTGATAAAGAAGTCGATAAAGAATTGGCTAAACAAAAGAAACAATTAGGTAACCAATTCGATGCATACTTGGCGCAACAAGGCTTGACGGAAGAAACAGCGAAGAAACAAATCCGTAGCAATATGTTGTTGGAATATGCAGTCAACCAAGCGGCTAAGAAAGATATCAAAGAGTCTGACTACAAGGCGGCTTTTGAATCTTACACACCAGAAGTAACAGCACAAATTATCAAGTTGGATTCAGAAGACAAAGCAAAAGAAGTGTTGGAAGCAGCTAAAGCGGAAGGTGCAGATTTTGCCCAAATCGCCAAAGACAATTCGACAGATACTGCTACAAAAGACAAAGGTGGCGAAGTTAAGTTCGATTCAGGAACAGCAGATATCCCATCTCAAGTCAAAGAAGCAGCCTTTAAGTTGGATGAAAACGGTATTTCAGATGTGATCACAGTTTCAGCAGGTCAAAACTATTCTGCTAGCTACTATATTGTCAAATTGAATAAGAAGACAGAAAAAGGTTCTGACTGGAAGAAATACGAAAAACGTTTGAAAGAGATCATTGTTGACGGTCGTAAGCAAGATACTAACTACATCCGTAGTATTATTGCAAAAGCGATGACCAATGCCAATATCAAGGTCAAAGATGATGCCTTCAAATCAACATTCAACCAATATTTGCAAAATATCGGTGTTGAAACAAGTGATAGCAGCTCATCATCTAAAAAATAGTTGACTGTTCCTTTTGGAACTTGTATAATGAAATAGTTGAGAATAAATCATTGTTACTCGGAATCAGAGAAGTGGCGGGGGTGCGAGCCATGGAAGAGAAATGATTTTGCTACTCGGCTGAGACAATTGCATATAAAATGAAGAATGACAAGTTCATTGAATGAAGGTGGTACCGCGGTTTTTCGCCCTTCGTTTAGTGGCTTGTCTTTTGTTTATGGGCAGTTGTCTGGAGCTTTTTAAAGGAGATCAAAAGATGCGAACCTATCAAGTGAAACAAAAATTTCGATTGGGTGGCGAGCGGTTCGATATCAAAGATGAGTTGGGAAATGTTGAGTACCAGGTTGAAGGATCTTTTCTTAAGATTCCCAAGACTTTTACCATCTACGATAAGAATGGACAAGAAGTGAGCCATATCACCAAAAAAACAATCAGCTTTCTTCCCAAGTTTGTGGTTGAGTTGAAGGATGGGGATTGCTTTTTTATCCATAAAAAGCTGACGCTCTTCAGGGATAAATACGATATCGAAGATTTGGGACTTCGGGTACAGGGAAATATCTGGGACCTAGAATTCAAATTGTTTGATGATCGGGATCAAATCGTCGCTGAGATTAGCAAGGAACTCTTTCATCTAACCTCTACCTACCAAGTATCGGTGTATGAGGAAGAATACGCTGATTTAGTCATCTCACTTTGTGTCGCCATCGATTATGTCGAAATGTTAGAAGCTAGCGCAAATTAATCTTAAAAAAATTAGGAGAAAAATATGAAACAATTATCTAGTGCACAAGTCCGTCAAATGTGGCTTGATTTCTGGGCAAGCAAAGGCCACTCTGTAGAACCATCTGTTAGCTTGGTTCCAGTAAACGACCCAACGCTTTTGTGGATTAACTCAGGGGTTGCCACTCTTAAAAAATACTTCGATGGAACCATCAAACCTGAAAACCCACGGATTACTAATGCTCAAAAAGCTATCCGTACCAACGATATCGAAAACGTAGGGAAGACTGCTCGTCACCATACCATGTTTGAAATGTTGGGGAACTTCTCTATCGGAGATTACTTCCGTGATGAAGCCATTACTTGGGCTTATGAGCTTTTGACAAGTCCGGAATGGTTTGATTTCCCTAAAGACAAACTTTACATGACCTATTACCCTGACGACAAAGATTCATACAACCGTTGGATCGCTGTTGGTGTAGATCCAAGTCACTTAATCCCAATCGAAGACAACTTCTGGGAAATCGGTGCGGGACCTTCTGGGCCAGATACAGAAATCTTCTTTGACCGTGGAGAAGCCTTTGACCCTGAAAATATCGGTCTTCGTCTGCTTGCAGAAGATATCGAAAACGACCGTTACATCGAAATTTGGAACATTGTCTTGTCACAATTTAACGCTGACCCTGCTGTTCCTCGTAGCGAATACAAGGAATTGCCACACAAGAACATTGATACGGGTGCTGGTTTGGAACGTTTGGTAGCCGTTATCCAAGGGGCGAAGACTAACTTTGAAACAGACCTCTTCATGCCAATCATCCGTGAAGTAGAAAAGATGTCTGGTAAAACCTATGATCCAGATGGCGATAACATGAGCTTCAAGGTGATAGCTGACCACATCCGTTCGCTTTCATTTGCGATTGGAGATGGGGCTCTTCCTGGTAATGAAGGACGCGGTTACGTTCTTCGTCGTCTCCTCCGTCGTGCTT
Organism: Streptococcus sp. HMSC078D09; assembly: GCF_001813675.1. Lineage (GTDB taxonomy): Bacteria > Bacillota > Bacilli > Lactobacillales > Streptococcaceae > Streptococcus. The sequence goes on from NZ_KV813662.1 coordinate 191,037, forward strand.
CCATGCATGGTCAAAAATTGGGGATTGAAGGAACCTTCTTGTATAAATTGGTTCCAACCGTTGGGAAGATCATGGAAAGTTACTACCCAGAAGTACTTGAAAAACAAGACTTTATCGAAAAAATTATCAAGAGTGAAGAAGAGTCATTTGCTCGTACTTTGAATTCTGGTCAACACTTTGCCCAAACCATCGTTGAAGACTTGAAAGCCAAAGGTCAAACAGTGATTGCTGGTCAAGATGTCTTTAAACTTTATGATACATACGGATTCCCAGTAGAATTGACAGAAGAAATCGCTGAAGAAGCTGGAATGACAGTCGATCGTGAAGGTTTTGAAGCAGCTATGAAGGAACAACAAGAACGGGCGCGTGCATCTGCTGTCAAAGGTGGATCCATGGGGATGCAAAATGAAACCCTTCAAAACATTACAGTTGAAAGTAGCTTCAACTACAATGCTAGTCAATTGCCTTCTAAGTTGGTGGCTATCGTAGCAGATAATGCAGAAGTAGAAGCTGTTTCAGAAGGAACTGCATCACTGATCTTTGCAGAAACTCCATTCTATGCTGAAATGGGTGGACAAGTTGCGGACCATGGTCAAATCTTGGATGCTGCAGGAAACGTCGTAGCGACTGTGACAGACGTTCAAAAAGCACCAAATGGACAACCACTTCATACTGTTGAAGTTCTTGCTCCTCTTGCCTTGAACCAAGAATACACTTTGGCGATCGATACCAATCGTCGTCATCGTGTCATGAAGAACCACACTGCAACTCACTTGCTCCATGCGGCTCTTCACAATATCCTTGGTAACCACGCAACCCAAGCAGGATCTCTCAATGAAGTAGAATTCCTTCGCTTTGACTTTACCCACTTCCAAGCCGTGACTCCAGAAGAATTGCGTGCTATTGAGCAACAAGTCAATGAAAAGATTTGGGAAGCGATCGCAGTCGAAACGATTGAAACAGATATCGATACTGCTAAAGAAATGGGAGCTATGGCCCTCTTTGGTGAGAAATACGGTAAGGAAGTTCGCGTAGTCACTATCGGGGACTACTCTGTTGAGCTCTGTGGTGGTACCCACGTAGGCAATACTTCTGAAATTGGACTCTTCAAGATTGTCAAAGAAGAAGGGATCGGATCAGGAACTCGTCGTATCTTGGCAGTGACTGGTAAGGAAGCCTTCGAAGCTTATCGTGAACAAGAAGATGCACTGAAAGCAGTCGCAGCAACCTTGAAAGCACCTCAACTCAAAGAAGTACCTCACAAGGTTGAAGGACTTCAAGAACAACTCCGTCAATTGCAAAAAGAAAATGCAGAATTGAAGGAAAAAGCAGCAGCAGCAGCAGCAGGCGATGTCTTCAAGAATGTTCAAGAAGCAAATGGCCACCGTTACATTGCCAGCCAAGTTTCTGTATCAGATGCAGGTGCTCTTCGTACCTTTGCCGATAACTGGAAACAAAAAGACTACTCTGATGTGCTTGTTCTTGTCGCAGCCATCGGTGACAAGGTCAATGTCCTTGTAGCCAGCAAGACAAAAGAGATCCATGCAGGTAATGTGATCAAAGAATTGGCTCCAATCGTCGATGGACGTGGTGGTGGTAAACCAGACATGGCCATGGCAGGAGGAAGCAACCAAGCGAAAATCCAAGAATTGTTGGATGCCGTATCAGGTAAATTGTAATAATGGAGAGGTTGGATCTTTGTCCAACCTCTTTTTTTAAAAAAGAAGCAGATCCAATTAGAAAAAAATTGTGGCAAAAAAACCTTTCCGTCTGGAAAGGTTTTTCTTCTTATAGTCCGTAATTGTAATCGTCATCCTGCATGGCTTCTACTTCACCGAGAAGGTAACCATTTCCGACTTGAGAGAAGAAGTCGTGGTTAGATGTACCGGTTGAGATTCCGTTCATAACGATTGGGTTGACGTCATCCGCTGAGTCTGGGAAGAGTGGATCTTGTCCCAAGTTCATGAGGGCTTTATTAGCATTGTAGCGAAGGAAGGTCTTGACTTCCTCTGTCCAGCCCACACCGTCATAGAGGCTCTCTGTATAGCCTTCTTCATTTTCATAGAGGGTATAGAGCAGGTCATACATCCATTCTTTGAGTTTTTCTTGTTCTTCTTCTGGTAATTCGTTAAATCCAAGTTGGAACTTGTAGCCGATATAGGTTCCGTGAACTGATTCGTCCCGAATGATCAACTTGATGATCTCAGCTACGTTGGCCAATTTGTTGTTTCCAAGATAGTAGAGAGGTGTGAAGAAACCAGAGTAGAAGAGGAAGGTCTCAAGAAAAACGCTGGCGACTTTCTTTTCAAGGGGAGTCCCATTGAGATAGATTTCGTTGATGATTTCTGCCTTCCTTTGAAGGAAAGGATTGGTGTTGGTCCATTCGAAAATCTCTTCGATTTCTGACTTGGTATTCAAAGTAGAAAAGATAGAAGAGTATGACTTAGCATGGACAGATTCCATAAATTGGATGTTGTTAAAGACAGCTTCTTCATGGGGAGTACGAATATCCGCACGAAGGGCTTGAACACCTGTTTCAGATTGCATGGTATCTAGAAGAGTTAATCCCCCAAAGACTTTACCAACTAGGTCTTTTTCTTTATTAGATAACTTTCTCCAGTCATCCAAGTCGTTTGACAAAGGGATACGTGTATCCAACCAGAATTGCTCTGTCAGTTTTTCCCAGGTCGATTTATCGATGACATCTTCGATCGCATTCCAGTTAATGGCTTTGTAGTATGTTTCCATTTGCATCACTTTCTTTTTCTATTCATTCAATCGTTACTATTCTACCATAAATTGATAGAATACCGCACAAAAAGTCGGCGAACCGACTTTTGATAGCTATCTAGGATAGCGGATTAGATGACACAGCTTTCACATTGGTTGGCGCCAACTTCTCCACCATCATCTGTAAAGGTACGGACGTAGTAGATAGACTTGATACCCTTGTTAAAGGCGTAGTTCCGAAGGATAGACAAGTCACGAGTGGTTTGTTTGTTTTCAGTTTTCCATTCGTAAAGACCCTTTGGAATATCGCTGCGCATAAAGAGAGTCAGTGAAAGACCTTGGTCTACATGCTCAGTTGCAGCAGCATAGACATCGATGACTTTTCGCATATCCATGTCGTAGGCAGAAGTGTAGTAAGGAATCGTTTCCGTTGACAATCCTGCTGCAGGGTAGTAGATCTTACCGATTTTCTTCTCTTGGCGTTCTTCAATCCGTTGTGTAATTGGGTGGATAGAAGCAGATACGTCATTGATGTAGCTGATAGATCCATTTGGTGCGACAGCTAGGCGGTTTTGGTGGTAAAGACCATCTGCTTGAACTTTAGCACGCAGTTCTGCCCAATCCTCAGCACTTGGGATAAAGATATCTTTAAAGAGTTCTTTGACGCGATCAGATTTTGGTACAAATTCTCCAGTCGTGTACTTATCAAAGTAAGTACCATTGGCATAATCAGATTTTTCGAAGTTGTGGAAGGTAACACCACGTTCGCGCGCAATGTTGTTTGATTCTACGAGAGTCCAGTAGTTCATGAGCATGAAGTAGATGCTCGTAAACTCAATAGACTCCGGTGATCCGTATTCGATCAATTGTTGGGCAAGGTAGCTATGAAGTCCCATGGCTCCAAGACCAAAGGTATGCGCCAGTTTATTTCCGTGGTCAATAGTTGGAACGGCTACGATATGAGAGCTATCTGTAACGAAGGTCAAAGCACGAACCATGGCACGAATCGAACGACCAAAATCAGGTGAAGTCATCATGTTAACTACGTTGGTTGAACCAAGGTTACAGGAGACGTCTGTTCCCATTTGAACAAATTCTTGGGCATCGTTGATCAAGCTTGGTTCTTGAACTTGAAGGATCTCTGAACACAAGTTACTCATGATGATTTTTCCATCAACAGGGTTTGCCCGGTTAGCAGTATCAATGTTGACTACATATGGATAGCCAGATTCTTGTTGCAATTTAGAAATTTCAGTTTCCAAATCACGTGCCTTAATTTTAGTCTTGCGGATATTTGGATTAGCAACCAACTCATCGTATTTTTCAGTGATGTCGATGTAGTTAAATGGTACTCCGTATTCACGTTCCACAGAGTATGGGCTGAAGAGGTACATTTCTTCATTCTTACGCGCCAACTCGTAGAACTTGTCTGGCACGACGACCCCAAGTGAGAGAGTCTTCACCCGAACTTTTTCATCAGCATTTTCTTTCTTAGTTGAAAGGAAGGCGATGATGTCTGGGTGGAAGACGTTGAGGTAAACCACCCCAGCCCCTTGGCGTTGTCCCAATTGGTTAGAGTAAGAGAAGCTATCTTCGAAGAGTTTCATAACTGGAACCACTCCAGAAGCGGCTCCTTCATACCCTTTGATTGGTGCTCCAGCTTCACGAAGGTTGCTGAGAGAAATCCCAACCCCACCACCGATACGAGACAGTTGAAGGGCAGAGTTGATGGAACGTCCGATCGCATTCATATCATCGGTTACTTGGATCAAGAAACATGATACCAATTCCCCACGGCGGGCACGTCCAGCGTTTAAGAAAGAAGGAGTAGCTGGTTGGTAGCGTTGGTGGATAATTTCGTTTGCGATGTCTCGCGCGATAGCTTCATTTCCATCAGCAAAATAGAGAGCATTGAAAAAGACACGGTCTTCCATGCTTTCAAGATAGTATTCTCCATCATTTGTTTTCAAAGCGTATTGGTTATAGAATTTGTAGGCCGCCATGAAGGACTTGAATTGGAAGTTTTGATCTTTGATAAATTGGGCCAATTCCTCTAAAAATTCAGGACGGTATTTCTCGATAAAAGCTCTCTCAATGTAATTGTGCTCGAGAAGGTACTGAATCTTGTCTGTAATCGAGTCAAAGGTTTTAGTATTTGGTACAACATTTTCTTTAAAGAACGCATCCAAAGCTTCTTTATCTTTATGAAGCATGATTTGGCCGTTTACTGGACGGTTGATTTCATTGTTAAGACGAAAATACGTCACATCTTCAAGAGATTTTAATCCCATAATAATCCTTTTCTAGTTCAAAAAAATGAAGAGGAGAAGTCCTCTCTTTCCAAGTAAAAAGTCTAGTGTTAGGTTGCTAACGCTAGACCCTATTTAAGCAAAATACTGTGTTTATTAAGAAAGTTTCTTCAACTTAGCTGGTTGAAAACCAGAAAATACTTCATCCGGTGTTTGAATAACTGGAGCAGCATTGAAGCCAAGGTTCTTAACATGCTCTACAAATTCTGGCTGTTCATCTAAGTTAATTTCGCGGTATTCCACATGATTGCTATCGAGGAATCGCTTGGTCATTTTGCATTGAACACAATTATTTTTTGAATAAATGGTTACCATTTCTTTTTCGTTCTCCTATCGAAATATAAATCTGTAAACAGTATAAACAAAATCCAGCAACTTGTCAACAAAATAAAACTAAATATTGTGCAAAGATATGAAATGGGGTTTTTAAAACACAATATATTGTGGTGAACGGAAATTGAGAAATTCCAAGAAATGGGATAGGAATAGGCTTTAAAGCATCTTTAATTAGTTATAATTTTTTTGTGAATCAATATCCTGTGGTACACTTGCTTCTTTTTATTTGAAAGCGGAGGAAAATGTTACTTATAATATAGTAGAAAATTGAAAAGATATTTTCTCCATTCTTCAGGTACTTCTTAGAATGTATCTAAATTGGGATTTTTCGCAGTCTTTTTCTGTAAGTCAGTGATAAAAATCTTGAAAAAAATTTCAAAAGATGATATAATACCAAATTGTAAGGGTTATCAAAAGGTAACTCAAAAACTATTTTTTAAAAGGAGAGTCCAATTATGGCTTCTAAAGATTTCCACATCGTGGCAGAAACAGGTATCCACGCACGTCCAGCAACTTTGTTGGTTCAAACTGCTAGCAAATTTGCATCAGACATCACTCTTGAATACAAAGGTAAATCAGTTAACTTGAAATCAATCATGGGTGTTATGAGCCTTGGTGTTGGTCAAGGTGCTGACGTTGTAATTTCTGCTGAAGGTGCTGACGCTGATGATGCAATCGCAGCTATTTCAGAAACAATGACTAAAGAAGGATTGGCTTAAAAATATGACAAAAATGCTAAAAGGAATTGCAGCATCTGACGGTGTTGCCGTTGCTAAGGCATATTTGCTCATTCAACCAGACTTATCATTTGAGACTGTTTCAGTCGAAGATACAAGTGCAGAAGAAGCTCGTTTGGATGCAGCTCTTGAAGCTTCACAAAACGAGCTTTCTCTTATTCGGGAGAATGCAGTAGCAAGCCTTGGTGAAGAAGCAGCGCAAGTTTTTGATGCGCATATGATGGTTCTCGCTGACCCTGAAATGATTGGTCAGATCAAAGAAACGATTCGTACGAAAAAAATCAATGCAGAGGCTGGCTTGAAAGAAGTCACTGACATGTTCATTGCAATCTTTGAAGGAATGGAAGACAATCCTTACATGCAAGAACGTGCAGCAGACATTCGCGACGTTACCAAACGTGTCCTTGCCAACTTGCTTGGTAAGAAATTGCCAAACCCTGCTTCTATCAATGAAGAAGCAATCGTGGTAGCGCATGACTTGACACCATCTGATACAGCTCAGTTGAACAAAAAGTACGTAAAAGCCTTTGTTACTAACATCGGTGGACGTACCAGTCACTCAGCTATCATGGCGCGTACACTTGAAATCGCAGCTGTTTTGGGTACAAATAACATTACAGAACTTGTCAAAGATGGTGATGTTTTGGCTGTTTCAGGGATCACTGGTGAAGTGGTGATCAACCCTACTGAAGAACAAATCGCAGCCTTCAAAGCAGCTGGTGAAGCTTATGCCAAACAAAAAGCTGAATGGGCTCTCCTTAAAGATGCTCAAACAGTGACTGCTGATGGAAAACACTTCGAGTTGGCTGCCAACATCGGTACCCCTAAAGACGTTGAAGGTGTAAACGATAATGGTGCAGAGGCAGTTGGTCTCTATCGTACAGAATTCTTGTACATGGATTCTCAAGACTTCCCAACAGAAGATGACCAATACGAAGCCTACAAAGCTGTTCTTGAAGGTATGAACGGTAAACCTGTTGTCGTTCGTACAATGGATATTGGTGGGGATAAAGAACTTCCTTACTTCGATCTTCCTAAAGAAATGAACCCATTCTTGGGTTACCGTGCTTTGCGTATTTCTATCTCTGAAACTGGTAATCAAATGTTCCGTACACAATTGCGTGCCTTGCTTCGGGCATCTGTCCACGGTAAATTGCGGATCATGTTCCCAATGGTTGCTTTGTTGACTGAGTTCCGTACAGCTAAAGGTATTCTTGAAGAAGAAAAAGCGAAATTGCTTGCTGAAGGTGTTGCTGTGGCAGATGATATCCAAGTAGGGATCATGATTGAAATCCCAGCTGCTGCGATGCTTGCGGACCAATTTGCTAAGGAAGTTGATTTCTTCTCAATTGGTACAAACGACTTGATCCAATACACAATGGCTGCTGACCGTATGAACGAACAAGTTTCATACCTTTACCAACCATATAACCCATCTATCCTTCGTTTGATCAACAACGTGATCAAGGCGGCTCACGCTGAAGGCAAATGGGCTGGTATGTGTGGTGAAATGGCCGGTGACCAAACTGCTGTTCCACTTCTTGTCGGAATGGGCTTGGATGAGTTCTCTATGTCAGCTACATCTGTCCTTCGTACACGTAGCTTGATGAAGAAACTCGACACAGCTAAAATGCAAGAATACGCTAACCGTGCTCTTACTGAATGTTCAACAATGGAAGAAGTTCTTGAACTTTCAAAAGAATACGTGAACGTAGACTAAGAATTCAACAAGACTAAGACAAATCTGTCTTAGTCTTTTTTTACATTGTTCATAAAAATGTTCATTTTATTCGTAATAAACTAGTTAGTAATAAAAATAGTGATTTAAATGTTCGGTTTTTGTTTGATTTTCCTCGTATATATAGTATAATCGTAAGTAAGATAAGGAGGATGACCAAGGAAGGATCGAAAAGGTTCGGGAAAGAAAATGGAAAAACTTTTCCTGATAATTTTACATGATTTTACAGGAATCAACTTGAAAATTAAGTGATTTTATAGTAGAATAATACCAAATAGAAAACGCTTTCAAAAAGCAAAGAGGTGAGTATATGGATAGAAGCACAGACTTATGGACATTTGGAAGAGGGGATAATTTCCATCTTCAAGAGTACTTAGGAGCTCACAAGGAAACAAGGGGAGAACAAGAAGGCTTTACCTTCCGTGTTTGGGCTCCCAATGCTCAGGCGGTGGATCTGATTGGTGATTTCACTGATTGGGAAGCTCGTAAAATTCCAATGGTTCGTAATGAAGGAGGCGTCTGGGAAGTCTTCTGTTCCGATGCAAAAGAGGGAGATATATACAAGTATTTGGTGACTCGACAAAATGGTCATCAGGTGCAAAAAATCGATCCTCTAGCATTATGGATGGAAAAGAGACCCAATACAGGATCTATTATTAAGACCATTCCAGAGAAAAACTGGAAAGATGGTCTCTGGAGAGCACGCCGCAAAAAACTTGGTTTTAAGGAACGACCTGTTAATATTTATGAGGTTCACGCAGGATCGTGGAAACGTAATGAGGATCACAGTTCCTATACCTTCAAACAACTAAAAGAAGAATTGATTCCATATTTGGTGGAGATGAACTACACCCACGTGGAATTTATGCCAGTGATGGCCCATCCATTGGGCTTGAGTTGGGGCTATCAGCTCATGGGATATTTTGCACTCGAGCAGACTTATGGTAGCCCAGAAGAGTTTCAAGACTTCGTGGAAGAATGCCACCTCAACAATATCGGAGTGATCGTGGATTGGGTACCAGGACATTTCATTATCAATGATGATGCCTTGGCTTATTATGATGGAACACCAACCTTTGAATACCAGGATGAACATCGTGCTCATAACTACGGATGGGGAGCCTTGAACTTCGATTTAGGGAAGAATCAAGTCCAGTCATTCTTGATTTCTAGTTTGAAGTTTTGGATTGATACCTATCATTTAGATGGGATTCGGGTCGATGCTGTGAGCAATATGCTCTATCTTGACTACGATAGCGGTCCATGGACACCAAATATTGATGGTGGAAACCTCAACTACGAAGGCGTTCATTTCCTTAGACGGTTGAATGCGATTATCAAGAACGAACACCCAGATGTCATGATGATTGCAGAAGAAAGTTCTGCTGGTCAAAAGATCACGGGTCCTGAAGAAGAAGGTGGACTTGGCTTTGACTATAAATGGAATATGGGGTGGATGAATGATATCCTTCGATTCTACGAAGAAGATCCCATCTACCGGAAATTTGACTTTAACCTGGTAACCTTTAGTTTCATGTATGCATTTTCTGAAAACTTCTTACTACCATTCTCACACGATGAAGTGGTGCATGGTAAGAAGAGTTTGATGCATAAGATGTGGGGAGATCGTTACAATCAATTTGCTGGACTCCGTAACCTCTTGACCTATCAGATTTGCCATCCAGGTAAGAAATTACTCTTTATGGGTTCAGAATTTGGTCAATTTTTAGAATGGAAGTCAGAAGAGCAACTGGAATGGGGCAATCTAGAGGATGAAATGAATGCGAAGATGCGTCGTTTCACTTCTCAGCTCAATCATTTCTACAAAGAACACAAGGAATTGTGGGAGATTGATGATAGCTTTGATGGCTTAGAGATTATTGATGCAGATAACCGGGATCAGAGCGTCTTGTCTATGATCCGGAAAAATCGTAAAGGCGATCTTTTGGTGTGCGTCTTCAATATGGCACCAGTGGAACGCAAGGACTTTACGATTGGTGTGCCTGTATCAGCGGTCTATGAAGAAATTTGGAATACAGAATTAGAAGAATGGGGAGGTGTCTGGAAAGAGCACAATCCGACAGTTCAGTCTCAAGATGGACTGTGGAAGGATTATGAACAAACTTTGACCTTTACTTTGCCGGCTTTAGGGGCTAGCATTTGGAAGGTGAAACGGAAGGTTCGCAAAACGAAATCTAAAACATCAGATAAAAAATGATGATCGGTTGACTCTAAGGGAGTCCAAGCTTTAAAAAGAGGAAGTAGTCAATGAAGAATGAAATGCTCGCTTTAATTCTTGCCGGTGGGCAAGGAACACGTCTTGGAAAATTAACCAAAAACATCGCGAAACCTGCGGTTCAATTTGGTGGGCGCTATCGGATTATCGATTTTGCTCTCTCAAACTGTGCCAACTCAGGAATTCACAATGTTGGTGTGATTACACAGTACCAACCCCTTGCACTTAACAGCCATATTGGAAATGGTTCCAGCTGGGGCTTGGATGGAATCAATACAGGTGTGTCTATTCTCCAACCTTATTCAGCTAGTGAAGGAAATCGGTGGTTCGAAGGAACTAGTCATGCGATTCTTCAAAACATCGACTATATCGATAGCATCAATCCGGAATATGTCTTGATTCTATCTGGGGACCACATCTACAAGATGGATTACGATGACATGCTTCAAGCGCACAAGGATAATAACGCAAGCTTGACTGTTGCCGTCCTAGATGTCCCTTTGAAGGAAGCAAGCCGTTTTGGAATCATGAATACAGATGCTAATAATCGGATTGTCGAATTTGAAGAAAAACCAGCTGAACCAAAATCTACCAAGGCTTCCATGGGAATTTACATCTTTGACTGGGCTCGTCTGCGCAATATGTTGGTTGCTGCTGAAAAGAGTGATATCGATATGTCAGACTTCGGTAAAAATGTCATTCCAACGTATCTAGAATCAGGCGAAAGTGTTTATGCTTATGAATTCAATGGTTATTGGAAAGACGTTGGTACGATTGAGTCTCTTTGGGAAGCCAATATGGAATATATCGATCCAAATAATGCCTTGGATAGTCGCGATCGTCACTGGAAAATCTATTCACGCAACCTCATTTCTCCACCGAACTTCTTTGGGGAAAATGGCCACATCGAAGATTCTCTTGTCGTCGATGGTTGTTCGGTAGACGGTACAGTCAAACACTCCATCTTATCAACAGAAGCTCAAGTTCGTGAAGGAGCAGTTGTCGAAGATGCTGTCGTGATGAGCAATGCCATTATCGGTAAAGGAGCTGTTGTGAAACGCGCGATTATTGGAGAAGGCGCAGTCATTGCAGAAGGTGTCGTGATTGATGGAACAGAGGAAGTACAAGTTGTCGGTTACAATGAAAAAGTGGGGGTAGCAACAGATGAAGATTGATAAATATTCAGCCATTTTAGGAAATACAGTTGGGTATCATGATATGTCCACTTTGACCAGCCATCGTCCGGTAGCCTCCCTACCGTTTGATGGGAAATACCGCTTGATTGACTTCCCATTGTCTAGCCTTGCGAATGCTGGTATTCGTAGTGTTTTTGGGATTTTCCAACAAGAAAATATTAGTTCGGTCTTTGACCATATTCGTTCAGGTCGTGAGTGGGGCTTGTCTACTTTATTGAGCCACTATTACCTCGGAATCTATAATACTCCAGTTGAAAATACAACGGTAGGGCCAGAATACTACCAACAATTATTGACCTATTTGAAACGGTCTGGTTCCAACCAAACAGTTGCTTTGAACTGTGATGTATTAATGAATATTGACCTCAACCAAATTTTCCACCTTCATAATACCATTGATCGTCCGATTACAGTGGTTTATAAGAAGTTGCATCTTCAAAATATCTCTGAAGTCAATGCTGTCTTGAAAATTGATGAAACAGACCATGTTACAGAGCAAAGACTTTTTGATGGCAAGGATCCTGACGAAGTCTACAACATGTCAACAGATGTCTTTATTGTGGACACTCCTTGGTTGATTGAAAAAATTGAAGAAGAAGCCAAGAAAGAATACCCACAAAAATTGCGCTATATCTTGCGTGATTTGGCAGTGGAATACAATGCTTTTGCCTTTGAATATACAGGCTACCTTGCCAATATTCATTCAGTGGAATCCTACTACCAGGCAAACTTGGATATGTTGGAAAACCAAAAATTCATGAAGCTCTTTTCACCAAATCAAAAAGTGTATACGAAAGTGAAGAATGAAGAACCAACGTATTATTCCAAGACTTCACATATTAAATCGTCTCAATTTGCTTCGGGTAGTATTGTAGAAGGAACCGTTGAACGCTCCGTTGTTTCACGTCGAGTACACCTTCATCAAGGTTCAGAGGTCCGCAGTAGTCTTCTCTTCCCTGGTGTGGTGGTTCGTGAAAATGCAATCGTTGAACATGCTATCCTGGATAAGGGTGTCGAAGTGGCTGCTGGTGTGACGATTCGTGGGACAGAAGAAGCACCTGTCGTGGTTAAAAAAGGAACGATTGTTACAGAGGATATTGTCTAATGAAACTATTATTTGTTGCAGCTGAAGGTGCACCATTTTCTAAAACAGGTGGATTGGGAGACGTTATTGGCGCTCTTCCTAAATCCTTAGCTAAAAGTGGTCATGACGTGCGCGTGATCCTCCCTTACTATGATATGGTAGAGGCCAAGTTTGGAGATCAAATCGAAGATGTCTTGCATTTTGAGACCAAGGTTGGCTGGAGAAGTCAATATGTTGGTGTGAAACGCATTGTGCGCGATGGAGTCACCTTTTACTTTATTGATAACCAACACTATTTCTTTAGAGGTCATGTCTATGGTGACTTCGATGATGGGGAACGCTTTGCCTTCTTCCAGCTCGCGGCCTTAGAAACGATGGAACGGGTTGACTTCATTCCAGATGTTCTTCATGCCCATGATTACCATACGGCGATGATTCCTTTCTTGCTGAAGGAAAAATACCGTTGGATTCAAGCTTATCATGGAATTAAAACAGTATTGACTATCCATAATTTGGAATTTCAAGGTCAGTTTGACCCAGGAATGTTGTGGGATCTATTCGGAGTTGGATTTGAACGCTATGCAGATGGAACGCTTCGTTGGAATGATTGTCTGAACTGGATGAAAGCCGGTATTCTATATGCTGACCGTGTAACAACCGTTTCTCCTAGCTATGCGCATGAGATTATGACTGCTGAATATGGTTGTGGCTTGGATCAGATCCTTCGGATGGAGTCTGGCAAGGTGACCGGAATTGTAAACGGGATTGATGCGGATCTGTATAATCCTGAAACGGATCCACTCTTGACCTATCACTTCAGTCTCTCAGATCTTTCAGGTAAAGCAGCTAGCAAACGTGCTCTTCAAGAACGTGTCGGTCTGCCTGTTCGCGATGATGTACCTTTGTTTGGAATCGTCTCTCGTTTGACACGTCAAAAAGGTTTTGATGTTGTAGTAGAAGAGTTGCATCAACTCTTGCAAAAGGATATTCAGATTGTCTTGCTCGGTACAGGAGATCCTGGATTTGAAAATGCCTTTGCTTGGTTTGGTCAAGCCTACCCAGACAAACTTTCAGCCAACATCACCTTTGATGTTCAATTGGCCCAAGAAATCTATGCAGCGTCAGATGTCTTCTTGATGCCAAGCCGCTTTGAACCATGTGGCCTTTCTCAAATGATGGCCATGCGCTATGGAACCCTTCCTTTAGTACATGAAGTCGGCGGACTTCGTGATACGGTTCAACCGTTTAATGCTGTTGATGGAAGTGGAACAGGCTTTAGCTTTAATAATTTGTCTGGCTATTGGTTTAACTGGGCAGTTGATGAAGCCTTGGCTGTCTACTACAATGACAAACAGGCTTGGTATGGTCTGCAAGAGCAAGCTATGACGCGTGACTTCTCATGGGATACGGCTAGTCAACGATACAATGATTTGTACCAATCCTTATAAATAGATCTATAATACAAACGCCTTTCGAGGCGTTTTTTGTGTTGCTTTCTTCCTATAAAGAAAACGGTTTATTTTTTTGAGTTTTAGAGCTTGCTAAAATAGAAGAAAAAAGATAAGATAGGTAAAGGTAAAAAATCCCGGGAAGGTTCTTATTTCTGGAAAGGATCCCATCCTCTCTAAAAATAATCAGGTCCCTGCTCGAGGGTTAAATATTACTATATAGGAATTTTAGGATGAAAAAAGCGAAACAAACGTTTGAAAAAATGACCAAATATTCGATTCGAAAATTATCTGTCGGTGTTGGTCCGGTAGCCATTGGAGCCTTTTTATTAGGAGGAAGCCTGTTAGGGGCTCGTCCTGTACATGCAGATCAGGTGACCCTACCTGCTCATGTGCACTTAGGATATGTGACAGAAGAAGAGCTAACCGCTGAAGAAAAAGCACAGGTGATTCATGCAATCCCTGAAGCATATCAAAATGAAGATACTTTCTATCTTGTCTATAAGAAGAAGGAAGCAAGTCAGTCGGTTCTTCCTCAAACAGGAAGTCAGGAAGTTGCCCTCTTTGGCCTAAGTCTAGCCACTGCTTCCTTTGCGGTCCTCTTACTCTCTAAAAAGCACCGGAAGAAGGTCATGGGCGTCCTTTTGATTGGAGCCATGGGACAAAGTCTTCTACTTCCAGTTGAAGTCGTAGCGCTACAAAATCAAGTCTTGCGCACCTATAATCAGGATCTTGCGATCGCATCGAGCAAAGATCTTGCAAATGGCGTGATTCAAATTGACGGCTATGACTATATTGGTTATCTGCGCTACCCGTCAGTCCAAAAGACGAGCTTACAAGAGCCAAAGGCTATGCAGGAAACGAAACCTTCTGTAGAAGGAACGATCAAAACAAGTACAGGGATTCCACAAGTGGAAGCACAAGCGCGTGTGACCCCAGAAGTCGCACCAGCCTTTCCTCAAGTTGAAAAACCAAGCCTGGAAGTCTCTACTAAGCCTGTGCCATTTGAAACTGTCAAACAAGCTGATCCCACATTAGCTAAAGGGCAAACCAAGGTGCTGACTGCTGGTCAAAATGGGGAGCGGACCCTATTGACAGAAGTGAGTGTGGTAGATGGACAAGAAGTTCGCAGAGTCGTTGAAAGCAAGGTCACTAAAGAACCAGTTTCACAAATTCTTGCTGTCGGGACAAAAGAAGATGCCCAACCAACCCCTCAACCCAGTCCTTCTCCAGTTGTAACGGCTAAGGGGACACAAGAAGAAGGTCATGTCGGTGAAGCTCCTGTTCAACCAGAGAACCCAGCCTATACAGGTGTGGTGGAAGCCAAAGGAACACAAGAAGAAGGTCATGTCGGCGAAGCC
>NZ_KV813662.1:206311-225967 GCF_001813675.1 Streptococcus sp. HMSC078D09
ACCGGAGAACCCAACCTATACAGGTGTGGTAGAAGCCAAAGGGACACAAGAAGAAGGCCATGTGGGAGAAGCTCCTGTTCAACCGGAGAACCCAACCTATCAAGTAACGGAAGGGACGGTAACAGAGACAGAAACGGTAATCCTTCCATATGAAACCGAGTATGTAGCGGATGCCAATCATTACACAGATGAAGAAAGCCTTCTTCAGAAAGGCGAGGCTGGTAGTCAGGAGATTCGTCGTGTTTATAAGACGGTCAATGGTGAGAAGATTGGCGAGCCCGTGAGCACGACAACTGAAACGGTAAAAGCTCCTGTGACAGAAAAAATTAGTCGTGGGACTAAGGCGATTGAAGGCCAAACAGAGGATGTTTCGTATGAGGAAATTCCATTTAAGACGGTAACCGAACAAGATGCCACCTTGCTAAAAGGATCAGAAAGGGTTTCTCAAGCCGGTAAAAATGGGAAGAAGAAAATCACCAAGGTTTACAAGACCATCAAGGGGGTTAAAACGGCGGATGCTCCTACTGTTTCTGAGGAAGTAGTTGAACAAGCCCAAGATCAGATCATTCAAAGAGGGACCAAAGAACTTGACAAGCCAACCTTGACTTTGACCCAGGTCGATAAGGAAGAATTGAAGCGCAGTGCTAAAGCTACTTATCATTTGGATAAACCAGACGGTGTGACCATCAAGTCCATCCAGGCTGTATTGAAGAAGGGTGATCAAGTGGTGAAAACCCTGACCCTTTCAGAGACGGACTTGGCAGCTGCTTTAGCGGACTTGGACTACTACAAGGATTATACGCTCGCAACGACCATGGTCTATGACCGTGGAAATGGGGATGAAGAAGAAGTTCTCAAGGAAGAACCACTGAGAATTGATCTTAAAAAAGTTGAAATCAAAAATATCAAGGAAACCAGTCTGATTAGCGTGGATGACCAAGGTCTTGAGACCGATAGCAGCCTCTTGTCTGAAACACCATCAGATGTGAAGCCTTACTACTTAAAGGTCACTACCTATGATAATAAGGTTACAAAACTAGCCGTTGATAAAATTGAAGAAGTAACGGTAGATGGCGTGACCCTCTACAAAGTAACAGCCAAAGCTCCTGATCTCATTCAACGGACTGCGGACAACCAGTTCAGTGAGGTCTATGTCCACTATATTGCGAAACCCAAAGCACATGAAGGTGATATCTACTACAATTTCAACGAACTTGTAAAAGCTATGCAAGCCAATCCGACTGGTACCTTTAAACTGGGTAGCAATATGAATGCGGCTAATGTCCAGCCAGCAGGGAAATCCTATGTGACCAATGCCTTCAAGGGAATTTTGGAAAGTACGGATGGAAATAAATTTGCCATCCATAACATTACAAGACCATTATTTGGGAACATCGAAGGTGGCTCGGTTAAGAATCTCTTGCTTGAAAATGTCAATATTGACCTACCTGGGACAGATCGAGTAGCCCCAATAGCAGGTGTTATCAAAAATAATGCAACTGTTGAAAATGTTAAAGTAACAGGAAGTGTTGTTGGGAACAATGACGTAGCTGGTATTATCAATAAAATTGATGGTAGTGGGAAGGTCAGCAATGTTGCCTTTATCGGTAAACTACACGCTGCTGGTAACAAAGGTGGCTATCTAGCGGGTGTTGTTGGTGAGAACTGGAAAGGTATCGTAGAAAAAGCTTACGTTGATGCTGAAATCACTGGGAACAAAGCCAAAGCGGCAGGTCTCGTTTATTCCTCTCAAAATGGTGGGAATAACCATACAGTCGGTAAAGAAGGGGTTCTCAGAAACTCCGTTGCTAAAGGTTCAATTGAACTCAAAGAAGCGGTCCAATCTGGTGGATTACTCGGGACCAACTGGGCCTTGGGGACTATTGAAGACAACATCACCATGATGAAAGTCAAAACGGGTGAGATGGTCTTCGGACATTCGGATATCGACGCAGATGATTATTTCACCTATTCAAGAACCAAGCGCAATTACAGTGTGGAAGGCGTGAGTGAAGGGAAGAAATCCTTTAACAACTCCCGTAAAATTCCAAGCATCTCACTAGCAGAAGCTGAGCAGAAAATCGAAGCAATGGGAATCACTGCTGATAAATTCACCAGCAGCAAACCGATTGAAGATACGCTCAATCACCTTGTTAGCAAAGACGATCCATACAAGGCCATCACTGCTTACGATGCGACTCGTGAGCTAGCTTACCGCAATATTGCTAAATTGCAACCATTCTACAACAAAGAATGGATTGTCGACCAAGGGAATAAATTGGCTGCAACGAGTCCTCTCTTGACCAAGGAAGTCTTGTCTGTAACGGCTATGAAGGGCAATGATTTTGTCACTGAACTATCGGATGCCGACCACATCCTGATCCATTATGCGGATAAGACCAAAGATGTCTTCAGCATTTCACCGAAAGAGTCTAAAGTCAAACAAGTCAAAGAGTACAGTGTGGCGGAGCTCGGTGAAGTGGTCTACACGCCAAATATGGTGGACAAAGACCGGAGCGATCTCATCAGTGCTATCGTAGGGAAACTAAGTCCAGTAGAATTGCAATCAGATCCAATCTACACACATCTTGGTAGAACAGGTCCTAACAAAATCAATGCTATTAAGAACCTTTACCTCGAGGAGAGTTTCCAAGAAGTCAAGGACAATCTGACTCACTTTGTCAAACAACTGGTTGAAAACCAAGACCATCAATTAAACACAGATGAGGCTGCCAAACGTGCGCTCATTAAGAAGATTGATGATAATAAGGCTGCTGTTCTTTTGGGTCTTTCTTACCTCAACCGTTATTACGGGGTGAAATTCGATAATGTCAATCTCAAGCAACTCATGTTGTTCAAGCCAGACTTCTATGGGAAGAATGTTGATGTCTTAGACCGCTTGATTGAAATCGGCTCAAAAGAAGACTACATCAAAGGGACTCGTACCCACGATACTTTCCGTGAAGTCGTGGCTAAATCGACTCTTTCTGGCAACCTCAATGACTTCTTGAAGTACAATATGGAGCTCTTTACAAAAGAGACAGACTTGAACGATTGGTTCATCAAAGCAACCAAAGACAATGTCTATATTGTGGAGCCTGAGACGACCAATCCAGCATTCGCGTCTGCTAAACACAGAGCCTATGAGGGCTTAAACAATGATGTTCACGGTAAAATGATCTTGCCACTCTTGAACTTAAAAGATGCTCATATGTTCTTGATTTCAACTTACAACACTATGGCCTATAGTTCCTTCGAGAAATATGGCAAGAACACGGAAGCGGAACGAACGGCCTTCAAAGAGGAAATTGACAAGGTAGCGAAAGGCCAACAGAATTACCTAGATTTCTGGTCACGTCTAGCAACGGATAAGGTTCGCAATCAGCTCTTGAAGAGCAACAATATGGTGCCGACCCCTGTCCTTGATAACCAAAACTACAAGGGCATTAGTACAGACCGTTATGGACATACCAACAGTGGCAAGGATGTGGCTCCAATCCGTGAATTGTATGGTCCAACCGATCGTTATCATGCGACAGATTGGCGAATGGGAGCAGTGGCGCGAATTTACGGAAATCCATATAAAGATGACTCTGTCTTCTTCATGGTGACCGATATGATCAGTGACTTTGGGGTCTCTGCCTTCACGCACGAAACGACGCACGTCAATGACCGTATGGTTTACTTAGGTGGTTGGAGACACCGCGAAGGAACTGATATTGAAGCCTTTGCCCAAGGAATGTTGCAAACACCATCCGTATCCAATCCAAATGGGGAATACAAGGCCTTAGGTATCAACATGGCCTATGAGCGTCCTAACGATGGAAACCAATGGTACAATACCAATCCAAATGATTTGAAGTCACGTGACGAAATTGATCGGTATATGAAAGGCTATAATGACACTCTCATGCTTCTGGATTACCTAGAAGGAGAAGCCGTCCTCAATAAAGGCAGTCAAGACTTGAACAATGCATGGTTCAAGAAGGTTGATAAACAATACCGAGGGGCTAATACCAAGAATCAATTTGATAAGGTGCGTCCTTTGAGTGATGAGGAAAAAGCCATCACCTTACATTCAGTAGATGATCTCATCACCAACAACTTCATGACCAATCGTGGTCCTGGAAATGGTGTCTATAATCCATCGGACTTTGGTTTAGCCTATGTGACGGTACCGATGATGACAGGGATCTATGGTGGAAACACCAGTGAAGGGGCTCCTGGAGCCATGTCCTTCAAACACAATACCTTCAGACTCTGGGGTTACTATGGCTATGAAAAAGGCTTCTTAGGCTATGCTTCAAACAAGTATAAACAAGAATCCAAACAAGCAGGTCATGCGACTCTAGGGGATGATTACATCATTCAAAAGATTTCTGATGGGAAATTCAGTACCCTTGAAGACTGGAAGAAAGCCTACTTCAATGAAGTGGTAACCAGTGCCAAAAATGGACTTCAGGCTATTGAAGTGGATGGGACTACTTATAGCTCTTATGAGGACTTAAAACAAGCCTTTGCAACTGCGGTTGAAAAAGATCAGGCCAGTTTGAAGAATGGTTCTGTCAAATTTGACAATACCCTTGCCTTGAAAGAAAAAATCTTTAAGAAATTACTGCAACAAACAGACAGTTTCAAAACGTCTATCTTTAAATAATCGAATTCTCTCATCTGCTGAGCAGGTGAGAGTTTTTTAGAAGAAAAAATGAATAGAGGTGGACAAAGCGTCTAAAAATTAAAAGAAATCAATCGTAGATAGGAAAAATTATCATATTAAAAAAATAACGTAATTTCACTAAAACGCTTACTTTTATAGGAAATATTTGACTATTATATCTTTTAGGAGTAAACTAAGGAGGTAAAATTTATAAAAGGAGAATTCATCATGAATTTAACATTTTTAGGTCTTTGTTTAGCCTGTTTTGGTGTATCACTGGCAGAAGGTTTGATGATGAGTAGCTTATTGAAATCTGCGTCTCGTCAACCAGAAATTATCGGTCAATTGCGTAGCCTCTTGATTCTTGGTGTTGCCTTTGTCGAAGGTACTTTCTTCGTAACCTTGGTTATGGCCTTTATTATCAAATAGACGCTTCTATTTTAGAAAAGGAGGTGTCAAACCTTGGAAGAAAGTATCAATCCAACGATTACTCTTGGACCTGTATCTTTTAATTTGACCCTACTTGCTATGACCCTGATTTCTGTTTTCGCCGTTTTTGGCTTCATTTATTGGGCCAGTCGAAAAATGTCGATCCGACCAAAAGGCAAACAAAATGTGCTGGAATACGCATATGACTTTGTCGTAGGCTTTACAAAAGGAAATATTGGGGAACATTACATAAAGGACTATTCCTTGTTCTTGTTTGTTCTTTTCCTCTTTCTTTTAGTAGCCAATAACATTGGATTGATGGCTAAAATCGAAACGACCAATGGTTACAATTTGTGGACATCACCAACCGCTAACCTGGGTTATGACTTTGCCTTTTCATTTTTGATCACCTTAATCGCCCATGTAGAAGGAATTCGCAGACGTGGTGTGAAGGAATATTTAAAGGCTTTTGTGACACCCGGATTTATGACCCCCATGAATATTTTGGAAGAATTAACGAACTTTGCCTCCTTGGCACTTCGGATCTTCGGAAATATCTTTGCGGGTGAGGTACTAGCAAGCTTGCTTGTGACTTTGTCGCATCAAGCTGTTTATTGGTATCCATTTGCCTTTATTGGAAGCATGGCGTGGACAGCGTTTTCGATTTTCATTTCATGTATCCAAGCCTATGTGTTTACCATGTTGTCATCAATTTATATTGGTAAGAAAATTAATGGTGAAGAGTAAGTAGAGGAGGAGTAGAAGAATGCATGTATCAATGAGTGAAATTATTGGTAACTTTATTCTCATTGCTGGTTCCTTCCTATTATTAATCTTTTTAATAAAGAAATTTGCATGGAACAATATCAATGGAATTTTAGAAGCGCGTGCCAAAAAGATTACAGATGATATTGATGGAGCAGAATCAGCTCGTCAAAAAGCTGAGGAACTAGCAAGTAAACGTGAAGAAGAGTTGGCAGGTAGCCGCAAAGAAGCTGCGTCTATTGTCGAAAATGCAAAGGAAACTGCAGAAAAGAACAAATCTCAGATCCTTTCAGAAGCCACTCAAGAAGCAGTACGTTTGAAAGAAAAAGCGCAACAAGAAATTGCGCATAACAAAGAAGAAGCATTGAACAGTATCAAAGGCGATGTGGCAGATCTCACTGTCAATCTTGCCAGCAAATTGTTGAGTCAACAGCTGGATGCTGAAGGTCAACGCCAACTGATCGATCGCTATCTTGATGAATTAGGAGAAGCCTAATGGACAAAAAGCAACTGATGGTGATTGAGAAATATACCCAGCCTTTTGTTCAATTGGTCTTTGAAAAAGGAGAACAAGATCTTGTCTTTGAAAAATTGACCCAAATCAAGGGCATTTTTGAGGAGACTGGACTTGCTAACTTCTTAGCTCATATCGGTGTAGAGGATGAAGAGAAAGCAAAAAGTCTCAGACTTTTTCAACCCTCGGATTCACAATTACTCGACCATTTGATTGAAGTGGTTATTCTCAATCATCGTGAAGCCTTATTTTATGACATTGTAACGATTTGTTTGGATCAGATTCAACTGTTGAGCAACGCTTTTGTCGTCACTGTTACGACGGTTGCTGGTTTGGATCCTGTTCAAGAGCAAAAGCTAATCCCCATTATCGAAAGAAAATTTGGGATTCAAGTTCGCTCGATCCAACAAAAGATCGATCCAGATTTAATTGGTGGCTTTGTCGTGACAGCCAATCATAAAACGTTGGATACCAGTCTCAAACACCAATTGCAAGTTATAAAATCTAAATTGAAATAGAAAGTGGTGTGAATTTTGGCGATTAACGCACAAGAAATCAGCGCTTTAATTAAGCAACAAATTGAAAATTTCAAGCCAAACTTTGACGTCACTGAGACAGGTGTTGTAACCTACATTGGTGACGGGATTGCCCGTGCTCATGGTCTTGAAAATGCCATGAGTGGTGAGTTGTTGATCTTTGAAAATGGCTCATACGGGATGGCCCAAAACTTAGAGACAACGGATGTCGGTATCATCATCTTGGGTGATTTCACGGATATTCGTGAAGGAGACTCTGTCCGTCGTACAGGTAAAATCATGGAAGTCCCTGCAGGGGATGCCTTGATTGGCCGGGTTGTCAACCCACTTGGCCAACCAGTAGATGGTTTGGGTGAGATTGTGACAGATAAATTCCGTCCAGTCGAAACACCAGCTCCTGGTGTTATGCAACGGAAATCTGTCTCAGAACCCCTACAAACTGGTTTGAAAGCCATTGATGCCCTCGTTCCAATCGGACGTGGCCAACGGGAATTGATTATCGGGGACCGTCAAACAGGGAAAACTTCGATTGCCATTGATACCATCTTGAACCAAAAGGGTCAAGACATGATCTGTATCTATGTGGCGATTGGTCAAAAAGAATCAACAGTTCGTACGCAGGTAGAAACTCTTCGTAAATACGGAGCCATGGATTATACGATTGTGGTAACCGCTTCGGCTTCCCAACCGTCTCCATTGCTCTACTTGGCACCTTATGCCGGGGTTGCCATGGCTGAAGAGTTCATGTATAACGGTAAACACGTTTTGATCGTCTATGATGATTTGTCAAAACAAGCCGTAGCTTACCGTGAATTGTCCCTTCTTCTTCGTCGTCCACCAGGACGTGAAGCCTTCCCAGGGGATGTCTTCTATCTCCACAGCCGTTTGTTGGAACGTTCAGCTAAAGTTTCAGATGAATTGGGTGGTGGCTCTATTACAGCCCTTCCAATTATTGAAACCCAAGCAGGAGATATTTCTGCTTATATCGCAACCAACGTGATTTCGATCACAGACGGACAAATCTTCTTGCAAGATAGTTTGTTCAATGCTGGTATTCGTCCAGCCATTGATGCAGGTTCTTCTGTATCCCGTGTAGGGGGAGCTGCCCAAATCAAGGCTATGAAGAAAGTTGCGGGTACCCTTCGTATCGACCTTGCTTCATATCGTGAATTGGAAGCCTTCACGAAATTTGGTAGTGACTTGGATGCTGCGACTCAAGCGAAATTGAACCGTGGTCGCCGAACAGTTGAAGTCTTGAAACAACCCGTTCATGAACCATTGACAGTTGAAAAACAAGTCGTGATCTTGTACGCCTTGACTCATGGTTTCTTAGATAGTGTTCCAGTAGACGACATTCTTCGTTTCCAAGAAGAGTTGTTTGATTATTTTGAAGCACATTATGATCAAATCTTTGAGACGATTCGTTCAACACATGATCTTCCAGCAGAAGAAGAACTGGATGCAGCCCTTACAGAATTTGTCAACCAGTCAAATTTCAAATAGAAATAGGAGTGGAAGATGGCAGTTTCATTAAATGATATAAAAAATAAAATTGCATCCACTAAAAATACCAGTCAAATTACCAATGCCATGCAGATGGTGTCTGCTGCTAAACTCGGAAAATCGGAGCAAGCAGCCAAGGATTTTCAGGTTTATGCCGCTAAGGTACGTAAGTTACTAACAGACTTGCTCCATGGACATGAAACAGAAAATGCCAAGTCCCATCCTATGTTGGTGAGTCGGCCGGTGAAAAAGACAGCTTATATCGTCATTACATCCGATCGTGGTTTGGTCGGAGGCTACAATGCCTCCATCCTTAAAACCATGATGGAAATGAAGGCAGAATACCATCCAAGTGGAGATGACTTTGAAGTGATCTGTATTGGAAGTGTCGGGGCGGATTTCTTCCGTGCCCGTGGGATTCAGCCTGTTTATGAATTGCGTGGTTTGCCTGATCAGCCTAGCTTTAAGGAAGTTCGTACGATCATTTCGAAAACAGTCCAAATGTATCAGGAAGGCTTGTTTGATGAGTTGTACGTCTGTTACAACCATCACGTCAACAGTTTGACTAGTCAAATGCGGGTAGAACAGATGCTTCCGATTATTGATTTGGACCCCAATGAAGCAGATGAGGATTATGTATTGAATCTAGAATTGGAATCTAGTCGAGATGCCATTTTGGATCAATTGCTCCCTCAATTTGCTGAAAGCATGATCTATGGTGCCATTATTGATGCTAAAACAGCTGAAAATGCTGCGGGGATGATGGCCATGCAAACTGCAACAGACAATGCCAAGAAAGTCATTGATGAATTAACGATTCAATACAACCGTGCTCGTCAAGCAGCGATTACACAAGAAATTACTGAAATCGTTGCTGGTGCTAGCGCCCTTGAATAGTTGTCGGATACAATTTTATATACAAAAACAGATGCTCGAAAAAGAACTTTTGAGCAGTAGAAATTACTTAGAATAGGAGAATGACATGAGTTTAGGCAAAATTTCTCAGGTCGTAGGTCCCGTCGTAGACGTTGCCTTTTCCGTTGGAGATAAACTTCCTGAGATCAATAATGCGCTTGTAGTCTATAAAAATGACCAACAAAAATCAAAAGTCGTTCTTGAAGTAGCTTTGGAACTTGGTGATGGGGTCGTACGGACCATTGCCATGGAATCAACTGATGGTTTAACACGTGGAATGGAAGTCTTGGATACAGGTCGTCCAATCTCTGTTCCAGTCGGAAAAGAAACCTTGGGACGTGTCTTCAATGTTCTTGGAGATACCATTGACTTGGATCAACCTTTTCCTGAGGATGCTCCTCGTGACTCCATCCACAAAAAAGCTCCATCCTTTGACGAGCTCTCTACTTCAGAAGAAATTCTTGAAACAGGGATCAAGGTTATTGACCTCTTAGCCCCTTATTTGAAAGGTGGGAAGGTCGGACTCTTCGGTGGTGCCGGAGTTGGGAAAACCGTCTTGATTCAAGAATTAATCCATAATATTGCCCAAGAACACGGTGGGATTTCTGTATTTACCGGTGTTGGGGAACGGACACGTGAAGGGAATGACCTTTACTGGGAAATGAAAGAATCTGGCGTTATTGAAAAAACAGCCATGGTTTTTGGACAAATGAATGAGCCACCTGGAGCACGGATGCGTGTTGCTTTGACTGGTTTGACCATTGCGGAATACTTCCGTGATGTCGAAGGTCAGGACGTTCTCTTGTTTATCGACAATATCTTCCGTTTCACTCAAGCCGGATCTGAAGTATCAGCCCTTTTGGGACGGATGCCATCAGCCGTTGGTTACCAACCTACTTTGGCAACTGAAATGGGTCAATTGCAAGAACGTATTACGTCAACGAAGAAAGGTTCTGTTACATCGATCCAAGCCATCTATGTGCCAGCCGATGACTATACAGACCCAGCGCCAGCAACCGCTTTTGCTCACTTGGATTCAACCACCAACTTGGAACGTAAATTGGTACAATTGGGGATCTACCCTGCGGTGGATCCATTGGCATCAAGCTCACGTGCCCTTTCTCCAGAAATCGTAGGAGAAGAACACTATGCAGTAGCTTCTGAAGTCAAACGCGTCCTTCAACGTTACCATGAATTGCAAGATATCATTGCTATCTTGGGGATGGATGAATTGTCTGACGAAGAAAAGACCTTGGTTGCTCGTGCTCGCCGGATCCAATTCTTCTTGTCACAAAACTTCAACGTTGCGGAACAATTTACAGGTCAACCTGGTTCTTATGTACCAGTTGGAGAAACTGTTCGTGGCTTTAAAGAAATTTTGGATGGGAAATATGACCATCTTCCTGAAGATGCCTTCCGTGGTGTTGGATCGATCGAAGATGTGATCGCCAAAGCTGAAAAAATGGGATTCTAAGAAGAGGTGAAAGATGAGTCAAATGAACGTCCAAATCGTTACACCGGATGGACTGGTTTATGATCATCATGCCGCATTTGTATCTGTCAAGACAATTGATGGTGAATTAGGGATTTTACCTCATCATATCAATACCATTGCGGTTTTGGCTGTAGACCAAGTAAAGGTTCGTCGTGTCGACGATGACAAACATATTGATTGGATTGCAGTCAATGGTGGGATTATCGAAGTAGCTGATAATGTCATTACCATTGTTGCCGATTCTGCCGAACGTGCTCGAGATATCGACATTAGTCGTGCAGAACGTGCCAAACTGCGAGCTGAAAAAGCGATTGAAGAAGCCAAAGATCAGCATTCGGTTGATATGGAACGTCGTGCTAAAATTGCTCTTCAACGCGCCATTAACCGGATTAATGTCGGAAATCGTTTATAAGATATTAAAAATAAGGTGGAGGTTTTGTCCTCACCTTATTTTTGTTGGGAGAGAATCAAAAGAAGAAAGTACGGACCAAATATGGTATAATAGCTGTATGATTCAAATGATTTTTAATCTTTCAAGCCATCTATTGTTTATCTTTTTTGCCTATTACCTATTGATGAACCTGGTTCAATGGGAAAAGTTTTTAAAAGTAAGTGCTGAAAATGCGGTTAAAATCCGTTTTTTGATCTTGATGATCAGTGTTGGAATAGGCTATCTAGCCAGCTCATTTTTTATCAGTGTCTATGAGATGAGTCGGCAGATTTTTATTGGCCAATTCTAGCCACATTTTATAAAAAATATGGTATGATAGAAAGCGTGACTTTAAGAAATTGGAGAACAATCCCGTATGGAAAAAATAATCGTTAATGGTGGTCATAATCGACTGGTTGGAACCGTCAAAATCGAAGGAGCAAAAAATGCTGTCCTTCCTCTTCTTGCTGCAACAGTTTTGGCAAGTGAAGGGGTAACAACCTTGAAAAATGTACCTGTTTTATCAGATGTCTATACAATGAACAATGTTGTTCGTGGTTTGAATGCACAAGTAACCTTCAATGAAGAAGAAAATACAGTTGTTGTAGATGCACAAGAGAAATTGTCTGAGGAAGCTCCTTATAAATATGTGAGCAAGATGCGAGCTTCTATCGTTGTCTTGGGTCCTGTCTTGGCACGCAATGGTCATGCCAAGGTTTCCATGCCTGGAGGCTGTACGATCGGCAGTCGTCCGATTGACCTCCACCTGAAAGGTCTGGAAGCCATGGGGGCTGTAATTACCCAAACAGCTGGCTATATTGAAGCAAAAGCAGATCGTCTCAAGGGAGCACACATCTATATGGACTTCCCATCAGTAGGGGCGACACAAAATATTATGATGGCCGCAACCTTGGCAGATGGAGTCACCGTGATTGAAAATGCAGCTCGAGAACCTGAAATTGTTGACCTAGCTCTCTTGCTGAATAAAATGGGGGCTAACGTCAAGGGAGCAGGAACTGAGACCTTGACCATTGTTGGTGTGGAGAGCTTGCACGGTGCAAACCACAATGTAGTGCAAGACCGCATCGAGGCTGGAACCTTTATGATTGGGACAGCCATGACTGGTGGAGACGTCTTAATCGAAGATGCCATTTGGGAACACAACCGTCCGCTTCTATCTAAGATGCAGGAGATGGGTGTGACGGTAACCGAAGAAGAAAATGGAATTCGGATTCAGTCGGATATCAGTAAGCTCCGTCCAGTGACCGTTAAAACTCTTCCCTACCCAGGATTCCCAACCGATATGCAGGCTCAATTCACAGCCTTGATGGCCATGGCTAAAGGTGAGTCTACCATGATTGAAACGGTTTTTGAGAATCGCTTCCAACATTTGGAAGAAATGCGTCGGATGGGCGTTCACTCAGATATTATGCGGGATACAGCTCGTATCGTTGGAGGGGAAAGCTTCCAAGGGGCAGAGGTCATGTCGACCGATTTACGAGCAAGTGCAACCTTGGTCTTGATGGGCTTGGTAGCAGAAGGAGAAACAAAGGTCAGCAAATTAAGTCACTTAGATCGTGGTTATTATCAATTCCATGAGAAATTGGTGGCACTAGGTGCAGACGTGAAACGTGTAGAGGAAGAAGACGATGAAAACTAATCTTCGCTATGTTGGAAAACAGCTAGGAATTGTCCTCCTGTTGGCTGTGATTGGAATCATCATTTTTGCAGTTGGTTTGGTCATTGGTTATGGAGTGATTGGAGATGGAAAAAATCCATGGTCCATTCTCTCTCCGGACACTTGGTCAGAGATCATTGGAAAGCTAACAGGCAAATAAGCTTTTAACTAAAATTGAGTAAAAAGGAGAGCAGCGAATCGAGTCAATGACCCATCTAGCGCTGCTCTTTTTTGGAGAGAGGTATGACAAAACAAATACTAACAAAACGAACCAAACAAACCCTAGCGGGCTTTGTGGTGGCAACGGCCCTAGCTATTGGGGGCTATTATTTTAATCAACCGGCAGTAAAAGAAGCGACGGATCAGGTTGTTTCGGTGGTGACTAGTAGCCAACAAGAAACACCTAGTAAAGAGTTAGCTAGCTCTGTATTAACGAAATCTGCCCGTTCACAATTGGGAAATGACTTGGAATGGAATGGTGCTGGAGCCTTTGTAGTTAAGGGAAATCGAACAGATCTGGATGCCAGTGTGGCTAGTCAACCCTATGCGGATAACAAGACAAAAGAAGTGAATGGAAAGACCGTGCCGACGGTTGCGAACGCTATTATGACCAAGGCGACTCGCCAGTATAGAGATCGGGAGGCAACAGGAAGTGGTCTAACCGATTGGAAACCAGCAGGTTGGCATCAGGTCCATCATCTGTCCGGTGAGTATGACCATGCTGTGGATCGCGGTCATCTATTGGGCTACGCCTTGATCGGTAATCTCAAAGGTTTCGATGCTTCGACTAGCAATCCCAAAAATATCGCTGTACAAACGGCTTGGTCCAATCAAGCCAATGATCCTCATTCCACTGGTCAAAACTACTATGAGACCCTGGTTCGAAAAGCACTGGATAAGAACAAGCGGATCCGCTATCGGGTGACCTTGATCTACAACCAGCCAGAAGATTTGATTCCATTAGGTTCTCATATCGAAGCCAAATCAAGTGATGGGACCCTTGAGTTCAATGTTTTTGTTCCCAATGTTCAAAGTGGGATTAGCCTGGATTACCAGACAGGAAAAGTAACCGTTCATCAATAAGCTGGAAAGCGCAGTTATTTAAGTTATTTTTAAGAATGGGGTGTTACAATTGCATACCTTCTTTAAGAGAAAGGAGAATGTATGAGAACCATTTTTCGATTTTTCAGAGGAATCCTTCGCATGGCTTGGAGTCTTTTTTGGGGATTTTTCTGGACCATTGCCATCAGTTTTCTCGTCCTAGTGGGGATCATCTATTTCACAGATTCTCCTAGTTCTGGTATGGATGGGGTTGGGCGAGCTGCCCAAAAGGTTGTCTATCAAGTCGGCAATTTATTTGGTGATCAGGGCTTTGCATCGCGCTTTGGAATGGCACCTAGCTCACAGACGACGCAGACGGATAATCATGAGCATAGTGGTGCTCGCTGGGAAAAAGCGGAGGCCACGGTCTACCTGGATCCCAATATCAGTCAAACTTTTGTAAAAGCCTATCGGGATGCCATTGAGGCTTGGAACCAAACAGGCGCCTTTACTTTCAAGCTGGTCACAAATGAAAAAGAGGCTAATGTGGTCTTGACCGAGATGGATAACGCATCCGTTTCTGCAGCAGGAGAGACTGCCTCTCAAACCAACCTCTTAACCAATCGGTTCACCCACATCACAGTTCGCCTCAATCGCCATTATCTGTTAAATTATGTTTATAACTATAGTTATGATCGGATTGTCAATACAGCTGAGCATGAGCTAGGCCATGCGATTGGGTTGGACCACACAGATGGAGAATCGGTCATGCAACCAGCTGGCTCTTTCTACAGTATCCATGATTCAGATGTAGAAGCAGTCCGGCAATTATACAAGGAATAATGAGTTTTAAAATACTTGCTAAAAGTTCTGGGCCTCAAGGGGCTCGGGATTTTTTTGATGCTTCGTCTTCCCTTGTTTAATCCGTAAAAAGATAGTAAAATAGGGACATGATTATTTTACAAGCCAACAAAATTGAACGCTCTTTTGCAGGGGAGGTTCTTTTTGATAATATCAGCCTGCAAGTGGATGAACGGGACCGGATTGCCCTGGTCGGAAAGAACGGAGCCGGTAAGTCCACGCTCTTAAAAATCTTGGTCGGAGAAGAAGAGCCGACTTCTGGGGAAATCAATAAAAAGCGCGACCTTTCTCTTTCTTATCTAGCCCAGGATAGCCGCTTTGAGTCGTCCAATACCATCTACGATGAAATGCTCCATGTCTTTGACGATCTTCGTAAGACGGAGAAAAGTTTGCGGCAGATGGAGCTGGAGATGGGTGAAAAAACTGGGGCTGACTTGGACAAACTCATGCAGGATTATGACCGTTTATCGGAAGAATTCCGTCAAGCTGGTGGTTTCACCTATGAGGCAGATATCCGAGCTATTCTAAACGGCTTCAAGTTTGATGAGTCTATGTGGCAGATGAAGATTGAAGAGCTGTCTGGTGGGCAAAATACCCGTCTGGCTCTGGCCAAGATGCTTTTAGAAAAACCAAATCTTTTGGTACTGGACGAGCCGACCAACCACTTGGATATTGAGACCATTGCCTGGTTGGAAAACTATCTGGTCAATTATAGCGGGGCCCTTCTCATTGTCAGCCACGACCGGTATTTCCTAGATAAGGTCGCAACCATTACCTTGGACCTGACCAAGCATTCTTTAGATCGCTATGTCGGTAATTACTCCAGTTTTGTGGAGCAAAAGGAGCAAAAATTGCTGACCGAAGCCAAGAACTACGAGAAGCAACAAAAAGAAATTGCAGCTCTGGAAGACTTTGTTAATCGTAATTTGGTGAGGGCGTCGACTACCAAGCGAGCCCAGTCTCGACGCAAGCAGTTGGAAAAAATGGAGCGCTTAGATAAGCCTGAAGCTGGGACCAAGTCTGCCCATATGACCTTCCATTCCGATAAGACCTCGGGAAATGTCGTCTTAACAGTAGAAGAAGCAGCCGTCGGCTATGACGATCAAATCCTGTCAGAGCCCATCAATTTGGATATCCGCAAGATGAATGCGGTCGCTATTGTAGGACCAAATGGGATCGGGAAATCTACTCTTATCAAAACCATCGTTGGGCAGATTCCTTTTATCAAGGGAGAAGCTCGTTTTGGGGCCAATGTCGAGGTGGGCTACTATGATCAGACCCAAAGTAAACTGACGCCTCACAACAGTGTCTTGGATGAGCTCTGGAATGACTTTAAACTGACGCCAGAAGTGGAAATTCGTAATCGCCTGGGAGCCTTTCTTTTCTCTGGGGATGATGTCAAGAAAACCGTCGGCATGTTGTCGGGTGGAGAGCGGGCCCGCTTGCTTCTAGCCAAGCTGTCCATGGAGAATAACAATTTCTTGATTCTCGATGAGCCAACCAACCACTTGGACATCGATAGCAAGGAAGTGCTGGAAAATGCCTTGATTGATTTTGATGGGACCCTGCTCTTTGTCAGCCACGACCGTTACTTTATCAATCGGGTAGCCACACAAGTTTTGGAACTCTCAGAAGAAGGCTCGACTCTTTATCTAGGAGACTACGACTATTATCTGGAGAAAAAAGCTGAGTTAGAGGCTCTCGCTGCAGCACAAGCAGAAGCTGTGCCTGTTTCTTCGATGGAAGAAGTAGCAAGTAATGATTATCACATGCAAAAGCAAAACCAGAAGGAACTCCGGAAAATCACCCGTCGCATTGAGCAATTGGAAGCAGAGATGGAAGAGCTGGATCAAAAAATCCAAGACATCACCGAAACCATGCATAGCACCAACGATGCAGCTGACTTGGTTCAACTCCAGAGCGAGCTGGATCAACTGACTGTCCAGCAGGAAGCGGTCATGGAAGAGTGGGCAGAACTGTCAGAGCAGGTGGAATAGATGGAAGATCTTGGAAAAGTTTTTCGTGAATTTCGAATAAGTAAGAATTATTCGTTAAAAGAAGCTGCAGGAGAAGCTTGCTCGACCTCCCAGTTATCCCGTTTTGAATTGGGAGAGTCGGATCTGGCTGCTTCGCGCTTCTTTGACATTTTGGACAATATCCATGTGACGATTGAGAATTTTATGGATAAGGCCAGAAATTTTCAACACCATGAACATGTCGCTTTGATGGCTCAGATTATTCCGCTTTACTACTCAAATGATATTGCAGGTTTTCAAAAGCTTCAAAGAGAACAACTTGAAAAAGCCAAACATTCCACCAATCCCCTCTATTTTGAGCTGAACTGGATCCTGCTACAAGGCCTGATTTGCCAGAGAGATGCCAGCTTCACGATGAAGCAGCGTGATTTGGATAAGGTGGCAGATTATCTCTTTCAAACGGAAGAGTGGACCATGTATGAATTGATCCTCTTTGGCAATCTCTACAGCTTTTATGAGGTGGACTATGTTACACGGCTTGGGAGAGAAGTGATGGAGCGTGAAGATTTCTACAAAGAAATTGATCGCCATCGAAAACTGGTCTTAATTCTGGCCCTGAATTGCTACCAGCATTGTTTAGAATACCGTTCTTTTGAAAATGCTAGCTGTTTTGAAGCTTATGTAGAAAAGATTATCGGCAAGAGCATCAAGCTCTACGAACGCAATGTCTTTCATTATCTCAAGGGATTTGCCCTGTATCAAAAGGGGCAAACAGAAGAAGGGCGGCAGCAAATGCAGGAAGCCATGCATATTTTTGACGTGCTGGGACTGCCAGAGCAGGTGGCCTATTATCAAGAACATTTTGATAAATTTGTAAAAAATGAATGTTCTAAATAGGACAGTGATAAAGGAGATTTTATGAATCGACATGCGGTCCAATTAATTAGTCGTGGAGCTATTAACAAAATTGGAAATATGCTCTATGATTATGGGAATAGTGTCTGGCTGGCCTCGATGGGGACTATAGGAAAGACGGTATTAGGGATCTATCAGATTTCTGAGTTAGTGACAGGGATTCTTGTGAATCCTTTTGGAGGAGTGATTTCAGACCGTTTTTCTCGTCGCAAGATTTTGATGACGACCGACCTGGTTTGTGGACTTCTTTGTTTGGCGATTTCTTTTATCACAAATGATAGCTTGATGATTGCGGCCCTGATTTTTGCCAATATTATTCAGGCCATTGCCTTTGGTTTTTCTCGACCTGCCAATAAGGCCATTATTACCGAGGTAGTAGAGAAAGACGAGATTGTGACCTATAACGCCCACTTGGAGTTAGTCTTACAGGTTGTCAGTGTCTGTTCACCTGTTTTTTCTTTCCTAGTTCTACAATTTGCCAGTCTTCATATGACCCTCTTGTTAGATGCACTGACCTTTTTCATTGCTTTTGTCCTAGTGGCTTTCCTTCCGAAAGAAGAAGCTAAGGTGCAAGAGAGGAAACAGTTTACCGGGAAAGATATTTTTTCTGATATCAAGGATGGCTTAGACTATATCTGGCATCAGAAAGAGATTTTCTTTCTCTTATTAGTGGCTTCTAGCGTCAATTTCTTTTTTGCGGCTTTTGAGTTTTTACTTCCCTTCTCGAATCGTCTATACGGGGTTAAAGGAGCTTATGCGACTATTTTAACGCTAGGAGCTATTGGATCTATTCTAGGAGCGCTTGTTGCCAATAAAATGAAATCAAGTATGAAAATTCTCCTGTTTTTACTGCTTATGGCAGGGATAGGAGTGTTCATAATGGGCTTGCCCCTTCCACCTTATCTTTCCTTTTCAGGAAATCTGGTCTGTGAATTTTTTGTGACCATTTTCGACATCCACGTTTTTACCCAAGTACAAACCAAGGTGGAAGATGATTATCTGGGGAGAGTCTTGAGCACAATTTATACCTTGGCTGTTCTCTTTATGCCCATCGCCAAAGGGTTGATGACTTTGTTGCCAAGCGTCCGTATGGAATCATTTCTCTTGATTGGAGCTGGGATTATTCTCTTTTCACTCTTGGCTCAGCTAGTAGCTAAGCAGCTTCAATTAAAAGAACAGTAGGGATCCTTTGATAAATTTGTAAACCATTATTTTTCCCAAATAGGGGACAAAATGAAAACCTCTTTCATGAACTGATACAATAGTTTCAGAAAATGAAGGAGGTTTTTTATGAATCGACATGCAGTCCAATTAATTGCTCGTGGGGCGATCAATCGAATGGGAAATATGCTCTATGACTATGGGAACAGTGTTTGGCTGGCCTCGATGGGGACGGTAGGAAAGACAGTGTTGGGGATCTATCAGATTTCTGAACTCGTCACTTCCATTCTAGTCAATCCATTTGGTGGCGTGATCTCAGACCGGTTTTCCCGTCGCAAGATTTTGATGACGACCGACTTGGTTTGTGGTCTCCTTTGTTTGGGCATTTCCTTTATCAGGAATGATCGTTGGATGATTGCAGCCCTGATTGTTGCCAATATTGTCCAGGCCATTGCCTTTGCATTTTCTCGTACTGCTAATAAAGCTATTATCACAGAAGTTGTAGAGAAAGATGAGATTGTGACCTATAATGCCCACTTGGAGTTGACCTTACAAGTGGTCGGTGTCAGCTCTCCTGTGTTCTCTTTCCTTGTTTTACAATTTGCCAGTCTCCATGTGACTCTCTTACTGGATGCGCTGACCTTTTTCATCGCCTTTGTTCTGGTCGCTTTCCTTCCGAAAGAAGAAGCCAAGGTTCAGGAAAAGAAACAGTTTACGGGAAAAGATATTTTTTCGGATATGAAAGATGGGTTAGACTATATCTGGCATCAGAAAGAGATT
>NZ_KV813662.1:226067-261634 GCF_001813675.1 Streptococcus sp. HMSC078D09
CTTTTGAGTTTTTACTTCCCTTCTCGAATCATCTATACGGGGTTAAAGGAGCTTATGCGACCATCCTAACCATGGGGGCTATTGGCTCTATCATCGGAGCCTTGATCGCTAATAAATTTAAATCAAGCATGAAGGCGCTTCTCTTCTTATTGATTTTAACAGGAGTGGGAGTGCTAATGATGGGCTTACCTCTTCCGCCCCTTCTTTCCTTTTCTGGAAATTTGGTCTGTGAACTCTTTATGACGATTTTTAACATTCACTTTTTTACCCAAGTTCAAACCAAGGTAGAAGGAGACTATCTGGGCCGGGTCTTAAGCACGATTTTTACCTTGGCCATTCTCTTTATGCCTGTGGCTAAAGGATTGATGACCTGGTTACCAAGTGTCCGTGTAGAATCTTTTCTCCTGATAGGAGCTGGTGTCATCCTCTTTTCACTCCTAGCTCAAGTAGTCGCCAAGAAATTACAAGCAAAAGAAGGTATATCAGCATGAAAAAAGCACCGATCGGTGCTTTTTAGTTGTTTTCTTTTTCTTCTGTCTTGATTTATTTCTTTGCTTCTTCCAGTTGTTTTTGAGTGCTCTTGAGTTCTCTTTTTAGGGAGAAGCCCTTTGAAAAATTAATCAAATTCATGACGAATGCACCTAAGAGGACACAGAGCAAGATCAGAATGATCAAAGGCAATTTAAATTGGACCAAGAGGAAATTTACGGTAACCGATTGCATGTTTGCAAGGGAAATACCAGCAATCAATAAAATTAAAAGTAATAAAGCAATGTAGTGTAGATTATTTTTGTTCATCATTATCTCCTTATTGTTCAGCAGGGGCCTTGCTTTTCACATCAGCGTATTCTTCCGGCTGCTCTAGGCTTAGAATCTCCTCATAAGCCGGTAGGGAAAGGTCCTTGCCATATTTATTTTTTAAAGCAGTGCTCACTAGGCGATAGGCCAAATTGGCATTTCGGGACAAGATAGGACCGTGGAAGTAGCTACCAAAGACGTTTTTGTAATGAACCCCTTCGCATCCATCTTCTTTGTTGTTCCCATTTCCATAGACAACCTTGCCCAGTGGTTTTTCATCCTCAGCCAAGAAGGTCCGACCTTGGTGGTTCTCAAAACCATAATAGGTTTCGTTAAATTCTTCGTTATGGATTTTGATATCACCGATATAGCGGTTGTTGACTTGGTTAAGCGTATAGTGGCCCATAATACCGAGGCCCTCAATACGTTTGCCAGAAGCTTCAATGTAGTATTGGCCTAGAAGCTGAAAGCCACCACAAATAGCAAGGACTACCCCGTCGTCATGAATGAAGCGTTCGAGGTCTTCTTTTTTATCTGGTAGGTCCTCAGATACAATGGTCTGCTCGTAGTCTTGTCCGCCGCCGAAAAAGGCGATATCGTAGGCATCAGGATCGAACCGGTCTTTGAGAGAGACGATATCAACAGTGACATGGGCTCCAAGCTTTTCCGCAACGTACTTGAGCATGAGGATATTTCCATTGTCCCCATAGGTATTCATTAAATTGCCGTAGAGATGGGCAATGCGCAGGCTGTAGGGATACTGTGCCTGATCAGAAGATTCTAGGGAAGTATATGTCATTAGTGCATCTCCTTTTCAATCAGGTGTTCTTGGGCCAAGAGTTCACGAAATTCTAGCATGGCTGTATAGGTAGCTAAAATGTAAGCGTGAGGGGTTTCCTGTTGCTGGATACGTTGGAAGACCTCTTTTAATTCAGCCATTTCTGTGATCTTTTCTGCAGGATAGCCAGTGACCCGAAGTCGCCGAGCGATCTCAGAGTGGCGTACTCCTCCGGCGTTAATCTCTGGGATGTCCTTCTGGGCGATTTGCTCAAAGTCCGCATCCCAGATCCAGCTTGTGTCGATCCCATCTGCATAATTCGCGTTGAGAAGCACAGACAAGCTGAAGGAATACGGAGCTAGTTTGATCATTTCAATAGCCTGAGTAGCTCCAACTGGATTTTTGATCAGGACTAGGGTACATTCCTTATCCCCAATCTTAAAGGTTTCCTGACGACCGAAGACAGCACGACTGCGATCAAATCCTTGCTTAATCACTTCAGGTTGAACCCCAAAGAATCCAGCAACGGAAACAGCTGCTAAGGCATTATAGATGTTGTAGAGACCACCGATATTGATGTGGTAATCTTGCCCTTGGATCCGGAAGTTGGAAGATCGATGAGTTAAAGAGAGGAGGTCCGATACGGCATAGGTCAGAGGGGGCCGGTGGAAACCACAATGCTCACAGATATAATCTCCCAGGTTAGCATAGGTATTGAGCTTGTACTTGAGGATGTTGTGGCAATGCGGGCACAGGATTCCTTCGGTATTGTAATGGGCTAGTTGAGGCTCTGATTTTTCTGTATCAAATCCATAATATTGGATTGGATTGGACAAGGTCTGACTATTAAAGAGCGGACTATCTCCATTTAACAGAACCGTTGCAGTTGGGACCTTGTGAATGGCATCCAAAATCATTTGGTAGGTCGTATAGATCTCTCCATAGCGGTCCATCTGATCCCGGAAAATATTGGTGACCACAAAAAGGCTGGGCTGGATATAATCACAAATCCGAGAGAGGCTGGCCTCGTCAATTTCAAGTACCGCGATCGGTCGATTTGATTTCGAACGCTTAGCCCGTAAGAAGGTCGTTGTAATCCCAGAGATCATATTGGCCCCGCTTGGATTGGTTAAAATCGGTCCAAAAGCTTCTTGGAGAATACCTACGGTTAGCGCAGTGGTAAGGGTTTTTCCATTTGTCCCTGTAATCACAACAATCTCATAGTTTTTGGCCAGTTGACTGAGAATATCTTTATCAAATTTGAGGGCTACTTTACCTGGTAGGGTTGATCCCCGCCCCATTTTTTCTAGAATAGAGCCGGAAAGCTTTCCTGCCAGAAGGCCCAAGGTTGTATTTATCTTCATAAATCATATTTTATCATAAAAAGCATCAGAAGGTTACAGAAAAATCTGTTGAAACATGTTATAATAAGGTGATGTCTTTTAGAGAAGTGGTAGGTATGAGAATATGAATATTCAACAGTTTACAAATCCACAATTTTGGACCAGTTTGTTCCCGAATTGGTGGAGTATTGTTATCAATATCATCGATATTGCCCTGGTGGCTTGGTTGTTGTATTTTTTGATCAAGGCCATCGTAGGGACTAAGATCATGATTTTGGTTCGTGGGGTCATTATCTTTTTCCTGGTTCAGTTTTTGGCCAATTTCTTAGGACTCACGACAATTTCTTGGCTGATCAATCAAGTGATTACTTATGGGGTTATCGCCCTGGTTGTGATTTTCTCTCCTGAGATTCGGATTGGTTTAGAGCGTCTGGGTCGAGCGACAGAATTCTTTACGACGAGTGAAGTCAGTCAGGAAGAGAAGATGGTGCAGGCCTATGTAAAGGCAGTGGCTTATATGAGCCCACGTAAGATTGGTGCCTTGGTAGCCATTCAAGGAGCCAGAACCCTTCAGGAATATATTTCCACAGGGATTCCATTAGATGCAGATATTTCAGGAGAATTGCTGATTAATATCTTCATTCCTAATACTCCCTTGCATGATGGAGCCGTCATTGTCCGCAATGATAAAATCGCTGTTTCTTGTGCCTACCTGCCCTTGACCGAAAACACTGGAATTTCAAAAGAGTTTGGAACGCGTCACCGCGCGGCTATTGGTTTATCTGAAGTTTCGGATGCCTTTACCTTTGTGGTATCAGAAGAAACGGGCGGGATCTCTGTGACCTATAATGGAACCTTCCGACATGATTTAACCTTAGAAGAGTTCGAGGCAGAATTGAGAGCCTTCTTGGTTCCTGAAGAGAATAAAACGACTAGTTGGAAAGAGCGTCTATTTGGGAGGGTAACAAAATGAGATCGAAAAAAGAATTTCTTTATGTTTTTGCCTCCGTCTTATTGTCCTTTATCTTGTTTATCAATGCGTCATCCTTTAATTTTCAAAATAATAGCAGCGCTAGACAAGTGAGTTCAGAGACCTACACCAATACCTTGACCAATATTCCGATTGATGCCAAATACAATGACAAGACATACTTTGTCAGTGGGTTAACATCGGAGGTAACGGTCTTTCTAAAGGGTTCAAACCGGGTCGCTCTAGCAAGCGAAATGCAGCCGGGAACGCGAAAATTTCGCGTGGTAGCGGATCTTCGTAAGGCCAAGGAAGGTACCGTCGAAGTGCCATTGATTGTAGAAGATCTTCCAGCCGGTTTGACCGCAACCGTTGAGCCTCAGAAAGTTTCTGTAAAAATCGGGAAGAAAGCGAAAAAATCGTTTGCGGTCAGGGCTACGATCCCGGACAATCAAATTGTGAATGGAATCACGGTATCGGATATTTCTCTTGAAACCACCAAGGTAGAAGTGACCAGCGATCAAGAAACCTTGAGTCGCATTGATCATGTCCAAGCGGTCTTCCCATCCAGTGAGATCATTAGTGGAAATTATAGCGGAACCATTTCCTTAAATGCAGTAGATGCCCAAGGAAATGTTCTACCAGGTCTGGTCAATCCGAGTGAAACACGGATTCAAGTGACCACAAAGACTAGCTCGTCTACGTCAAGCTCAAGCAGTTCGTCGTCGACCTCCTCCAGTTCAAGTAATTAGAAAGTAAAAAAGGTAATGAAGAATGGGTAAATATTTTGGAACGGACGGTGTCCGTGGAGAAGCAAATGTAGAATTAACGCCAGAATTGGCTTTTAAACTAGGCCGTTTCGGTGGCTATGTCTTGAGCCAACACGAAGAAGAAACGCCCTTGGTATTTGTTGGACGTGATACACGTATTTCTGGTGAAATGCTAGAGCATGCCTTAATTGCTGGCCTCTTATCTGTTGGAATTCGCGTCTACAAGTTGGGTGTGATTGCAACACCAGGTGTCGCTTATCTAGTTCGTACGGAAAAAGCCAGCGCTGGAGTGATGATTTCTGCTAGCCACAATCCAGCCTTGGACAATGGCATCAAATTCTTTGGTGGTGATGGTTTCAAATTGGATGACGATCGCGAACTTGAAATTGAAGCCTTGCTTGATGCAGATGAAGATACGCTTCCACGTCCAAGTGCCCAAGGTTTAGGAACAGTCATGGAATATCCAGAAGGCTTGCGTAAGTATCAAGAATTCCTTGTATCGACAGGCGTCCAACTCGAGGGCATGCACATAGTCTTAGATACAGCAAATGGTGCAGCCTCTACTAGTGCCCGTCAAATCTTTGCAGATTTGGGAGCTCATTTGACCGTCATCGGTGAAAACCCAGATGGTTTGAACATCAATGATGGGGTTGGTTCTACTCACCCAGAGCATTTGCAAGAGAAAGTCAAAGAAGTAGGTGCAGCGATTGGTCTTGCCTTTGACGGAGACAGCGATCGCTTGATTGCTGTTGATGAAAATGGAGAGATCGTAGACGGCGATAAGATCATGTACATCATCGGTTCTTATCTTTCAAGCAAGGGCTTGCTCGAAAAAAATACGA
This sequence comes from Streptococcus sp. HMSC078D09, assembly GCF_001813675.1. Lineage (GTDB taxonomy): Bacteria > Bacillota > Bacilli > Lactobacillales > Streptococcaceae > Streptococcus. The sequence continues at coordinate 231,566 of NZ_KV813662.1, forward strand.
TCGTCACAACCGTCATGTCCAATCTCGGCTTCCACAAGGCATTAGATGCGAAGGGAATTCAAAAAGAAATCACAGCTGTTGGAGACCGTTATGTGGTCGAAGAAATGCGCAAATCAGGATACAATCTTGGTGGTGAACAATCTGGTCACGTAGTCATCATGGATTACAACACAACAGGTGATGGTCAATTAACAGGCGTTCAATTGACAAAAATCATGCAAGAAACCGGCAAGAAATTATCTGAATTGGCTGCTGAAGTAACCATTTATCCACAAAAACTGGTCAATATCCGGGTTGAAAATAGCATGAAAGACAAGGCAATGGAAGTACCCGCTATCCGTGAAATCATTGAAAAAATGGAAGCGGAAATGGCAGGAAATGGCCGCATCCTCGTGCGTCCAAGTGGAACTGAACCCCTCCTTCGTGTGATGGCAGAAGCACCTACCCATGAAGAAGTAGACTACTATGTGGATACCATTGCTGCAGTTGTTCAAGTAGAAATCGGACTTTAACCTTGTAAAAAACATGGCTCGCAAATAGGCGAGCAGAGGAGGTATATATGAAACAGGTTCGTCAAATTGTATGGGCACTTGCCTTAGTGCTAATGATTCTATTCACAGCTGGTTTGACTAAAACAATTCATGCTGCAGAAGTCTCATCATATACACAGACAGCACGTCTAACGAAAGACGGTAACACGCTAACAAATGGGAGCAAGGTGTTGACAAATGAGAAATTGTCAGCAAGTATTTATTTAGCCTTTCCAGATTCGCAAACTATTCAAGCTGGTGATACCTTAACTCTTAGTTTGCCAAAAGAATTAGCCCTCTACACAGCATTGGAATTCAATGTTCTTGAGGAAGGTCAATCAAATGGTCAGACGGTAGGAAAAGCTGTTGTTGATACAGCTAAGAAAACAGTGACCGTTACCTTTAATGATTATTTCGCATCTCATCCACTCAACAAACGAGTTGCTCTTCATTTTGATGTAAAAGTCGATTCAGAAGTGGTTACAAAAACATCTCCAATCCAGTTTAAACTAGGAAATACAGATTTTTCCTTGAATTATGAAAAAACAGCTGGGGAAGCTGGGGACTATGAAATGAAATACGGCTATCAAGATAAGTCTGATCCAACCATAATCAAATGGCGGATTCTCTTAAATGCCCGTCAAGATATCCTCCGTGGAATGGTCATTAAAGACCAATTCGGAGATGGCTTAACATTGGTTGAAGGTAGCTTACGCGCGGTTCGTTATGCTCCTGTAGAAGGTGGGATTAAGAACGAAGCTCAGATATTAAGTCTCCCAGTTCTGGATAACTTTACTAAAAAAGCTGTTTTCAATAAGAATGCAGATGGAAAGACCACTGGTTTTACAATTGAATTTGGTGATAACTACAATTGGCCAATGTATATTGAATATTCTACAAAAGCAGCTCCTGGAACGAAAGTCGGTGATATTGTCCATAATACGTTAACATGGACAGCAACCAATTTCCCAGCACCGCGTAGTTTAACCCGTGAATTGAGATTGGAATCAGGATCCGGAGAAGGATTAGGTGAGAAAGAACAAACGCCACCGACACCAGATCCAGAGCCATCTACACCGCAACCGGATCCAAAACCAGATCCAAAACCGCAACCAGATCCAAAACCAAGTCCGAATCCAGATCCAAAATCATCAACCTCATCGTCTTCATCAAGTTCCAGCTCTTCATCAAGCTCATCATCAACTTCTGTTAAAGAAGAAGAAGCTCCAAAACCTGGTAAGAAAAAAGTTCTTCCAAGTACAGGTGAAAAGATGACACCGGTAGTTCTTGTCATGGGTGTCTTCCTAGCAATTCTATCGGTTGGTGTTTTACGTGTAAGAAAAGATTCTTAATATGATCAATGAAAGATCAGACTTCTGTCTGGTCTTTTTGTGTAGGCTCGATTTGAAAAATCCCCTATTTCGTGGTAAAATAGGGCTAATGAATTTATAGTAATCGAGGTATTAGAAGTGGCTTTTGGAGATAACGGAAAACGTAAAAAAACACCATTTGAAATGATCACGATGGTGGTCATTGTGATTATGTTGATTGTAACGGTTGGTGCAATCTTTGCAACCGCAATTGGTGCTCTTTCTTACTAAGACGCACACAGAAATAAAGGAAATCATCTATTTATGAGTATGTTTTTAGATACAGCCAAGATTAAGGTCAAGGCTGGAAATGGCGGCGATGGCATGGTGGCTTTTCGTCGCGAAAAATATGTCCCTAATGGCGGACCTTGGGGTGGTGATGGAGGTCGTGGTGGCAATGTCATCTTCGTAGTAGACGAAGGCTTGCGTACCTTGATGGACTTCCGTTATAACCGGCATTTCAAAGCCCAAAATGGGGAAAAAGGAATGACCAAAGGGATGCACGGACGGGGAGCAGAAGATCTCTATGTACGAGTCCCTCAAGGAACGACCGTCCGAGATGCTGAGACCGGCAAGGTCATTACAGACCTAGTTGAAAATGGACAAGAGTACATTGTCGCCCACGGTGGCCGTGGCGGACGTGGAAACATTCGTTTTGCCACTCCTAAAAATCCAGCCCCAGAGATTTCTGAGAATGGGGAGCCTGGTCAGGAACGCGAACTCGAATTAGAACTCAAGGTCTTGGCAGACGTTGGTTTGGTTGGCTTCCCTTCTGTTGGGAAATCAACCCTTCTTAGTGTCATCACTTCAGCCAAACCAAAAATTGGTGCCTATCATTTTACAACCATCGTTCCAAATTTGGGCATGGTTCGGACACCGTCAGGTGAATCCTTTGCAGTCGCGGACCTTCCTGGATTGATCGAAGGGGCTAGCCAAGGTGTCGGACTCGGAACCCAGTTCCTTCGTCACATCGAGCGCACCCGGGTTATCTTGCATGTTATTGATATGTCAGCCAGTGAAGGACGCGACCCTTACGAAGATTATGTTCAAATCAATAAAGAGCTTGAAACCTATAATCTTCGTTTGATGGAACGTCCTCAGATTATCGTGGCAAATAAGATGGATATGCCAGAGAGCCAAGAAAACTTGAAAGAATTCAAGAAGAAATTGGCAGCCAATTACGATGAGTTTGATGAACTGCCACAGATCTTCCCGATCTCTAGTTTGGCGCATCAAGGTTTGGACAACTTGTTAGAAGCAACGGCAGAATTGTTAGACAAAACGCCAGAATTCCTCTTGTATTCAGAAGACGAAATGGCCCAAGAAGAAGTCTACTATGGCTTTGATGAAGACCAGCCAGCCTTTGACATCAGTCGGGATGACGATGCCGCTTGGGTCTTGTCTGGTGAAAAACTTGAAAAACTCTTTAATATGACGAATTTCGATCGTGATGAAGCGGTCATGAAATTTGCTCGTCAATTGCGTGGCATGGGTGTTGATGAAGCTCTCCGTGCGCGTGGGGCAAAAGATGGCGATATCGTCCGGATCGGTAAATTTGAATTTGAGTTTGTAGATTAGGATAGATCCCAGCGGATCAAGGATTCCAAATAAGAAGTGAGGCTTTTTCAGTGGGAGATAAACCAATATCTTTTCGAGATGAAAATGGAAATTTTGTTTCAGCAGCCGATGTTTGGAACGCTGAAAAACTAGAAGAACTCTTTAATACGCTAAATCCTAAGCGCAAATTGCGCTTACAAAGGGAAAAATTAGCAAAAGAAAACCAGCAGAAGTAAATAGACTTGGAGAATACTATGGCAAAAACAATTCATACAGATAAAGCACCCGCAGCAATTGGACCTTATGTTCAAGGGAAAATCGTAGGCAATCTTCTCTTTGCAAGTGGACAAGTTCCCTTGTCACCTGAAACAGGCGAAATCATTGGCGAAACCATCCAAGAACAAACAGAGCAAGTCTTAAAGAACATTGGGGCTATTTTGGAAGAGGCTGGGACAGACTTTGACCACGTGGTGAAAACCACTTGCTTCTTAAGTGATATGAATGACTTTGTACCTTTTAATGAGGTCTATAAAACAGTCTTTACTACAGAGTTTCCAGCTCGATCTGCTGTTGAAGTAGCACGCCTGCCACGTGATGTGAAGGTTGAAATTGAAGTTATTGCGGAAATCAAAGCCTAATAACCATTCAAAGACAAAAAGACAGAGTGGAGAGCAGGAAACTGTAGGCCACTCTGTTTTATTTATGGGAGGAGAAAATGACAGAAAGTAAGATTCAACTGGTCATGGTAACAGGGATGAGCGGTGCGGGCAAGACCGTCGCCATCCAATCGTTTGAGGATTTGGGTTACTTTACCATCGATAATATGCCACCGGCGCTCTTGCTGAAATTTATTGAGCTCATGCGCCACAGCCCAGACAACAATAAATTAGCCGTTGTTGTGGATATGCGGAGCCGTTCTTTTTTCAATGAAATTCGCACCATTTTGGATGAATTGGACAACCAAGAAGACCTCGATTTCAAGGTCTTGTTCTTAGATGCCACTGACAGTGAGTTGGTAGCACGATACAAGGAAACTCGTCGTAGCCACCCACTAGCGGCAGATGGCCGTGTCTTAGATGGGATTACCCTAGAGCGTGAACTCTTGTCCCCTTTAAAAAATATCAGTCAAAATGTGGTGGATACGACTGAATTGACGCCTCGTAATCTGAGAAAAACCATCGCAGAACAATTTGCCAGTCAAGATAATCAGCCAGATTTTCGGGTTGAGGTCATGTCATTTGGGTTTAAATATGGCCTTCCGATCGATGCTGACCTTGTCTTTGACGTGCGTTTCCTTCCAAACCCCTACTACAAATTGGAACTTCGGAATTTAACCGGTCAGGATCCAGCAGTCTATGATTATGTCATGGATCACCCTGAATCAGAGGAGTTTTACAGTCATCTTCATGACTTGATTGTTCCTATTTTACCGTCCTATAAACGTGAGGGTAAATCCGTTCTCACCATTGCTATGGGATGTACCGGTGGGCAACACCGTTCAGTAGCCTTTGCAGAGCGCTTAGCGCATGATTTAGAAAAAAATTGGCAGGTCAATTGCAGTCATAGAGACAAGGACAGACGGAAAGAAACGGTGAATCGCTCATGAGAAAACCTAAAGTAACCGTTATTGGAGGAGGAACAGGTATTTCTGTTATTCTCGATAGTCTGAGAAAGAAACCGGTCGATATCACTGCCATTGTAACCGTTGCTGATGATGGCGGGAGTTCAGGTGAATTGCGGAGGAACATCCAAAAATTGACACCACCTGGGGATCTTCGAAATGTGCTGGTTGCCATGTCAGATATGCCTCGTTTTTATGAGAAGGTCTTTCAATACCGTTTTGCAGACGATGATGGCCCTTTGGCCGGACACCCTTTAGGAAACTTGATCATTGCAGGGATTTCAGAGATGCAAGGCTCGACCTATAATGCTATGCAGTTGTTAACTAAATTCTTTCATACGACCGGCAAGATCTATCCTTCCAGTGACAGTCCCTTGACCCTTCATGCCGTCTTTCAAGATGGAAAAGAAGTGGTAGGAGAAAGCCACATTGCCAACTACACCGGCATGATTGATCATGTTTATGTGACCAATACCTTTGATCAAGAGCGTCCAAAAGCTAGTAAGAAAGTGGTGGAAGCTATTCTTGAAAGTGATATGGTCGTCTTGGGTCCTGGTTCGCTCTTTACCTCGATCCTTCCAAATTTGATGATCGATGAGATTGGGAAAGCCATCCTTGAAACCAAGGCTCAGGTAGCCTATGTTTGTAACATCATGACCCAAAGAGGAGAAACCGAGCATTTCACAGACAGTGACCACGTTGCCGTTCTCCATAAACATTTGGGAGAGAAGTTCATCGATACCGTCCTTGTCAATATCAATCAGGTTCCCGCAGTTTACATGAACAGTAACAAATTTGATGAATACTTAGTGCAGGTAGAGCACGATTTTAAGGGGCTACACTCACAAGTTCCTCAAGTGATTTCTTCCGATTTCTTGAAGTTGGTCAATGGAGGAGCTTTTCATGATGGAGAAAAAGTGGTCGAAGAGTTGATGCAGATCGTGCAGGTGAGAAAATGAGTTTTACGGTTCGTGTCAAAGAAGAATTATTGTCTCTCAAGCGATTTGAAAAGAGTGAATTGGCTGCTATTATCAAGATGTCTGGAAGTCTTGGGATTTCAATGGGGGGATTGACGCTCTCGGTGACGACAGAAAATGCCAAGATCGCTCGCCATATCTATGAATTGTTGCATCATTTCTATGAGGCCAAATCGGATATCCGCCACCACCAAAAAACCAATTTGAAAAAAAATCGTGTTTACACAGTATTCTTGGATGAAAAGGTGGAAGAGATTCTAGCTGACTTGCATTTGGCAGATGCCTTCTTTGGGATTGAAACAGGTATTGATGCTAGTGTTTTAGAAGATGAAGCAGCTAGTCGTGCTTATCTCCGGGGGGCCTTTCTGTCGAGTGGTTCTATCAAGGATCCTGAAAAAGGGAAGTACCAACTGGAAATTCATTCTGTTTATACAGACCACGCGGAAGGAATTGCCCTTCTCATGCAAGGATTTTTATTAGATGCGAAAACCATCGAGCGTAAAAAAGGAGTGGTGACCTATCTGCAACGAGCGGAAGATATTATTGATTTTCTCATTGTAGTAGAAGCCATGCAAGCCATGCAGGAATTTGAGTCTATCAAGGTCATGAGAGAGACGCGCAATGACCTCAATCGGGCCAATAATGCCGAGATGGCCAATATCCAGCGCACAGTCACAGCTAGCATGAAAACTATCAATAATATCAGTAAAATTGTGGATACGGTCGGCCTAGGGTGTTTACCAAGTGACCTGCAAGAAGTTGCCTATATCCGGATGAACCATCCAGATTATTCCATCCAGCAGATCGCTGATAGCTTGCAACAACCTATTTCAAAAAGCGGTGTCAATCACCGCTTGCGTAAGATCAATAAGATCGCAGACGATTTAGACAAATAAAAAAGGCCAAAGGCCTTTCATAATGAGGATAAAGTCTTTTTAAAAACTTTCCTTAGGTGAGTACGGACGTCAGCGAACTTCGAAGAAGTTCCATGACTAATTATTGAGCCTAAGGTCTCAATAATTCCGAGTGCTAGAAACACTAGTGTTTCTAGCACTTTTCTCACAGCGGAAAGTTTTTATTTTTTCTTGATTCATTCTAAAAATAGGAACTCATTCTTACTTACTTGCAGAATCGATTAACTTTTTTTATTATAAACTAGTTGAGTGAGTTGGTTGGACTTTCTTATCTGGATAGATGTAGTTGATGGCATTATTTACAGCTGTTGGAGCTTCTCCAAGACCTGTAGCGATGAGATCAATCTTTCCTTCGTAGAAGCAGCAGTCTCCACAGGCATAAATTCCAGGAAGACTGGTTTCTTGTTTCTGATTCACCTTGATTTTATGGCGTTGCAATTCTACACCCCATTCTTTCAAGTTTCCTATTGAAGATTTAAAGCCATAGTTGACAAATAAGTGATCAATCGGGATAAGTTCGGTTTCATCGGCTTTAACTTTTGTGATTTCAAGATGAGTGGCATGACCATTTTCGCCAATCAAACGGCTAGGAACAAATGGTGTTTTGATGCTGACAGAAGATTGTTTGAGTTCTTCTACGCTATGTTCCAAGGCACGGAAGTTGTCCCGACGGTGAATGATTGTAGTTGGAGCAATCTTGTCAAAAGCAAGAGCCCAGTCCACAGCAGAGTCCCCACCACCAAGGACGGTTACTTGCTGTCCTTCATATTGCTGGATGTTTGAAACATGGTAGTGGACATTATCGAAGTCTTCAGCCCCCTCGATATCAAGGGCGCGTGGCTTAAAGGCACCGCCACCCATGGCAATGATGACGGCTTTAGACTGATGCACCTGGCGAGAAGTAGTGATCGTGAAGAGGTCACCCTCTTTTTGAATATCCTCTACAGTTTCATTGAGGAAGATCGGTGTATCGAATCGTTTGACTTGCTCGATCAAGCGGTTGCTCAATTCTTCACCTGTTAAATTGGTAAATCCGGGTACATCGAGGATACTCTTTTCTGGATAGAGAATGGCTGGTTGCCCTCCAAGTTGAGGTAAGGAATCAATCAGTTTGACTTTAACTTGGCGCATATTGCCATAAAAAGCAGCAAACAGACCAACTGGTCCGCCCCCAACAATCGTAATATCATAAATTTCTGACATGGTATCTCCTTCAGGGTTTTCTATGTTTCCATTGTATCATAAAATAGGATGAATGAAAAAGTCGGAAAAAAGAAATGGCATGAAGGCTAGGAAGGCTAGAAAAGTTTTAAAAGATCTTGACAGCACCTTTAAAGTATGATAAAATAATTAAGATTTTAGGCTTGAAGGGAGTGAAAAATATGTCAAAAACAGTAGTACGTAAGAATGAATCTCTTGACGATGCTCTTCGTCGTTTCAAACGTGCGGTTACTAAAGCTGGTACTCTTCAAGAAACACGCAAACGTGAATTCTATGAAAAACCTTCTGTAAAACGTAAACGTAAATCAGAAGCAGCTCGTAAACGTAAAAAATTCTAATTGAATACAGAAACAGACTTCGGTCTGTTTTTTGTTTTTTCTCATCCATCAAAGACAAAAAAACCGACCTTCCAGCTAGAAGATCGGATCTTTTTATCTGATTATTTGTTTGCAAGCAAGTCGCGGATTTCAGCAAGCAACTCTTCTTGAGTAGGAGCAGCAGCTTCTTCTTCGACAGCTTCTTCTTTTTTACCAAGGTTTTGTGCTTTTTCAGCAGCTTTAACGATAAAGAAGAGAACAGTTCCAATGACGATGAAGTTGATTACAGCGCTCAAGAAGCTACCGTATGCAACACCGTTCCATGTCAATTCAGCGATTTTATCAACACCAGCAGCTTTCAAAGCTGGGTTCAAAATAAGTGGTGTGATGATATCGTTAACAAGTGATGTCACGATGGCACCAAATGCAGCCCCGATAATCACTGCAACAGCAAGGTCAACAACGTTTCCACGAAGGAGGAAAGCTTTCAATTCTTTTAACATATCCTATATATGTCCTTTCATAATAATTTTTTACTATGATAGTATAACGGAAAAATATGCGACTGACAAGAAATATTCCCAATTTTTTTAAAATTAGTGATAAAGGTTGAAAATCTTTTCTTTTCTGTGTGAAATCGGTAGGAAAAAATTTACTTTTACTAACTTTTAGTATAAAATATAAAGTGATAATCTATGGTAAAATGGAGGCACTGTTTATGGTTGATAAAGAGCTGATTGCAGAAATTAAAAACAGTGTAAACATTGTTGAAGTCATTGGAGAAGTTGTTTCTTTGACCAAGGCTGGCCGTAATTTTTTAGGGCTCTGTCCTTTTCATGGTGAAAAGACTCCTTCTTTTAATGTCGTTGAAGACAAGCAGTTTTACCATTGTTTCGGATGTGGTCGCTCGGGAGATGTCTTTAAGTTTATTGAGGAATACCGTGGAGTCGCTTTTATGGATGCGGTCCAGATCGTAGCAGAAAAAGCGGGTATTGCGCTTCAGTACCAAGCAAGGCCGGCTCAACCAACGTCTATCAATCCCAACCAAGAACTTTATGAGATTCATCAGGAAGCCAGTAAGTTCTACCAGGCGATTCTGATGACGACAAAGATGGGAGAAGAAGCGCGAAATTATCTGCATGAACGTGGATTGACGGATGAGGTCATCCGACATTTTCAATTGGGCTTAGCCCCAGCAGAAGGGAATTATCTCTATCGAAATCTCTCTGAGAAGTTCTCTGAGAAAGTGATTACCGATTCGGGGTTATTCACAATCTCAGATGCTGGAACAGTTTTTGATGCCTTTCAGGATCGGATTATGTTTCCTTTGACGGATGATAGTGGACGTGTCATTGCTTATTCTGGTAGACTGTGGAAACTAACGGATGATGGCAGTCATCAAGCCAAGTACAAGAATAGTCGAAGTACCCGTCTATTTAATAAGAGTTATGAACTTTATCATTTGGATCAAGCTAAGACGAGCGCCAAAAAGCAACATGAAATGTATATCATGGAAGGCTTTATGGATGTCATTGCGGCTTATCGAGCTGGGATTGAAAATGCAGTCGCCTCTATGGGGACAGCCTTGACACCAGAGCACGTCCAGCACCTGTCTCATTTTACCAAAAAGGTCATTTTGACCTATGATGGGGATAAGGCGGGACTTAAAGCAACCGCTAAGGCCTTGGATGTCTTGCAGGATCTGGAGTTGGAGATCGTCCGTATCCCTGATCAGATGGATCCCGATGAGTACCTCAAAAAGACCTCCCCAGAAGATCTAGCTTCCCTCTTGAAGAATTCGCGGATCAGTAAGGTTGAATTCTTGATGCACTACTGGAAACCCCAGTATATTGAGAACTTGCAGGCACAGATTGAGTTTGTCGAGAAGCTGGCACCGATGATCGCCCAGACGCGCTCCATCACAGCGCAAAACACCTATATTTATAAGTTGGCAGATTTATTGCCAGACTTTGATTATTTGCAGATTGAGCAGATTGTCAATAATAGTCGCTTGCATCAACGGCAGGAGGATCAAAGTGGTGGACGATCAAGAACGTCGAATTTTTCAGTCGATCTCCTGCCTAATCGTGGGATGACGCGCTTGATCAAGGCGGAAAATCATTTATTAAGTAGGATGAAAGATTTTCCAATGGTGCTCAATGATTACCGTTTGCGACCTGATTTTGTCTTTGACACACCGGAGTTACAGATCTTGTACCAATTACTCTGTCAAAATGGAGAAGTCACATCTCAGGATTTGTCCGAGCAACCTGAAGGGATCCAGCACGCCTGGTACCGGATGTTAGAAGAAGATTTGCCAGAAGAGATAGCGGATGGTGAATTAGAAGAAGTGGAAGAGACGCGAAATCGTGAGCTTCTTCGCAAAGAAAGTCAACAAATTGGAAATAAAGTGAAGGAAGCTTCCTCGACAGGGGATGCGGAAAAAGCTTTATTGGAACTCGAGCGTTTGATCGCTCAAAAAAGAAGAATGGAGTAGGAATGGCTAAAGAACAAAAAGATATTACAACATTGGACGTTCAAATTGCAGAGTTTATTCGCAGCCACAAGAAAAGTGGAACTGCAACAGATGATGAAATTAATGACAAGTTGGTTATTCCATTCACACTAGATGCAGATGGGATTGAAGATCTTTTGCAACGTATTCAAGATGCAGGAATTTCGATCACGGATAAAGATGGTAACCCAAGTGCGCGTGTGTTGAACAATGAAGAAGAGCCAGAATTGTCAGATGAGGAATTGCTTGGAAGCAACTCTGCCAAGGTCAACGACCCAGTACGGATGTACTTGAAGGAAATTGGGGTTGTTCCTCTTTTGACCAATGAAGAAGAACAAGAATTGGCTATCTTAGTGGAACAAGGTGACTTGGAAGCCAAGCAACGTCTTGCAGAAGCCAACCTTCGTTTGGTTGTATCCATTGCGAAACGTTACGTTGGTCGTGGAATGCAATTTTTGGATTTGATCCAAGAAGGAAATATGGGCTTGATGAAGGCCGTTGATAAGTTTGACTATACCAAAGGGTTCAAGTTCTCTACCTATGCGACTTGGTGGATTCGTCAGGCTATCACTCGTGCCATTGCAGACCAAGCACGGACCATTCGGATCCCTGTTCACATGGTGGAAACCATTAACAAGTTAGTTCGTGAACAACGCAATCTCTTGCAAGAATTGGGACAAGACCCAACGCCTGAACAAATCGCTGAACGCATGGATATGACGCCTGATAAGGTGCGTGAAATCTTGAAGATTGCCCAAGAGCCTGTTTCTCTCGAAACGCCAATCGGGGAAGAAGACGATAGCCATTTGGGAGATTTCATCGAAGATGAAGTGATTGAAAATCCAGTAGACTACACCACTCGTGTGGTTCTACGTGAACAATTAGATGAAGTCCTCGATACCCTGACAGACCGTGAAGAAAACGTCCTTCGTTTACGTTTCGGTTTGGATGATGGAAAAATGCGGACCTTGGAAGATGTGGGTAAAGTCTTCAACGTGACCCGTGAACGGATCCGTCAGATCGAAGCCAAAGCCCTCCGCAAACTCCGCCACCCAAGCAGAAGCAAACCATTGCGTGATTTTATTGAGGATTAAAAATGTCCGGGGGACATTTTTAACGGTCGCCTAGAAATGAAGAAGCGACCCAGATCCTGTGGATCTTTTTAACCCGAGCTAAGCAATTCTATCGAGAGTAACATAACAAAAAAAGGAAGTGTCATATGGCATATACAACTGAGCAAATTGAAGAAATTAAAAATAAAATCTTAAATGCTTTGGAAGAGGTAATCGATCCTGAGCTTGGGATTGACATTGTTAATTTAGGTCTTGTTTACGAGATCCATTTTGATGGTGAAACTGGAGCGACCATTATTGATATGACGTTAACGACCATGGGATGTCCATTAGCGGATCTTCTGACAGATCAGATTCATGATGTTTTAGCAGAAGTAGAAGAAGTGACATCAGTGGATGTGAAGTTGGTCTGGTATCCTGCTTGGACGGTAGAAAAAATGAGCCGCTATGCACGGATTGCACTTGGAATTAGTTAAAAATTCTATTCATCAAAACAAATCAGAGGTTGGGGCTTCCCTAACCTCTGATTTGTTTACACCTGTATTTTTGAACAATCATTTACAAATTCTTAGCAAATTTTCAGATAAAGTTGCAATCATCAAGGGGACAGGGTATAATAGCATAAATAGAAAATAAAGGAGATTTACATGAATCAGTATCCTTTGGTCTACTTGGACCATGTGACAAAGAATTATGGGCATGAAGTTGCTCTCATGGATGTTAGTTTGAACATCCAACCTGGCCGTATTATTGGCCTTTTGGGTCCCAATGGTAGTGGGAAAACAACCATCATTAAATTGATTAATGGTTTGTTGCAACCAAGCCTTGGAAATATCTATATTCATGGGCAATTACCATCCCCAGCTTCTAAAAAAGTGGTTTCCTATTTGCCAGATACAACTTATCTGAATGAAAATATGAAAATTATTGATGCTATTAACTATTTCCAAGATTTTTATGCAGATTTTAATGTCCAACGAGCTTACCAATTGCTCAACGATTTGCATTTGCATCCAAATCAAAAATTGAACAGCCTTTCAAAAGGGAACAAGGAAAAAGTGCAATTGATTTTGGTGATGAGCCGTGAAGCTGACTTGTATGTTCTTGATGAACCAATCGGTGGGGTTGACCCAGCGGCGCGTGATTATATTTTGCGGACCATTATTCAAAACAGACGTCCAAACTCTTCTGTCTTGATTTCTACTCACTTGATTGCGGATATTGAGCAAGTTTTGGATGAGGCCATTTTCATCAACCAAGGAAGAATCCTCTTGCATGAAAATACGACTGTTATGCGCAATCAACACGGAAAATCAATCGATGAGATCTTCCGTGATCAATTCCGTGTTTATTAGGAGGAACCCATGTTTGGTAAATTATTAAAATATGAATTTAAATCGACAGCTAAGTGGTATTTATTGATCACCCTGATTGCACTAGGTTTGTCAGTGATTACAGGTGTTATTGGTGGAAGTGCTACAAACGGTTTTGTGGATATGGAAACCAATAGTATGCAAATCATAACAGGGACTCTTGGGATTCTCATTTTTGGAGGAGTCATTGGTCTTTATCTTAGCAACTACTATATTATTATCCGTCGTTTCTATTCCAACTTATACGGACGTGAAGGTTACTTGACCTGGACTCTTCCAGCTAGCCCCCATGCGATCATTTTGTCAAAATTTGTGGGAGCTTTAGTAGCGAGTCTTTACTGCCTATTCCTTCTATTTTTTAGTGGTTTTATCACAATTATTGTGATGGGTGCTGTCATTGGACAAGACCTCTCTCCTGTATTTAGTATTATCGCTGAGGCTTTTAGTCATTCTATTGCTTATTGGATTATCGTTTGGTGGATTTTTACCACAGCTTCAGGAATCTTACTATTTTATGTATCGATCGCACTTGGCCAACTCTTCCAAAATCGTCGTGGATTTAAGGCTATTCTGTTTTTCTTTCTCTTGTGCATTGTTTTAAGTATCATTGGTACAGCATTTAATCCATTAAAAGATTCATATGCTGTCGGGTCTGCATTGGTTTATGGAAATATTGATGATTTTGGACCTAACTTTATCCCAGGTCTTATCTATGAAGTCATCAAGATTGTTTCTATGTACTTCACGATTCACTATATCAGCAAGTACAAGTTGAATCTTCAATAATAACAGTAAATTGAGCAAGGAGCTTCCCAGTGGAAGCCTTCTTGTTCAATTTTTTCTTTTGCTTTTTTAGCTACATTTTGATATACTAATTGTATTCGTTTTGGGGTCGTTACGGATTCGACAGGCATTATGAGGCATATTTTGCAACTCATCTAGCGGATGTAAAACGCCAGTTAAATATAACTGCAAAAAATAATAATTCTTACGCTTTAGCTGCCTAAACACCAGCAGGCGTGACCCGATTCGAATCGCTCGTGTTTGATGACAGGTCTTAATTATAGCGAGATACGATCTAGCTTGGTCTAGGAGTTAGATAAGAGATTGATAGACTCGCAGGTACAGGGCTTGAGTTATGTGTCATGTAGCTGTTAAAAGAAGACATAACCTATGGTTGTAGACAAATATGCTGGCAGGTGTTTGGACGTGGGTTCGACTCCCACCGGCTCCATCTATAGTTTCTAAAACTTTCTAAAACTTTCTAAAACGTTGTAAAAACAACGTTTTTTGTTTTATACTTTCTATTCCTTTTTGAACCTTTTTGGAACTGGCAGACCCAAAAACAGACCCTTTTTTATCCAAAGGGTCTGTCTTTATGTTATTTGTCTAAAAATCAATATAGTTTGCAAATTTCTCACCAATATCGTCCTTGGCCTCTCTGGTGATGTGAGTATAGATGTTCATGGTTGTTTTTAAATCTGAGTGTCCAAGTCTATACTGGACTTGTTTGAGTGTCATTCCAGCTTCAAAGCATAGGCTGGCATGTGTGTGTCGGAAACCGTGGATCCTAATCGGACGCACATCCGAATCTTTGACAATTTGTTGTAGCCATTTTCGTGGTAGTGTTCCTGGTATTGGTTTTCCTAATTCATTCTCAAAGATAAAAGTAGTAGTAGGATTCATTTCTCTCCACTCTGTGAGTAGTTCACTTGTCTTTTCGTCCAAACTGATCAATCGGTTGCTACTTTTGTTTTTTGTAGGGCCAACAGATTCCCCGTCAAATCCTCTTGTGATGGCTTTATTTATGTTCAGAGTGTTATTGGTCCAATCTTCCCATTTGAGGGCTAAAACCTCCCCTTTTCTGGCTCCTGTGAAGGCTAGAAGACGAAAGAGGACTTTCTTTCTCAATTCATCAGTTTGATCTACTAATTCAAGGAAAGATTTTAGCTCATTCTTGTCGTAAAAATCGCTATCTGTATCTACCTGTTTTCTGACAAGCGTTGTCACGCTCTCAACCGGATTGGTCGAGATGTATCCGTGTCTGATAGCGTATTTACATATGTTATTCATCAAGCCTTTCATCTTACGTCCATAGACCAACTTCTTGGACCAGTCATTGACTTGTTCCTGAACCTGAAGAGGAGTGAGAGAAGAGATTTTTTTATCTCCCAAAGTCGGATAAATATGATTTTTTATATTCCGTTCGGTCTTGATGTAGGTGCTATCCTGTACTGTGTCAGCATATTCCTTGAGCCATTTTTCAGCGACTTCCTCGACAGTGATTTTCTCGACAGTGATTTCCTCGCTGTTTTCAAGATCAATTTTAAGTTGGAGAAGTGCTGCTCTTGCCTTGGCTTTTGTCTGGAAGCCCTGACGCTTGACATACTTATCTTTTCCGTTCTCCTTACCTACGTAAATCCGGAATCTGTAAGCTGTTTCTCCATTTTTCTTTTTATAAGACTTGATTTCCATTGATTTATACCCCATTTCTTGGTAAAATGAGTACATAAAAAGAGACCTTCTATCAGTCAATTTTTATCTACTTTAACGAAATCCTCACACTCAAACTTTGGTCGGGGCGAGTGTGGGGATTTTTGGTTGATAAAATTTTGAAATAAAAAAAGATCTTGTTCTTTGAACAAGACCTTTTCCAAACAGGGAGACGTACTTCACATACGCTTAATTAATCAATCTCTTAACTGTTTGATTTGACAGTGTTTTCTCAACCTGTATACATATTTTACAACACTGCAAGGTCTTATGTCAACTAATTAGTTGACGTTTTTTAAAAAATTAAGGTAGCCATAGATGTATATGTTTAGGTATAGTTCGTAATGAAACGTTGTTTTGAACATATGAATTCCAAATTCTATTCGCTAGAATGTCGGCTGCTTGAATTAGGTAATCATTCTCTGACACACATGACCTAGTTAGAACATTAAAATCTCCTGTAAGTATGGGTGGGTAAAAAGTTCCATAATTAAAATTGTGGATACCTTCGTGTAGTTCCTCAAAAATGCCATCCCCAAGTCCGTATAATCCGTTCGTGGCAAATCCTTGTTGATCAATATTGACGTGGAGTTCGATTTCCTGTTCAGGATCAACCAAACCTTGATCTATAAGAGATTGGAAAAGTTTCTTAACAATACGTCGTAGTGCGTAATCTTTAAAGCGTTGTCTCGATTTTTTATCTGCTAAAATATAACTTTTTAAGTTCGAAATTTTGATTGCCACCGAAAAGCTGAGTTCAAATTTTAAAATTTTGAATAATGAATATCTATCATTAAAATCTGTAAGATTTGAGGCTTTCAATTCAAAATCAAACTCTTTTACTTCTTTAATTTTCGAGACAAGTTTTTTATAACGTCCTTTGGCTTTATTTTTAGCATCATCTCCTATAAAACAATGGCCAGCATATATAAAATAATTTGAGTTATTTTCTAATCTACCTGAATCATCAATAAACAAATGTATCTTCTGTTTCAACAGTTATTCCTCCTTTCTCACTTTTTTACTTTCTTCAATATGAGTTCTTGGATAGTTATATTAGAAAAAAAGATCATCATTTTTCTAATGTATACAACTTTAACTAATTAGTGAATTAAACTCGTCTTTAACCATCATTTCATTTGCGATGGTCCTCAGACTGTATTTTTCCATAAAATGAAGATAATTAAAATCCCTAATATCATCCATTAGCTTTAATTCTTCTTCAAGCAAATGATGAATCATACTCCTGTCAGCCTGCAATTCGCAGTATTCCCTGTTTAGCTCATATTGAGCAGGAGTATGCTCTTTGTGACCCAATTCGTGCAAAGCAACTTGCTTTTGATCTTCAACTGATAAATTAATATCTAACGCTAAAATGTTCAAAGTAGGATTAAAGAAACCAGGACTATGCCAATCACTTCCGTCAAAGTAGCATAGGTTTACACCCTCTTGGGCGCAAAGCTCTTTTACAGTCATAAATGCACCTCTATTTATTTTTTAAGTGTGCCTCCAAGACCGCTGTAATAAAATCAATATCTTCTTCAGTAAGTGGTTTACCATCGAACAACATAGATTGCGCAGCAATGTCTCGAAGGTCAAGCGGTGCAGAAGCATCACCGTTTGTCGCTATATTTGGATTATCTGTGCGTCCCAAGAGGTAGTCGGTGGACACGTTGAAGTAATCTGCGATTTCTGAAATTCGTTCAGTAGACGGTTTGGAATTTTTTAGATTATAAATAGTATTCCTACTATAACCTAGTTTTTCTTCCAATAAATTTATTGAAAGTCCTTGCTTTTGGGCAAGTTCTTTAATTCTGTCAAATGTCTGAAACATTGATTTTTCAACCTTTCTGAGATTATGACAAAAAATATTTAATATTTCACATTAAAACGCTTGACAAAATTAATGCAGAGTATTAAAATAGTTTTTGTAAGTTAATGAGTTGGTAAAAAACAGAGTTAAAACTTACCTAAAAATAAAATAGCTTTGGCGAGCAAGATAATTGATAGATATAACGTTTTATCAAGGTTTTTAATTATGCTTTCATTTTAATACTATACATTAAAATTGTCAAGCATTTTTAAAATAATTTACTAACTCTTTAACTCTACTAAAAAATAAAGGAGGAAAAACATGAGCCAACAACATCGCAAGTGGATCGAGCTTGTAAAAGATCGAATTGAAAAACGTGGATGGTCACAGACGGACTTGGCCATTGTTGTGGGTGTTAGTCCATCAGCTATCACACAACTTTTCAAAGATGGAAAAGGTAGTGATGACTTGAAGCTTCGTATTAACAAAAAATTGCGAATCAATGAGTCATGGGAGAAATTTGAGGAGTAGGAGAAAAGAATGAACGAACTAGAAAGAACAGCCCTCAATGAAATACTGAGGACCGTGACGTATATTGCAGAAAAATTGGATGAATTAGATGCTAGGTTTTCTCAATCAGAAGAAGTGAAAGCCAAGGCTTCATCCGCATCGTAATCAGCTGCGATAAATTGAGCTGCTGAAAGAATAAACTTCTTTAAATCTTGGATATCTTTACCATCATGTCTACGAACATAATGAGTTTCATCATTTCCAATCCAAGCGACGGATTTTGCTAAAGCTTGAATTTTTGGAAAATCATTTAAGTAGTCAGCAATTACTTTCCCTAGCATAATTGATTTGATGTGTTCTTCGTCGGATGGATTTTTGGAAATTGCGTAGTCCTTTATTAGGAACTCAGCGGCTTTGCGATATCCGACGCCTGCTATTTGATTCAATGCCTCAGATTCAGCGACGGTTGCTTGGGAATAGATTTCGACAAAAACAGGAGAAACTTTTTCTATATTTTCAGGGAGTTTTACTTTGATAGGTGGACGGTAGCTGTATTTAGCAATTGAACAAAGTTTAGATATAGATGTGAAAATATACTCGACAGCAAAGTATTTTTTACAAGCTGAGCGTGAGCAACGAAAAGTAACAACAAAGCGAGCATCTCCACTAGAGAAACTGTCCTCGCTATCTGAAACGTATATTATTTCAGGCGAGATATTTTTTCCACAATGTGGACAATATTCAGGGTATTCAAATTTTACCGTCTGGTGACCTGCACCATGGAACGAAACGCTAGCCGTTTTCATATTTTATCTCCAATCGATTTATTATCCTTATTATATCAAATTTAGAAAGGAAAAAGCGTGTGAACGAAATTACTTTATCAAATAATCTATCTCAGATAGAACTGGAAATCAGCCACCACAAACAAATTGCTGGTCAATCGATTTGGGAAATTGGTAGGCGATTGAATCATGTAAAAGAGGATGATCTGGCCCATGGGAAATTTATGGAATGGTTGAATAAGATCAATCTTAATTGGTCAGAGGCGAACAGAATGATGAAGATTGCAAAAGAACTTCCAAATTACTCAACGTTGAGTAATTTAGGTAGCACCGCACTTTACCTCATCGCAACTCTTCCAGACGAAGAGAAAGAGGAGCAGATCCAGCGCATCGAAGATGGTGACACCCCAACAGTACGTGAGCTTCAGGAAGTTAAGAAAAAACTTCAACTCAGCCAACAAGCAAACAAATTTCTAAGGGACGAGAATGAGAAAATCAAGTCTTCCAAGACTGAAGTCAAGGAAACCATCAAGGAAGTCGTCCCAGACGATTACAAGGCCACACAGGACCTTAACAGGCAATTGCTGGAAAAGAATAAGGAACTCTCTAATACCGTGAAAGCCATGGAAGAACGCTCCGAATTTATCGAAAAGCAACTTGCTGACACACTGGCCCAGCGTGAAGAGGTCGATAAGAAATCTGCACAGTATGATGAATTGACACTAGCGATTGAAGAATCGCAAGGGCAACTCAAAAGCGTACAGAAGCAAATCTCAGCCTACAAGAATATCACAAGCCTATTGCAAAAAGGAAACGATTTTTTGGCAAGCATGGGAGGTCTGATTTATGCAGACGAGGAGAAAGTCTTAAAAGCAGACGGGATCATCCGAAATGAATTTGATAGTTTTATCAATCGAGGACTTCGTTTCTTTAACGATCTGAACGACATTCGCAAAGAAAGTAATATTTTGGAAGGAGAATTTGAATAATGAATGAAGTGACAACACAACCTACCGAATTAGTGGTAGAAGATGCAATGATCCATGCACTCCAGGAATTGAAAAAGCTGAAAGAAGGGCAGTCCATCTTATCAGCCGATGTCGATTATCTTAAGAATGAGCAACCAGTCAACCCTTCGGTCTGTTTGGCATTGGAAAAATTGCGTAAGAAGAAAGTCGTAGCCTTACTCGGTGGCAAAGATAGCCAGGCCTACCGTGACCGACATTTTGCACAATCTGTATTTTCTCAGGCCGCTAAAGACTTCAAGGACTACTTCCGGATCCCTCGCTATGATTTGCTGAAGCGCAAGGACGAGGAAAAAGCTTTCGACTATTGGGATAGTTGGGAGCCATCAGCAAATACCAAGCTAGAAATCAAAGCCCGCAACGGACAGATGAGTTTAGTCGGGTAAGGAGGCTTACATGGTTCTAGAATTATTTGGAACTGAATTTAAAGATAAACTCTTTGAAGAGCTGGTTTCACTCAACTTCAAAGCTATGGAAGAAGCTAAGCGCAGATCAAGCAGACATATTACATGGGTGCCGATCAAACAGCTACAGGAAGCAACCGGATGGGGTAGAACTAAACTAGAAGAGTGGAGAGACCAAGGGAAATTTCAATTTCAACAGTCCGGAAAGGGCGGGAAGTATCTCTACAATTTGGAAGATGTTCAGCGATTCTGTCGAACACTACAAAAATAAAAAGCACCCTTTGAAAAAGGCGCTTTGAAAGAACTATAACTTAATTATAACACAGGAATTATTTTTATAAAAGAATATTGGAGGAATAAAAATGTTAGCAGAAATCTTAGTCGGAGTATTAATCATCGTGGTCCTATTTCAAATGATCATCATCAGCTCAATTAGCGAGCGATGCAAAGAATCAAAACGAGAATTGAAAAAGATGATTGCTGAACAGCAACGTATCCAAGAAGCACGAGAAGCAATGCGTTTCGGATATCGTAGATAAGGAGTTTAAATGTTATTAACAATTATTATCAGCTTTTTTTTAACATTAGTTGTTTTAGCGTTGTATTCAAAACATTTAGCAAACGAGTTAAAGAAAATGGAAGATAGAATTGACAAAAAGATATTAATTCTCAAAAACAATATCACAAAATAGTTGGCCAAGTTCTGTCAATGATACGTAAGACTTCTCAATACTTAGTTCTTCATTTGCTGTTAATTCATAATGTGGATTAAGATCATCTAGATATTTTTTGTATTCTTCGTAGTCAACAGAAAAAATTTCATGTGTAAGATATTCACCTTCATGAACATTTATCAAATTATGAGAGCTTAAAATAGTTAATTCCAAATCATAACTTGAAGACCATTCTGATTTAAATAATAAATGAGTTCTTCCCACAGTTCTACTAGCAAATGTATCATTGTTAACAATTTTTGGTTTGCAAATTGTAACGTGACTATATGGATTTTTATAAATCATTTCCAACAATTTAGCTTCTTTAGGTGTCATATTAGAGAGAATGGAACTAAAAATTGGAGTAATATTGCTATTCTTACGACTATCAAAAGAAGCGGCAATTAATTTTTCAAACATAATTCTAATTTCGACCTCATTTAATTGGTATCTCGAGTCTTCAATAGATTTTAAAACGAAACCTATTTTAGAATCATCTCTGTATTCATCTGGAATTTTATTAACCTCATCTTGAATTTCTTTTTGAAAGATTTTTAGATCATGTTCTTTTTGAATGTTGAATTTGCGCACTGGATCTAAAACAATATGGAAGATGCCATCCAACACAGTTCCTAAAGCATTTCCAATTGATGATGCGACAGGTTGCATTAAAGCATCACCAGTATCTGATGAAATTGGGAAGTGATTAAATTCCATATTGTTGTTATTTTGAGAAGTCATATTAAACTCCAATCATTTTTATTTTTATTATATCAAATATAGAAAGGATTAATCAATGGCAGAGAAAACAAATATCCTGCCTCACGATATTCTTGCTGAACAAGCTGTAATCGGATCAATTTTTGTCGATCCAGATAAGATCCTCATTGCTTCTGAATACCTCACAAAAGAAAGTTTTTACAAACTATCACATGGCATTGTCTTTGGAATCATGGAAGATTTATCGGACAAGGGTGAACCAATCGACCCCGTGTCAGTTAAATCAGCACTTGACTCAATAGGCGAATTTGATCGAATCGGTGGGATGGCATTTCTCGCTAGTCTTATTAATGCCGTACCAACCAGTGCTCACATTGAGCATTATGCCAAGGTTGTAGCCGAAAAAGCGAGAGCACGAAAGGTTATTGAAGATCTCAATCAAACGATAGCCAATGTATATGATGGCCAATCAGACCTAAATGACATACTTGTCCAGACTGAACAAGCTTTGTCAAACATAGCAAATGACAAGCAGACTGGATTCCGTCCAATTATTGACGTCATTGATTCCACGCAGTCAATTATTGACGAGCGCTCACAACGTGTTGGTGATGTAACAGGAACACCAACAGGTTTTACAGATTTTGACAATATCACGACTGGTCTACACACTGACAACCTGATTATTCTTGCAGCACGGCCAGCGATGGGGAAAACAGCTTTTGCTCTTAATATCGCCCAAAATGTGGCAATAAGAGCTGGGAAACCAGTGGCAATTTTCTCTCTTGAAATGGGGGCAGAGAGTCTTGTAGAGCGTATGCTGTCATCTGAAGGACTGATCCCGTCATACCATGTAAGGACAGGTAATCTTTCAGAAAGCGAATGGCGCAGGATGATCCTGGCACAGGAGCAACTTGCGAAAGGAAAAATCTATATTGATGACACAGCAGGAATTCAGATCGCTGAGATTCGATCAAGAGCCAAACGATTGTCTCAAGAAACTGGTGGCCTTGGATTGATTGTAATTGACTATCTTCAACTAATTACTGGTAGAGGTCGAGAAAATCGGCAACAGGAAGTGTCTGAGATATCTAGACAGTTGAAGATATTAGCAAAGGAATTGAAAGTTCCAGTAATTGCATTGAGTCAGCTATCTCGTGGAGTTGAACAGCGAAACGACAAAAGGCCCGTGCTCTCGGATTTAAGAGAGTCAGGATCTATTGAACAAGATGCCGATATAGTAGCATTTCTCTATCGAGAAGCTTACTACAATCGTGAGGAGCAGGAGGAACCTGATAATGTTACAGAATTGATCCTTGAAAAAAATAGACACGGCAGTTTAGGAACAGTCAAACTATTCTTTCACAAGGAATATGCGAAATTTTCAAATAAGGAGGCCTGATGAATGGTAACTGAGAATCGTAGATATTACTGGTTACAGCTAAAAGATGACTTCTTTAATTCCAAAGAAATGAAGCTCATGAGAAAGCTTCCTGGGGGAGAAGAAATCACAATCATCTACCTAAAAATGATGCTGGCAAGTCTAGCAGAGCAAGGGAAACTATATTTCGAGGGACTAGCAGAGGATCTAGCAGAAGAACTATCTCTATTGATAGACGAAGATCCAGAAGCAATCAGATTGACACTGATGTTTTTAACGAAAAAGAAATTATTGACTACATCAGACAATTATCAGTTTAACCTCGAACAAGTTCCAGAAATGGTAGGGAGCGAAACAGCAAGCACCCGTAGGGCTCGCAAGCATCGAGAGAATCAAAAAGCGTTGCAATGCAACACCGATGCAACAAAAGGCAACGGAGATATAGATATAGATATAGATATAGATAAGGAGCAAAAAGCTCAATCTGATGTCTATGATGAAATTATCAAATATCTAAATGACAAAACAGGATCTCATTTTAAACCTACTAGCAAATCAACTCAAAGACTCATAAATGGTCGTTTAAGTGAGAATTACTCAATAGATGACTTTAAGCATGTCATTGATGTAAAAAGCCTTGAATGGAAGAATGACTCCAAGATGTCCAAGTATTTAACTCCAGACACGTTGTTTAATGCTACTAAGTTTGAAAAATACTTAAACCAAAAGATGCCTTCGAGTGCATCAACTCAACAACAAGACGAAAGGTTAGGGTTTTAATGCATCAGGATTATGAAGTAGGTTCAACTAGTGAACCAAAAATATGTAATAAGCACGGATCCAAGATGATCAATGCAAAAGTCATGATTAATGGATCCCAGCAATTACTTTACATTTGTCCAGAATGTGAAAAAGAAGGAATCAATGAATTACAGGAACATTTAAAGCAAGAAGCAACTATCCAGTCCGTTCTAGCAAATACATACAAAGTATTTGGTCGTGAGAGCATCTATTCCAAGGAATTAGAAGGCAAAACCCTTGATAATTACGATGCAGGGAACAAGTTGTGTAATCAAGCTTTGAACTTTTCAAAAAGGATGTTGCGAGACTTCCTGAAATTTGAAACAGGAAATGTAATTCTGAGCGGTCCTCCAGGAGTTGGCAAGAGCCATCTATCTATTGGAATAGCCAAAGCATTAAATGAAAAATTCAAAGAATGCAAGCAACCAAAGAGTGTGCTATTCGTTTCGACTTCTGCGCTCTTTTCAAAGATTGAAGAAAGCTTCAATGGTCGAGGAGACTTCACAGAAAGTTATGCTGTGAATCTACTGAGCAATGTTGATTTTCTTTTCTTTGACGATTTAGGGAAAGAAAGCAGTATGAGTGGAAACCTCAAAGAAGCAAATGAGTGGAGACAACGAGTACTGTTTAAAATCTTGGACAATCGCCAAACAACATTTTTTAATACAAACTTATCGAGCAACGATATTAAAACAATTTACAACAAGGCCCTTGCTGACCGGATCTTCAAGGGCGCAAGCAAACATATTTTTAAATTCCCAGAGGATACAGAAAGCAGGAGATATTGATGGAAAACAAACAATTAAAAGATTTAATCGCAAAAGTTCAGCGCTGGTTTTATGACCGAAATTTGCAAACGCAAGATCCAAACAAGCAATTTTTGAAATTGTATGAGGAAATCGGTGAACTATCACGAGGACTAGCAGAGAATGATGAGGAAGTTACAAAAGATAGCATCGGAGACATCACTGTAGTATTAATTGGTTTGACTTTGCAATTAGGAATCAAGACAGAGGAAATTTTCCCAGAAAATAATACATTTGTATTTTCCAATGCAGCAAAGTCAGAAGACTATTTTGTCTTGATGATGGACCAATCATTGGCAGCATATTTTAACCGACAATCATACCAATTAAAAAATGTTGTTTATGAGTTGATGCGAATTTCAGCATTGCTACATCATGACTTCGTTGAGTGCTTGAATATAGCTTACGAAGAAATCAAAGATCGAACAGGAAAATTAGTGGATGGTGTTTGGATTAAGGAGGAACGACTAAAATGACAGAAGAAATTTTAAACAATGGTTTTGACAAAGTAAATAAACCTAATCACTACTGTGGGGAATATGGTCTTGAATCAATTGACATTATTCGTAATTTTGCTGGAGGACAAAAAGAAGTCCGGGGATTTTATTGGGGAAATGTCATCAAGTATCTTTGCCGTTATCAAAAGAAAAACGGATTGGAAGATCTAAACAAGGCAAAGAAGTACTTAGACTGGCTCATCGCAGATTTGAAGCGTGAGGATCTTGAAAAGACAGCGATTGTTAAGCAGGAGTGAAAGTTATGAGACATTATACGAAAAATCAAATGGATCACTTTCGTCAGCAATTACAATTATTGATTTTAGGAAAAGGTTTCACTCGCAAAGAACTCTCTAGAAATCTATGTCGTGGTGAACAGACGATACAAGAGTGGATCACGAAAGACGACATCAATCCCAGCCATGTCCAAGAATTGTGCGAGTATTTCGGCATTGAGGAAAAAACTTTGATGGGTGATCCGGAAATACTTGCCGATTATAAGCTATATGATCGTGATAAGTATATCTGTACAGGGACTTTAAAAGAATTGAGCAGAATCACTGGAAAAGATAGTGCATTACTCAAATATTACATCCACTTAAATGAACAAGGACGAAATGCAGGACATCTAAAATTAGAAAGGGTAATCGAAGATGAAACGTAAAATCGACTGGCTAATCATCAACTTGGTATTACTAGCAGGAATTACATTAGTGATTACTATCAATCTCAACTCCAGATTGGTTGAACAAGAAAACAAAATCAAAGATATGCAGTGGACTGTCCAGGAACACGAACTAAGTATTCAAAGGTTGGCGGAACAAAACACTGCACAAGAGGTAATCCTAAACAAATTAAATCGGGAGTACCAAGCGCAGGAACGTAAAAAGGCAGAAGCAGTTAAGGAAGCTGCTGAAATGAATAATGTAGGAGGATAATAATGATCAACAATGTGACTCTTATTGGTCGATTAACCAGAGATGCAGAACTACGCTACACACCTAGCAATATTGCAACAGCACAATTTAATATTGCATGCAATCGCAATTTCAAGAATGCAAATGATGAGTATGATGCAGATTTCATCAACTGCGTGATGTGGCGAGAACAAGCAGAACGCTTCTGCAATTGGACAAGAAAAGGAATGCTTGTGGGAATTGTCGGACGGATCCAAACAAGAAATTATGAGAACCAGCAAGGACAACGTGTATATGTGACTGAAGTTGTCGCAGATAGTTTTCAAGTTTTGGAAAAGCGTGATAACACTGCAAACCAGAATAGCATGACTGAACAGATGCCACCTAACTATGCAAATCCGATGGACATTGATGAAAGTGATTTGCCATTCTAAAAACAAAAGGAGAAAAACAATGAATAAAAAGATTTTTTTAACAACAGTAGCAACAATCGCAGCAATCGCAACAGCAGGAGGGGTAAAAGCAGATGAATTTAATGGCGATCTCGAAAAAGATAGCATCGGACTTACAGCGGAAACTGGAAACAGCACAAGCGGAACAGAAGCGACTGTTTCAAGTGCGCAGGGAGAACACGAAGGAAATCCTGGAAACATCGAAGGAGATCGAGCAGTTGACGAAGAAGATCCAAGCCGAGGAAGCAATGCAACAAGTTTTGCAAAAGATGGGGACATTATCCGAGTAGAGAACCCAGAAGTCGTGATTGACCAAAGCAAAGGTACAGGGAAGTACCAAGGTTTTACCGTAGAGTATAAAAACGTGCATTTTCCAGACGATATGCAAATCAATCAAGGTGACAAAGTCACATTTAACTTACCAGAAGAAATCACGTTCCAAACGGCTTACGAATTTGATGTAACCAATCCAGACAACAACGTGGTCGGTAAGGCTTCGACTGATCCAGCAAGTCAAACGGTGACTACAGTCTTTAATGACTATTTTGCTAACCATCCACTAAACAAGCAAATGTCATTAAAATTAGATGCCAAATGGACCGATAAGGTTGAAAGTGGCAAGTCTGTCACAGTCAATTTCAACGGTACAGTGGTATCTGCTACAATCGGCAAAGAGCAAGAGATCGGTAAAGATGAATTAATCTCGAAATGGGGCAGTCAAGACAAGGAAGACCCTACGACAATTAACTGGACGATTCGCTTGAATTACGCACGTAAGACATTGAACTACGTTAAATTGATTGACGAAATGAGCGACAATCAGAAATTGGTTGATAACTACTTCGTCATGAACTATGTGGACAGCGTTGATCCGTGGGTTGATAAGGGAAGCGCAATGGACCTCATTAAATCAATGAGTAAATCAGAGCATGGCTTTGAAATCACAATGGACCGCTTGGATCGCATGGTCTATATCTGGTATAAGACCAAGCTGACAAATGCGGTTAAAGATTCAACTAACCCAATCAATAAGGTTGAGTTAAAGGCAGAAAATGAAGGGGCTACTTCAAAGAGTTCGGCTCATCTAGTCGGTGGTAAAGGCGATGCAAGCGGTGAGAATAAGCCAGAGCCAACATTCGAGATCCCGAAAGAATCTCCAAAAGTTGAAATTCCTGAATTTGAAGGGGGAATCCCTGGCATTCCAGAAGTGCGAGAAAAGCCGGAATACACAGAACCTATTGGAACTGTACCGAATGACTCTCCGATTTTGGAAAAGCCAGAGTGGCACGGTGGCACGGTGCCATTTGATGCACCGCAGATCGACAAACCAGAATGGTCTGGCGGAGTGGTACCGAATGAAGCTCCTATGCTTGAATTGCCAGAGCTTGAAATTCCAGACGAACCAGTGAAGCCAACCCCAGAACCAAAAGCAGATCAACCTCAACCAAAACCAGAACCAAAACAAGACAAAACAAACACTCCTGCACCTAAAACTGAAACTAAAAAGGAAACAGTGGAAGTTGTGAACCAGGGTGAAACCAAGCAAGACGAACCAGTTGAAGCATACAGCGCCCCAGCGGTATTGCCTGCTACTGGATCAGATCTTGGATTGTCACTTGTAGCACTTGGTATCTCAATGGCTACGCTTGCCTTTACTTTGAAGAAAAAAGAAAACTAATGTGAGGGGGATTATTCCACCTTGATGAGGAGAAAGAAAATGAATTTAAGTGATTTTATAGCAGGGTGCGAAAGAATATCTAATTTTACGAACGAGGTCAATATTCATAATCTTATCAGTGATTTAAAAATAATAAACGAATCACAAAAAGTAACAGTTCCTAAGTTTATAGATGATTGGATTTTCAAGGCTTAATTGGTAGATAGACGTAGCATACGTTCTGCATTGGAGACAGCTACGATCAGACTTTATGCCAAAAATAGCGATGAGGTTATCGCTTGGTTAAAAGACATAAGCAATCAAGACACCTTTGCCAGAGCTTGGGCAAATGATTACACAGTTGAAAAAGAACCAAAGTATACAGTTAAGTGTAAATCTACTAAACAATACCTTTCTAATGATGAACTAGGTCCACATTTCGATCCAAGTTTTAGATCTAATTTTACAAAATCTGATCTTGAAGAATTAGGTTTAGGTTGGGTGTTCGATTGCGAAGGTATGGAAGTTGAAGAGGTGTGAAAATGAATAAGCAGGAGTTAATTGAGAAATACGAAAAGCTTGAAGGTGTATGTAAGGATCCAGGAGCAGAAATCGCTCGTCTAATTTTTTTAGAAGATTTACGGGAACTAGACGAACTGCAGAAAGTCCAAGTCCCGCAATTTGTGGCGGATTGGTATGAAGCTAACAAAGATGATTTTGAAACCAATCTATTCAGAGCTGTCGATTTAATCCCTAGTGACTACGAAGAAGGCGATTTGAGCGAATTTGAAGAATGGTTGGTAGATGACCACACAGAACCTTTTCAAACTCTAGTAAATATGCACCAATTCGGCTACACAGTCGAGAAAGAGAAGCGGTATACAGTGAAGATGAGAGCAACAAAACAACCGCTATTTTATAACAATCTGGACAAGAGACTATTCTTTTCTTTGGGAGAATTAGCTACTCAATTCACCTTCAAACAACTAGAAGAAGCTGGTTTTAGAGAAGTATTTGATAGCCCGCTGTTTGAAGTTGAGGAGGTAGAAGGATGAATGAGCAAAAAATTTTAGAGACACAATTGATTTTAGGTAAGCAAGTTTTAGAAATTGTATTTGATTTGCTAAAAAACGATTCAAAAACAGGGGTAGTTTTGCCTTTAAATATAAATGGTCGGGATTTTACTATCACAGTTGAGAAGGAGGTGCAAGATGATTCCAAAATTTAGAGCTTGGTACAAAGAATGGAAAGAAATGGGTAGAGTCGGAGAAATAAGATTTGACCTTGATGGTAGCGTATCCGTTGTGCTTTTTAAAGGCAATTATTTAGATGTCAGTGTGCCTAGAGAAAAAATCATTTTCATGCAATCAACAGGTCTATTTGATAAAAACGGAAAGGAAATCTTTGAAAAAGATATTCTTGATTATAATGGCAGAAAGGTCATTGTTAAATGGCATGGGTCTTATGCAAGTTTTATCTACGAGTTTGTAGATGAATTGAAAAATAGAACCACAGAATGGAAACCGCTATATCTCTCTTATTATCACTTTGAAATCATCGGTAACATTTACGAAAATCCAGAATTGCTAGAGGTGGTAGAATGAGACCAAACAGATACCCATACACA
>NZ_KV813663.1:0-18857 GCF_001813675.1 Streptococcus sp. HMSC078D09
ATTCTGTCACTGACAGATTTATTGTTTTTTATTGTTCAGTTACTACAACTTTCATTGTAGCGCCCTGCACATTGGTTCGTCTTGTTCAGTTTTCAAAGGTCTTTGTCGCTCTCGCGCGACAACTATATTAGTATATCATGACCTCACCTTACTGTCAATACTTTTTTTCAAAAAATTTTATTTTTTTGAAAGTTTTTTTGAAAGTAATAAAGAAAAGCCTGTAATAAGGCTTTTCTATTAGTCTAGTTCTTTGTTAATGATGAGAAATTTTTCTTCCCTGTAACCTCTTTTAATTAATCCTGCTTTAGCTATGTCTAGAAGATCTTTTGAAAAGGATTGGATCGCTTCTTTTTCCTTTTCACTTAGATTTTTCTTTGAATATTTCTTTCTAAGTTTTCTGTAGTCCTGTTCTTCATTTTTAAAGAATAAAGAATCCTCTAAATAGCTTTCTAGTTTTTCTAACTGTACAAATAAGCCCAACTCAAAGGCTATCGGGGCAAAGGTGGTTTCTAATGGTTGTGTACAAACACTTCTAAATTCCACAGTCCCACGAGCAGTTAGATCTTGAAATTGGTAACTTCGATGTTGTTTTAGATCTTCTTTTACAGGGTTAATGATTTTCTCATTTCCATCAGCCGTATAGGCTGTAATTTCTTTTTGATCTAGATAGTTCTCGACTCGAATTGGTTTAAAATAATAAGATTTGCCCTCTCTAGTTGCCGTAAAAATAGCCGTTCTAGCGAGATTATTAAAAAACTCTTCTTCGCTTTGGTAGTCCTTAGGATAAATTCCTACATTTTCCTTATAATAACCATGTAAGGATTCTTCCCAGAAAATATCTCTAGCAATTTTTGTATTCCAAGCTTCTGCTGAAAATTCGGAGTTAGAAAACAAATATGCTTTTGCTGCTTCAATTTTATTAAATGCATTAATGATGCGAATATAGTTATCGCGCCTTACATCCAATTGAACCTGGTTTCCGCATATAAATGCTCCGTACGAAGGATAGGAGTGTGTCTTCATCCCTGTACCATTCATTGCAAGGAAAGCCATTAACATCTTATATCGTTCGATTTTCACTGGGCTATTATCATTTTCTTGCCACAGAGGATGAATTCCTTGCCCTTGAATTTCGTGATTATTTTCTTGTAAAATCGGTTGAATGATCTTCAAATAGCCCTCAAAACGTTTGGCCACCTCTTTTATAGAACGAGCTCTCTCAAATGCAAATTCAATTGTATTGTAACTCAACTCGAATAGAATACGATCTTTAGAAGAGCAGTGAACCAATTGAATGGGATTTTGATCGTCATCTATTTTTTCAATTTCAAAATCTGATAAGTTGGATAAGGTTCGAAAAAGATTTTTCGTCACCACTATATTTGTTTTGTTTCCATTTGTTTCTACAATCGGAAACTCTAATTCAACTCCGACAAAGAGTTCCGAATCCTCTTTCATATTACTAAGGTACTTCTCTTTTAGTAATTTAATTGCTTGTTGTTTTGTCATTGAATCCTTTTTCTTCTATTGGAGATATGGGTTTCCATTATATCATTTTTTGCTATTCTCGACTACTCATGAAAAGCAAGACAAAACGCCTGCTTACGAAATTGTTTTAAATTAAAGCAATTTCGTAAACAAGCGTCTACCATTCATTCAATATGATGAGTGTTCCCGCTGGGGAAAATCCCCAGCGGTAGACCAGAGCTAGACTAAGAATAACAGTGTATTCCATCATCATAACACTCAACAAAATTGATGATATTATACCAATTCGATGATAGCCATTGGCGCAGCATCACCACGACGTGGTTCAGTTTTAAGGATACGAGTATATCCACCATTGCGCTCAGCATAACGAGGTGCTAATTCAGAGAACAATTTTTGAAGTGCAGTTGTTTCTGAGTATTTACCTGTTTCTTCATCAAAGTTTTGTGATGCAACTTCGTTACGTACGAATGCAGCAGCTTGACGACGTGCATGCAAATCACCACGTTTACCCAAAGTAATCATTTTTTCAACTGATTTACGGATTTCTTTCGCACGTGCTTCAGTTGTTACAATTGCTTCATTGATGATAAGATCTGTAGTCAAATCGCGAAGCATCGCTTTACGTTGTGAGCTAGTGCGTCCTAGTTTACGGTAAGCCATGTATTCCTCCTCTATTTATCGTTTTTTAACCCAAGGCCTAAGTCGGCAAGTTTGATTTTAACTTCTTCAAGACTCTTACGTCCCAAGTTACGAACTTTCATCATTTCTGCTTCTGATTTTTCAGTCAAATCGTAAACAGTATTAATGCCAGCACGTTTCAAACAGTTATATGAACGAACTGAAAGATCTAATTCTTCGATCGTACGTTCTAAAATGCGATCATCAGAAGTTGTATCCACTTCCTTCATAACATCTGTTGCAATAGCAATTTCAGTTAAGTTTGTGAATAGATTTAGGTGTTCTGTCAAAATACGAGCAGACAAACCTAAGGCATCTTCTGGAATGATTGTCCCATTTGTCAAAATTTCAAGGGTTAGCTTGTCAAAGCCATCGTTGCTACCAACGCGTGCTGGTTCAACTTGGTAATTGACTTTAGTCACTGGCGTATAGATTGAATCTACAGCAAGTGTTCCCACTGGTGCATCATCTTTTTTGTTTTGATCAGCTGGAACATAGCCACGTCCACTGTTTACAGTAAGCGTTGCTTTCAAAGATGCTCCTTCTCCGATTGTAAATAGATAATGATCAGGGTTTACAATTTCGATGTCACTATCAGTAAGAATATCTCCAGCAGTTACTTCTGCAGGTCCTTCTACATCAAGTTCAATAATCTTTTCGTCTTGGACGTAAGATTTAACGGCGATTCCTTTAACGTTAAGAATAATTTGCATAACGTCTTCACGGACTCCTGGAACGGTATCAAATTCGTGGAGTACACCTTCAATGTTGATTGAAGTGACAGCTGCACCTGGAAGTGAAGCCAGAAGTACACGACGAAGTGAGTTCCCAAGTGTTGTACCATAGCCACGTTCAAGTGGTTCTACGACAAACACGCCATAATCTTTGTTTTCATCAATTTTTGTTATATTTGGTTTTTCAAACTCAATCATTTGCTATACTCCCTCTTAAACGAAAAGCTGTGTAATTGTTGATGATTATACACGGCGACGTTTTGGAGGACGAGCACCATTGTGTGGTACAGGAGTTACATCGCGGATTGCAGTTACTTCAAGACCAGCAGCAGCAAGTGCACGAATAGCAGACTCACGACCTGAACCAGGACCTTTAACAGTTACTTCAACAGATTTAAGTCCGTGTTCTTGAGCAGCTTTTGCAGCAGCTTCTGATGCCATTTGAGCGGCAAATGGTGTAGATTTACGAGAACCTTTAAATCCAAGTGCACCTGCAGATGACCAAGCGATTGCGTTACCATGCACATCAGTAATCATAACAATTGTGTTGTTAAATGTAGCGTGAATATGAGCAATACCAGATTCGATATTCTTTTTCACACGACGTTTACGTGTTGGTTTAGCCAAGATTTTTACCTCCTTATTTTATTTTATTTTTTCTTACCTGCAATCGCAACAGCTTTACCTTTACGAGTGCGAGCATTGTTTTTAGTGTTTTGTCCACGAACTGGAAGTCCACGACGGTGACGGATACCACGGTATGAACCGATTTCCATCAAGCGTTTGATGTTCAAGTTTACTTCACGACGAAGGTCACCTTCAACTTTGATTGCGTCAACTTCACGACGGATAGCATCTTCTTGATCTGGTGTAAGATCGCGAACACGAATATCTTCAGAAACGCCTGCAGCAGCAAGGATTTTCTTAGATGTTGGAAGTCCGATACCGTACACATAAGTCAATGAAATTACTACACGTTTGTCATTTGGAATGTCAACTCCAGCAATACGAGCCATGTTTTCTCCTTTCTATCTTATCCTTGACGTTGTTTGTGTTTTGGATTTGCTGGGCAAATTACCATAACACGACCATTACGACGAATTACTTTACAGTATTCGCAAATTGGTTTGACCGATGGTCTTACTTTCATTTTTATCCCTCCAAGTTTTTCGATTATTTAAAGCGGTATGTGATACGTCCACGTGTCAAATCGTACGGACTCATCTCCACTGTAACACGATCTCCCGCTAAAATACGAATATAGTTTTTACGAATTTTACCAGAAACTGTTGCTAAAATCTGATGTCCATTTTCAAGTTCAACCGTAAACATAGCATTTGGCATAGTATCAACTACTTTGCCTTCTACTTCAATCACATCGTCTTTTGCCACGCAAAAGTACCTCCATAAATTTCGATTCATTCCTCTGAGCACAGAGGTAACAATTATAAGTCAGACTAACTAATTGTAACACTAGTTGTCCAATATTGCAAGCATGAAAAACGCTTTTATTTCAAATTTGACAAGACTTTTTCAATGTCTGAAAATACATCATTGATATCTTGGTTCCCTTGGATGTCATGTACGAGTCCTTTTGAACGATAAAATTCAATGATTGGTTCTCCTTGTGCAATATTGACGTCCAAACGACGTTTAACCGTTTCTGGTTTGTCATCTTCACGTTGGTAGAAATCATGACCTTGACAGTTATCACAAGTTCCTTCAACTTTTGTAGGATTAAATACTTTGTGGTAAGTTGCGCCACAAGTACGGCAGATGAAACGACCACTCAAACGCTCTAACAAGCTTTCTGGGTTAACTTCAATGTTGATAACACCTTCTAATGTGATACCAAGATCTGACAAAGTTTGATCCAAGGCATGAGCTTGTTCAATTGTACGTGGATAGCCATCCAAAAGGAAACCTGTTTCTTTAATATCATCTTGAGCAAGGCGTTCTTTCACAATTCCATTGGTTACTTCATCTGGTACCAACTCACCTTTATCAATGTATGATTTTGCAAGCACACCCATTTCAGTTTGGTTAGCCATCGCTGCGCGGAACATATCTCCAGTGGAGATATGCGCTACGTGAAACTCTTCAACGATTTTAGCTGCTTGAGTTCCTTTACCTGCTCCAGGCAACCCCATAATTAAAAGATTCATGATGAATTCTCCTTATTTTGTTTTTAAATGGAAGCAGGAACGAATTCCTATTTCCATTTAAAAACAAAATAGAAGGCTGACAAAGTCAACCTTATTCTATTCTGTTGTTGTGTCCATAAATCCGACATACTTACGTTTTAATAAGTAGCCTTCTAATTGTTTCATTCCCTCAATACCTGTTGAAATAATGATTAACAAACTAGTTCCTCCAAGAGCAACTGCATCTGTCAAACCAAATAAATCTCGAGCTAGGATTGGAATGATGGTAATAAAGCCAAGGAATACTGATCCGACGCTTGCTAAACGACGTAGCAAACGAGACATGAACTCTTCTGTTCCCTTACCAGGACGAACACCCGGAATATAGGCGCCACTCTTTTGAAGGTTTTCTGCTGTTTTTTCAGGATTGATCTGAACAAACGTGTAGAAGAAAGTGAAGAGAATGATCAATAAGGCATACATTGCCACACCAGTTGGTGTGTTTGTAGCCAACATGGCTTGAGCTGTTTTCACCCATCCTGCATTGTAACCCATAGCGCTAATCACTTGGAAAATTGCAGCAGGCGCTGCGGTAATCGAACTAGCGAAGATGACAGGAATAACTCCTGCTGGGTTTACTTTCAAAGGAAGGTAAGAACTTGATGGAGCTCCTTGTGCAATCTTTGTATATTGGACTGGAATCTTGTATTGTGCTTGCTCTACAAAGGTTGTAAAGTAAACAATAACCAAGACAGCAAGGATTAATACCCCAACAAAAATGAGGGAATTGGTCATTTGACCAGAACGAACGTTCACAAATGCATTTTCATAGATTTCTTTAATCATCTCAGGAATTGATGACACAATCCCTGCAAAGATAATCATTGAAACACCATTTCCATACCCTTTGTCTGTGATTTGCTCTCCAAGCCAAGTGACAATCATGGAACCGGTTGTCAGAATCGCACCGATTAACAGATAAGTTTTGGCATTTGGAGTAGCGACTAATTTCGCCTGAGACAAGGTGTGGAAGGTAGCTGTAATCCCGATGGATTGAACAAAGGCTAGAACCAAAGAAATATAGCGTGTCGCTTGATTGAGCTTTCTTCGACCAACTTCCCCTTGTTTGCCCCATTCAACAAACTTAGGTAACAGATCCATTTGCAAAAGTTGCACGACGATCGAAGCTGTGATGTATGGGCTAACCCCTAGAGCGAAAACTGAGAAGTTCCTCATGGCGTTCCCAGAAACCAAACTGAGCATGTTCAAGAAGGACACATCTTGAAGGTTGTTCAGAATTTTCGCATTTACACCAGGCACTGTAATCGTGGTCCCAATGCGGAAAACAAGAATGATGAAGATCGTAAATAAAATCTTCGATCGTACTTGTTTCACCTTAAATGCATCTTTTAATAATTTAAAAAACATAGGTCACCTCACTTAGATGACTTCAACTGAACCACCTTTAGCAGTGATAGCTTCTTCAGCTGATTTAGAGAATTTAGCTGCTTTAACAGTCAACTTCTTAGTCAATTCTCCGTTACCAAGAATTTTGATACCTGATTTTTCAGCTTTTACAATTCCTGATTCTACAAGTACTACTGGAGTTACTTCAGCACCATCTTCAAAGGCGTTCAATTGATCAAGGTTCACAATAGCATATTCTTTAGCGTTGATGTTTGTAAATCCACGTTTTGGAAGACGACGGAACAATGGAGTTTGTCCACCTTCAAAACCAAGACGGACACCGCCACCGCTACGAGCTTTTTGACCTTTTTGACCACGGCCAGAAGTTTTACCATTACCAGATGAAGTACCACGACCAACACGGTTGCGGACTTTACGTGAACCTGTAGCAGGTTGTAATTCATGAAGTTTCATTATTTATTTTCTCCTCTTTTGTAAATTGCTAACGCATGTAATCAGGAAAAGGTGTCCTAACTACAAACTCGCCTATACTTATATTTAGTTTTAGGGGATGAGAACCTCTCATACCCCTGAAAACTTTGTTTCTATTTTAAATAGATTATTTTACTTCTTCAACTGTTACCAAGTGAGATACAGCAGTGATCATACCACGTACTGCTGGGTTATCTTCTTTAATAACAGAGCTGTTCAATTTGCCAAGTCCAAGTGCTACAACAGTTTTACGTTGTGACGGGATGCGTCCGATTGGAGACTTAGTCAAAGTAATTTTAATTTGAGCCATTTGAATCTCCTTTCTTAAGCCAAGTCAGAAACTGAAATACCACGAAGGGCAGCAA
This sequence comes from Streptococcus sp. HMSC078D09, assembly GCF_001813675.1. Classification (GTDB taxonomy): domain Bacteria; phylum Bacillota; class Bacilli; order Lactobacillales; family Streptococcaceae; genus Streptococcus. Next base: position 7,312 of record NZ_KV813663.1, read on the forward strand.
CTTCATCAGCGCGTTTCAATTGTGCCAAACCGTTAACAGTTGCACGAACAATGTTGATTGGAGTGTTTGATCCAAGTGATTTAGATGTAACATCTGCAATACCTGCCAATTCGACAACGGCACGAACTGCTCCACCTGCAGCAACCCCAGCCCCTTCGATAGCTGGTTTCAACAATACACGAGCTCCACCAAATACTGATGTTACTTCGTGTGGAATTGTTGTTCCAACCATAGGAACTTCGATCAAGTTTTTCTTAGCATCTTCAACAGCCTTACGGATTGCTTCTGGAACTTCTTGAGCTTTACCAGTACCAAATCCAACACGGCCATTACGGTCACCAACAACTACAAGAGCTGCAAAACGAAGACGACGTCCACCTTTAACAACTTTTGTTACACGGTTGATGGCAACTACGCGTTCTTCAAGTTCAACTGCATTATCTTTAAATGCCATTTTCTAGTGTCCTCCTATTAGAATTTCAATCCGTTTTCACGAGCTGCATCAGCCAAAGCTTTAACACGTCCGTGATATAGATATCCACCGCGGTCGAACACCACTTCAGAAATACCTTTAGCAACTGCACGTTCAGCAACAAGTTTGCCGACAACAACGGCTTGTTCAGTTTTAGTTCCTTTTGAAACTTCTTTGTCAAGAGTTGAAGCGCTTGCGAGCGTTACACCCGCTACGTCATCAATTACTTGAGCGTAGATGCCTGTATTAGAACGGAATACGTTCAAACGTGGGCGATCAGCAGTTCCAGAGAGTTTTCCGCGAACGCGACGGTGGCGTTTTTGACGGATTTTGTTTTTATCTGGTTTCGAAATCACAATTTTCACCTCTTAATTTTAAAATCATGTGCTAAGCACTGAGTTGGTAAGATGAAGGTTGGTTGAAAAACAACCAAGCTACATTATTTACCTGTTTTACCTTCTTTACGGCGAACGTATTCACCAACATAACGGATCCCTTTACCTTTGTATGGTTCAGGTGAACGAAGGCTACGTACATAAGCAGCTGTTTGACCAACTACTTCTTTTGAAATTCCGCTAACAACGATTGTTGTTGGGTTTGGAAGTTCAAAAGTAATTCCTTCTGGAGCTTCAACTTCGTCTGGGTGTGATTTACCAACAGCCAAAACAAGTTTTGATCCTTGAAGTTGTGCACGGTATCCAACCCCGCGCATTTCAAGTTCTTTCTTGAATCCTTCTGATACACCAGTAACCATGTTGTTCAAAAGGGCACGAGTTGTTCCGTGGATTGTTTTCATTTCTTTTGAATCGTTTGGACGGTGAAGTGTTACTTCAGTACCTTCCACACGGATTTCAATATCTTTTGAGAACGTACGAGTAAGTTCTCCTTTAGGTCCTTTTACAGTTACAACGTTGTCATTGTTAGTGATTTCAACACCAGCAGGCAACACGATAACTTTATTACCAATACGTGACATGTTTTTTATTCTCCTGTTAAATTGTCAGGCCTTTGCAGGCCAGTTTTCACGGGGTTTAAATCTTTTTGATTTAAAAGTTAATGTTTAGGTCTCAATTTCTAAGTGAATCGAGGCATTGTCTCGCAGACATAACTTTGGGTTAGGCAAGAGACAATATCGAAGAGTCACAACTAAATTGGGAGCTAAATATTACCAAACGTAAGCGATAACTTCCCCACCAACGTTCTTTTGGCGTGCTTCTTTATCAGTAAGCAAACCTTCAGAAGTTGAAAGGATAGCAATTCCAAGTCCGTTAAGAACTTTTGGAAGATCTTCACGTTTTTTGTAAACACGCAAACCTGGTTTTGATACACGTTTCAAGTTTGTGATAACTTTTTCACCGTTTTGTCCGTATTTCAAGAATACACGGATGATGCCTTGTTTGTCATCTTCGATGAATTCAACGTTTTTTACAAAACCTTCGCGTTTAAGGATTTCAGCAATCCCTTTTTTGATGTTTGATGCAGGCACTTCAAGTACTTCGTGTTTTGCTTGGTTAGCGTTACGAATACGTGTAAGGAAGTCTGCGATTGGGTCAGTCATAACCATTATAATTTCTCCTCTTACTAGTAGTTTGCAAGTTGCACTTGCTAGTTAATGATTGAGCTAGGCTCAGATAGTTTTGATACATGCAAATGAGCACTTCTCATTTGAACACGTGCTACAACCTGGGCAAAAAAGATAGATTTGACTTGGAGCAATGCTCCTGCACCAAATCTCCTATTTTTGCTGGGGTTGTTACGCTCTTTGTATCATAATATTACCAAGATGCTTTTGTGACACCTGGGATTTGACCTTTGTATGCCAATTCACGGAAGCAAACACGGCAAAGTTTAAACTTGCGGTAAACTGAGTGTGGACGTCCACAACGTTCACAGCGAGTGTATGCTTGAGTAGAGAACTTCGCTGGGCGTTTGTTCTTAGCAATCATAGATTTTTTAGCCATTAGTTTTACCTCCTATATTATTTTGCAAACGGCATACCGAGGCCAGTAAGCAATGCACGTGATTCTTCGTCTGTGTTCGCTGTAGTTACGATTACGATATCCAAACCACGAGTTTTATCAACATCATCAAAGTTGATTTCTGGGAAGATCAATTGTTCTTTCACACCAAGTGTGTAGTTTCCACGTCCATCAAATGATTTTGTTGGAACACCATGGAAGTCACGTACACGTGGAAGTGAAACTGTTACCAATTTATCCAAGAATTCGTACATACGTTCACCACGAAGGGTAACTTTTGCACCGATCGCAACACCTTCACGAAGACGGAAGCCGGCGATTGATTTTTTAGCCTTAGTGATCAATGGTTTTTGACCTGAGATCAAAGCAAGCTCTTCAGCAGCTTTTTCAAGGTTTTTAGCATTTGATACTGCATCACCAACACCCATGTTCAAAACGATTTTATCAACTTTTGGCACAGCCATAACTGATGAATAGTTGAACTGTTCAGTCAATGATGGTACAACTTCATTAAGGTATTTTTCTTTTAAACGATTAGCCATTATACTTCTCCTTTCCTTCGTGATTAGTCAAGCACTTCGCCTGATTTTTTGTTGTAGCGAACTTTTTTGCCGTCTACAAATTTGTAGCCAACACGTCCAGCAACACCGTTTTTGTCCAAAACTTGAACGTTAGAAGCATGGATTGGAGCTTCTTTTTCAACGATTGCACCTTGAGGGTTTTCGTTATTTGGACGTTGGTGTTTCTTGATGATGTTTACACCTTCTACAACAACTTTATTTACTTTTGGAAGAGCAGTAAGAACAACAGCTTCTACGCCTTTGTCTTTACCAGCGATAACGCGAACTTTGTCGCCTTTTTTTACAAACATTTTATTCTCCTTTTATTCTTACGCCCGATGGGCACCCTGGCTAGGCCAGGGGACTGTGTTTGTTTTTTATTGATTAAAGTACTTCTGGAGCAAGTGATACGATCTTCATGAATCCACCGTCACGCAATTCACGTGCAACTGGGCCAAAGATACGAGTTCCGCGAGGAGTTTTGTCGTCACGGATGATCACTGCTGCATTTTCGTCGAACTTGATGTATGAACCATCTTTACGACGAGCACCTGATTTAGTACGAACGATAACAGCTTTTACAACGTCACCTTTCTTAACCGCACCACCAGGAGTAGCTTGTTTTACAGATGCAACGATTACATCACCGATGCTCGCGAATTTACGTTTTGAACCACCAAGAACTTTGATTGTCAAGATTTCGCGTGCGCCACTGTTGTCAGCGACTTTCAAACGAGTTTCTGTTTGAATCATTTACGTTTTCTCCTTTCAGGTATGATTAGATGATGACCGCTTTTTCAACGACTTCTACAAGACGGAAGCGTTTTGTAGCTGAAAGCGGACGAGTTTCCATGATACGAACGATATCGCCTTCTTTAGCAACATTGTTTTCATCATGAGCTTTGTATTTTTTAGAATAGTTGATACGTTTACCATAGACTGGGTGGTTACGTTTAGTTTCAACTACAACTGTGATTGTTTTGTCCATTTTGTCAGACACAACGCGTCCAACAAGAACTTTACGATTATTGCGTTCCATTGAAATTCTCCTTCCCTAGTCTATTATTTAGCTTCTGATTGAACAGTTTTGATACGAGCGATTTGTTTTTTCACTTCTTTCAAACGTCCAGTTTGTTCCAATTGACCAGCAGCTGCTTGGAAACGAAGTTCAAACAATTCTTTCTTCAATTCATTTTCACGCTTCGCGAGTTCTTCTTGAGAAAGACCACGAAGTTCTTTAACAAATTCTTTTACTTCTGTAAGTTTCATGACCTCTCCTTATTCTGCTTCACGTTTCACAAATTTAGTTTTAACTGGCAATTTGTGGCTAGCAAGACGAAGTGCTTCGCGTGCGATCTCTTCAGATACACCAGCGATTTCGAACATTACTTTACCACGTTTAACTGGTGCTACCCAACCTTCAGGAGCCCCTTTACCAGATCCCATACGTACCCCGATAGCTTTAGCGGTGTATGATTTGTGTGGGAAAATCTTAATCCAAACTTTACCACCACGTTTCATGTAACGAGTCATGGCGATACGAGCAGCTTCGATTTGACGGTTTGTGATCCAGTGGCTAGTTGTAGCTTGAAGACCGTATTCACCGAATGCTACTTCTTTTCCACCTTTTGCTTCACCGCGCATTTTACCACGGAATTCGCGACGGTGTTTTACACGTTTAGGTACTAACATTGGTTATTTACCTCCTTTAGCGTCTTTACGAGCTGGAAGAACTTCACCACGGTAGATCCATACTTTAACACCAAGTTTACCGTAAGTAGTGTCTGCTTCTTCCCAAGCGTAATCGATATCAGCACGAAGTGTGTGGAGTGGAACAGTTCCTTCAGAATATCCTTCTGCACGGGCAATATCTGCACCGTTCAAACGACCTGATACTTGAGTTTTGATTCCTTTAGCTCCAGCACGCATAGCACGTTGGATCGCTTGTTTTTGTGCACGACGGAAAGCAACACGTTGTTCCAATTGACGAGCAATTCCTTCACCAACAAGGTGAGCATCCAAGTCAGGACGTTTGATCTCAATGATGTTGATGTGTACTTGTTTACCAGTCAATTTGTTAAGAGCTGCACGAAGTGCATCAACGTTTGCTCCACCTTTACCGATAACCATACCTGGTTTAGCAGTGTGAAGAGAAACGTTAACTTTGTTTACTGCGCGTTCGATTTCAATAGTTGAAACGGCTGCGTCAGCCAATTCTTTTTGAATGAATTTACGGATTGCAAGATCTTCATGAAGGTAATCCGCGTATTCTTTTTCAGCATACCATTTGGCATCCCAATCACGGATGATACCAACACGCATACCAATTGGATGTACTTTTTGACCCACGAGTTTACCTCCTTATTTTTCTGCAACAGCTACTGTGATGTGAGCTGTACGTTTGTTGATTGGTGAAGCTGAACCTTTCGCACGTGGACGGAAACGTTTCATTGTTGGTCCTTCGTTTGCGAATGCTTCAGATACTACCAAGTTAGCTTTTTCCAAACCAAAGTTGTTTTCAGCGTTTGCTACTGCTGAGTTCAACACTTTAAGGATGATCCCTGCAGCTTTGTTTGGTGTGAATGTCAAAATAGCGATGGCATCGGCTACGCTTTTACCACGGATGTTGTCAAGAACAAGACGTGATTTACGAGGTGAAACACGCACTGTACGAGCCATTGCTTTAGCTGAAGTAATTTCTGCCATTTATGTTCTCCTTATTTTCTACGTGTCTTCTTGTCGTCTGCCGCGTGACCTTTGTAAGTACGAGTTGGTGCAAATTCACCAAGCTTGTGACCTACCATGTCTTCTTGGATGTAAACAGGTACATGTTTACGTCCATCATAAACTGCGATAGTATATCCGATGAAACTTGGGAAGATCGTTGAACGACGTGACCAAGTTTTAATTACTTTTTTCTTTTCGTCGTTTGCTTGAGCTTCAACTTTTTTCATCAAATGCTCATCGACGAAAGGTCCTTTTTTAAGACTACGTCCCATTTTGTAATTTTCTCCTTTAAAATTTAGTACCACAGCGGCTTGCGCTGCTAGGCAGCGCTACCGAGCTGGCGGAAAGTGTAAGCTAGTTGCTTATGATTATTTTTGGTTGCGACGACGAACGATAAGTTTGTCAGATTTCGCTTTCTTGTTACGAGTTTTAAGACCAAGCGCAGGTTTACCCCAAGGAGTAGATGGCGCTTTACGTCCAACTGGTGCTTTACCTTCACCACCACCGTGTGGGTGATCATTCGGGTTCATTACAGAACCACGAACTGTAGGGCGAACACCTTTCCAGCGGTTACGTCCCGCTTTACCAAGGTTAACAAGTCCATGTTGTTCGTTTCCGACAACACCAACTGTAGCACGGCAAGTTCCAAGAATCATACGAACTTCGCCTGATTGAAGACGAACAAGTACATATTTACCTTCAGAACCCAATACTTGAGCAGAAGCTCCAGCAGCACGTACCAATTCTCCACCTTTACCAGGTTTCAATTCGATGTTGTGGATCAAAGTACCAACTGGGATGTTAGCAAGTGGAAGAGCGTTTCCGACTTTGATATCTGCTTCTGGTCCTGATACGATGCGTTGACCTACTTCAAGACCTTTAGGGGCAATGATGTAAGCTTTCACACCGTCAGTGTAGTGTACAAGCGCGATGTTAGCTGAGCGGTTTGGATCGTATTCGATCGTTTTAACGACTGCTTCAACTCCATCTTTGTTACGTTTGAAATCGATCAAACGGTAATGACGTTTGTGTCCACCACCTTGGTGACGAACAGTGATACGACCGTTATTGTTACGACCTGCTTTGTTTTTAAGAGAAACAAGCAAAGTTTTCTCAGGTGTGTTTGTTGTGATTTCAGCGAAATCCAAAGAAGTCATATTACGGCGACCGTTTGTTGTTGGTTTATAAACACGAATTCCCACGATATTTCCTCCTTAGATTATTCAGCTTCAGTAGCAAACAACTCGATTGCTTTAGAATCAGCTGCAAGCGTGATGATAGCTTTTTTAGTTTTTGAAGTAAAACCAGTGTAACGTCCAACGCGTTTTGCTTTAGGTTTTACGTTTACAGTGTTCACATTCGCAACTTTTACACCTTCAAACGCAGCTTCAACAGCTTGTTTGATCAAAAGTTTGTGAGCGCGAGTGTCAACTTCGAATACATATTTGCCTGCTTCAAGTTGAGCCATTGACTTTTCAGTGATAACAGGTTTTTTGATAACATCATACAAATTCATTATGCAAGAACCTCCTCGATTTTAGAGATAGCTGCTTGAGTAACAAGAAGTTTGTCACTATTTGCGATGTCAAGAACACTTGCAGTTGTAGCAGTCGCAACTTTCACGTTTGGAAGGTTACGAGCTGAAAGAGCTGCGAATTCATTTCCTTCTTCAAGAATAACAAGGACTTTAGAATCGATGCTCAAAGCTGCAAGAACTTTTGCAAATTCAGCAGTTTTTGGAGCTGTAAATTCAAGAGAATCAACGGCTACAAATTTGTTTTCAGCAACTTTTTCTGAGTAAACAGATTTAAGTGCAAGGCGACGAACTTTTTGAGGAAGTTTGTACGCATAGCTACGTGGAGTTGGTCCGAAGACAATTCCACCACCACGCCATTGTGGAGAGCGGATAGAACCTTGACGAGCACGTCCAGTTCCTTTTTGACGCCATGGTTTGCGTCCGCCACCTGAAACGGCTGAACGGTTTTTAACTGCGTGAGTTCCTTGACGAAGGCTAGCACGTTGGCTGATGATCACATCAAATACAACTGCTTGGTTTGGTTCGATACCAAAGATCGCATCGTTAAGAACAACTTCGCCCGCTTGTTTACCAGTTTGGTCGAATAATGTTACATTTGCCATTTTGACTGTATTCCCCTTTCCTTATTATTTACCAGCTTTAACTGCTGACTTGATAGTGATAAGAGATTTCTTAGCACCTGGTACGTTACCTTTGATAAGGATAACGTTCTTTTCTGGAACAACTTGTACAACTTCAAGGTTTTGAATAGTTACACGATCGCCACCCATGCGTCCTGCAAGGTTTTTACCTTTGAATACGCGGTTAGGTGCAACAGGTCCCATAGAACCTGGACGACGGTGGTAACGAGAACCGTGAGCCATAGGTCCACGTGATTGTCCGTGGCGTTTGATAACACCTTGGAAACCTTTACCTTTAGAAGTACCAGTTACATCAACAATGTCTCCAGCTTCGAAAGTGTCAACTGTGATTTCAGCACCAACTTCCAAGCCTTCAACGTTTTTGAATTCACGAATGAAGCGCTTAGGAGCCGTGTTAGCTTTTGCTACATGTCCTTTAGCAGGTTTGTTGCTCAATACTTCGCGTTTGTCATCGAAACCAACTTGGATAGCGTTGTAACCATCTGTTTCAACAGTTTTAACTTGAAGAACAACGTTTGGAGTTGCTTCGATAACTGTTACAGGGATCAATTCGCCAGCTTCAGTGAAGATTTGAGTCATTCCCACTTTTTTCCCTAAGATTCCTTTTGTCATGAGAAAATAGTTCCTTTTCTATAGTTTTTTATTCAAAAAGTTTTTAACGAGCGTTTTTTATGCTCTGGATCAAGCTTTAAATTAAAGTTTGATTTCTACGTTTACACCACTCGGAAGATCCAATTTCATCAAAGCGTCAACTGTTTTTTGAGTTGGGTTGATGATGTCGATCAAACGTTTGTGTGTACGCATTTCAAATTGTTCGCGAGAATCTTTGTATTTGTGAGTCGCACGAATGATTGTGTAGAGGCTACGCTCAGTTGGAAGTGGGATTGGACCCGCAACTTGTGCACCTGTACGAGTAGCTGATTCTACGATTTTTGCAGCCGCTGTGTCGAGTGTACGGTGTTCGTACGCTTTCAAACGGATGCGGATTTTTTTGTTTGCCATCTTTTTCTCCTTTTCGTCTATTTAAGATAATAGGCTAGCTCCACAAGAAAACCGACGCGCGTTGCGTGGCAATGCAACCGAGCGTGTCGCAACCTCTTGCATCAAAGCTAATAGCTGTTTTTCACAGCACCATAGTAGTTTAACACAAACAAAGGCCCAATGCAAGGGATTTGAGAAGATTTTTTCCGTTTTTTTGATGAAAGTGTTTTCGAAAGAAAAAGCGTGCTTAAAAAGTTGCTATTATATAGGAAAAAGGGAGCAAGACAGAACAAATTTATATCCAATTTGTTCGTCGTCTCGCCCCCGCACAGTTGATTAGGTTATCTTTGGAGCTTAACAAGCGAACAAAGATACCAATCAACCACTGCGTCTAGCAGTTATTCCTATTATTCTCAGATGGCTGTAGTCTTTTTTCTTCCTATTTATCTATTTCTAGAAATTCCGTCCTGATTTGTTATAGCCATATTTTTCGACGAAATGCTCACGGAATTCTAAGAGATTGTCATCCATGATGGCTTGACGGACCTGCTTCATGAGGTTGATCAAGAAATAGAGGTTGTGGTAGCTTGTCAAGCGAATGCCGAAGGTCTCATCTGCCTTGAGGAGGTGGCGAAGGTAAGCTCGGGTATAGTTCTTACAAGTGTAGCAATCACATTCGGGATCTAGCGGTGTAAAGTCTTCTGCAAATTGCGCATTTTTCACTACCAGGCGTCCTTGGCTAGTCATACAGGTACCATTTCGCGCAATCCGCGTCGGCAAGACACAGTCAAACATGTCCACTCCACGAATAACGCCATCGATCAGACTGTCTGGAGCTCCTACTCCCATGAGATAGCGTGGCTTGTTTTCTGGTAAGAGCGGAGTAGTGAAATCAAGCACGGCATTCATCTCTTCATGGCTTTCCCCAACAGCTAAGCCACCGATGGAATAGCCTGGGAAGTCCATGCTGACTAAATCTTGAGCAGACTGACGGCGCAAGTCTTCAAATCCAGCCCCTTGGACAATCCCGAAAAGACCTTGATCATGAGGGCGACGGTGAGCCTTTAGGCCACGTTCTGCCCAACGACTGGTCCGTTCGATTGATTTTTTCACATAATCATAGGGCTGATAGAACTGAGGGCATTCATCAAAGGACATCATGATGTCGCTTCCTAGATTGTTTTGGATGGAGATGGCCTTTTCTGGTGAGAGGAACATCTTCGAGCCGTTGAGGTGATTTTTAAAAGTTACCCCTTCTTCGGTGATGTTGCGGGTATCCGCTAATGAATAGACCTGGAAGCCTCCACTATCTGTCAAAATGGGCTGGTCCCAGTTCATGAACTGGTGCAGTCCTCCTGCTTTTGCGACCAAGTCGTCCCCCGGACGAAGCCAGAGATGGTAGGTGTTGGCCAAGATAATTCCGGAACCCATTTCCTTGAGTTCTTCTGGCGATTGGGTCTTAACGGTTGCCTGAGTCCCTACAGGCATAAACATTGGGGTCGGGAAGGTCCCGTGAGGGGTGATAATTTCTCCCAGACGAGCACCTGTATGCTTTTCTTTTTTGATCAATCGATATTGAATCGGTGAATCTGTCATGGTTACCTCCGTACTGGGAAAAACAGTCCCAGCCTTCTTATTCCTGTCACAGTTTTCCTGTGAGCACCTGTACGATTGTACCAAATTTTACCGGCTCTGTCACGGACTTATGTTATAATAAAAAGTACTACTATGAAGAGAGTGTCATCTATGAACCTTAAATTGATTCGCCTCCGGGCACGTACCATGCAAGTCCAGCAACCGGGCTTAGCTATCCTTTTTGCTCTTCCGGTCCTGTTGACCATTCTTGCTAACTTCCTCTTAAGTGGGCAAGATCTGGTCGATCTACTACCGGACATGACCTTGCAGCAAGCAAGTATCTACATGATCCAGCGGCAGCTCTTTCCTTCTGTCGTCTCCTTTGTCATCTCCATTTTAGTGGTCGGTGCGACTTTTAGCTATTTAGATACGATTAATCCCAAGATCGAACACCGAACACGTGTCTTAGATATCTTTAAACAAGATCGCTTTACCTCTGTATTTGCCACCTTGATCTTGAAGCAAGTCGTCCTCTTTTCATGGGGACTCATCCTCTATGCGGGTAGTCTCATCAGCACCTACGCCAGCATTCGATTTTTGGCGATCTACGATAAGGTGAGCAACCCTAGCACTCTGAGTGCTTCCAGTCCTGAATTTCAATCTCTCATGCAACAAATGCCTCTGATGACTGCTGGCGTCGTACTTGGCCTGATCGGCCTCCTCTTTTACCTGCCACAATACTACAGTCTCAGCTTGGTCGAATTGATCCTCTACGAGCAATTACGAGACGGCGACTACAAGGGAGCCTTTGGAGTCCTTCGCCAAAGTCGTGAAACTATGAAAGGGTTCCGCAGCAATCGCTTGGTGCTCGATCTAACCTTGATTGGTTGGTACTTCTTGAATTACTTCACGCGCGATGTCATCGGCTTTTATACCATGCCTTACTTTATCAACTGCCAAATTGCATTTTATGATCAAATCAAGCAGATTAAACAAGGGCCGCGACATTTCACAGGCCATCCAAGCCATGAAACTGAATAAGAGTAAGAAGAGGCTGGGACAAAAGTCCTAGCC
>NZ_KV813663.1:18957-47418 GCF_001813675.1 Streptococcus sp. HMSC078D09
GAATTACCGATTTCTGTCCCACTCTCTTCTATGTCAATTGTTTATCATTTATAAATACAGGGAGTCTCCTCAGATCAGTCGGGTGTGTTCTCGTTTGATACAGCGGTTCATGACGATATCTTCTCGACCTGCTCCTCGAAGAATTTCTTCTGCTTCTTGATTTTCCAGTCCCAATTGTGCCCAGAAAATTTTCGCATCCGTCTCAATAAAATCACGCGCCACATCTGGCAAAAACTCACTGCGACGATATACATCAACGATATCTACTGGGAAAGGAATCTCCTGTAAGCTAGCATACACCGTTTCTCCAAGGATCTGGCCACCAGCTGCACGGGGGTTGACGGGAATGATCCGATAGCCCCGCTCTTGCATCTCCTTGCTGACACGATGACTGGTCGTGTCTTCACGATCAGATAATCCAACTACAGCGATGATCTTGCTGGTTTCTAGGTAATGTTTGATAATGCCATCACTAGGGTTGCGAAATGAATAAGCCATAAGAATCTCCTTTTGTATGCGTTTCCTTTCTTTAAATAGTATAACAATCCGGAGGGCATTGCAAGTGTTTGTCGTTAAAAGCGGTAGGAAACTGAAAAGTCTCCTACCGCTTTCTGTTTTGAACAAACTCAATTTTATTTGGCCTCATACCATGTTTTGCCTTCATTTTCATCGGCTTCCAGTGGTACTGCAAGTTCGATAGCAGATTCCATGGTCTTTTTGACGAGCTCTTTGATCGCTGCCAGTTCCTCACTTGGTACTTGCAGAACGATTTCATCGTGGACCTGAAGGAGCATCTTGGTCTTGTATGCTCCTCTTTCTAGCGCTTGGTCCAAGTGGATCATGGCAATTTTCAAGATATCGGCTGCCGATCCTTGGATCGGTGAGTTGATAGCCGTCCGCTCCGCAAAGCCTCGAACATTGAAGTTGCGAGAATTGATATCTGGAATCTCCCGACGACGCTTGAAGAGGGTCTCGACGTAGCCTTTGTCACGCGCTTCCCGCACCACTCTCTCCATATAGTCCTTGATCCCAGGGTAGCGTTCGAAGTAAGTCTCAATGTAGGCCTTGGCTTCTTTTCGACTGATCCCTAGGTTGTTAGACAGTCCAAAGTCGGAAATTCCATAAACCACACCGAAGTTCACTGCTTTGGCATTCCGCCGGTCGTTCGGCGTCACATCTTCTGGTTTTTCAATATTGAAAACTCGCATAGCGGTCGATGTATGGATATCTGCCCCATGCTGAAAGGCGTCAATCAAATGCTCATCTCCCGAAATATGGGCCAAGACGCGCAATTCGATCTGTGAATAGTCCGAACTCAGCAAGACACTGTTTTCCTCTTCTGGGACAAAGGCCTTGCGGATGAGACGACCTTGTTCCAAACGGACAGGAATATTTTGCAGGTTGGGATCCACGCTGGACAAACGGCCTGTCTGCGTCAAATCCTGTACATAGCGGGTATGGATCTTCCCATCTTCCAAAATCCAATCTTGAAGACCGATGACATAGGTCGACTGGATCTTAGCAATTTGGCGGTATTCAAGAATCTTAGACACGATCGGTGCGATAGGAGCTAGGCGTTCCAAGACATCAACGGCTGTGGAATAGCCGGTTTTGGTCTTCTTAGTATATTCAAGAGGGAGTCCCAAGTTTTCAAAGAGAATAACCCCCAATTGTTTTGGAGAATTGATGTTGAACTCTTCTCCTGCCAGCTCGTAAATTTCTTGAGTCAAGCGTTCCAAGACCACTTCGTTTTCCACCTGCATGTCTTCTAGGGTCTGACGCTCTACCTTGATCCCCGCGATTTCCATCTTGGCCAAAACAGCTGCTAGCGGTTGCTCCATATCATAGAGCAAATCTAGTTGGCCATGGGCCTGCAACTGCTCTACCATGGGCTCTTCCGTGTCTAGTAAAACAGCGACTTTCCGTGCCAAATGCTCTAATAGGACCGCCTTTTCTGGGATAGCTTTTTTGGCTCCCTTGCCATAAACGACTTCGTCCAGCGGCAGCGCAATCTGACTATAGAGACTCGCAATGGTTGAAATCTCATTGTCCTCTACGGTCGACAAGAGATACTTGGCCAATCGACTGTCAAAAGCGGGATTTTGAAGGGTAATGCCCAAGTGGCTGAGCAAGACCTTGGCCCGCTTGAAGTCATAGACCTTGAGGGGCGTTTTTTCGAGAAATTCTTTGAAAATCGGTGTTTGTAAAAGACCAGTATCTGTACTCGCGTAGAGCTGACCTTTGGTCCCCCATGCGAAACCGATGATGGGTTCCGTATGGTAATTGTCCCCAAAAATCTCAAAATGGAAGAAACTATCTTCCGTGAGCATATCTGAAGTGACCTGCTCGACTTCTGTATAGTCAATGGCTACAGGAGCTGCTTCTTCTCCACTGAGATCCAAGGCCTGACGGAGTTGCTTGAAGCCCATCTCCTCATAAAACTTGGCGAGATTTTCTAGATGAGGGCCCGTATAGGTGATATCGTCCAGGCCAATTTCAATAGGCGCATTGGTATCGATGGTCGCAAGAGTCTTGGATAGGTAGGCCTGCTCCTTGTCGTTGATGAGGTTTTCCTTCATCTTAGAAGCCTTCATCTCATCGATATGCTCGTAAATACCATCGAGAGACCCGTACTCTAGGAGTAGTTTGATCCCTGTCTTTTCTCCGATCTTAGTAACACCTGGAATATTATCTGACTTATCTCCCATCAAGGCCTTGAGGTCGATAAATTGCTCTGGTGTCAGTCCCATCTTTTCTTTCAGATAGGCTGGAGTGAATTCTTCAAACTCCGCTACCCCTTTTTTGGAGATTTCAACCACCGTATTGTCATCCGTCAGCTGGATCAAATCCTTGTCCCCAGAGACAATGGTCACATCAAATGGCACCGAAGTAGTTTCTGCCATCTTATCTAGCGTTCCAATAATATCATCCGCTTCATACTGGGCCAGCTCATAATGGCGGATTCCCAAATGATCCAGTTGCTCACGAATGAAAGGAAACTGCTCGCGGAACTCATCTGGAGTTTTTGCACGGCCCCCTTTGTAGTCGGCATACATCTCCGTCCGAAAAGTCGTCTTTCCTGCATCAAAAGCAACGAGGACATGGGTTGGTTGGATGCGCTCCAAGAGATGACTCAACATGAGGTTAAAGCCATAGACCGCATTTGTATGCAGACCATTGGCATTTTTGAAGCGATCAATTTGATTATAGAGTGCGAAAAAGGCACGAAAAGCGACGGAAGACCCGTCGATGAGTAGTAATTTATTCTTTTTTTCCATAGGCCTATTATACCACGAATCACAAGGTCTCTGGTACATAAAAACTCTACCCTTTCGGGTAGAGCCTTCTTTAGGAGTTTCTTATGAAAAATGAAGAGAAGTGTTTATTCGCCGTAACAAGAACCTTTTTGTGGCAATTTCTTAAAGCGTTTTGGATAATTAACTGAGATTTTCATTTTCTGTACCTCATTTCTTATTGGATGAGTACAGTATACAAGAGAAACCTAAACGATTCCTTATAGAAAGCTTCAAGAAAACTAAAAGCTGAGGCGTAAAACACGCGGTTGTTTTTTGCTGCAAGCTGGTAACTGAAGATGGAGCCCTGTCTCATCTTGGCTCCAAGAAAGGGGCTGACTTTCTCCAAGGAGCTCTAGCTTTTTAATGCGCGCATGAAGAATTCTCGGTTGCTTGAGATCATAGGCGAGAGACGGCAAGGTCAACTCTTCCGTCCTTCCACTTGGTTCCAGCTGGATGGCATAAAGAAAGCCATCACGCATGGTATAGCGGAAATCTTGGCTAGTATAGAGTGGCGCTTGCCCATCTGAGAAGGAACCTTCCTGGGCCTCGGTCGGTCCGTCCGATGACACCCGCCAAGGCCGATTCTGATAAATGGCTTCTCCATTTACCGCCAGCCAGTCCCCGATCTCTGTGAGGATGTCTTGGTCTTGCTCAGGGATCGTGCCATCTGCCTTGGGTCCAATATTGAGCAGAAGATTGCCATTTTTGGCCACAACATCAACTAAATTTTGTAGCAATTCCTTACTGGTCTTGTAGGCTAGATCCTGGGTATAACACCAAGAATTACGGGCGATCGCGGTATCCATTTGCCACGGAAAGGCTTGCGTCTCTCCGTATCCTCCCCGCTCCATCTCGATGATTCCTGAACCGAAAGGGAGGGCATCCTGTTTGTAACAAACAGCCACCTTGCGATCCTCTTGTGCTGCTAGATTGTAATAATAAGCCAAAAAGCGCATCAAGTAGGGACGGAAACTCTCATGCTGGATCCACCAGTCAAAATAAAGGAGCTCTGGCTGGTAGTCCCGCACCAGTTCACAGGTTCGCAAAAGCCAATCTTCCAAGAATTCTTTGCTTGGATAAGGCTTGGATGTGAGATCAAAATGATCCTTGGGCTCTGGCTCTGCTGGCCAATAAAGGCTGTCTCTTGGGACTTCTTGCGGAATGTCACTAGTGAATTCCTTGCCATGTGAAAAGAAAAACTGGTGTTCTGCCCGGTGAGAGGACGTACAGAAGTGCAGGCCACGTTTTTCTGCTTCCTCCCTCAGCTCTCCTAAGACATCTCGTCTCGGCCCCATTTCTAAGCTATTATAAGGCGAGAGAGTAGAGGCATACATCTGAAAACCATCGTGGTGCTCCGCAACTGGAAAAAGATACTGGGCTCCCGCTTTTTGAAAGAGATCCAGCCAAGATGCCGGATCAAAGCGATCGGCTGTAAAAAGAGGAATGAGATCCTTATAGCCAAAGCTGGCCTGGTCTCCAAAATGCTCTCGATGATAGTCATAGCAAGGATTCCCTTGGATATACATATTTCGCGAATACCATTCCGAACCAAAGGCAGGTACACTGTAGACGCCCCAGTGGATAAATATTCCAAATTTGGCATCTCGATACCAATCTGGACAGACTTGATGGCTAAGAGAGTCCCAGCTTGGTTCAAAAGGACCTGACTGGACAACTTGATCAATCTCTTCAGGGCTTATCATTCTCTTCTCCTCTTTTCTTGTTACTACCTCTATTGTAACGAGAAAGCCTCGTTTGTAAAGACAAACGAGGGGAATGTTTAAAATAGTAGACAAAGAGCTTGATCTAGGAGAATCAAGCTGATGATGAATGGAATGAACCTTCTAGCCCTTCACTGCTTGAGAAATAAAACGAGCGATGGCGTCTGTCTCCCCTTGGTGGAGAGCTTTAACAATTTTGGACCCCACAATAACCCCATCTGAAACCTTGTTGAAACGGTGAACATCCTCCATGCTGGAAACTCCAAAACCTGTTAAAACAGGAATGGACGCTATTCCGTGTAATTGGGCCAAGTGATGGTCCAAGTCATCTCGATAGCTACCAGCTTTCCCCGTCACCCCATTGACAGCAACAGCATAGATAAATCCTTCTGCATCTTGGATCAATTTCTTTTGGCGCTCGATTCCTGTGGTTAGGCTCACTAGTGGCACCAAGGCGATGTCTTTATCCGCTAATAGAGGCTCTACCAAATTCGCATGCTCATGGGGGAGGTCCGGAATAATCACTCCTTTGACTGCTGTTCCTTCTACATCTCTAAAGAAGTTTTCGAGCCCATATTGGAACAAGGGGTTGAAATAGGTCATGATGACCAAAGGAACACTTGTCTCTAAGTGCTGGATCGTTTGCACCAGTTCCTCTGTCGTCGTCCCATGGGCTAAGCTTCGTAGTCCCGCCTCTTCAATCACAGGGCCATCTGCCACCGGATCCGAAAAAGGAATGCCAACCTCAATAGCTGAGACACCAAGCCCCTCTAAAAATTGGATGGTTTCCTGCAAACCTGCCAAGCCTTTTTCATGATCTCCTGCCATAATATAAGGAACAAAAATCCCTTGCTGCTGGTCTTTCAGCTTTTGTAAATGCTCTGTTAAGGTCTTTCCCATCTTACTCTCCTCTCTTGTTCTAGGCGGTCTTTGACTTGTACCACATCTTTATCCCCACGACCTGATAAGCAAACGATCATAGATTTTTCAGGCCCCATCTCCTTAGCCAACTTCACCGCATAGGCGATAGCATGGCTCGATTCCAGAGCTGGAATGATTCCTTCTACTTTTGAAAGCAATTGAAAGGCTTCTAGGGCTTCTCGGTCTGTCACAGGCACATAGGTTGCCCGCTTGATGTCATGGAAATAAGAATGCTCTGGCCCAATCCCAGGATAATCGAGACCTGCCGAAATCGAGAAGGCTTCTAAAATCTGTCCATGGGCATCCTGTAAAACATCCATCAAGGCGCCGTGAAGGACTCCCGGACGTCCCTTGGTCAAGGTTGCTGCATGCTGGTCTGTATCTACCCCAAGGCCAGCAGCTTCCGCCCCATACATGGCAACAGAGGCATCCTCAACAAAAGGATAAAAGAGCCCAATGGCGTTCGATCCGCCTCCTACACAGGCTAAGACTGCATCTGGTAGCGCACCATCATTTTGCTCTGCAAATTGGCGTTTGGCTTCTCGACCGATGACACTTTGAAAATCACGGACAATCTCTGGGAATGGATGAGGCCCTAGAGCAGACCCCATGATATAGTGGGTATCCTCCACATTTGCTACCCAGGCTCTAAGGGCAGCATTGACCGCATCCTTGAGAACCCGTGACCCATCTGTTACTGATTGAACCTTGGCGCCCAACAATTCCATCCGAAAGACATTGAGGGCTTGGCGTTTGACATCTTCTTCCCCCATGTAGATGGTACATTCCATATCAAATAAAGCAGCAGCTGTTGCTGTTGCAACACCGTGCTGTCCGGCCCCTGTTTCTGCGATGATCTTCTTTTTGCCCATCCGGTGTGCCAACAAAACCTGTCCTAGGGCATTATTAATTTTATGAGCCCCTGTGTGGTTGAGGTCTTCTCTTTTAAGAAAGATCTTGGCTCCACCAACATACTTGGTTAGATTCTTAGCGTAATAGAGCGGTGTTTCCCGACCGACATATTGTTTCAGAAGCTGATCCAATTCTGCTTGAAAAGAAGGATCTGCTTGACTTTCTCTATAGGCTTCTTCTAATTCTAAAACTGCTGTCATCAAGGTTTCAGGGACAAATCGTCCCCCGAACCGCCCGTAAAATCCGTTTTTATCTGGTTGTTTATATGCCATGCTTGACCCTTTCTATAAATCGTTTTATCTTTTCTTGATCTTTTATTCCATTTGTCTCGACCCCACTGGATACATCCACCGCATAAGGATGAAAGAAGCGAATAGCATCTGCTACATTATCTACTGTCAAGCCCCCTGCAATAAAGAAGGGCTTTGTGAAATTTTGGGTTTCGAGTTCTTGCCAGTTAAAGGTCTGCCCACTTCCTGCTACAGGAGCATCAAAGAGCAGATAATCAGCACCAGTCTCAGGAAGAGTTGCGTCTTTCCCCACTTGAACAGCGCGAATCGTTTGTTGGGGAAGGTCTTGCAAGATGGTTTCATCCATCGGTCCATGCACCTGTATCAGGTCCAAGCCCACAACTTGGCAAGCTTGCTCCACTTCTTCTCTTTGTGGTGATACAAAAACACCGACTTTTTGAACTCCCTTTGGAATGCCTGTAGCCAACTGCCGAGCTTGCTCCAACGTGGCTTGCCGTTTGCTTGGTGCAAAGACAAAACCAATGTAATCTGCACCAGCTTCAATAGCGGTCTGGACAGCTTCTGGAGTGGACAATCCGCAAATTTTAACCTTTGTCAATCTGCAACTCCTTTACTTTTTCAGCCACATTGTCTGCCTTCATGAGAGCTGTCCCAACGAGAATGCCATTAAAATAAGGAGCCAGCATGCGCGCGTCTGCTGCTGTGAAAATAGCAGACTCAGAGACGTAAACCGGTTCTTGTTCAAAATTGGTCGCTAATTCCAGGCTAGTATGAAGATCAGTCTCAAAGGTCACCAAGTTGCGATTATTGACCCCGATGATCTGAGCCCCAATCCGGTGAGCGATCTCTAGTTCTGTCAGATTATGGGTCTCCACCAAGACCTCCAGGCCAAGATGGGTCGCAAACTCATAGAGCTCCTTCAGACGAGCCTCTGGTAAGGCTGCAACTATCAACAAGATCACGGTTGCCCCTGCGTTTCGCGCCCGAATCAGTTGCTTTTTATCCACAATGAAATCTTTGTTGAGGGTGGGAATACGCACTCGACTAGATATTTCCCGGAGATACTCGATATTACCCTTGAAAAACACTTGATCGGTCAAGACAGAAATCATCACGGCCCCATTTTCTTCGTAAGTCTTAGCCTGCGCGACGATATCCACATCGACATGAATATCTCCCAGACTCGGGCTTGCCTTTTTCACCTCTGCGATGATCTGAAGCTTTTCTGGATGACTCTTTAGGTAATCATACAGGCGGTAGGTCTCGCGCAAAGGTTGGAGTTTCTCTTCTTTCATCGCAGCCACTTCACGCGCCTTTTCCTTTAGAATCTTTGGCAAGAATTCTTGACTCATTTTTGATACTCCTGTAATAATCTCAATTTCTCAAGGGCAGCCCCACTGGCAATCACTTCACGTGCCAAGGCAATCCCCTTCTTGATAGAATCTACTTTGCCGTTGGCATAAAAACCAAGGCCAGCATTCAAGACCGTCACCTCTAAGAAGGGACTCGCTTCATTCTTCAAGACGCTGAGCAAAATTTCCGCATTGCGTTTGGCGTCACCACCTCGTACTTGATCAATTTCAATGCGCTCCATTCCTATATCTTCTGGTTGAAAACTGGATAAAGTAACCTGTCCATCTTCCAGAATAGCGAGCTGGGTTTCTCCATCAAGGCCTGCCTCGTCCAAACCTTGTGGACCACTCACCACCACTGCGCGTTTCCTTCCCAAATTCTTTAGAATCTCCGCCGTACTTTCCAGCATATCTGGACGACTGGTTCCCAATAGCTGGGTTTCTAGAGGAATCGGATTGATAAGAGGACCGGTTAAGTTCATCACCGTTGGAACCCCTAGCGCCAAGCGAGCGGGCATAATATAGCGCATGCCAGGATGCAGATTTTTGGCAAATAGGAAGACAATTCCCGCCTTTTCAAACACTCGTCCCAAGTCTTCTGGACCCAAATCAAGGTTAATTCCTAGAGCTTCTAGTACATCCGCAGAACCGGATTTAGAAGAGATCGAACGATTTCCGTGTTTCGCCATCTTGATGCCACCACCAGCAAGGACGAAGGCAGCTGTTGTTGAAATGTTGAAACTATAAGAACGATCGCCCCCAGTTCCACAATTGTCCATCGCTCCTTGAACTTCTGTAGGAATAGCGACTGCATAAGCCTGCATCACTTTTGCAATAGCCGTCCGCTCTTCAACCGTTTCTCCCTTCATTTTGAGACCTAGAAGAAGGGCCGTCACCTGGGCTTCTGAAGCACGACCAGCAACGACTTCCTCCATAGCAGCTTCTAACTCTGCACTGGTTAGATCCATTCCTTCCGCCACTTTTGCAAGCACTTGTTTCATCTTCCGCTCCTTGACTAGTTTGACAAAATTTTCGATGGTCTTGAGCCCATCTGGCGTCCCGATACTTTCTGGATGGTATTGAAAACCATAAATCGGTAAGCTGCGGTGTTGAATTCCCATAATGGCTTGATCATCCGTCGTCCGAGAGGTAATGACAAAATCCTCTGGCATGTCTTCAATCGTCAGCGAATGATAGCGCATGACTGGGACTTCTTTTGCGACACCCGCGTATAGCGGAGATGGAGCTTCTAGCTGGATCTGGCTTTGTTTGCCATGCATGACCTGTGGTGCCAATCCCAAGCGCCCTCCAAAAACTTCCGCAATCGCTTGATGCCCCAAGCAAATCCCCAAGATTGGTTTGATCCCCGCGAAATCTCGAATCATCTCCTCCATCTTGCCCGCATCCTTTGGCCAACCTGGACCTGGAGAAAAGACCAAGGCATCTGCTTCTTGGGCAACTTGGTACAAGTCCGGATCATCATTTCGAAGCACCTGGACCTCATCAAATTTTCCGATATACTGTGCTAAATTGTAGGTAAATGAATCGTAATTATCTACTAATAAAATCATCCTTCTTCTCCAATCCTTGTCATTGATTTTGCCTTATTGACGGTTTCTTGGTATTCATTTTCAGCGATCGAATCATAAACGATTCCTGCTCCGGCCTGCACATAAGCCTTCTTATTTTTGAGGATCATGGTTCGAATCGCAATAGCAAAATCGAGATCCCCCGTCACAGAGAGATAGCCAATAGCCCCCGCATAGACGCCTCGTTTTTCTTTTTCTGCTTCATAGATTCGCTTCATGGCTCGAATCTTGGGAGCACCCGAAACGGTCCCAGCTGGAAGAGTTGCCTTCAGAGCCTCAATGGAGGCTAGTCCAGGAAGTAGTTGCCCCTTGACCACACTGGTCAAGTGCATGACATAACGGAAGAATTCCACTTCCATATATTTGGTCACTTCAACTGACCCATTTTGAGCGATACGTCCAATATCGTTTCGCCCTAGATCCACCAACATTCGGTGTTCTGCGACTTCTTTGGGATCCCCTGTCAAATCAGCTGCCAATTGCCGATCAGACTCTTCATCGATCCCTCTTGGACGCGTGCCAGCAATGGGATTGGTTGTCACCACTCGATCCTTGACCGACACCAGACTTTCTGGACTAGCCCCGATAATTTGGTACTCCCCAAAATCATAAAAGTAGAGATAATTCGAAGGGTTGGTCACGCGCAAATTGCGGTAATAATCCAATGGTTTTCCTGAAAAATCAGCTGAAAAACGTTGACTGAGCACGCATTGGAACATATCCCCTTTTCGAATATAGTCCCGCGCTAGGGCCACCATTTCCTCAAACTCTTTTTGCTCCAAATGATTGTGGAAATGAAGTGCATGCAGATCCTTGTCCTGAAACTCTTCTTTTGCAGGTCTTGCCAACTGTGCTAATACTTGCTCCAAGCTCGACGCCTGCTCTGCTTCACTCCGTCCACTATAGAGGTTCTCTTCCACCACATAGACCTTTTCCTTTTTGTGATCAAAAATCACATAGCTCTCATATAAGAAAAAGTGGAGATCTGGGGTGCCGATCGTATCTTCAGGAATGGAGCCAATGTTCTCATAGAGGCCAATCAAGTCATAGCCGACAAATCCAATCGCCCCACCGTTAAAAGGAAGTTCTTCTGAAGTTTTCGTTTTGACCGTGATGCGATTCAAAAAGTCCAAAGGATCCTCTTCAACAATTTGATCATTGTAATAGAGGACGCCATGTTCAAACTTGACTTCACTGACTGGCCGATAGGCTACAATTGAAAAACGCGCATTCTCTTTTTCACGAGGGATTGACTCCAAGATCATTTTATGGGGCGCATCCAAACGCATATAAGCCAAAATTGGACTCAACACATCAGCAGATAAAACTTTTTTCATATCAGAAACCTCTCTTTTAGAACTCTTTTTCTAATGAATCGTAACGTCGCTTGCTAAGGCGATCAAGGATATCCCATCGCTCTGTTTGCGCTTTGGGATCTATGTGCCTAAGCGCGCTTCGCTTGCTAAGGCTATTAAGGTTATCCCATCGCTCTGTTTGCGCTTTGGGATCAATGTGCCTAAGCTCGCTTTGCTTGCTAAGGCACATAGAAAAGCCCTCACACAAAAACTGTGTGAGGGCGTAATGTCCGCGGTGCCACCTCTTTTATAGGGAAAAATAGCTGGTCTTTCCCTACATCTCTATCTCCTCTATCAAGGAGTTGCACGGTAAGGGGTGCCAACCGAATTCACATGGGTTAGAATTCATTGATCATAACAGTCCAATTTTCATCAGTCGCTATTGCTTGTTCACAATTCCCACAAGCTCCCTGAAAATAGCCGACTCATTACTTTTCTGTTGCTACCATTATAACCCTTTTTCTTAGAAAGTCAATAAAATTTTTAGTCTTTTTTTATACTTTTTTCTACACTTATTTAATAAAATCAGCTTAAAGAGCCCTAGTGGCCCGTCCTTTTTATCCTAAAAAGAGAATACTCAACAAAGCCAAAATTGCAGGACCACCTTGGGTCAAGATAATCTTTTTATTGGCTGTCATCGCACCGTAGGTAGCAGCTCCAATAATAAAGAGAACAAAAATTGTAACAACTTCACTATTTTTAGAGACAAACAATCCATACAAGAGGAAGGCACCAATCAAGGCATTGTATATTCCTTGATTCTTAAATAAAGAGGTCACAGATGGGCGAGCGAGTTCTTCTTTATCCATGTTGAAAACCCGACTTGTGGTATCAGATGTGGTTCTGATGCTCTCCAAATAAAAAATATATAGATGCTCCAGTGCAGCAAGACTTGCTAAAATAATCGTCAGTAATGACATCGTAGATTCTCCTTTTTATTCGACTGTTATTTGTTCAATGCCAGATACTAATTTGCCCAGCAGGTAAGAAAATTGCTCTTGTTCTTGAGTGGTCAAAATCCGACTCATCTGTTCTTTCACCGCCACATGATGGCGAGGGGGATGTTTGACCAAACGATTATAGGCCGTATCCGTCAAATGAATTAAGATTTCCCGCTGGTTCTTTGGATTTCGACTCCGATGGACAAATCCTTCCTTTTCTAAAATTTTGAAATGCCGCGTTAAAGCAGCTGGATCAATCCGCAAGCGCTCCTGAACCGCGATCTGATTGCAAGGCGCTTGTTCTAACAAATCCTGCAAGATTTGGTAACGCGTTAAGCTAATCCCTAGGCGCTTTTCAAAAAGTTGCGTAGTTGATTGATCTGCCAAACGTAGTTGGTAGAGCAAATCATTTATTTCTGCCATATTCCTTCTCCGTATTATTTTTGATAAATCAATAATTGATAAGTCAATTATAAACTTTTTCTTCTATCCTGGCAAGAAAAAGAGCTTGCACTATTCTTTCGCA
This sequence comes from Streptococcus sp. HMSC078D09, assembly GCF_001813675.1. Classification (GTDB taxonomy): domain Bacteria; phylum Bacillota; class Bacilli; order Lactobacillales; family Streptococcaceae; genus Streptococcus. The sequence goes on from NZ_KV813663.1 coordinate 31,822, forward strand.
CAAAAAAAGCCGCCTGATTGGGCGACTCTTAGGGAGATTATTATGAAAAAGAAAAGTTTTAGGATTTTTCTAAACAAAGTTAGGAGGTCTTTGTTTATGGTTCTATTATAGCGGACATTTCTTAAAGAAAGCTTACGACTTTATTTCAAAATGAAAACAAATTCTTTACAGATTCTTTTCAGCGTTTAAAATACCTGGAATATCTAGTAAGGTGTTCATCTGATGATTGCCTTGATAGTCAGACGTCAAGAAATTGATACTCTGAATCTGGCTATTTCTTGCAAAGTCAATATCCAGGCTCCGATCCCCAATATAGTAGGTCTTTCCTGGCTCCAACCCGTACTTCTCCATCAGATACATAGCAGCTTCTGGGTCAGGCTTGCGGGCAAAACCACTTTGACTGGTCAAAATCTCTGTAAAAAAAGATTCCAAACCCAAATCCCGTAGGATGACAAAGGCATTTTCTCCCTTATGGGTATAGACAAACTGCTCAATTCCAGCTTCTTGTCCCCAGGATAGGACATCACGCGCTCCCTCCATCAGAAGGACCTGGGCATTTTTCTCTGCTAGACTTTCTGCTCGGCGATGATTTAAGTCCATCACATCCAGTTGATACTCTGCTGCCACCGCTACTAAAAGATCTTGAACCGAATGCTTCAAGATATAGTCTTTAATGCTGGATCGGTCAAACTGAAGCTGATAAGATGCATAGGTCTCCTCAAGACCCGCCAGAATAGCATCATAGGAATCCAGTAAGGTCCCATCCAAATCCCAAATAAAAGCTCGTTTTGTCATGTTCTCTCTCCTACTTTTCGTCTATAAAGTTGACTCAAAAACAGCCAACGGAAACCATTGTCCAGCAGCGTCCCCGTCCAGACACCTGGAAGACCCAAGCCAAGGGTTACTCCAAGCAGATAACCGGCTCCAATTCGAATGACCCACATGCCAATGGTCGTTGCATAAAATGGAAGTTTCCCATTTCCTAAGCCTTGCCAAACAGCAGTATAGATGACTGTTCCTGCTGTAAAGGGTGTTCCTAACAAAGAAAAGAGGACAACCGATAGGCTAGCTTCTACCGCTTTCGCATCTTGTGTGTAGAGATGGGTCAGAAGGGTGCCCCCAAAAAAGATCCCCAGAGCAATGGGCAACATCAATACAAAGGACAGCCAGTAAGACTGCTTTCGAAGGCGGTCAATCTGCTCAAAATCCCCTTCACCGAGGCTTCGTGCTACGAGCATGACCGTCGCTGTGGCCACTCCAAACACCGGCATGTAGTTAAACTGGGTCAAGGTCTCTCCGATGGCATTTCCGGCGACTGCCTCAGTCCCAAAAGCAACCACGATCGCAATGATCACCACATCTCCAGCCCGCATCATCAGCCGTTCTCCGGCAGCTGGAAGCGCTAAGTTCAAGAGCTTACGATCCAATCCCCAACGAAGGGGGGCAAAGGGTAACTGGACTTTTTGCCACAAGAGGATGACCCCAACCAGACGGGCTAGCACAGTCCCCAAAGCTGCTCCGACAATGCCCCAACCAAAAAGGAAAATAGCCACAGAGGAGAATAAAGCATTCAAAACATTGGTCAACAAGCTGACATACATGGGAATACGTGGATTGTTGGCCACCCGAACCAAGGAGCCCAAGGTCGTCATCAATCCTAAGAGAACAATGGTCCCGCCGACCAAGGAAAGGTAAATCCCCCCACTTTCGGCGACTGCAGCTTCCGTTCCCAACAGCGAAATCATCTGGCGTCCAAACAACAGCGAAGCCCCTCCTAAGAGAGCACTCACCAACAAGGTCACCTTTAGGGACTCTGTCGCATGGTAGGCAATGTGGTCTTGATTTTTTTCACCCAAGCTTTTAGACATGACACTGGCAACTGCTGCACCCAGTGCCAAAAAGATGGCTTGATAGATGGTGATGATGTTTCCTGCGACGGAAACACCTGAAATGGCAACCAAGCCCAGGTGAGCCACTAAATAAGAGTCCACCATGCCCATCAGCATTTGTAAGAAATTTTCACCCATGGCAGGAAGGGCAATGTTTAAGATTTTTTTGTATGAATTCATGAGTATATAAAAGAGCCAAACGGCTCTTTTGATCTTTCTAATAGGGAGAATTACAGTCCCAAGTACTCTTCTACGGCTGCTTGCATGTCTTTAGCAGCTACGCTTGTACGATGGCGAACCGGCGCAGTTTCAAGACCGTCTACAGCCGGTGGCACAGGAACACCTGAGAGGGTGTGCAATTTGGCCAAGGCTTCGAAATCGCCTAGACCTGTCTCGCCCGTCACCGCTTCTACTGCCACAACTGGGAATTTATAAGGACTTGCTGTAGAGGCAATGACTGTTTTAGCAGCATCCCCTGTTTGGGCCCGGTATTTTTGATAAACGGCTGATGCTACAGCTGTATGAGGATCTTCGATGTAATCAGACGCTTCATAGACCCGCTTGATCTCTGCAGCAGTTTCTGCTTCATCTGCGTATGCAGCCGCAAACAAATCTAAGATATCTGCATCAAAGTCGGACAATTGGTATTGACCTGTTGCAACGAGGCTTTCCATCAACTCTTTGGTCTTTGTGGCATCATTGCCTACCAAGTGGAAGATCAAGCGTTCCAAGTTTGAAGAGACCAAGATATCCATCGATGGACTAGTGGTTACTTTGAAGCTGCGTTTCTTATCATAGACACGTGTTGTAAAGAAGTCTGTCAAGACATTGTTCTCGTTTGAGGCACAGATCAATTTCCCAACTGGAAGACCGATTTGTTTGGCATAGAAAGCTGCCAAGATATTTCCAAAGTTCCCTGTTGGAACGGTGAAGTTGACTTTTTCTCCAGCTGTGATTTGACCTGTCTTCACCAATTGCGCGTAGGCGTATACGTAATAAACAATTTGGGGCACCAAACGGCCGATATTCATGGAGTTGGCTGATGAGAATTGCATCTTGTTGGCTGCCAATTTTTCACGTAGTTCAACATCGTTGAACATATGTTTGACATTGGTTTGGGCATCGTCAAAGTTTCCATCGATCGCGATGACATGGGTATTGTCCCCAGTTTGAGTGGTCATTTGCAATTCTTGCACCTTGCTGACACCGTCTTTTGGATAAAAGACGATAATTTCAGTACCTGGAACATCGGCAAAACCTGCCATGGCAGCTTTACCAGTGTCCCCGGATGTCGCTGTCAAGATGACGATTTTATTTTCCAAACCGTGCTTTTTAGCTGCTGTTGTCATGAAGTAAGGCAAGATCGACAAAGCCATATCTTTAAAGGCTATGGTTGAACCGTGGAAAAGTTCCAAGTTGTATTGGCCATCTAGTTTGACAAGCGGAGCAATGGCTGGCGTATCAAACTTGCTGTCATAGGCATGAGAAATACAGTAGTCCAATTCTTCTGCCGTAAAGTCATCCAAAAAGGCTGATAAGACAAGCTTAGCCACTTCTTGGTAAGAAGCGTCTTTGAGGGTGTTAAAATCTAGCTCCACTTGAGGATAATAGACCGGAGTAAACAAGCCGCCATCTGTTGCCAAACCTTGAAGGATGGCTTGACTAGCTGTTACAGTATTTTTTTCGTCTCGTGTTGATTGGTAAACTAATGTCATGACTGTTTCATTCCTTTACTAGTAGTCTTCTCATTATATCATAAATGTCAGAAAATTTAACGGCTTTTCGCCAAATCTTGGCAAAGGTCGGCAAACAGAATCAAAATAAAAGAGAGCAGGAGCAACCATTTTGCCCCTACTCCCAGATAAATCTTGTCTCCCCTTGTCTTTCCCGTTCGATCAAGCCAATCCCAACTCTGCTAAAACAGATGGGAAGTCTTTCTTCAAGCTTTCAAGAGCTACCGTTACTTCTTGACGAGTTTGGTTGTTTTTCACAGTGACTTGACCACTTTCAACCTCACTGCTTCCTAAGGTAATCAAGGTTTTGGCCGCAAAGACATCTGCTGACTTAAATTGTGCCTTAAGCTTACGTCCAAGATAGTCACGTTCTGCCTTGAAACCTTGGACTCGAAGAGCTTGAACCAAGCTAAGCGCTGCTTCATTGGCCTCATCTCCTAGAACGGCAATATAAGCATCTAATCCTTTTTCGATCGGTAATTCAATGCCTTTCTTTTCAAGAACGAGAAGGATCCGTTCCACACCGATACCAAATCCAAAACCAGCTGTCGCAGGGCCACCGAAGTATTCCACCAAACCATCATAGCGACCACCCGCACAGACAGTTAATTCATTGCCTTCAATTTCTGTAATAAACTCAAAAATCGTGTGGTTGTAGTAATCCAAGCCACGCACCATATTGGTATCGATGACATAGGCTACCCCCAAGTCTTCCAACATCCGACGAACCGCATCAAAATGCGCTTGGCTTTCTTCATCTAGATAGTCTAGGATGGAAGGAGCCTGTTCAACCGCCACCTTGTCTTCTTTTTCTTTTGAATCCAAGACACGAAGCGGATTTTCTTCTAAACGACGTTGACTATCCTTAGACAATTGATCCTTCATTGGCAAGAGATAATCAATCAAGGCTTGACGATAAGCCTGACGACTGGCAGGGCTTCCCAAGGTGTTCAAGTGCAAGGTCACATTGTCAATCCCTAATTCTTTCAGGAATTGCGCTGCCATGGCAATGGTTTCGACATCCGTTGCAGGATTGCTTGATCCAAAGCATTCTACCCCAATTTGGTGGAATTGACGCAAACGACCTGCTTGAGGACGCTCGTAGCGGAACATTGGGCCTATGTAATAGAACTTACTTGGTTTTTGTACCTCAGGCGCAAAGAGTTTATTTTCTACATACGAGCGGACAACAGGAGCTGTTCCTTCTGGACGAAGCGTGATATGACGGTCTCCCTTGTCATAGAAATCATACATTTCTTTGGTAACGATATCCGTTGTATCCCCTACTGAACGGCTGATGACTTCATAATGTTCGAAGATCGGTGTGCGGATTTCATCATAATTGTATCGCGCAAAGACCTTGCGTGCAAAGCCTTCTACATATTGCCATTTCGCTGAATCGCCAGGAAGGATATCCTGGGTCCCTTTTGGTTTTTGTAATTTCATAGCCTTCATCCTTTGTCTTACTTTTGCCTCTATTTTACCACAAATTCGAAGAGAAATGGAGGCTGGACCGAATTTCCTTATTTCCTTCGTTCAACACGTTCAAAACCTCTTTCTCTTCTTGCCTTATCAGCCGAATTATGAGAAAATGGAAGCCATACTACACTGAAAGGATCTTGCGATGAGAGAGGATATCAAAATCAATGACCGCGCCCTGGCCCTAGAGAAGTCATTAATCGAACAATTGGAGCTTGTATTTGATACCGATGTTGAGTTAGATGTTTATAATCTTGGACTGATCTACGAGATCCATCTAGATGAAGCCGGCACTTGCAAGGTGGTTATGACCTTTACCGATACGGCTTGTAGCTGTGCTGAGAGCCTTCCGATCGAAATCGTCGCTCGCCTAAAAGAAATCGAGGGGATCGAAGATGTCAAGGTTGAAGTAACTTGGTCTCCCGCTTGGAAAATTACACGAATCAGCCGATACGGGCGCATCGCCCTTGGCCTTCCACCACGATAATAAGCATTACCTTTTAAAAAATGCATTCAACTAACGAAGGAAGGCCTCTTTGGAAATCCGATCCACAATAAAAACGAGGAACACCAGCTCTGACATCAGAGTCTGTTCCTCGTTTTTTATAATGTTTAAATCCATTCAAACTTTTTCACTACCAGAATGGACTAAGCCTCATCAGCTTTTGGTTCAGGAAGGATTTGGTACAACACTATTCCTAGAATGGTCGACGTTGCCACACCCGTGATTTGAAGACCACCGAGGTCAATCATCAAACCACCGATCCCTGATACTAGGATCACACTTGCAATCAAGAGATTCTTTTTATTATCAAAATCAATCTTATGTTCAACTAAAATTTTCAAACCGCTAGCAGCGATAACCCCAAAGAGGGCAATAGACAAACCTCCCAATACAGGAGTTGGAATAGAGTGCAAGAGTGCTGATAGCTTCCCAATAAAGCTCATGACAACCGCAATCACTGCTGCGCCTGAAATAACGTAAACTGAGTAGACCTTACTAAGGGCCATCACCCCAATGTTTTCCCCATAAGAAGTTACCGGAGGAGCTCCAAAGAATCCAGCAATAATCTGTGCCAAGCCATCACCAGTAAGCGTATGGTCAAGCCCTGGATCCTTGAAGTAATCACGCTCAGTCAAACTATTTAAAACCATGAGGTGACCAAAATGTTCCGTCATGGTCACAAAGGCAATCGGAGCCATGGTCAAAATCGCACTTGGATAGAGCTTAAAGCTATAATCCACAAATGGAATGTCAAAGTTTGGAACTTGAATCCAATGCGCCGCACTTACCTCTGAGAAATTGACAAAACTATGTCCTGTCAGCAAACCAAGAGCCAATGAGAAAATATAGCCCACAATTAATCCAAGTAAAATTGGGACGACACCGACAATCTTCTTGCCATACATGTTAAATAGGATAACCGCAAAAAGGGTCACCATCGAAATCAATAGAGCATAACCACTATAGCTTTTATTTAAGGTTGTCGCATCAGTGACTGCATTTGCCGCAAGACTCAAACCAATGACCATGATAATGGGACCAACCACGATTGGTGGAAGGACCTTATTAATCCAATCTTTACCCGCATGCTTAACAATCAGAGCTACAAACAAGTAGACCAAACCACCCGCCATAGCACCCTGGGCAACTGCCGCGATCCCATCTGACTTCATCAGCATTTGCATCGCTGCAATATAAGCAAAACTAGACCCCATATAAGCAGGAATCTTATACTTGGTCACTGTCAAGTGAGCCAAGGTCCCCAAACCAGATGAGAACAAAGCAATGGCAGGATCAATCCCAACCAAAATCGGCACCAGCACTGTCGCCCCAAACATGGCAAACAAATGCTGGAAAGATAAACCAACCAATAAACCAGGTTTTGGCATATCATTCACATCATATTTAACGTCATTCACGATCGTAAAAACCTCCTAAAATTAAGATGCGACAAGCTATGGCTGAACAAAAACGTCTACCTTCGATGACCAAATCGTTAGGACACACTCCCTGCTTCCATCATCGACGATTTCTTTTTTGATCAAACCACTTTTCAACTATACAAAAAAATCCCCCACAACAAGGAGATACACAAAATATAGGCTGGTCTTCCCAGGCCTTTCATTTCCATAGCTCCTTGCCTGCCTCTCTGGACAGTATTAAAGGATTGATTCGATTAGTCACAATTATAGCAAATTATAGACGGATTTACAAGAAAAATGACAGATGATACACTCAAATCCCCCCAAAAGTAATATTCATACGCTTCAGCGACAGGGTTGAAAATAGCCACTCTGAGACAAAAAAGAGGCTGGGACAAAAGTCCTAGCCTCTCAATTGATTTTTGAATTGTCGAGCAAGACGCAGTGGTTGAGTGGGCTCTACTACGCTGATTTCATCAGCTTTTACAGCCCTACTCAACTGTGCGGAGGTGGGACGACGAAATCGAATTCTAACGAATGACCGATTTCTGTCTCACTCTCTTTTTGGACAAAGTCGTCCTTGCAATTACTGTTTACCAGACTGTTCCATATTCCAAAAGTCGGTTACAGCACCACGTGATGCTGAAGAAACGATGTGGGCATATTTACCCAGAACCCCACGGCTATACAGTGGTGGCAAGGTTGTTTCAGCCTTCCGTTTGGCCAACTCTTCATCTGAGACATGCATGGTGATTTCTTTGGTATCTTGGTCAACCGTTACCAAATCCCCAGTGTGGAGGTAGGCGATTGGGCCACCGACCTGAGCTTCAGGCGCAATGTGACCGACAACGAGACCGTAAGTCCCACCAGAGAATCGTCCGTCTGTCAAGAGGGCCACCTTGTCTCCTTGGCCTTTCCCAACGATCATAGAGGACAAGGACAGCATTTCCGGCATACCAGGACCACCCTTCGGACCTACGAAACGGACAACAACAACGTCGCCATCCACGATTTCATCCGAAAGAACGGCTTCAATGGCAGCTTCTTCTGAGTCAAAGACCTTAGCAGGACCAGTGATGTTACGAACTTTCACACCTGATACTTTGGCAACCGCCCCTTCTGGAGCCAAGTTCCCTTTCAAGATGATCAATGGACCATCCGCACGTTTTGGATTTTCAAGTGGCATGATGACTTTTTGACCTGGTGTCAAATCAGCGAAGGATTCTAAGTTTTCAGCCACCGTTTTACCGGTACATGTGATGCGATCCCCATGAAGGAAACCATTCTTCAGAAGGTATTTCATGACAGCTGGCACGCCACCGACATTGTAAAGGTCTTGGAAAACGTATTTCCCTGAAGGTTTCAAGTCTGCCAAGTGAGGTACGCGCTCTTGGAAATCGTTGAAGTCTTCAAGCGTCAAGTCCACATTAGCCGCATGAGCGATCGCGAGCAAGTGAAGGGTGGCATTGGTGGAACCACCTAGCGCCATGGTTACTGTAATGGCATCTTCAAAGGCTTCACGGGTCAAGATGTCAGATGGTTTGAGTCCCATCTCCAGCATCTTCACAACTGCACGACCTGCTTCTTCGATATCAGCCTTTTTATCAGCTGATTCAGCAGGGTGAGAAGAGGAACCTGGTAAGCTCAGCCCAAGGACCTCAATCGCTGTCGCCATGGTGTTAGCCGTATACATCCCACCACAGCCACCAGGGCCAGGGCAGGCATTACATTCAAGATCTTTCACTTCTTCAGCGGTCATATCACCATGGTTCCATTTCCCGATCCCTTCGAAAACAGAAACCAAGTCGATATCCTCGCCGTTCAGATTACCAGGAGCAATGGTCCCACCATAAGCGAAGATCGCAGGGATATCCATATTGGCAATGGCAATCATCGAACCAGGCATGTTCTTATCACAGCCCCCGATGGCTACAAAGGCATCGACGTTGTGACCGCCCATAGCCGCTTCGATAGAGTCCGCGATGATATCACGTGACGTTAGGGAGAAGCGCATCCCTGGTGTCCCCATAGCGATCCCGTCCGCAACCGTAATGGTGCCAAATTGGACCGGCCAAGCACCTGCATCTTTCACACCTTCTTTGGCCAATTTTCCAAAATCATGAAGGTGGATGTTACAAGGGGTATTTTCCGCCCATGTCGAAATCACTCCGACAATCGGTTTTTCAAAGCTTTCATCGGTCATTCCCGTCGCGCGAAGCATGGCACGGTTGGGAGATTTTACCATGCTATCGTAGACACTACTACGATGGCGTTTGTCTAATTCTGTCATGTCATTCCTCTCGTTACATTTTTTACCATTATAGCATAAAAGAGGCCACAAAGATAGGCATGGACTTTGGAGAAACAGACAACAGAAAAGTTTCTTTCAAAAATTTCAATTTTTTTGTCAAGTAACTTTACTTTACAAAAAAGTTTTGTTATACTGTTAAAGTTGATGAAAATCAAACCTAATTGAATTTATATCTTAAAAGGAGAAAAATGAAATGGCAGTACCTGCACGTCGCACATCAAAAGCGAAGAAAAACAAACGTCGTACGCACTACAAAGTAACAGCTCCATCTGTAAACTTTGACGAAGCAACTGGAGATTACTCACGTTCACACCGTGTATCACTTAAAGGATACTACAAAGGACGTAAGATCGCTAAAGCTGCATCAGCTGAATAATAGAAGGGAGATACCATGCGCGTAAATATTACACTTGAACACAAAGAATCTGGTGAACGCTTGTACCTTACTTCTAAAAACAAACGTAACACTCCAGACCGTCTTCAATTGAAGAAATACTCACCAAAACTTCGCAAACACGTTGTGTTTACAGAAGTTAAATAATAGGTCATTACGTTTCAGTAGAAACGAAAAAACCTTGATTTAACGCGATTCTTGAATTTTCGAATTTCAATGTATTGCAATAAAAATCAACCGAATGACTACCTTTTTTGAAATAAGAATAATGATTCGGATATATAAAAGAAGAGGAACTTTATTGTGAAGCTCCTCTTTTTGTTATGTGTTCTTTTTCTCACAGATCGTATGACCTGGTTTGACACAGTTGGATTTCAGGTACTTTCAGTTTAGCTTTATATCAACCATCATCAAAATCCAACTATTTTCTTATTTTAAAAAATATGAATAAGTTTGATTGAATGAGGGAATTTCTTTAAATTTTTTCTTAGCACCTATAAGTTAATAATACTATTCTTTAAATTATAGTTTATAATTATCTGATGTTTCAATGACCACAAAACAAAGTACAGCGAATCACTTCCTTTAGTCAAACATATAACTGAACAACATTGTTTATCTTCCTGCACTTTCATATTTTTTCAATCCTTTTCTAAAAATTGTACGACTGATAATAATCAAAAAAACTGTAAAAACTATTTGATAGAAAAATAGGTTCAATGTATCTTTCCCTAAAAATATTAATACTGCAGGATTGGCAATTAATAAATTGGGAACAAATAACATAGTGATCAATCTGTTAATACCTGTAAAAATATTATATGGATACTTAGAAATTCCAATATAATTCAAAAATACATCTACTTTTGAAAATTTAGTTGGGAACCAAAATGAACTAATCGTTATTAGAAACCAAATTGAATAATATATAATACAACCACACATTAAAGAAAGGATATAAAATAATATTTTTAATGAATTTAAATGTACATTTAAATTTCCATAACTTATAAAAATGATCGCAAGACCAAAAAAAGTATTCACGAATTGAACTAAATTAAATGATCTAAAAATATAGAACAACTGAGTATCAAACGGCCTCAATAAAATTTGATCCAAGTTACCACTCAAAATATCTGATTCTAAAATTCCCATACTTCTAATTAACAATCCCATCATAACTCCATCTACAATAGTGTAGGAACCTACCAAAAATAAAATTTGATAATAGTCCCAACCATTAAAAGAGTCTATGTTTAAGAAAATCAATCTAAAAAATACAATAGGTAAACCAATCCACAGTATCGACGAAAATAGACCACAAAAGAAGTCAAAATGAAAATTCATATCAGATTTAAAACCAAAATGAAGTAGCCTAAAAATTACTTTTATTCTAAACATTTTATCCTCCCACATTTGAGAAGTGCTCCACTCCTTTTCTCAATATGAATCTTGATATAATATAAAAAATGATGCACCAAATCAATTGAATACAAATAATTCTCAAATAGTCTATTAATTTATATGTATCATTACTAAACATCTGAAGCGGTTCATATACTAAGTATTTAAAAGGTAATACATCTAAAAACAGACGAAAATTATTTGAAAAAAAACTTAAAGGCAATAATATTCCTGATAAAAACTGAATTACTATTTCTTTAACAGTAAGGACAAAAAATATATTTTCTAACCAAAAAGAAAGCATACCTACACAACATGATATTAAAAACCATAGAACCATAGATAGAATAATTGCAATACTTCCTAAAATAAGAATTTCAATGGTTAATAACTCATTCTTGTAATAAACACTGGAGAATAAAATGACAGGAATGATGATAAATAATAAATGAGCAAGCCTATCTCCAAGCATTTTACAAAAATAATACTTATAAAAAGTAACAGGTTTTATTAATATGCTAAAAAAATTTCCTGAATGAACATCGTCATTGATTTCCCAATCAACTGGATAAAAAACAAAATATGAAAAAATTATAGTCCCCAAATAGTATTGAACCATTGAGGTAAAATCATATCCTGCTATATTTATCTGGTTACTCTGATATATATACGTCCATAAAAATACTGATATCATAATTTGTATACTTGCCTGTAACATTAACAATAGTACACTTGATTTATAGTTCAAAATAGATCGAAATGATATCAGAATAATAGACATTTCTTTTTTCAATTGTGCTCCTTTTTTGTAAAATAGTTTTGTAAAATAATTTCTTCTAAAGAAAGATTTGATATTTCAAAATCTTCTATATCTACAAGCTTATTGATTGATTCTAATGTCTCAAAGACAAAATCTCTAGGTATTTTTAGTATACATTCCGATTTTGTTTGATAAATGACTACTACTCCTTTAACAGAGCATAACTCTGGTACCAAATCTAATGTCATTTTTATCTTTAAATATTTAAAATCAGAAAATTTAGATAAAATAACATCCATTGACTCCTGCAAAATAATTTTTCCTTTGTCAATGACGATTAATTCGTCACAAACAGACGAAATATCATCCATATCATGACTCGTTAAAATAATAGTAGTATGACATTCTTCATTCATTTTCTTTAAAAATGTTCTGATATCTTTTTTAGACTGTATATCTAACCCTATAGTAGGCTCGTCTAAAAATAATATTTCCGGACTTGTTAAAGATGCCGCGATAAACTCCATTTTCATTTTTTGTCCAAGAGAGAGGGTCCGGACCTGCTGGTAAAGCTGATCTTTTACATTCAACAAATTGCTTAATTCCTGAATTCGTTCTTGTAAAATCGCCGGTTCTACCTCATATAAAGTACCAATCAATCGAAAATAATCCATAGCCGAAACATCTTGAAATAACTGTAATTTATTTCCTACTACTATTGAAATTTTTTTTCTAAAATTTATACTTCTTTTAAATGGAATTTCTCCATTCACTTCTAATTTTCCGGAACTAGGATAAAGAGTCCCAGTCAACATTTTAATCGTTGTGGATTTACCAGCTCCATTACTCCCAATAAAGCCAACTATACTCCCTCTCTTAATCGTAAAACTAATATCTTGAACAGCTCGAATCGTTATTTGATTACGTTTCAAAAATCTCTTGATAAATGGGAGTCTTGAATCAAAATTATAAAAATTTTTAGATAAATTCTGAGCATTAATAACTATTTCACTCATATATCTCTCCTTTCGATAAAATATATTTACTTGTACTTTTTCAATACTTTACCAAAATGCTAAAGATTGAGCTAAAATCTTCGGGATGGGTAAAATAATATTTGTCTTTAAAAAGTTTCTCAAAACCTTCAAGGCGATTATTGAAATCATTAAATTTTGTATTGTCTAGCTGGTTGAATGTCTCTTTAATATCCATAAACTTTCTCCGTGATTCTTTATTTCACTTTATAAATAGAAGAGTGTCTATATATTTATAGATCCTCAAGAACTTGCATTTTATCAAGTATAAGTAGAATAGTATGTAAGGGTTTACATATTCGTATTATATGATTATTTAAGGAATCCGTCAATTTTCCACATTATTATATGACAAAATGTATTTTTTAAAAATGCAAAAATCTATGAGCAAGATGTTTGACTTCCTTTTTTAAAGTATATATACTTATATTAACCTTAGAAAAGAAAAAATGTTTGAACAGATATTCAATAATAATTACTTTTTTTAAAATTAAAATTCGAACTTTAAATTTTTATCTTTTTTATATTATTGAGTAACCTAAATTGCCCAATTTGTAAAATTTAGCTAGACAAAAAAAGACATCCAAGAGAAATTTCTTAAATGTCTGTAAACGTTGATATAAGCGTGTTGATTAACGTTTTGATAATTGTGATGCTTTACGAGCTTTCTTAAGACCTGGTTTGGAAAGTATGGGTTTCAGTTGGACTAAAAACAATGTAATACCAAGGATTTTCAGAACGATATCTACTGATTAATTTCATAAAATATGAATAAGTTTAAGCGAAATAGGGAAATTACTTTAAATATTTTATTTACAATTATAATTTATCAATGGTTTTCCTTCAATAATAGTATATAATGGAAGAAAACTGAGTCAACTATCCAGAAAGATACTATTCTGTCTGAAAATAGAATATAGTAGCCAAGTGTAAAGAATATACTATAAGCTTTCCGAAAAATTCGTATTTTCCTGAACGTTTTGAATTTGAAACGATGAACAAACAAAAACAACCGGAAAAGAAACCGTTCCCGACTGGCTTCTTCTCTGGTTGTTTTTCATACTAACGATTTTTCCGACTTAATTGATAAGAGTACACCATAGGGATAACCACAATGGCGAGGATGACCAGCACCAAAACATAAGAAAGTGCGAATTGAAGTCCTGCTTCAAGTAGAAGGATCAAACCTCCGAGGACCCACAACTTCCCTGCCAAGCGATGAGTTTTGTGCCAGTTATCTTCACTCTGCAAGGTCCAAGGCAGACGGATTCCAACCGTGTGATTCACTTTTAGCTTAGGCATGTAATTGCCCATGATTATAAAGATGAGACCCAGCAGAACCGAAACAAAAACTGATGGATTGGTAGTAGATCCTAGCGCCTTGCTATAGATGAGATAGGAGGTACTTAAGGAAACGATTGGGGTCAACCAGTAAATCGCTCTGATCATTTTTTCATTCATAGCGCTATTCTTAGAATCGCGACCGATCATAAAGATCATAAACAGATGCACCATGAGATCGAAAATAGGAAGACCAAACACAACCAGGGGTTTCGATTGGAAGTTATTGGCCTGGCCAGCAAAATTGAAGTGAATCGGGATTTGGTTAGGCAATTGCGACCAAATCATCAGCCCCCAAAGCATGGGGAAAAGGATTACCATAGAAGTTAATAGCAATAGTTTTTTATTCGTTTTCATCAGTAGAGTCTCCTTTCAAATCAACGAGCCAGACCATTAAATCCTCCAAGACAGAAGTATTGAGTTCATAGTAGATAAAATTCTTCTCTTTTTCCTCTCGAATTAAATCTGCCTGCTTGAGGAGGCTTAAATGATGGGAAATGGTCGCTCCTGCTACATCAAAGTGGCCAGCGATATCACCAGCAGATAATTTCCCCGCCTTTAGCAGTTCTAAGATACTTCTTCTTATCGGATTCGATAAAGCTTTAAATGTTTGCGCAAAATTCATTCTCTATCTCCTCTAATCTATTTAGAAATCTTTCTAAATAGATTCTAGTACTTTCGGATGGGTTTGTCAACTCTATTTAGAAAAAAAATCTAAATAGTTTCTGTTGTAAAAAAATATCAGACCTAAGACCGATTCTTATAAGCAGCGTCTTTCCTTAAGTTTTCTTTAAGAAATCAGACTTATAATAAAACCATCAAATGAAGACCTCCTAACTTTGTTTGATAGAAAATCCTAAACTTTTTCATAATAATCTCCCTATAAGAGCCACCAAAACCGGTGGCTTTTTCTCTACGTACCTTTACGAGCATCAGCGAGTTTAGGTACGTTGACGCAGTTCGAACGACAGTGAGAACTACGTTCCTTATAATGCTTAATGAGGTGAACTCAGAGAGTTCAACCGAATTTAGAGATATTGACGCAGTTTGAGCGAAACGAAAATTACGTTCCTTACTATCCTTAGTGAGTCAAGTCCAATAGGGGCGTAGACAAACTTAGGTACATTGATGCAGTTCGAACGCTAGTGAGAACTACGATCCTTAGAATGGAATAAGTAATTTTACTGTTTGGAATGATGATTAATGCATTTTGTCAGACTTAAGACCTATTTTTTAAACACAACCTTTTCTTAAGATTTCTTTAAGCAAACCGCCTTATAATAAAACCATCAAATAAAGACCTCCTAACTTTGTTTGATAGAAAAT
>NZ_KV813663.1:47518-113109 GCF_001813675.1 Streptococcus sp. HMSC078D09
TAAGAGCCACCAAAACCGGTGGCTTTTTCTATGGGAGTGAGAACTACGGTCCTTCTCCTTCATTTGTACAAATACTCCAATTTATGCTCGATCTATGTTATAATGAAGAGAATTTTTGTCTGAGGAGGATTTATGAAAAAAACACATTCTATGCTATTCGTCCCGGGCATCATTATGCTTGGGATTGTTTTACGAACACCATTTACTACGCTTCCGACAGTCTTGTCTGACATCGCTGCTGGTTTGGGGGTAGATGTGAGCTCTCTGGGACTATTGACTAGCTTACCACTTCTCACGTTTGCCATTTTCTCACCTTTTGCGATTCAATTTGCTAAAAAGTTGGGGATTGAGCGCCTCTTTTTCCTAGTTTTGATCGCGATTACGATCGGATCTGCCATTCGGATTATCAACCTCCCCTTCCTCTATCTGGGAACCATCTTGATTGGAGCTGGCATCGCCTTCCTCAATGTGCTGCTTCCAAGCCTGATTCAGGCGAACAGACCCCGCCAACTAGGCATTCTGACCACTTTGTACATCACTTCTATGGGGATGTCCACAGCGATCGCCTCTTCTGTGGCCGTTCCGATCACCAAAGCCACTTCTTGGCAAGGTTTGGTCAATATCTTGACAACCTTGTGTGCTCTTGCTTTGGTCATCTGGATTCCTAACCTTCGCTACAACCACCATCTAAAAAAGACGGCTACTACGGAATCTAGTAGCAAGTGGTATACCAATAAATATGTTTGGGCTATCATGATTTTTGGAGGCTTGCAGTCACTGCTTTTCTACACAAGTATGACTTGGCTTCCGACCATGGCTGTTCAAGCTGGCCTTTCAAAGGTTGAATCTGGACTACTGGCCTCCGTGTTTACCCTGATCAGTCTTCCATTCTCCTTGACGATCCCAAGTTTAACGACACGGTTATCCGATCGCAATCGACGCTTGATGCTGACGATTGTTGTCGGAGCAGGGATTCTGGGGGTAGCCATGCTCTTAATCCCGACTAGCAACTTCTTCTACTGGTTGGTATTAAATGCCCTGATTGGAAGTTCCGTTAGTTCGCTCTTCCCTTACCTCATGGTAGCTTTCTCTATGAAATCCAGCACACCTGAAAAAACAGCTCAACTTTCCGGTCTTGCCCAAACAGGAGGCT
This sequence comes from Streptococcus sp. HMSC078D09, assembly GCF_001813675.1. Classification (GTDB taxonomy): domain Bacteria; phylum Bacillota; class Bacilli; order Lactobacillales; family Streptococcaceae; genus Streptococcus. The sequence goes on from NZ_KV813663.1 coordinate 48,672, forward strand.
ACGTCTTTGCAGCCTTTGGTCCCATCCTCTTCGGCTACAGCAAATCTCTCTTCCACTCTTGGACACCTGCCATTCTTATGTTACTGGTCTTAACCATTATCATGGCGATCGCCCTTTATCAAGTGGAAAAGGTCGATCATATTTTATAATCAATATCTGGCTGGAAGATTCGTCTTCCGGCTTTTTTTGTGCACACAAAAAAGAACTAGGCTCTAGGCCTAGTTCAATGTTTTATTATCCGTTAAATGAGATATGTACGTGGTCGTTGTGGTTTGCTGTATCTCCACCACGGTCCGGCATTTGGTTCCATGTATTAGCTGGTCCGTAAATGTTATTTACTGGCATGTAGAATTGTTGTTTCCAGATAATATATGAGATACCTGCACGGTCCATGTTATCAATCGCATACTGTGCAACTTGATCTCCAAGCTCTGAATTTGTTGGAACCATCACGTCCACTGCAAGTCCTTTACCATGGTCTTCTGGATCCCCTTCACGGTAACCACCGATGTTTGTGATACCGAATTTCGCTGCAATTTCTTGACGGAAAGCTTCCGCTTGCGGTTGAAGATTTGGATCAGTTGGAATAGCATTACCAGTTGTTGGAGTTGATGCTACTGGTTGCACTTCAGGTGCTGCAGCAGTTTCTACTGCTGCTGGTTGTGCTGGTGCTTCTTCTGCTACTGGAGCAGATTGAGGAGCAGCTGGAGCTTCAGGAGTTGCTGGAGCTTCAGGAGCAGCAGCTGGGGCTGCTTCTTGATTTTGTACTTCAACATTAACAGCTGGAGCACCGTAGTTTGGTGTTTCTGGAACAGCTGGTTGTGCTGGTGTTTCTGCTGCTGGTACTTCAACTACAGGAGCTTCCGCTGGGGCTTCTTGAGTTTCCGCTGCTGGAGCTACTGGAACAGCTTTGTTATCTTCGTTTACTGGTTTAGACAAATCGTTGACAGCGACTGTTTGGTCATCAACTGTCACTTGGTTTGTTGTCAAGTCAGCACTTGCAACAGTTGCATCTGTTGCACCTGCTTGAGGAGTTTGGATTTCAACTGAAGTTACTTCTTTTTGATCATTTACTGTTGTTTTCAAAACAGTACCTGGGTAGATCAAATCCATGTTGCTGATGTTGTTCAAGTTTGCCAACACATGAACATCGATTCCAAGCGCTTCTGCGATCGAACTCAATGTATCACCATATTTGATAGTATAAGTTTGTTGGTTTTCACCACTTTGTTGGATATCATGTTTAATTTCATCTACTGAGCGAGCTACCCAATCTTCAAGTGTTTCTGCAGTGGCTTTTGTAAATGGAATCACTGCAAGAGCTACTGTTGAAGCGATCAAGGCTTTCGTATTAACTTTTAATTTCATCTTTTATCCTCTTTTTTCTTTGTTTTTTTGCTCAAGATTTTCTTGAACAAATGAACTACTATACTATCTTATCACAATTTATAAATAATAAAAGGCCTTTTTGGCTATTTAACAAAACTGTATTTTTCTTGTAACATTTCGTCTTTCTTGTCACATTGTTACAAACTAGTAACATAAAATTAGGGTCCTGGAAGAAGAGTTCGAGGGCGCAAAAAAAGCCTCATCAAGGAGCGGTTCCTCGATGAGGTTCTTGTATTTTTTAAGTAATTGAACATAGCTTTTTACGGCTTTGTATCTTATAACTGAACACGCCCTAAATGCTGGGTGAAAAACGCAAACTGTAATAGTACTAACTTCAAAGGCACAGTAGCTGATTGGATTTTTCTCTCGCTTTAAGAGCTCGGAAAAATCCTAATCAGCCTTGTGGGGGCAGGACAACGAAGCATTCTATACAACAGTGCTTCTGTCCTGCTCCCTATTTTCACTTTGCATTTTACGGGCTTTGTATCTTATTTTACCTTCATGATTCTGACGAGGTTGGCGCGTTCGGCTTCTTCGAGTTTCATTTCGATATAATAGATAGTCTCTTTGAGGTCTGGGATGGTCGCATACTCGAGTCCGTTCACTCGACGGCGGGTTTTCTCGATTTCATCTGCCATGAGTTGGCAGCTTTTTTCGATTTCCGCTAACTTGAGCAAATCTGGGAGTAGATCCCCCATTTCTTGGATGGTGCTGTCCATTTGACTGTTGGAGGCGAGGTAGCTATAAACCACGTCCCCTTCATCATCTCCGTATGGATTATCGATACGGGCATGGAGCTTGGGCACGCGCACACTCATGACATTTTCTTCCTCGATATGGAGCATCACTTCTCGAGTCGGTACAGCGAAGATTTCTTCTACCATAAGGTCACTCTCTAAGGACTTGGCCATCACGAAATCTTGCATATTGCCCACCAGCGCTGCCTCCACCTTTTGGCGCAGACGATTATTCTCTCGCACAGCTTCAATAAAACGGCGCATAAGTTCATCCCGCTTATCCTTGAGCAACTTGTGCCCCCGGGTTGCTGTCTTGAGGCGCTCTTTGAGAATATTAAGCTCCATCCGAGTTGGTTTTACATTTAATCGTGCCATAGGCTAATCCTCTTTGTTTGGCAGATACTTGTCAATCATCTCATCCTTGATCCGTTTAAGCTCTGTTCTTGGAAGGATGGATAAGAGTTCCCAACCGAGATCCAAACTTTCCTCAATCGTCCGATTGGTAGTGAAACCTTGGTTGATGTATTCCTGCTCAAAGCGGTCCGTAAATTTAACATAAAGCTTGTCGGTATCTGACAAGGCAGATTCCCCAAGCACTACAGCCAGTTCTTTGGCTTGTTTTCCTTGGGCGTAAGCCGCAAAGAGCTGGTTCATGGTCGCCGCATGGTCTTCCCGAGTCTTGCCTTCACCAGAACCCTTGTCCTTCAAACGAGAAAGGGATGGAAGAACATTGATCGGTGGGCGGTAACCACTGTTGTAGAGATCACGGGACAGGATAATCTGACCTTCTGTGATGTAACCTGTCAAGTCAGGGATGGGGTGGGTGATGTCATCTTCTGGCATGGAGAGGATCGGAATTTGGGTCACAGATCCTTTCTTTCCAACCAAGCGTCCTGCACGTTCGTAGAGGGTTGAGAGGTTAGTATAGAGGTAACCTGGATAGCCCCGACGACCTGGAACTTCCCGGCGGGCAGCAGATACTTCCCGAAGGGCTTCACAGTAGTTGGTCATATCCGTCATGATGACCAAGACGTGCATATCTTTTTCATAAGCCAAATATTCGGCAGCAGTCAAGGCGATCCGAGGAGTGGCAATCCGTTCGATAGCTGGGTCATTGGCTAGGTTGATGAAGAGGACAGAGCGATCAATCGCCCCTGTTTCCCGCAGGTCGTTCATAAAGAACTCGGCTTCTTCAAAGGTAATTCCCATAGCCGCAAAGACCACGGCGAAGTTTTCTTCCGAATTAAGAACCGTCGCTTGACGAGCAATCTGGGCCGCCAACTCCTTGTGAGGAAGACCAGAACCTGAGAATACTGGGAGTTTTTGGCCCCGAACCAAGGTATTCAAATGGTCAATGGCTGAGATCCCTGTCTGGATAAATTCATCCGGATAGTCCCGCGAAACAGGATTGATGGCTTGTCCATCAATGTCCAAGTACTTCTCTGGTATAATCTCTGGACCACCGTCGATCGGTTTGCCCATCCCGTTAAAGATGCGGCCCACCATGTCTTCAGACACAGGGAGTTCTAGGGGACGTCCGGTAAAGCGAACCTTGGCTTTTTCCAAGTTGATCCCGCTAGACCCTTCAAAGAGCTGGACCATGGCCTTGTCTTCTTGGACTTCGAGGACTTGTCCCTGACGGGTTGTTCCGTCATGGAGCTTGATTTCTACGAGTTCATTGTAGTGAACCCCCTCGACCTGATCGACAATCATCAAGGGGCCAACAACTTCGCTGACAGTACGGTATTCTTTAATCACGCTCATTGTCTACTCCTCCTTTTGCGACGATTTGGTGTAGGGTTTCTACGATTTCTTCTTTCAAGGCTTGAAGGGTTGCCAACTGATCCTCATGGATGAACTTGCTCCGGGCAATGCGGTCTCGAAGGGCCACGGTTCCTTCCATGATTTCTGTGAAGTAGGCCCCTAATTCCAACGCTTTTTGACTTTCTTGGTCAAAGGTCAAAATGTTGGTCAACAAGGCCACCTGCTTGCTGAAAGAGGTATAGGTATCGACCTCATCAAAGGCATTTTGTTGCAGGTAGTCTTCGCGGATCATCTTGGCCGCATTCATGGTCAAGCGGTCCTTTTCAGACAAGGAATCCAGACCAACCAGGCGAACGATTTCTTGCAATTCACTTTCCTTTTGAAGCAAGTTCATGGCACGGGTCACTTTTTCAGACCAGCTGATTTGTTCATGTAGATCGATATAGCGACCAACTTCATCTTGGTAAAGAGAATAAGAACTCAACCAGTTGATGGCTGGGAAGTGGCGGCGTTGGGCCAATTGAGCATCTAAGCCCCAGAAGACCTTAACAATTCGCAAGGTATTTTGCGTTACCGGCTCTGAAATATCTCCACCTGGAGGAGAAACGGCACCGATGGCGGTAATCGAACCTTCACGCGCAGTGGTTCCAAGTGTCTTGACCCGACCTGCACGCTCGTAGTATTCAGCGATCCGGCTACCAAGGTAGGCTGGGTAGCCTTCATCCCCTGGCATTTCTTCTAGACGACCAGACATTTCACGGAGAGCTTCTGCCCAACGAGAAGTAGAATCCGCCATGATGGCAACGGAATAGCCCATATCACGGAAGTATTCGGCAATAGTAATCCCTGTGTAGATGGAAGCTTCACGCGCCGCTACTGGCATGTTCGAAGTGTTGGCGATCAGAACAGTCCGTTGCATGATGGATTGACCAGTCGTTGGATCGATCAATTCTGGAAATTCATTCAGAACGTCCGTCATTTCATTTCCTCGTTCCCCACAACCAACGTAAATTACGATGTCTACATTGGCAAACTTAGCCACCTGGTGTTGCACAACTGTTTTCCCAGCTCCGAAAGGACCAGGAACAGCTGCAGCTCCACCTTTAGTCACAGGGAAGAAGGTATCGATGACCCGTTGACCGGTGACCAAAGGCTCTACTGGAATCAGTTTTTGTGCAAAAGGACGGCCTCGACGAACCGGCCATTTTTGCATCAAAGTACCAGTAAAGAGGCTGCCATCTGCCTGCTCGATCTCATAGACCGGCTCTTCCACTGTGTAAGAACCTGCTGCGATCTTGGTCACACGTCCACTGACACCAAAGGGTACCATGATGCGGTGTTCCACCATATTGGTCTCTTGAACGGTACCGACGATGTCTCCAGCGACCACTTCTGTCCCTTCAGTCACACTTGGTTCGAAGGCCCATTTGGTGTCCCGATCTAGATTTGGAACTTGCACCCCACGAACCAAAAAGTCACTGGCAGTCACTTCTTGGAAGCGTTCCAAGGGGCGTTGGATCCCGTCAAACATCTGAGAGATCAAGCCTGGTCCCAATTCAACAGAAAGGGGAGCTCCGGTTGTGACCACTGGTTCTCCTGGACCGACTCCAGATGTTTCTTCATATACTTGGATAGAGGCTTCATCCCGCCGCATCTCAATAATTTCGCCAATCAAACCAAGATCGCCGACCCGGCAAATGTCTTGAATATTGGCCTCCTGCATCCCTGATGCAACCACCAAGGGACCGGAAACTTTGATAATTTTTCCTTGAGTCATGTATTCCTCCTGGGAATCCTTTGTTTCTTTGTTTTACTTTTGTGCCATCTCTCTTAGAGATTGCTTTTGTTGGCCATTGGCATCGAAATTGCTTGGATCCAACCAAGCTTCTAGCCGCTGTTTGATAGCTGGCCATTCTTGGTCAATGATGGACAACCAGTCTGTATCACGGGTCCGACCTTTATAAACAACAGCCTGACGGAAACAGCCTTCATAGGTAAACCCTAAGCGCTCAGCTGCTTTGCGAGATGCTTGGTTTAAGGCATCGCATTTCCACTCATAGCGGCGGTAGCCTAAATCTTCAAACACGTAGCGCGCTAACAAATACTGGGCTTCCGTAGCCATGCGTGTTTTTTGGAGCGCTGGTGAGTAGGTCACTGCTCCGACTTCGATCACCCGGTTGGCTTGATCGATCCGCATGAGAGAGAAAGTTCCCAAAGCCTTGCCTGAATCTTTGTCTACAATCGCATAGTAAAAGCGACCTTGGGCTGTCATGAGATCATCTAATAGATGGTCCCACTCCTCTTCATTGCGGGCAGGGCCTTTGAACAGAAAGGTCCACATCGCTGCTGGAGAGTCCGGCCCGTAGACCTGATAAAGATCTGCTCCATGTTTTTCTTTTGAGAGGCGCTCGATCACGGTATAGCGACCTTCGATCCGCTCAATAGCTGGCAGACGCCCCGGAGTAAAATCCGGCAGTGCATCGCCAATCGTTTGGCCAAATTCATTTGTTCTCATAAAATATCTTGTCCTACTGCTTTTTCGACATTATCACGAATCCGCTGTTGGCCCAGTCCTGTAGTCCCTCTATGGGTCGGGATAAGGATCAGAGCCGGTGTCAGCTGCTGGTCGTAAAACGCCACTGTATCTGGAATGGCCTGAGCAATATCCTCTGTCAAGTAGATAATCCCGAAGTTTTCCCGACTGAGTTTTCGCAAGGTATTGATCGCTTCTTGCGGCTCTGTGACCGGATAGGTTTGAAAGCCAATCAGGCGAAAAGGAAGGATGGCGTCCCGATTTCCCACAACGGCGATCTTATAGGTCTGTTTGTCCATAAATCGGTCTCATCCTTTCTTTGATGTCTGCTAGCGGAAAACCATTGTCCAAACCAGAGAGGACCAAACGAAGGTTGGTTACCTCTAACTCTTTTCCGTAAAGATAACGAACAAGGGGTAGGGGTCCATCGACTTCAAAACGGCCAGCGTCTAGAAGACTGAATTTCACCAAACTTTCTAAATACTCCAACTCTACGGTCTTTAATTGACCGGTGCGCATCTTTTCTTCATAAGTCTCTAAAGCGAGATCGTACTCTAGCGGATTGACTTGATAAAACCAGGTCAACCACTGACCCGATTCCAGCAGGTCGATCACCTGATGGGCACTGAGGCTCCCTTCATCTGAGAGTAATTGGTGCATAAAGCTATGCGGTTTTTGCTGATCCAAGGCCCGCTTAACTGTAATCGCATTGTAAAAGTCAATGGTCACGTCCACCAACTGCTTCAGAATCGGATGATCTAGGCTGTCCCCTAAGTATCTCAGGTGTTTAAAATAAGCTAAGTCCATCCCGATTTCGAGGACCCGCAAGTCCTGATAGTCTTGGAATTCTTGCCAGGTTGCAGCTACTTCTTCCGCCATAAAAGCCGGACAATGCTCCGCAGAAAAGGTCGCCACCAAATGCTCGAGCACATCGAGAGAATAAGGACCGATAGGGATCAATAAGTGCCCTAACTTGCGCTCTGTCGCCTTGTGTTTTAGATAAACCTTGAGATTATGATAGGTGTATTTCAAGGTAAACAGGCTAACCAGATCTGACTGAGGGCTTACCTCAAAAGCCCATTGGTATTCTGCCAACAAGGCTGTCATCAGGCGGGCTTCAAGGGCTGATAAATCCTTGATCTCGTGGCTGTCTAAAGCATAAGGCGTCCCTTGTAGCAAGCCTTCTCGACTCTCGCTTGAGGGACTTGCAAGCAACTGCTCGAACTGACTGGGACTGACAAAACTAGCCTCACGTACGCTGATTCCTGTATTGACTTGAGAATAGGTCCGTTCGCTCATTACAACCTCCTAGTTCTCTTCATCTGTGAAAATGCTGGCTGCCATCTGGTAGCTTTCTTGCTCCCAAATGGAATCCACCAAATCACGGTAGAGATAGTTGTCATCAATCTTCCCAACCGACAAGACAAATCCTGCTTGAGCTGGGATCGTTGCATCTGCAACTGTCACATTCTGATGCGTCTGCTTCAATCTCTCGAGAGCTGCTGAATCAAATTTGCTAGCACTCACCGCACCGAAGGTCAGGGTCACAACTTGTCCCTGATAGCGATCTAAGACCGCATCTACAAACTGCATTTCCTTTTCAAGGGGCCAAGCCACCATCGCTTCATAAGCATCTGCAAAGAGATCCTTTAAGACGCGTTGCTTGGTGACAAGGGTTGATTGGCGTTTTTTATTTTCGATTTGTTGGGTTTCACGTTGCAATTGACGTTGAATCCGCTTGAGCTGCTCGGAGCGTTGATTGAGTTTATCTTGAATCAAACGCTCTTCTTGCGCAGTCTCTTCTTTTAGGATGGTTTCCTTGGCCTCTTCTAAGAGTTTACGCCCTTTTTCATGGGCTTGGGCCAAGATCGAATCCTTTAATTGGGTTTGTTCATCCATATCGTTTTTCTCCTATTGCATGCGTCTTGTGTTTTTCGCCTCGCGAGGCGAATCCATCAAAGCTAGCTCTTAGCCGACGCGTAGGGTCAATAGGAAGGACACAACGAAGGCCAAGATGGCGTAGGTTTCAACCATGGCCGCAAGGATAACCCCTTTCATCATGTCTTCAGGGCGTTTGGCCAAGATTTGCATCCCTGCTGTCGCAACATTTCCTTGGTGTTTTGCTGAGAAATAACCAACGATCGCAACTGGAAGAGCTGTAAAGAAGTAAGCAACCCCTGTTTCAAGTGGCATATCTGGCTTAATTTGCAACCAGATCAAGATCCCGATAACGAAACCGTACAAACCTTGTGTACCTGGCAACAATTGTAAAATCAGAGCTTGGGCAAATTTTTCGGGTTGTTCTTTCAAGAGCGCTGCTGCTGCTTGACCCGTTTTACCAACCCCAAGGGCAGATCCCATCCCACTAAGTGCGACTGCGATCGCCACACCAAATGCTGCAAAGAAGGCGCCCCCATGGGCTGAAAAATATGATGCTAAAGATTCCATGAATATACTCCTATTTATTAAAGATAATACTTATTTTTTTGTTTTAATATAGCGTTCTGAAGGTTTAAGAGGACGAAATGGCTTGCCTCCTCCTTCGTAGAACTTACCGAAGAACTCCACAAAGATCAAACGGGCTCCATGCACATATCCTGACAAGAAGGACAGGAACATATTAATGGCATGTAGGACGATAAAGAGCACAAGCCCTACCGTAAACCGTCCAAGCGGTGGGAAGAGATTGACAATCAAGTTAAAGGCTGAACCGATACTAGCTCCAGACAAGCCCAGGGCCATCAAACGGGTGAAGCTGACCAAGTCTCCGACATAGCCACTGACATTGTAGAGGTTAAAGAGACCAGACGCTAAACCGGACAGCTTCTTGGCACTGACAATGGAAACAATCAAGATTCCAATGGCATTCAAAATAGCTAGCCACTTGCCAATCGGAACCAGAACACTCATCCCTGGCAAGATATTGCCCACTGCTAGCAGCATTAAGCCAAGCAGGATCAAAACCCAAGCAAAGCCTGAATTGTATGCTTCGGTGTAGTCTTTGAGGCGGACATTTTTCATTCCCCCTAGGAAGAGGCCCACTAAGACGGTGATAAAACCAAAGACCACTGAGAGGATCAGGATGGTCATGGCATTGCTGGTCGTACTGATCAGGGCAAAAGGCATCTCAAACCCAAAGAAAGAGCCATAGACCACACCCCAAAGGGCCACTGAAATTCCGAGGAGACTGAAGAAACGAAGGTTCTTCGCTGTCCCGGGCTTGAGCTTAAAGGCTTTAAGGGCAAACCCTGTTGCTACCGTTAGCAAGAGTCCATAACCGATATCTGCGACCATCATGCCAAAGAAAACAAAGTAGAAGAGAGAAACGATCGGTGTCGGATCTTTCTCGTAATACTTAGGCAGGGCGTACATCTCTGTGACTAATTCAAAGGGCTCTACCAAGGCATTATTTCGCAACTGGATCGGAACGTCATCCCAATCTTTTTCCGTCACATCGCGCGTCTCTAGTAAGACCCGAGAACCAAAACCTTCTTGCAAGAAGTCTCGCAATGAGGCCACTTGGGAGGTTTCAATCCAACCCTCTAGGGCTACCAAGCTTTGCGTGCTGGCAAGAAGCGACTTGGCTTCCTCACGAGCTCCCGAACTCAGCAAGTAATCCATCTGGTACTTAAGCTGGTCCAACTCCTTCTGGGAGTTTTGTAACTCGGCTAGGGTTGCTGCAACTACAGCTTCTTGCTCCTTAATTTCTCCTTCTAGGCGATCCAAGTAGGCGGCCGGGACCTGCTCTTCTTCATAGTCCAATTCTTTGAACCCATGGTCTTCCAGAAGCTCCTGAACAGCTACACGATCTCCCGAACGATACAAGATGACATAGCCGTGTTCAGTTTCAGACGTAAAGACTTCTTCTAACTTCAGCTCAGGATGAGCTTTTAAGGAAGAACGAACGGCGTCTGTATCGCTATTGGGAATGGTCCCGATCAAGCCATGCACATAGTGAAAAGTAGCGAGAGCAGCTGGCGTCACCTCTAACGGTCGCCATTTTTCTAAGCGCTCTATCTCTCCCTTTGCATCCGCAATCTTCTGACGAGCCTTATCTAACACGTGCAATTGGCGTTTCAACTTGGTCAATAGGAGATCCTCGTCTCGAATCATCCCATGGGCCTGCAAGTCATCAAAAGACAAGCTTAAGGGTTCTTCCTTTAGAGCTTGCAGGGCCTTCTTCTCAGGCATGTAAGGCTCCAGAGTCTGAATCATTTTTTCAACTTGTTCTTGACGTTTTTGCAGCTCTACCAAGGCTTGACGATTGTCCTCTGTCAAGGGTTGAGACAAGGTATTTGCCTCAAAGGCAGCCTGCCATTCTTCCTGTTCACTGAGGTCATAAATATGGATTTTTGCCTCAGACTGTAGCGCTAGTAGGAGACTGTCCAAGTCATCTTTGGGCAAGATGAGGGATAGTTTTTGCATCTGACTAACGGCCATAGCTTGCTACCACCTTTTCTACAATGGCTTCAACTAACCCAGCTCGCTTATCGGTCATCGCCTCTTGTACCCTGGCATCATTGCACGCAACCGTTTCTTCCAGATCTTTCGTTAAACGGACGAGTTTTTCCTGGGCGTTTTTTTCTGCCTCTGTGACCAATTGCTTGGTTTCCTCATCGTAATGCTGTGCCACTGTTGCAAGGCGATCGCGCGAATCCGTTCGGATTTGTTCGACTTGAGCTTCATAGCCTACGATCACGCCCTGAGCAGCTTGCTCGATCTCTTGCATCATCTCGAGTGTTGCATTCGACATCGTCACACCTCCTTATTCAACTATTGTTCTTCCAACAACAGTACAATTATCTTAAATTATACCACAATTCATATCGTTTGTTCAGGCCCAACCGGGAATTTTCAGAAAATTTTGGACAGCCAGCAAGCCCCTACTGCCAAGATTGGTAGCGTTCTCTTCTTTTCGCATATCCTGTTCCTAGTTTCAGTATTTCTTGATTTCTTTTACTTGAATAAAGCGGTTACCCATGTTATAATGTGTAATATATTATAGGAGTATCCTGTTATTTCATCTCGTGAGAAAGGAGGATTGCTGTGAAACAAGATCAAGATTTACGCGCCATTATCGCCAGCCATGAAGCTGAGTTAACGGATATGGAACGCGACATTGCCCAATATTTTTTATCATCCGAAGCACGACAGCACTCCCTGTCCTCTTCTCGTGTAACTGAGTTACTCCATGTCTCAAAGGCAGCTTTGACGCGTTTCTCTCAAAAATGTGGTTTTTCCGGCTATCGGGAATTTGTCTATCACTTTAACGAAGAAACCAAAAATCAAAAACAGGTGCAAGAGCATGACGAGCTGACGCTGAGCGTCTTGCAACGCTACCACCATATCAGTAACGTCACTGAAAGTCTGGTAAAAGATTCTCAATTAGATCGGGTAGCTGAACTAATCGATCAAGTAGACCGAGTCTATTTCTTCGGGATCGGTAGTTCCGGTTTAGTTGCTCGAGAAATGAAATTGCGCTTTATGCGACTGGGCGTCGTTTGTGAAGCCTTGACTGATCAAGATGGCTTTGCTTGGACGACCAGTATTCTCGATTCCTCTTGTTTAGTCATCGGTTTCTCATTGTCAGGAGGCACCAACTCCATTACAGACAGTCTCCTGGACGCCAAAGAAAAAGGGGCTAAAACGGTTCTTGTGACGGCTAACCCGGCCGCCATCCACCAAGGATTCACAGAAGTGTTACCGGCCGCACCTCTTCCTAGTAGTACCTATATCGATCGAATTTCCGCAATTTTACCACTCCTCATTGTGGTCGATTTGATCTATGCTCATTTCCTTAATAAAAGCCGAGAACAAAAGGAAATTGTCTTTAATAGCTACTGGGAAAACAAAAAGCTTTCTAGTCAACGTTCTCGAAAATCCTAATATGGTCTCCCTATTTAAAAAGCATGAAAGATCAGGCTTTCTTCATCTTTCATGCTTTTTTTGATGAATCAAAAACAAGTCGCCAACGCGACTTGTTTTATGTTTCATGTTTTTGTCTAAAGTGATAGTAAGCCCCCAACATACCTGCGGCGTTTTGATGGTGGGCAAATTCCAAACGGATCTTATCTGCTAGGCTAGGAACCAATTCGGCACACAGGGCTTGATAGATTTTTGGCTTGAGGATGGCTTCCTGAGCCATAATCCCCCCTCCAAGAACGATGACCTCTGGATTGACCACATAGGCGATATTGGCCAGTCCTTTTCCGAGATAGGCCACCATCCGATCAATTCCAGCCATACAGATCTTATCTCCTTCAGTTGCCTGCTTGAAGATCCGGCGACCATTCCACTGTTCCACAGGATCACCATGATGTTCTGCCACGTACTCGACCAAAGCCGTCGTTGAAGCTAGATCCTGAAAGGCACCGTCTGGCAAATGAAGATAGCCAACTTCACAGGCTGAATTGCTAAAACCATGAAAGACCTGACCATCAAGCAAGAGGCAACCACCGATCCCTGTCCCAATCGTCAGGCAAACAGCATTGTTCGATCCTTTTGCATGGCCTGTAGTGACCTCTGCGAGACCGGCACAGTTGACATCATTTTCGATCTCGCAAGGGATCTGAAAGGTCTCTTCGATTTCCTTTTTGAATTGGGTGCCTGCATAGTTGGGAATTTGTGGGCCTGCATAAAAGATTTCTCCCTTATCAGGATCTACCATTCCGGCCGAAGAAATCGCAACCCCTGCCAAGGGATGCTTCTTCAAATAACGGGCTACGATTTCCTTTGTTGTGTTAAGAATGTGAGGTCCTCCTTTTTGGGCCTCCGTTGGCATTTCATGGGTCTCTAGGAGTTGCCCTTTTGCATCGGCTAGACCATACTTGATACTGGTCCCTCCGATATCAATTACAACATATGGATTCATCTAGACCTCCTTTGATTAAAGGAATCTGGCTTTTGTGTCCTGAATGAGTTGAGCAGCACGTTGAATCACTTCTTGATCCGCTTCTACTACTGGCGTCAAAGGGGAGCGAACAGATCCCATGTCCAAACCTTCATTAATGCGCAAAACCGCTTTGATGACCGCATACATATTGCCATGAGCAGATGTCAAGACTCCAATAATGTCATTGATGGCAAACTGCAAGGCACGCGCAGTCTCCAAGTCTTTCTCAGCAATCAGCTGATTGAGCTTCAAGAAAAGTTCTGGCATCGCACCATAGGTGCCACCGATTCCAGCATGCGCTCCCATGAGACGGCCACCTAAGAATTGTTCATCTGGACCATTAAAGACGATATGGTCATCGCCTCCTAAAGAAGCAAAGGTTTGAATGTCCTGAACAGGCATCGAAGAATTCTTGACCCCAATCACCCGTGGGTTTTTCAACATTTCCTTGTAAAGGCTCGGTGTCAAAGCGACCCCTGCCAATTGCGGGATATTATAGATGACAAAGTCTGTATTGGGTGCGGCTGCACTGATTTCATTCCAGTAGTGGGCAACACTGTATTCTGGCAAGCGGAAATAGATCGGCGGAATGGCCGCAATGGCATCCACTCCTAGTTCTTCTGCATGTCGTGCCAATTCCACGCTATCCTTGGTGTTGTTGCAGGCTACGTGAGCAATGATGGTCAATTTTCCTTTAGCTACTGCCATGACTTCTTCCAAGATCAGCTTGCGATCGGCCACGCTCTGGTAGATACATTCGCCGGAAGATCCGTTGACATACAAGCCCTGCACACCTTTCGCGATAAAATATTCTACCAGCGCACGTACCCGCTCCGGGCTAATTTCTCCTTGGTCATCATAGCAGGCGTAAAAAGCGGGGATGACTCCTTCATATTTTTTTAAATCTGACATTTTTTCTCCTTTTGTCACTAATGAATTCATTTTATTCTTGGTACTGGGCGAAAATCTTTTCCATTAATCCAACTTGTGCAAAAGCCAAGCTTGAAAAGCCGAACAAGAAAAAGATCATAAGCCCCAATAGGAAAGCTAAAACCGAGCTTGCAAGAGCCATACATAGAAGCAAGAGAGCACTTCCCATGACAAAGAACCAAGGAAAATGCAAGCCTGTCACAATCATGGCTTTTTGCAAACACTCTTTCCAATCCAATTGGTAGCGGGCCGCAATAGGATAAGCAGCCAATAAGATCAACACAAGAAAGAGAAAGAGGCCTAAACAAATGGTTTTCAAAGCTTGGAAAGCTAGGGAAGTTTGCCCCCAAAATAAGAATAAATCAAAGAGACAAATACCTGCAACAATCAGTTCTAAACTTCCTAGTTGTAAGCCTATTTTCCAATTGTCCCGAAAAGCCTTCGCATAACTACGAATCACCGGAACACGACGCTGGTGCTTAATGGCAAATAAGGTCTGATACAAACTAATTTTCGCAATTCCAATCGTGAGAACTGGTAAACAACTTAGCACAAATAAAAGATTAACAGTTACCAAGTCGAGGACCTTCTCACTGATACGCATCACTACATTGTCCGTGTTAAAAACGGTTTTGATCAATCCTGCACCCTTAGATGACATAGGCACTCCTTTCTAACGTGATCAATCGATCGCAATTTTAAATAGATATTTTTTCACGATATCTTCTTGCCCTGCATAGCCATTGGGCTGGTGAGGCTCCCCTGGAAAGAAAATCGCAAAATTATGATAGCCTAGATGAAGCGGATAAGACTCCTGGCAATGGACAAAACCGATGTCCGATACTTCATCAAATGCGATAGCCTCACCTGTCACACGAGATCCATAACTCGAAAATTCATGCCCTTCTACCAATAAATGCAAATCGGCATATCTTTTGTGGTGTTCAAAGCGATCATTTTCTGTTTTGTTGAGGGTATTTTCTTGAACGACGAGAAAGACCTTATCCCCATCAATATCGTATCTCCCCAATTCAAAAGAATCCTTCCGATGCTCATAGAGAAAGTCAATGGCCTGATCTAGATTGGGGTGGATTCCTTTGTAAAAGGTGATGTTTTTTAAATCATCAAATATCATATTCTCATCCTTTCGATACTTCTCAGCCTAGAAAACCGATCTGTACACAACTATCGTTTGTCCAAGCAAACGACTTATCCTTTGACCGCTCCCATGGTAATCCCTTGTGTAAAGGATTTTTGGAAGACGAGGAAGACCGTAACGATTGGCACTGCAGCTAGGGCTGCCCCAGCCATGATCAAGCCATAGTTGGTGGCCATTTCGGCCTGCATGGTTGCTACCCCTAGTGAAATAGTCAAGTTTTGACGAGAGGTCAGCATTACCAATTGCATAAAGTAGTCGTTCCAGGTGTTGATAAAGGTAAAGATGGCAAGGGCTGCAAATCCCGGCTTGACAATTGGGAAGGCAACGCTCCAGAAAGTCCGCAACTCTCCACAACCATCGATCTTAGCAGATTCTAAGAGTTCTGTTGGGATGTTTTCACTAAATTGCTTCATCAAGAAGACCCCGAATGGCCATCCAACCAATGGTAGAATAACCGCTGCAAGAGTATCGTGGATTCCCATAAAGTTGATAATGCGTACCAATGGAACCAAGACAACTTGTTTCGGAAGGGCCATGGCTGCGATAAAGGTAGCAAAGAGAATTCGTTGCCCATAGAAGCGTTTCTTCGCCAAGACATAACCTGCCAAGGAAGAGGTCATACACACCAAAAGCATGGTTGCAAGGGAGATGAAGACACTATTCCATAACCATTGTAGGGCTGGGTTTTGTACCATCAACTGTTGGAAGTTTTCCATGGTTGGTGTCTTTGGCCACCATTGAGGTGGGATCATAATGGTATCTGGTTGAGACTTAAAGGCCCCTGTCAAAATCCAATAAAATGGGAAAATGAACAAGACTGTCAAAAGGAGCAAAATGATCGTTGAAATCACTGTAAAGGCAGTGATGGGTTTCTTTTGTGTGGGTTTCATCTGAGGCTCCTTTCTTTAGTATTCTACGTCGTTTCCGAGGATCTTGAATTGCGCAAAACTGATAATGGCAATCATCACCGCAAGGAAGACACCCATGGTGTTGGCATAACCGTATTCAGAGAGTTTAAAGGCTTTTTCATAGAGGTAGTACATAAGGGTACTCGTTGAGTAGTTAGGACCACCGGATGTCAACAATTGGATCAAGGCGAAACATTGGAAAGAGTTAATGGTCGTAATGATGGCAATGTACAAGGTTGTTGGCAACAAGCTTGGCCATTTGATTTTCCAGAAAACTTGAAATTCTGTCGCACCATCCACACGCGCTGCTTCTACGAGAGAATTATCAATATTTCCCATAGCTGCGATGTAGAGGATGATCGGTTGACCAACAGAGGTGGTCAACAAGATGATAATGATGGCCATCAAAGCCCAGTGCTTGTCCCCCAACCAAGAAATGTTTTGGTTGATGACATGTCCAGATTTCAATACAAAGTTCAAAATCCCTGATAGTGGATCATAGATCCATTTCCATACAACCGTTACCGCTACACTCCCTGTAACAACTGGAAGGAAGAAGACGAAACGATAGAAGGAACGCGCAATCGCATTTTGATGGTAGGTCTGAGAAGCCACAAACAAGGAGAACAATACGACGATCGGAACTGATCCGATAACGATGATGACGGTATTGATCAAGGACTTCACAAAGACCTTATCCGCAAACATGCGGGAATAATTTTCTAAACCGACAAACTTAAAGGATGTCATAGAATAGTTGAAGAAACTTGTCACAAAGCCCATGATCATGGGGGCTAGGACAAAGACCGTAAAGAAGATTAAAATGGGTGCTAGGAATGCGTAGGAAACGAGCGTCTCCCTCATTCGGATTTTGTTTACCTTCACAGTAAGGCACCTCCTGATGTTCTTTTTCTATTTTTTCCTTGATTCCTATGTGGAACGGATGGCACTGCCCCTTCCTACATATGATAATTAGGAGAGCGAAAACACGAAGGCCCCCTCTTTCAATCTACACATGGAGATAAGAAATCGAGGGGGCCTATGCTTTCTTATTTCTATGAAAGGATCATTTGAGTTTCATAGATGATCTATTTTTTCTTGATCGTTTCGTTTGCTTTTTCAGTAAAGGTCTTCAAAGCTGGTTCTGCTTTTTCATCCCCGTTTGAAACAGATTGCAACATTGGGAACCATAGGGTCCGCATTTCTGCAAAACCGTCGATTGTGTTGTAGTATGGTGAGTAGTATTTTGTCCAAGTGCTGATAGTTTCCATCCGTTTGTCATCGTACAACTTACCAAATGAACTACGAACTGGGAAAGCTCCTGTACGCACAACATCTTTTGGACCCCATTCTTTGTCGTCTGCGATGAACTGTACAAATTTCTTAGCAGCAGCAATTTTCTTTTCATCTTTATTATTGAAGACAGCAAATCCATTGACAAGGTATTCCAATTTTGGCTTACCTGAGTCAGATGGGAATGGCACTTCTACTACTTCGACCTTACTTGCATCCAACAATTTAGCTTGGATACCGTTTTGTGAAGGCGCCCACAAGATAGTGTAAGAAGTTTGACCATTCGCAAAGTTTTGGATGTCTGCTCCACCATCGAATTGAGAACCATTCATCATCAAGCCGTCATCGATCCATTTAGAAGCTTTTTCCAAACCTTTGACAAATTTTGGATCATCTGTTGTATACTTGGTTACTTTTTCATCAGTAACAGAACCGCCATAAAGGTTGGCAATGAAGGCACGAGTTCCTTGGTCTCCACCTTGACCATTACTGAAGAGTGATCCTGGTGTATAACCTTTGTCTTTCAAAGCTTTCAATACTTTTTCAAAGTCGTCTGTTGTCCAGCCTTCTTTGACAAGATCCAACACGCCTGCATCTTTGAGCATCTTCTTATTCATCGCCATGTAGAATGGTGCTGAACTAATTGGATACATGTAAGCTGTGTCGCCTGCCTTGCTGGCTTGGATGATATTTTCATTATTGACATCTTTGACAAAATCTTCTGTAAAGAGATCGTTCAAATCAGCCAATTTTCCATTTTTACCATACTGAATGATCCGTCCAGGTGCATCAAAGAGCACATCTGGAGCAGTTCCTGCTTCAATAGCCGTTGTGATTTTTTCAGGGCCAGACTTGAAGTCGATGGTTTCTAGTTTAACTTTGATATCTGGATTGGCTTTTTCGAAGGCTTCGATAATAGTTTTTTCATAGGTTCCTACGCCATCATCAGCTTTCTCTTGAGTAAAGACTGGGAAGGCCCACCAGGTAATTTCTGTTTTACCTGAATTTCCACTAGAAGATTCTGTTTTTGAACCTCCGCCAGATCCACAAGCTGCGAGTGCTAGAAGAGCTGCACCAGCTACCAACGAGCACAATACTTTTTTCATTTTCATGTGATTTCTCCTCACAATTTACGGTAAGATTACTCTTACAAGGGGTTATCCTCAATGAGGACGCCTATTCTTGTTCATGTTTCAGATTCGACTACTCTCTATTCGGTCTCCTCCTCCTTCAATCTACTGTTTTGTTTTCTCATTTTAAGGCTGCGACGAAGCGCTCTGTAATCTCTTTTGGTCGAGTAATGGCACCACCTACAACGATGCCGCGAACCCCGAGATCATGGATTTTCTTGGCCTGATCAGGGTAGTGGATCTTGCCTTCTGCGATGACATCTACTCCTGCTTGGCAGAGACGATGGATCAGTTCAAAATCTGGGCCATCAACCTTTGGACTGTAGTCCGTATAGCCCGAAAGGGTCGTTCCGACAAAGTCCACTCCCGCTTCGACAGCTGTCAATCCTTCTTCCAGAGTAGAGGTATCAGCCATCAAGAGTTGGTCTGGATATTTCTCTTTGACTTGATGGATAAAGTCACTAATCGAAAGACCATCATGACGGGGACGTTTGGTACAATCAAGAGCAATGACCGCGATATCCAAAGCTGCCAACTCATCGACTTCTTTCATGGTAGCCGTGATAAAGGGTTCTTCCGGTGGATAGTCACGCTTGATAATCCCAATGATCGGTAACTTGGTCACTTCCTTTATTTCCTTGATATCCCGGACACTATTGGCTCGGATCCCGACAGCTCCACCCTGCTCAGCCGCTTTGACCAAGAGAGGAATGACTCCTCCTGCTTCTGTATAGAGCGGTTCATGAGGGAGGGCTTGACAAGAAACAATGATGCCGTCTTTGATTTGTTCAATCAGTTCATCTTTTGTAATCTTTGACATAACTCCTTCTCCTTTGATAATAAGGCAACTCGAGTACTTGTAAATTGATTATAATCTATTTTTAAAGCGCTTACAATATTAATCGTGCAATTGGATTATAGTTTCACATTTTAGGGCAAAATAAAAAGATCTCTGAAACTAGTTTCAGAGATCTAGGACATGGTGATTCCTTAGGCCATCTTTTGAGTCGCTTTTTCCTTTACGACAAATACAAAGCCGATAGAGCCGACGACGGCTCCAAGCAAGATCCAATAGACCATATCCGATGAAGCCATTGGGCCTGCCAAGAGACCTGCTAATAAAAAGAGATTGATATACAGTCGGGTATCGCGATAGAAGGTCCAATTGAAATGGTAGCTACCTTCTGGATACTGACGCGTCGATACAGGCGGTTGAAAGACCTGCAGCAAGATCAAAATCCCAACAAAAGCAAGATAAGCTAGGCTAACTACCGAAAGCGGAGCCCGCATCGTCAACGCCACAGCCGCTAAAAGCAAGACCAAGATCCAGAAATGGAAGTCCATCCAGAATT
This sequence comes from Streptococcus sp. HMSC078D09, assembly GCF_001813675.1. Lineage (GTDB taxonomy): Bacteria > Bacillota > Bacilli > Lactobacillales > Streptococcaceae > Streptococcus. Next base: position 68,759 of record NZ_KV813663.1, read on the forward strand.
CACGATGATAACAAAACCGTTTCATAAGATCACACCTTTCTCTTTATGTAATCGTTTTCTGTACTTCTATTATAAGACAACAAATTTATTTTGCAAGGAATCATTGGCTTTTGGGGGTTGAAAATAGGACCAGAATATCTCTGGTCCGTCTAAAAAAACTATGAACAAATATTAGTTGCCACTTCATTCACTGATATCATTTTCGATAATCACCTTGAGAGCATGGTTTTCACCCGCATGTTTAAAGACATCATAGGCTTTTTCAACTTCTGAGAGTTTGAAGTGGTGGGTGATGAGCTTGATCCAGCAGTTGCAGATTGCCTGCAGATACATAAGTTGCAGCTTTCACAAGCGACTCCTTTTTTGTTGGTTTGATAAAACCATTTTATTTTCGTTTCTTTGTGAATATTATAACATACTAAGTAAGCGCTTGCAAGAATTTATAGGCACATTTTTAAAAGTTTTTGAGCAAACAAAAACATTCCTCTTATCTCTACCAGAGGAATGTTTCAATCTCCTTGTTCTAATTGTTGACGCTGCTTATAGTACTCTTGCTGCTCGCGCTCACGCTCTTCTTCTAATCGCTCTTCATAGCGCTTGAGTTCTGCCTCAAATTCTTCTTGCAAGGCAAATAAACGCTCCAAGCCACTTTGGGCCTCCGCACTTGGCGCTTGAAAATGAAGGGCACTCAACCAGTCTACTAAATTTTCTGTATGTTGGCGGACATCCATACGCATATCCGCATAATCCCACTCCAACTCACTAAGTTTCTGGTTGAAGCGGTAATGTCGATCTTCTAGTTGTTCTAATTCACTATTTCCTGAATGGTACATCACATACCTCCTTTAATCGGACTCAATAAAATCGGCTTCTTCACTGATTTCAGTGCTGTTTCTACCGCGTCCGCTGCTCCTCCTGTAAATCCGTCTTTCAAATCACTAACTAGGGTCGTTGTAGCAAAAGAGCGCATCTTTTCGGATTGGCCGCCCAAGGTTACCTGCAAACTCATCCCTTCCAACATCATCAAGGCTTTTTGCGTTGCAATCAAACTTCTGATCGCAATCCGCTCTTGCTCCTTTTTAATCTCTCGATGGAGCTCCTCAATTCGTTCTCTGTCCTCTCCCAGGATCTCTAACATCTTTTTCTCCTACTTATGAAAAATCAAAGGCCGTTGCTTGTCCCTTGTCCAAGTCCACCAATTGAGCTGATGCAGCCTCCAGCTGACTTGCCAAGTCTGACAAGCGAGTGGAATAGGCCTTTGCTTGGGCGAGGTTCTCCGCCTCTACCGTTTGGTCCCAACAAGTATCCATGGAGAACTCTCCTAATAGTTGCTCCACTTCTGCATCTGTTAAAAATTGGGCCATGCTGTGGGCCATTTGTGACACCTCAGCGACCTTATGGGAAACCGTCTCCTTAGCCTCTTCCAACTTATCCTTGACTTCTGCCTCAAAGGTAGTTGCCTGCGCTGAAGCATTCTGTGCTACCGCCAGCACCAATTCCTCCCGCAATTGAATGGTCTGGGTCCCAGACGCGCTCGCTAGTTGCTGATGGAGGCTAGAAATGCTTGGTCTTTCCTGCCCATACATGGAGACCACCGAAGCAGATGATGGCTGATTTTCTGAAGTGGAAGCTTCCCGATCTCGTTGGGGCATTTCAATAATTTTCTGTGCCTGATCTTGTCTTCCTTGCACGTCACCTTCTAACTCCATTTGAGATGGCCTCCTTTCTTGGATTTGTTTTTTCATTTCCTATAACTGAAAAAGGATCATAACCCTTCAGCTACAGGCAGATTCACACACTATAGGGTAACATAAAATAGCTCGGAATGCTATAAAAATAACACAATTTCTGAAAAAAAGTCTAATTTTTTATGAAAAAACGAGTTTTGGACCCAAATAGCAAAAATCCCCCACTCTTACGAGCGAGGGATAGCTGATAAACATCAGTTGTTCCTTGGCGTCTTATTTACGACGTCCTGGACGTTCCTTGTAACCATAGTAAGCATCTTCGATGATTTCTTGCATATGGTCTACCATTGGAAGACGTGGGTTCGCTGGTGAACATTGATCTTCGTAAGCAAGGAAGGCCAATTCACGAGAATGTTTCTTCCATTCTTTTTCATCGATGCCTTGTGCTTTGAAGTTCATTTCGATACCACAGCGTTCACCAAGTTCGTATACAGCTTTTGCGTAAGCTTCAACGGCTTCTTCTGGAGTAGAGCATGGAAGTCCTAGCATACGAGCGATATCTTGGTATTTTTCATCTGCACGGTAGTAGTTGTACTTAGGCCATGTAGCTGTCTTAGCTGGGCGTGTACCGTTGTAGCGGATAACGTATGGAAGCAAGATGGCATTGGTCCGTCCGTGGATGGTGTGGAATTGCGCACCGATCTTGTGGGCCATTGAGTGAGAAATACCGAGGAAGGCATTGGCGAAGGCCATACCTGCGATCGTTGACGCATTGTGCATCTTTTCACGTGAATGGAAGTCCGCATTCTTGACTGAGCTTTCCAAGTTTTCAAAGACAAGTTTAATGGCTTGAAGGGCAAGACCATCTGTGAAGTCGCTAGCCATTTGTGATACGTAAGCTTCTGTCGCGTGCGTCAAGACGTCCATACCAGTGTCTGCTGCAACAGATCCAGGAACTGTCAATACCAAGGCAGGGTCTACGATTGCCACTGTTGGAGTCAATGAGTAGTCTGCGATTGGGTATTTACGGTTGTTTGCTTTATCAGAGATAACGGCAAATGGAGTTACTTCAGATCCTGTACCAGATGTTGTTGGGATAGCGATGAATTTGGTCTTCTTACCAAGCAATGGGAACTTGAAGGCACGTTTACGGATATCCATGAATTTTTGTACCAAGTCACGGAAGTCCACTTCTGGTTGTTCGTAGAAGAGCCACATAACTTTGGCCGCATCCATTGGTGATCCACCACCAAGAGCAATGATGGTATCTGGTTTGAAGGCACGCATGATCTCTGTACCACGTTCAACAGTTGTGATATCTGGATCTGGTTCTACGTCTGCAAAGATTTGGTAAACCACCTTGTTGCGACGAAGGTCAAGCTGTTCGATGATACGATCAAGGAAACCAAGCTCTACCATAGCGTGGTCTGTAACGATCATGACACGTTCAACGTCACGACATTTTTGTAGGTATTCAATTGAATCACGTTCAAAGTATGTTTTTGAAGGAAGTTTCATCCATTGCATGTTATTTCTCCGGCGTCCGACTTTTTTGATATTCAAGAGGTTGATGGCACTAACGTTGTCCCCAACAGAGTTGCGTCCGTAAGAACCACATCCAAGTGTTAATGATGGCAAGAAGGCATTGTAAACATCCCCGATACCACCGAAAGTCGAAGGAGAGTTGCAGATCACACGAATGGCTTTGACTGCTTTACCAAATTCTTTGGTCAATTCTTCATCAGCAGTATGGATAGCTGCTGAGTGACCAAGACCGTTGAATTCAACCATTTGGCGAGCTTTGTTAATTCCGTCTTCACGGCTTTCAGATTTCAAAACAGCGATGACTGGTGACAATTTTTCACGAGTCAACGGTTCTTTTTCGCCAACTTCTTTACATTCTGCTGCAAGGATATTGGTTCCTTCTGGTACAGTGAAGCCAGCTTGTTCAGCGATCCATGCTGCTGGTTTCCCAACGATGTCCGCATTCAATTTCGCACCTGCACAGTTCTTGCTGTTGGCTTTTACGCCGAAGCAGAACTCTTCAAGAAGGGCTTTTTCTTTTTTGTTAACAAAGTAAGTGTGGTAAGATTTGAATTCTTCAACAAACTCATCGTAGATTTCTTTATCGATGATAACCGCTTGTTCAGACGCACAGACCATACCATTGTCAAATGATTTAGACATGACGATATCGTGTGCTGCTTGGCGGATATTGGCTGATTTTTCAACGTAAGCAGGAACGTTTCCGGCACCTACCCCAAGAGCTGGTTTTCCACAAGAATAAGCGGCTTTTACCATGGCGTTACCACCGGTCGCAAGGATGGTCGCAACTCCTTCATGGTTCATAAGGGCACTAGTTGCTTCCATAGAAGGTTGGGTAATCCATTGCACACAGTTCTCAGGTGCTCCAGCTGCAATTGCCGCATCGCGTACGATTTGTGCCGCATGAGCAGATGATTCTTGAGCAGATGGGTGGAAGGCAAAGACGATAGGGTTCCGTGTTTTCAATGAAATCAAGGCTTTAAAGATTGCTGTTGAAGTTGGGTTGGTTGTAGGTGTGATCCCGCAGACAACTCCGACTGGCTCAGCAATAAGGGTCAAACCAGTGACGTCATCTTCTGAAATGACACCAACTGTTTTCGTGTGACGCATGTTATTTACTACGTGTTCACAAGCGAACAAGTTCTTAGTCGCCTTGTCTTCAAAGACTCCACGACCAGTTTCTTCATAGGCATGAAGAGCGAGCTCACCGTGAGCGTCAAGAGCCGCTACAGATGCTTTCGCCACAATGTAGTCCACTTGCTCCTGATTCAATTTGCGCATCTCTTCAAGCGCCACCAGCGCTTTTTGCACCAACTCGTCTACGTGTTTTTCAGCAGCGAGTTTCTTTTCTTCAGGTGAGAGAGTTTTTTTATCAGCCATTTGATGCTTTCCTCCAATATTTGAAACCCTTATCCTTTTCTAGAACTTTTTCATGTTTTCGGAAATTTTCAAGAATAGTGTAAGAAATTTCGATTTGTTAATTATTTCACAATATAATTGTACTCTATTTTGAGATTTTTGTAAACACTTCCAAGCAACTTTCACAAAGAATTTTTCGAAGTTTGTGAAAACTTTATCAATCGTATTGCTGTGAAAGCAATTCTTTAGCAAAATTGTGAAGAAATAATTAAAAAATTTTTTTCTTCACAAAGTGATATTTTCAATTGATTTTTGTAAGCGTTTTCTTAATCTTACTAAAAAAAGCAGCTTTTTACAAGTAAAAAGTTGCTTTTTGTTTTATTTTGTTAGGATTTGTTTTGTTTCAGTTTCAGAGAAGCATTGTTACTTCTTGACCGGACCCTTTTCGGCCTTATCAAGGGCTTCTTTGACTGTTTGAGCATAGAGTTCCCCACCATTGGTTTCCATATTGAAGTGAACAGAGTCTGTTCCCACCCAAATGTTTGGATTTTCAATTGCTACTTGGTACCAGTCCGCAATGGTGATAAAGTCGTATTTCTTAGCTAGTTCCAACTCATAAAGACGCGTTTGAACCGATTCACTGGACTGATCGTTGGCATAGCGCCCATCATATGGTGTCACAAGGATCAAGCGACGGCCTTTTGGAAGTTTCTCAACATACTGATCCAGCAATTCTTTGTAGTTGCTTACAGTATTGGTTCCTAGGGCAATGACCACATTTTTTAGGAGAACTTTATTGGAGATATCGGTCTCAAAGACCTTCATTCCATTTTCCAACTGACGGCTCACCACTGCATCGATCTGGATGCCCGGGATCGCTTTGGTTAGGTAGTCCTGCGCTCGCAAGTTAACCGAATCACCGATCATGGTCACACCATTTGAGACGTTATAGTCTGTTGCAGTCGCATTGTCCACTTGCGTCCGTGTGACCTGCATTTTGCTGTCTGCTTGATTGAGCCCACTCACTACCAAACTCTCATCAAAAGCTCCGACGGTTGGTGCAAAGGCAGAGATTCCAATCATCAAGAGAGCCAGAGGAATCATGAGGTAAAAGATCGGTTTGGTCAAAAAACTGAGATCCATCTTCATACCAAAGACACGAGGCTCTTTGCCTGCAATGGTTGGCTCCAAAATATAGAAAGACAGAGCCGTTAAAATCAAGGAAACGATCGTCGTCACAAGGGCTGCCATCATATTTCCCAAATGTTGAGAGAAGATGATAAAGAAAGGCCAGTGGAAAAGGTAGACACCATAACTGGTATCTGCCAAGAAATTGAGGATGGCTGGTTCTTTTTTATCTGGAGTCTTTTCATGGAGAATGCGGGCCGACAGAATCATGGCACAAGCTGCGATTGTCGCTGCTAAAAAGCCAAATAGATAGGTCCACAAGCTATCAAATGGTAAGAAAAGACTGAGCACGAACAAGAAGGCAAAGCTTCCACCCAAGACCGACAAGGTCTTTTTCATGCTCCAAGACTGCACCAGCTTTGTAAAGTTCGGACTGACATTGGCAATCCCTGTCACCGTTGCTAGGCATGATCCCGCAAAGAAGGGGAAGATGTGAGTGAAGCTAGAAAAATAGATGGTGGAGAAATTAGCTGTCAGAAAGGCACGGATGAACATGGACAAGAAGGTGAAGAGAAAGAGCCCGCTGGATGCTAGGAAGAGCATGCCTCGGTACTTTCCAACCGTCTTAGCCCGCTTAGCCAAGAACCATGCCAAAAGTGCCCAGAGCACATAGTAATGCACTTCTAGAGCCAAACTCCAGGTATGAAGGAAGAGATGCGGAATGAAGTTACTTTCGTAACTACCACCCGTTGCCATCTCAAAGAAATTAGTCACAAAACCGAAGACCGCCGCAATCTGAGTCCCAATACCAGCCACGTAGTCCCGTTGGACCATAAAGGTAAAGGGCATCACGACCAAGACCATAAAGACAAGGGGTGGTACGATCCGGTAAAAGCGCCGTTTCAAGAATGCCAGGTAGTCGATTCCTTGCTTGCGCGCAAATTCATCGATCAAGAGCGCTGTAATCAAAAATCCTGAGAAGGTGAAGAAAATATCTACCCCAATGAAGCCTCCAGGAAAGGCTTTTTGGAAGAAATGGTAAAGCAATACCAATAAGAGTCCTGTAACACGAACTAGTGAAAACCATTTAATGCGCATTTTGATAAATCCCCTGCTTGAATGTTCCTTTGTATACGACGTTGGCTTCTGTGGTTAAGGTGCCTTTGCCCTCCGGCTGGCCGTTAACAAACTGCCCTTCATAGGTCCAACCATCCTTGGACTTAAACTTACCATAGCCGCTAAAAGAGCCGTTGACGAGGTTACCTGTATAGGTATCCCCATTTTTAAAGGTGACGGTTCCCTTGCCATTCATCTTGCCACGGACCAAACTTCCGTCGTAACGGATCGCCCCCTTATCCAAGGTCAAGACGCCCTGACCTGGAATGGCTGAAAGGAAAACCAGCAAAGCAGATAGAATAATCACGACTAATGCTGCTATTTCTAAATTTTTTCGTGTCAGATAGACCTTATAAGTCTCATAAAATTCTTTCATATTCTGTATTCTCTCACATATCAAACTCTTAAGAAGTTGCTAACTGATCTAACCAAGCCTTACAGCCACTCAGGACTCTGGAATAGGTCTCTTCAAAATCACCGGTATACCACGGATCTGGCACACTTTCAGCAGCAAAAAGATGAATCTTGTGCTCTGTCCCTGCAGGAGCCATTTGCTTTAGATCTGCTACATTATTTTCGTCCATCCCCAGGATCCAATCAAAGTTGTAAAAATCCTCTTCCTTGATCTGTAAGGACGTCTTGGCTGGATCATACGGGACCTGGTATTGTTGAAAGATTTTCTGGGTTCCCCGATGGATAGGATTGCCATGTTCCCAGCTAGAGGTGGCCCGACTTTCAATCTCATACTGATCCGTCAAGTCCTTCATGACAAACTCCGCCATGGGGCTCCGACAAATATTTCCTAAGCAGACAAAGACGATTTTTTTCATGATTCCACCTAACTCCTTGTTCGGACTGCCCAACCTAGCTGAGCTCTTGGCTTTCCACTATGGAAAACCAGCATACTATTACTATTATAACAAAAATGTGACAGAAAGATGACAAAGTGGCTCCATCATTTTAAAGAAAAATCAGATTCCTTTTTCAAATCTGATCTGTTTCTCTATTTTGGAAAACGAACCTCTAATAGAGGCCATTTACTCTGCCAATTTTTCTTTTTCATCCGCTCTGTATAAACCGCTAAACGCTCTGGACTGGCTAAAAAATGCGGAGTTGGCTGAACAATGAAGTCTTCGATATCCTTTGTCCCATAAGGGAGAAAGAGCTCTAGCTGATCCTCTTTCCTTAAGCGAACCGCAAGAGCCGTACACTGCTCGGGGTATTTAGAAACCGCGTCACAAGCACTGCGATAAGGAGCCGTCCCCGGACTATGCTGGTGCATATAGACTTGATTTTTGACTTCCCAAGCGTACTGAGGATAGGTCTTCTTTAATTCTTGCTCGATCTGGAAAGTCTCCTCATAGCTGATCGTAGGGTCATAAAAGACCAGATCCATATCGGTCGTCGCGTCAAACCCTGGTCTGCCAGAGAGCTGGTTCCAGATGAAATTTCGCACCGCACCCGCCGCTAACCAGGCATCTGCCAAGTTGAGATCTCGAATGATAGCCAAGACAGTCATCATCTCCGGATCCGCTTGGATTTGCTTTACTATCGCTTCTTCCGTCAGCATCTTCTTCTAATCTCCATTGTAGGGATAACCCAGGTGTTCGTAAGCCTTGCGAGTCGCCACGCGCCCTGTCCGGGTCCGCATGATAAAGCCTTTCTGAATCAAGTAAGGCTCATACATATCTTCTACAGTCTCGCGCTCTTCGGCAATATTGACCGATAGAGTCCCAAGCCCGACCGGGCCACCGCCGTACATCTCAATCATGGTGCGCAGGATCTTTTGATCGACATAGTCCAGTCCTTCATGGTCCACATCTAGCATAGAGAGGGCCTTGTCGGTAATGGTATCGTCAATCAAGCCATCGCCCATGATCTGGGCAAAATCGCGCACCCGTTTGAGCAAGCGGTTGGCAATCCGAGGAGTCCCACGACTACGAAGAGAAAGCTCTTCGGCAGCTTCGTGGGTAATCTCCATCTCAAAGATCTCGGCGGTCCGCTCGACAATCTCTGTCAGATCATCCTGCTCATAGTATTCCATGTGTCCGGTAATCCCAAAGCGAGCGCGCAAGGGATTGGACAGCATACCAGCTCGCGTCGTTGCCCCAATCAAAGTGAAAGGAGGAAGGTCCAGATGGACACTCCGGCTGCTCTCACCAGCGCCAATCATGATGTCGATGTAAAAATCTTCCATGGCGCTGTAAAGCACTTCTTCGACTGACATAGGCAGACGGTGGATCTCATCGATAAAGAGGACATCGCCCGGCTCTAGATCATTGAGGATGGCTACCAAGTCACCAGCCTTTTCAATGACAGGACCAGAAGTCTGCTTGAGATTGACACCCAGTTCATTGGCAATGACAAAGGCCATGGTGGTTTTCCCCAGTCCCGGAGGGCCAAAAAGAAGGACATGATCCAGCGCTTCATCCCGAAGCTTAGCCGCCTCAATAAAGATTTTCAGCTGGTCCTTGACCTTATCTTGACCAATATATTCATGTAAATATTGCGGGCGCAGCGTCCGTTCAACGGCCTCTTCATCGCCCATGATTTCATTGTCTAAAATTCTACTCATACAGTCTATTATAGCAAAAAATGATACCTTCGGTACTATAAATAGAATGTGTTTTTTAAAGATCCTGGTTCTCACTAGCGTTCGAACTGCGTCAACGTACCTAAGCTCACTAACGTTTGCTAAGGTACGTAGAAAAAAAGCCACCGGTTTTGGTGGCTCTTATAGGGAGATTATTATGAAAAAGTTTTAGGAGTTTTATCATTCAAAGTTAGGAGGTCTTTGATGATGATATTAGTATACGATAGGAAGCTTAAAATTTCCTTATAGTTTTTCTAAAAAATTTTTTTCGAGAAAAAGAGGAGGTCCCAAGCAAGGATTTCACATCCTTGTTTGGGTCACCCCTTTCCTCCTTATTTCTTAGCGATGGCATGGTAGCTAGTCTTGCTGGTGAAGACTTGACCTGCCCTCAAGATGACCTTTTCAGCTTGGCCACTGTGAATGGCGTCTGGCACTGTTTGAAATTCTAGAGCCAAGCCATTGTGCTGAACCATTGGTTGCCCTTGCAGATGAACCGTTTCGTCTACGAAATTCGCTGAATATACCACCAAGGCTGGGGCTTCTGACTTGAAGGTCAAGAAACGTCCAGATGGCTGATGGTAAAGAAAGCCAGCATTTTCATGCCCTTCTGGAAGAGCAAATGGATGGTCTAATCCTTCTACCAGACGGATTTGCGGATCAGAGTCCTTAAAAAGATCCTCCAAGAGCATAGCTTGGTAAAGATGCTGAACAACCGGACTTTCTCTATCCACGGTCTGAAGAGGAACACCGTCTGGATGGATAGGGTAAAGCCCTTGATGGTTGATCTGAAAGACATGGTCATTGATCGGCTGGGTGAAGTTTCCAGATAGGTTGAAATAGCTGTGGTTGGTCGGGTTGACCAAGGTGTCTTGATCTGTCTCTACCCGATAAGCAATCTCAAGTTCACCATCTTCCGTCAAACCATAGGTTACCCAGACCTTGAGATTTCCAGGGAAACCACCGGTTCCATCTGCACGCTCTGTGTACAGGGTGATTTCCTGATCCGTTACCGACTCCACGCTAAACAAAGCGCTGTCCCAACCCGTCGGTCCACTGTGGTTGCAGTTAGCACCGTTATTGGCTTCCAAGTAATAGCTTTGACCATTAAGCTCAAAGCTGGCCCCTGCAATCCGGCCTGCTACCGGACCAATACTAGCTCCATATTTAGGGCTATTGCCCACATAGTCCTCAAAGCGATCAAAACCTAGAATAATATTCGTAAACCGATCTTCTTTATCTGGCGTCACATATTCTAAGATCGTCGCCCCATAGGTCATGACAGATAATTGGTAGCCCTTATCATTTTCGAGGCGATAAGCCCGAACCTCTTGATTCTGCCATTCCCCAAACACGCTTTCTTGATACTGTTTCACAAACCTTCTCCTCTCACTGTTTTTCTCCATTGTATCAGTTTCACAAGAAGAAACACTCCACTTTTTATAGAAAATTAGTGGCTATTCTTTATGAAATGGATGAATGATCACCCCTTGAACAACCCGATTGACAGTACCAGTTGGTGATGGCGTGTCTGGGCGATTTTGCACCTTGAGCGAAGTCAAGAGAGAAATCAACTGACCGTAGATAATGTATGGGAAGGCACGGTAGATATCTAGGGAGTCTGCTGATGCTTTCACCAACACTTCCCGTACATGCTCGATCCCTGCAACTTGATCGGTCAAGAGGACAACTTGACGGGCAATCCGATCCCCTGCAACTTCTCGAACCAAGTCCAGATCATACTGACGGGTATAAGGATCAATGGCTCCAAAGACCAAGACGAGGGTCTGATCATTGATGAGGGATTTTGGACCGTGACGGAATCCGACAGGACTCTCATACATGGTTGCGATTTTGCCTGCCGTTAATTCCAAAATCTTGAGCTGGGCTTCATGGGCTAGGCCAAAGAAAGGTCCTGCTCCCAGATAGATCACGCGCTCAAAGTCTAGATCGACCACTTCCTTGACCGCACGGTCCTTCTCCAAGATTTGCTCAGATAGATCAACCAGCTCTGCTACTCGTTTTTCCTTGATCTCTTCCTCACTTGGATCAAAAACCAAGAGAGCTGTCAAAAGCATAGAGGTAAAGCTAGAGGTCATCGCAAAGCCGGCATCATTGGTTTCTTTAGGTTGGAGAAGCAAGAGATTGCGCTCATCTCCGTGGGCTTGCTGGGCCAGTTTTCCTTCTTCGGCACAGGTAATGGTGATCTGATAGAGCTCATCAACCAAGTCTTGAGCCAACTGCACGGTGGCGACACTTTCTGGCGAATTGCCACTCCGGGCAAAAGATACTAAAACAGTCGGAACCTCTTTTTTCAAATAGGTTTGAGGATGAGCTACGATATCCGTCGTCGCAATGGATTGAAAATTCCAGTGGCGTTCATCGTGTACTTCCTGCAAATATGGAACCAAGGTATCTCCCACATAGGCTGAGGTCCCAGCCCCTGTCAAGATGACCTTGATATAGTCATGCTCTTGCCCAATTTTTTCTAAGAAAGCTTTTATTTCCGCTTTTCTTTCTTGATACAAGCGAGCTGTTTCTTTCCAAACCGTCGGTTGTTGGTAGATTTCACGTGTTGTGATCTCTGCTCCTAGCTCCTGCAAGTCTTCTTTTGTATAGTCTAACATAGAACCTGTTGTTCCTTTCTACAATCTAACGTTGATAAATGGGAAAGGAGCCTGAGATGATGCTCCCAGACTCCCATACCAACCTACTCATCTTCATCATCATCAAGGTTTGACAAGAGGTCATTGACCTTGACAATACTTTCTTTTGCACGTTCAGGGTAGTCCCCTTCATTACCAGTCAGGCTACTATTGATGAACTCGATGACCATCGGAAGATTCATCCCTGCGTATAAGTCAATCGCACGTCCTTCAAGGATCAAGCGGCTCACGGTGTTGCAAGGAGTTCCTCCCAAGAGATCGGCAAATACAATATAGTCTTCTAGACCTTGGACTGTTGCTTCAAATTTAGCAGTAAAGTCTTCTGGTCCTTCTTCTGGTAAGAGTGCAACCGTATGGATGGATTCTTGTGGTCCCATAATCATCTCTGTGCTAGCTTTAAGCTCTTCACAGAAGCGACCATGACTGACCAATACTAACTCTTTTGCCATACCTTACTCCATTATGCCATTCCAAAGAAGAAGTGGCCAAATGCTGAGAATGCGATTGCTGCAAGGATGATGAGCAAGATAGCTTTTGTAGAGTTCATACCCTTACGTCCAAGCAACCAGTAGATTACACCTGTGATGATTGCTGGTACCAAACGTGGGAAGATAAGGTTGAGCATATCTTGAATTTCAATCGCTTTGTCCCCAATGTGTGGAGTCCAAGAAACTTCAACACCAATCATGCTGGCAATCAAGGCACCAACCATGAAGATACCCAGAACGGCAGCTGCGTCGATCAAAGCTGTCAAGGTACTTTGCATGTTGTTGATGAGGTTAACCCCTTCTTTATAGGCAAATTCCAACTGTTTCCAACGGAAAATGTCATAAGCAACTGCCACAGCGATCCACAAGAAGATACCGGCTGGGTTTCCTGCAATAGCCAAAGTTGCTGCGATTGAACCCATAATAGCTGGTACCAATGATCCAAAGATTGAGTCCCCAAGAGGGGCAAATGGTCCCATAAGACCTGTCTTGATCCCGTTCACCGCATCTTTTGATTTGACACCATCTTTTTCTTCCAAAGCAAGGTCAAAACCAGTGATAATAGTGTGGAAGAATGGAGAAGTATTGAAGAATTGCGTATGCAATTTCATCATTTCTTTCAATTCAGGTGTGCCGTCTCCATACATTTTCCGCAATTGTGGAAGAAGCATGTAAAGGTAACCAGAAGCCTGCATCCGTTCGTAGTTCCAACCCAATTGGAAGGTGAAGAGGCTACGTTTGTTAATTTGTTTAAAATCTTCTTTTGTTAGTTTGTAATTAGAATTCGTCATCTTCAATTTCCCCGCTTTCTACATTGCTTGCTGGAGCAGCTACAACTGTACGTTGGCTGTTTTTGAAGTGTTGTACTGCAAGGAAGATACCGATGATGGCAACCCCAATCATAGATACACTCTTGAAGTTGTTAACAAAAGTAATAGCTTGTTCTTTTGGAAGTTTAGCGAACACTTCAGAACCAACAATGCTAGACACTGCAGCACCAAGGCTTTGAACATTGCTATAAAGCACTGTCAACATTGCTGTTAAGCCAAATCCAAGTGCTAAATAGTGAAGGTTACGACGAACAGGAAGGTAACGAAGCAAGATCGCAAATCCAAGACCTGGAAGCATTTGACCTGCAAGTTTCAGACCGTTTGCCAACCATTGTACATTAGCAAGACCTGTAACAACAGTTTCTACGAATTCTCCACCGAATCGAAGGGCGAAGAAGACTGGAAGGGCACGAGAGAGAGCCCAAGGAATCGCTCCAAGAAGGTAGTTGCGTTCGATGCCTTTGTAGTCAAAGCGGTTGATTGCAGCATCTACACGGTGAGCGAAGTAAGTTGTAGTCATACGACCAAGAATATCAAAGTAGGTCAACAAAGTTGCTACCGGCACAGCGATTGTAGCAATAGCAATCTCTGGATCAATCCCTTTCGCTACTGAGAAGGCAGTCGCAAGAACGGCACCAGAAGTGGCGTCAATACGAGAAGCACCACCGAAAGTACCAACACCGAGCACTGTCAATTGAAGAGAAGCTCCGATAAATAGACCTGTCTTTAAATCCCCCATGACAAGTCCTGTAATGAAACCAGCAAAGACTGGTGATCCTGCTGATGAAACAATCGTCAACTCATCACAGATTTGATAAGCTGAGTACAAAGTAAGTAGTAAAATTTGCCACCATTGTATCATGACAATTTCCTCCTAAAAATTTTCTTTTACTTTAATAACTTCATAAAGTCTTCTGCAGTGTCGTTTGGCACCATCTGAGACGTAATCTTCACACCTTTTTCGTGGATCTTGTTAAAGTCTTCCACGTCCGCGTCCACCACATTGATCGAGCGGGTAATCGCGCGTGTCTCATCCGATTGAGACATATTGCCGACATTCAGCGTTTCAAGCTGAACGCCTGCTTCGATCAAACGAAGGAAACGATCAGGTTTGCGAGCTACGATAAAGAGTCGTTGGCTATCATATTTTCCAGCCAAGATATTTTCCGCAGCCTTTGCGACTGGCAAGATACTGAGCTTAACACCTGGCGGTGTCGCTAGTTTCAAGCCACTTTTTTCGATATCATTTTGAGCGACTTCATCATCGATCACCATGATACGTGAAACATTTAGTTTGGTAGTCCAAAGATTGGCTACCTGCCCGTGGATCAAACGTCCATCGATACGGCATCCTACAATAGTCATAAGTTTTCCCCCTTTACTTCTTTGAATGTAGGTTGTTGAACAAGTTCAAGTGTCTCTTGGTAACGCCCTTCTGTCTCAAAGACGATCAGGCTATTGGCTCCTTCTTTGAGGAAACCATGAGGCACGTAAAGTGAAGTGGTCGGTCCGACTTCCCAGAAGCGGCCAAGGTTGTGACCATTGACAAAGACGACCCCTTTCCCAAATCCTGTCATATCCAGATAAGTGTCAAGGGTGTGGTCCAGCTGAAAATCATATCGGTAAAAGGCTGGAGCACCTGCCTGCCATTCCTTTGAAAAATCGAGCTGACTGAGATCTTGTAAATCCAGTGGGTACTGCTTCCAATGAAGGTGGAAGTGCAAATCCACACAGACACCTGTGCGAATGCCCTTGTGCTGGCTATCAGCTAAGAGCTTGTGCCCATAGTTGACACGTCCCATATTTTCAAGCAAGATTTTTAAATTCGTAACCGCTTTCTTTTTTCCTTTGATAAAAAGATCTTCACCGATCTCTGTTTGGTATTGTGTTGCTACATGTTGATCATCCAGGTAAATCTGTACCCGATCCCGACCATCAATGATGCGCAGTTTTTCTTCTTCCGCATCCAACTCAAGGTCTGTCTCATATAGGAGATAACCTGTGGTTTGCCCCAACTCTTCCATCTTTTCAGGATAAAGGCTGGTCTCGACCTGAGCCAGATTGTCCAGATTTCCAAAAAGACTAGTCTTGGCTGCCAGTTGCAAGGTTTGTTCTGGCAAACACTCTTTGATGAGCGGTTCCTGCTGTGGGTATTCCGGATAATAGGTCGCCATCATTTTTTGAATAGCATAATACTTCTCCGTCGGATTTCCCTGCTCATTGAGCAAAGCCCCATAGTCATAGGACGTCACCTGTGGCAAGTCGAGCGTTCCCCGAGCTGAGCAACCATTCATGAAGCCGAAATTGGTTCCGCCATGAAACATATAGAGGTTGATGGAACCAAGCTCCAAGACCTCATGGACAGCTTCTGCCAACTCCTCTGGGTCCCTTTGAATCACAGGTTCCTTCCAGCGGGTAAACCAGCCATCCCAGAATTCCATACACATCAAGGGCCATTTCTTGCCGTATTCGTCAAAGAATTCTTGCATCTGACCGAAGTTATAGGCTGCTTTGGAACCGAAGTTTCCCGTCACGAAGAGATCTTCTTCGATCAAGGTTCCTGTTCTTAGCGTTGCTCGCCATGGTCCATCTGATGTAAAGAGAGGACAGGTCACGCCTTTTTCCTTCATCAAATCCCGAATGGCACGAAGATAATCCTTGTCTTCTCCATAAGAGCCATACTCATTTTCCACCTGCATCATGAGGATTGGACCACCCTGATCCACTTGGTAGGGTGTTAACAACCCAAGCAAGCAATCATAATAACGATCCACTGCTTCGATAAAGGCTGGGTCTGATGAGCGGATTCGCAGGTCTTCTTCCAAGAGCCAGGCTGGTAATCCACCAAATTCCCACTCTGCACAGATAAAGGGCGACGGCCTTACAATCATGTAAAGTCCTAGGGACTGGGCTGTTTGAATGAAACGCTCTAGATCCAATCGACCACTAAAGTCAAACTGCCCTTTGCGGGGTTCATGCGCATTCCAAGGGACATAGGTCTCAACCGTGTTAAAACCCAAAGCCTTTAGATTATACAAGGAATGATACCAGTCTGCTGGGTCAATTCGGAAATAATGGATCGCTCCGGATAAAATCTTGAAGGGTTGATCTTTTAAATAGAAAGCATCGCGAATCTCAAAAACTCCCATAAACGCCCCCCCTTTCTTATATGTAACCCTTTTCATTTATTAATATAATAAATTATTTAAAAAATGTCAACACTTTTATAAAAAATATGTTAAAATAGGGTTAAATAAGAGAAATCTAAAGAGAGGTAGCACTATGGCAATTCCAAAGTACCAACACATCAAAGATGAATTGAAGCAGCAAATTATCTCCGGAAAATTTGAAAATGGAGATAAATTTTATACTGAAGCTGAACTCATTAAAATTTATGATGTCAGCTCTATCACCGTTGTCCGTGCTTTGAACGACCTCGCTGCTGATGGCTACATTGTCCGCCAGCAAGGAAAAGGAACCTTTGTTTCTCGTGCTCGAAAACACAAACTGGTTGAATTTTCAGATGTTGAAACCTTCCCAATCCAAAAGGCCAAAGTCAAAGTTCTCTCTATTAAACGTGGAAATACCTTAAGCATCCTAGACAAACTAGGCCTCAACCCAACGCAATTCTACTATAAGATCGAACGGACTCGCCAGACAGGGGATGATACCTATATCTTCCACCAAACCTATATTCCTGAACAATACATCAATCCAAACTATCCAAATTTGGAATACTATAGCTCTATCTATGATCGCTTCAAAGAAGACTACCACATTCATATGAATGATGAACACTTCGAAGAAGTCAACGAAATCGTCTTTCCTACACCAAGCAAGATTGCTAAAGTATTGAAGATCGACGAAAATTTCCCAACGGTTAAACAAGTGAAGACGACCAAGCTAGAAGCGACTGGCCAAATCCTTGAATACACGGAAACCTATAAACGCGGGGACTACTACAAGATCAAGTTCATCTCCTGTGACCGCGATCACTAAGAACCAAAAAGACTGAGACATCTCGGTCTTTTTTATAGGTCCAGTATAGCATGTTAAAAACGATTTCTAAAGACCTCTTTAAAAATATATATAATTAGTGATAGTTTAGCTATAAAAAGTTTAAAAAGAGAGTGGGACAGAAATCGGTAATTCGTTAGAATTCGATTTCGTCGTCCCACCTCCGCACAGTTGAGTAGGGCTGTAAAAGCTGATGAAATCAGCGTAGTAGAGCCCACTCAACCACTGCGTCTTGCTCAACAATCCAAGAACAATTAAGAGGCTAGGACTTTTGTCCCGGCCTCTTTCGTCTATTTTTCAAATTCCCGTTTTTAGTTGCGCCTAGTCTCCCAAACCGATGCGTTCGAAGATCTCATCCACCCGTTTGGTGTAGTAAGTTGGATTGAAGATTTCGTCGATTTCTTCTTGAGTCAGGCGTGATGTCACCTCTGGATCTGCTTCAAGAAGTGGTTTGAAATCTACTTGATTATCCCATGATTGAGCTGTTTTTGGTTGCACCAAGTCATAAGCTTGCTCACGCGTCATGCCTTTTTCAATCAAAGTCAACATGGCACGTTGGCTAAAGATTAGACCGAATGTAGAGTTCATGTTGCGGATCATGTTTTCTGGGAAGACTGTCAAGTTCTTAACAATGTTTCCAAAACGGTTAAGCATGTAGTCAATCAAGATAGTTGTGTCTGGTGCGATGATCCGCTCAGCTGATGAGTGAGAGATATCACGCTCGTGCCAAAGGGCTACGTTCTCATAAGCTGTTACCATGTGACCACGGATAACACGCGCCAGACCTGTCATGTTTTCAGAACCGATCGGGTTGCGCTTGTGAGGCATGGCTGAAGAGCCTTTTTGACCTTTAGCAAAGAACTCTTCCACTTCACGTTGTTCAGATTTTTGCAAACCGCGGATTTCAGTTGCCATACGTTCGATAGATGTTGCGATGCTAGCAAGAACTGCAAAGTACTCAGCGTGAAGATCACGAGGAAGTACCTGTGTAGAGATTTCTTGAGCACGGATACCCAATTTATCGCAGACGTATTTTTCAACGAATGGTGGGATGTTGGCAAAGTTACCAACCGCACCAGAAATCTTACCAGCTTCCACGCCAGCAGCCGCATGCTCGAAACGCTCGATGTTACGCTTCATTTCGCTATACCAAGTTGCCAATTTAAGACCAAAAGTTGTCGGCTCCGCGTGCACACCGTGGGTACGACCCATCATGATGGTGAACTTGTGCTCCTTGGCCTTGTCAGCGATGATGTTGAGGAAGTTTTCAAGGTCACGACGGATGATATCGTTGGCTTGTTTGTAGAGGTAACCGTAGGCCGTATCTACCACGTCAGTAGATGTCAAACCATAGTGAACCCACTTGCGCTCTTCACCAAGCGTTTCAGAAACCGCACGTGTGAAGGCCACCACATCGTGACGAGTTTGTTGCTCGATTTCCAAAATACGGTCGATGTCAAAGTCCGCTTTTTCACGAATCAAAGCTACATCTTCCTTAGGGATTTCTCCCAACTCAGCCCATGCTTCATCAGCCAAGATTTCCACCTCAAGCCAAGCACGGTATTTATTTTCTTCAGTCCAAATGTTCGCCATCTCAGGGCGGCTATATCTATCAATCATGTTTAATTTTCCTTTCTGTTGGTTAAAATATTTCAATTTATCCCAAGATCATTTCTAATACTGTCAATTAAAGTCCATCGTGAAATATCTAATTTATTAATTTTTTTAACGTCGTCGTTTAAACGTCTCCCGGCAATAAATGCGTTATGTAGCAATATTTCGAAATTCACGAGATTGTTTTTTACATCAACTCCTGCATATAACTCAAAAGTCATTTTTTCATTCCTTTTAAATTCCTCATACTGACTTTGAGCATATTTATACTTATCTCGAATTAAAGTGATTTCCGACTTGAAATACTCTCTGTTATTAATCTCTATCTCATATTTATTCTTCAATTCAAAATCTAAATTATCAGAATCATTTAACAATTTTTCGTAATAATTAATTTGTTTTTCTAAAATTGAATTGACTATATCAAAATTTTCTAAATTATAATTAGGAGGTCCATCCATACTGTTCAACACATCTAATGGTGTTTGACTTGGAAATAGATTCACAACTCGAATCAATTTTTTATATACTGAATCCAATTTTTCTCTTTTAGCCTTCAAATTTTCTGCTTGTTTCTCTTCAATTACCCTACAAGTTTCATTCTTTACATTGAAGAATTGTGTGAGAAACACACCTAACAAAGCACTTATAACTGATATACTAGATGATATTATAGTAATAATTACCGTCTCAGACATAACGCCCTCTCTAAAATAATTTTAATAGATTCTTACTACACATTTTATAAAGTAATACTATCTTTTAATTAACAAATAACATCTTTAAATGACTTTTGCAATACGATAAATTAAAGGATTCAATATCCTATACTTTTAAACTTTAAATTTATATATCTTTTTTTATTTTACAATCATTTAACAATCTACCATCAATTTACTCAAATTCTTCTTTGCCAATCCACACAGATGGATAATGATCTAGTGTATTCAATTCCGTATCTAGCGGGACATCATAGATAGCTAAATAGTTTTCAGGATATTGAGCAGTCAGCTCTTCATACTTAGCTTTCACTTTTTTGTGATCGCTACTAGCATACAAGACTTCAACGACTGCTCCCGTCTTTTCTTTTTCAACAAATGCGTTGACAATAAGTTGAATCATAAAAACCTCCTAAATCACAATTCAACATCCAACTTTAAAATATCCCCCTTCTCTCCATAATGGAGAAGTCGCAGATATTCTCCCCAAACTCTGGACTTACCAATGTCTGTATTCATCCAGCTATCCCGACCAATCTCAACATCCTTGTAAAAGGCATTGAAGGTATATGGGATGTAGCGAAGATGCTTTGGTAAGTGCTGAGCCAAGGTTCGCCATTGCCTACCAGTCGCGTGACTTTTGCAAATGAACATAACTGTCTCAACAGTATTAAAATCAAAAACTTCTTTGGCAAATAGTACGTTTTCCAAAGTATTGCTAGAGGAGTTTTCAGATTTAATCGCTTCTTCAGGAATGCCTGCAGCCAGCAGATGTTGGATAATAACCTCTGCCTCTGTATGTCCATTCCAATCTGGATGAGGCGTTCCTGTCAAACTTCGGCCACCGGTCACAATAATTCGTCTTACATAACCTTTTTGATATGCCTCAATAGCTTTTTCCCAGTGACCCGGGTGAGTCCCACTGAAAACAAATAAAACATCACACGGCTGAGGTTCGATTATTTTCCCAAAAACACTCTTAGTCAAAAAGGAGATTTCTTTATTAGAGAACTCTTTCGGAACTTCTGGACTTTTCGGAATAATCGGTTTCATCTATAACATTTCCTCCACAGATTTTTTAAAAATCAATCCCTTTCCCAAATTCCTCAACCTCGTCTGGCACATCACTAAACAACGTCACATGCCCCATTTTGCGGTTGTGCTTTGCTTCTAGTTTACCATATAAGTGGAGGTGAGCGCTTGGATTTTCTGTCATATATTTTTCAGCAGCTTCGACGTGTTGGCCGAGAACATTGAGCATGACAGCTGGCGCATGAAGGTTGATCGCTGGGAGTGGTGCTCCGAGAACACCCAAGATATGCGTGTCAAACTGTGAAAAATCGCAAGCTTCAATCGAGTAGTGACCTGAATTGTGTGGGCGTGGCGCGATTTCGTTGACGATGATATCATCAGCAGTTGCAAACATTTCCACACAGAGGGTACCAGAGAGGTTCAGTTGTTCAGCGATTCGTACTGCCATGGTCTTGGCTTTTTCAGCTAGACTGTCAGAAATGCGAGCAGGAACGATAGTTTTAGAGAGGATGTTGTTACGGTGGATATTTTCCTGAACGGGGAAGACTGTCACATCCTTGCCATTTCCAGATACGATGACTGAAATCTCAAGGTCAAAATTGACGAATTCTTCCAAGACACAGTCTGCTGAGTCCGCTAAAGTGTATGCTTCTTCCAAGTCTGCTTCTGAGCGAATGACCTTCTGACCATGGCCATCGTAACCACCGGTCGCAGTCTTAAGGACATAGTTTTTCGACAGGTCGATATCTGACAAGTCTTTGCTAGAAGTTACGACCTTGTAGGATGCAACTGTCACTTGTGCCTTGTTTGAGAGAAAGTCCTTCTCAAAAATGCGATTTTGAGAAATGCGAAGCAGGTCTGTTCCTTGAGGAAGCTGACCATCCTTGATAACAGCGTCAAGGCCGTCAGCGTCGACATTTTCAAATTCATAAGTGAGAACATCACAGCGTTCTGCCAACTGACGAAGAGCATCTACGTCGTCGTAAGGGGCCACGATGATTTCCGCCACACGGGAGGCTGGGCAATCCGCTGCTGGGTCCAGTGCGATAACCTTGTGCCCCATGTAGATAGCTGAGATTGCCATCATCTGACCGAGCTGGCCACCACCGATGATCCCAATGGTTTTAGTTGAGCTCATTTGTAGACTCCTCTGCGATTTTTCCTTGTTCTTCTACGAAATCCGCTAACGCTGTCGCAATAGCCTGGTCCTCTACTGAAAGAAGACGAAGGGCAAAGAGGGCCGCGTTAGTCGCACCTGCTTCACCGATCGCCATAGTTGCGACAGGCACTCCACCTGGCATCTGAACGATGGAATAAAGTGAATCCACACCGCTAAGGGCACGAGACTTGACGGGTACCCCGATGACTGGAAGGGTCGTTTTAGCAGCAACCATCCCTGGCAAATGGGCTGCGCCACCCGCACCTGCGATGATGACCTTGATGCCACGGCTACGTGCTTCTTCGGCATGTTTGAACATGAGGTCAGGCGTCCGATGGGCGGAAACAACTTTCTTTTCGTAAGCGACGCCGAAGTTATCGAGGACTTCAGCAGCTTTTTGCATGGTTGCCCAGTCGGATTTTGAGCCCATAATAATGGAAATTACTGGTTTCATTTTTTCTCCTTTTTCGATAATCGTCTATTGTAGTGCGGACGTAAGCGACCGCCTGTAGCGTTCCATTACTAAAACTGGAGCCTGAGTCTCCAGTTTTCCGCTCCTAGTAGCTCTGCTACTAGGAGTTCCACTACTGCGACGATTATCCTATACTAGCTCGCTAACGCTCGCAAATCAAGCGACCATTATCTTAGTTTGGCTCGCTTTCGCTCGCCATGACAAAGTTAGTATCTGTTAATCTTTTATCGCCTTGCTACCGATATCCGTACGATAGAAGAGGCCTTCTGTGTTTTGTTTGTTGAGTTGGTTGTAGATGATGTTTTGGCCGTCTTTGACGGTGTCTGCTGTGGTAACCAGCATGTAGACACGTCCGCCGTTTGAGAGGAGGTCTTGGCTATTTTCAGCGAATTTAGCACCGGCATAGTAAGTGATGATGTCGCCTTCTGTCTTGGCTGGAAGCTTGACACCCTTCTCATAAGCGAGGGGATAACCGTTTGAGGCTACAACCACGCCCAATGTCACACCCTTGTCCGTCCAAGTGATGGCTGGCTCTTCACCTTCCAAAATATCAGTGATGTTTTGTGCAAAGTCAGATGTCAAACGAGGCAAGATAATTTGCGTTTCAGGATCTCCAAAACGAGAGTTGAATTCGATGACTTTCGGTCCATCAGCTGTCAAGATAAGACCCGCGTAAAGGACACCAAGGTAGGGACGCCCTTCTTTAATCATGCCTTCGAGAACTGGCTTGACAATCGTGTCAACCGCTGTGTCAACCACGCTCTGTGGCAAGTGAGGAACCGGCGCATAGGCACCCATCCCACCAGTGTTAGGACCCTTGTCACCATCGTAGGCACGTTTGTGGTCCTGAGCTGTTGGCATAATGTAGAACTTGTCCCCATTAACAAAGGCAAAGAGAGAGAACTCTTCCCCGTCAAGGAATTCCTCGATGACCACACGCGCACCTGAATCACCAAATTTATTGTCCAAAAGCATCTCGTGAGCGGCTTCAACTGCTTGCTCAACTGTCTCCGCAACGACGACACCTTTCCCAAGGGCCAAACCGTCTGCTTTGACGACAATTGGAGCCCCCTTTTCTTCGATGTAGGCCTTGGCTTCCTCGAAATCAGAAAAGGTGCCATAGGCTGCTGTCGGAACATCGTATTTGACCATGATTTCCTTAGCAAAATCCTTAGACCACTCAAGCTCAGCCACAGCCTTGGTCGGACCAAAAGCCTTAAGACCCGATGCATTGAAATCATCCACGATACCAGCCGCAAGGGCATCATCTGGACCGATAAAGGTCCAAGCAATATCGTTGACTTTTGCGAAGTCAATCAGCTTAGAATGTTCGGAAATTCCGATATTGATCAAATCCAGACCGTCTAATCGCATCCCATCATTACCAGGAGCCACAAAAACCTGCTCAACGTTTGTAGACTCCAACAATTTCTTGGCAATCGCATGCTCACGACCGCCAGAACCAACAACCAAAAGTTTCATCTCGAACCTCTTTTGCGAATTATTTTATTAAATTATATCATAATCGTTCGTTTTATTCTAATGATTTCAGCAAAAGTCTCCTATTTTCAGTAGAATCCAAACATTTTTTGCTATTTCCTCCTATTTCTCATTTTTTTCCGAATAGTATAGGTGAGACCTACTAATTGACGAAAAGGAGTATTATGCAAACAATCAAAAAATTTGTTGTACTGACTTGTGCGACATGGGGGATGCAAGCCTCTATTGCCCATGCAGATCAAGCGACCAATGCTATCTATGCCGAAAAAGGGCAGCTGGTGATTCATCTTGGAAACGTCCCGGATAAGTATCAAAATATCCAAGTTCCCGTCTGGTCTGACCAAAATGGCCAAGATGACCTGATTTGGTATCCTGTGCAACGCAGTGACAAGGGATTTGACCTACAAGTGCCATTGACCAACCATTCTGATCAAGCCGGACTTTATCATGTCCATGTCTATGGAGTGGAGGCAAATGAACAGCTAACCGGTCTTTACCCTCTCACGACCAGCGTCCAGCAAAAAGACCTGGCTTCCTCCCAGCCAAAGATTACGATCACACCCATCTCCCAACAAGAATTTGAGGTAGACCTAAAGTTGTTCGAAGACGTTGACGAGATTGTCTTCCCCATCTGGTCTGAAGAAAATGGGCAAGATGATCTGGTCTGGTATCCAGCAAAGAAGGTCGCACCTGGACATTTCCAACTGCGCTTTCAAGCTCAAAAACACAAGGGAAGCGGGCTATTTCACCTACATATCTATCAGAAAAGCAAGGGACAACTAAAAGGGCTATTCCCCACTACATTTCAAGTAGAAAAGGCAAAGCCAAAGCACACTCCACTCGCGACACATCCGGGAAACACCTACCCCATTGGTGAGTGCACCTGGGGAGCCAAAGAATTAGCCCCTTGGGCCCACAACTGGTGGGGAAATGGCGGCATGTGGGCAGCTAGCGCACGCGCTGCTGGATTCCGGACAGGAGACACTCCAGAGGTCGGTGCCATCGCCTGTTGGGATGATGGGGGATATGGCCATGTCGCCTTGGTTACAGACGTCGAACATGACCAAAAAATTCAGATCCAAGAGGCGAACTACAACGGCCATCGCTATATCGACAACTTCCGCGGTTGGTTCGATCCAACCAACCCCATCTGGGGAACTGTCACCTACATCTACCCAGATTAAGGCCTTCATAACCAGCAGAAAAGACACTCATCGTTGAATGAGTGCCTTTTTTGATTAATGTCTAAAATGTCTCACACCTGTAAAGATCATGGTCAAGCCATATTTGTCAGCCGCTTCGATCGACTCTTGGTCACGGACAGAGCCACCTGGTTGGATGATCGCTTTAATACCTGCTTTGGCAATTTCTTCTACGTTATCTGCAAATGGGAAGAAGGCATCGGAAGCAAGGACGGCGCCGTCAAGACGGTCTTTAGCTTGATCAATAGCGATACGGACAGATGCCACACGATTGGTTTGACCTGGGCCAACACCAAGTGTCATGTGGTCGTTCGTCACGATAATCCCATTTGATTTCACATACTTGATAGCTTTCCAAGCAAACTCAAGAGCTGTCGCTTCTGTATCAGTTGGTTGGCGTTTGGTAACCACTTGCCAGTCAGCGGGACTTTCTTTGACGACGTCTTGGTTTTGAACGAGGAGACCACCAACAACACCAGTGTATTCTGCTTCCACTTCACTAGCATCTTGAGCGTCAAATGGCAATTCGAGGATACGCAAGTTTTTCTTCTTGGTTGTCAAGATTTCAAGCGCTTCATCTGTATAGCTTGGCGCGATGATGATTTCGAGGAAAACGCCATGCATCTTCTTAGCTGTCGCAGCATCTACCTCACGGTTGAGAACCACGATTCCACCGAAGATCGATACTGGATCAGACTCATAAGCATAGTCCCAAGCAGTTTCGATGTCGTCAGCTTGACCGATCCCACATGGGTTCATGTGTTTGAGGGCCACAACAGTTGGACGGTCTTTGAAATCACGGATGATCCGGATAGCGGCATCAGCGTCACGGATATTGTTGAAGGATAATTCTTTCCCGTTCAGCTGTTTAGCGGAAGCGATGGAGTAATCCGTTGGCAAAGCTTTTTGGTAGAAGTCTGCATCTTGTTGAGGATTTTCCCCGTAACGCATTGGTTGCTTAAGATCATAAGTCAAAGTGAGTTTTTCAGGTTTTTCTTCACCCACTTGAGCAGTGAAATATTCTGCGATCAAAGCATCATAGGCTGCTGTATGACGGAAGACTTTCGCTGCCAAACGTTGGCGAGTTTCGTAACTTGTTTCGCCGTTTGCTGCCAATTCGTCAAGCACCACAGCATAGTCAGCAGGGTCTACCACAACCGTTACGCTAGCGTGGTTTTTCGCTGCTGAACGAAGCATGGATGGTCCACCGATATCGATGTTTTCAACCGCGTCAGCGTAAGTTACGTCTGGTTTGAGAATCGTTTCCTTGAATGGGTAAAGGTTGACCACAACAAGGTCGATCAACTCGATATTATTGTCCTTAGCAGCCTCTAGGTGACTATCGAGGTCACGACGAGCGAGCAGACCACCGTGGATATTTGGATGAAGAGTCTTCACACGACCGTCCATCATTTCTGGGAAACCAGTCACATCGTCGATGGCAATGGTATCTACCCCAGCATTGTCAAGGGCAATTTTAGTCCCACCTGTTGAGATGATGTCCCAACCGAGTTTTTTGAGTTCTTGGGCAAATTCAACAATACCCGCTTTGTCTGAAACACTAATTAGTGCGCGTTTAGTCATTCTATTCCTCTTTCTTTAGATCCAACCGCATAGCGACTTCGTTATTTTCTTCTATAAATCCTGTTTCCTGAAAACCCAAACTAGTCAGCAGGTACTTCATTTTTTCATTTCCAACTACATAATCTGCGATAATATGATTGCAAGCTCTATCCATCTGAGCCTCTTTGATCAGAGCTTCCAAGGCTTTTCGTCCATAACCTTTTCCTTGGTACTGCTGGCCAATCATTATCCGCCAGATAAAGTATTCTGCCTCATCCTTATCTATTTCCAACAGTAGAAAACCAACTACTAGCTCATTCCAATAGATTGCCATTGGAAACACATCCCCATTCTCTCGGTAGAGCCATGCGTCAGCTAAAGAACGCACATTGGGAGCTACAAAACGTGCTCGTTCATCAGCTTCAGATATTTTCAAATCCAGCACTGCCTGAAAACTGCTCTCATCTACTAACTTCAGATTAATCATTTTTCTCCTACCAAGATTACACAATCAAAACTTGATTTCCTTCTTACCTTCTCTCCACTCCCAAACGTTCCAAGACTTCTGGATAGAGTTTGTACTCTGTTTCATGGATGCGAGTTTCGAAAGTATCAAGGGTATCCCCTTCAAGGCGCGGTACACGGACTTGCTTGATAACCTTACCGGTATCAACACCAGAATCCACCCAATGGATAGTCACACCAGACTGATCAACACCTGCATTCCAAGCATCTTCAATACCATGAGCACCAGGGAATTCAGGGAGATAAGCCGGGTGAATATTGATGATACGGCCTTCATAAGCTGCTAGCAAAGTTGGACCGACGATTTTCATATAACCCGCCAAGCAAACCAAGTCAATTTGGTGTTCATCCAAGAGGTGAACAATCGCTTCTTCATAAGCTACTTTATTGTCAAATTCCTTGAGTTCAAAGGCATGACTAGCCACACCAAGATTCTTGGCCCGTTCTAAGACATAGGCATCCCGGTGGTCTGAAAAAACAAATTCTACTGGAAATTGTTCTGCAATCACCTGGAAGTTTGAGCCGTTGCCAGAGGCAAATACAGCAATCCTTTTAGCCATTATTTAATCACCACACTTGCGCCATCTTTCTTCACAATCCGACCGATTTCATAAACAGGTTCGTCAAGAAGTTCTTTGACACGTTCCACATTTTCTGGTTTCACTGCAAGCATGAGACCAATCCCCATGTTGAAGATTTCAAACATTTCTTCATGTTTAATTTGGCCATATTTTTCAAGAGCTTTGAAAATTGGAAGAACTGGGACTTTGCTTTCGTCAATTTCAGCAGCCAAGTCATCTGAGAACATACGTGGTACATTTTCGATGAAACCACCACCTGTGATGTGGGCAATTCCGTTGACCAATTCTTCTTTGATGAGTGGCAATGCTGCTTTGACGTAGATACGAGTTGGCTCCAAAAGAACGTCTTTAAGTTTCTTCCCTTCCAATTCTGGGAGAACTTCTTCACCTGTGTAATCCGCAAAGACACGACGAACAAGTGAGTAACCATTTGAGTGGATACCGCTTGAAGCAAGTCCAAGAATCACATCCCCTTCAGCTACTTTTGAACCGTCAATGATTTGAGATTTTTCTGCAACACCGACAGCAAACCCAGCCAAATCATAGTCATCTTCACCATACATACCAGGCATTTCAGCCGTTTCTCCACCGATAAGGGCTGCACCAGCCTGCACACAACCTTCTGCAACACTAGCAACGACTTGCTCTAATTTAGCAGGTTCATTTTTACCAGTTGCGATATAGTCAAGGAAGTAAAGGGGCTCCGCACCTGCAGCGATGATATCGTTAACACACATAGCCACACAGTCTTGACCGATCGTATCGTGTTTGTCGTACTTGATGGCAAGCATGAGTTTAGTACCGACACCATCTGTACCTGAGATCAAAACAGGCTCTTTGACACCTGTTTTTGAAAGATCAAACATGCCTCCGAAACCACCAAGAGCTCCCATGACACCCGCACGTTCCGTACGAGCAACGTGTTTTTTGATCCGTTCAACAACTTCATAACCCGCTTCAACGTCTACGCCAGATTGAGCGTATGCATTCTTATTTGTCATTTTTTAATCCTTTTCTTTTGCACTACTCCTAATAGAAAGAAGTATGTTCCTTCAAACTTTCCACATAGCGTTCTTCGTAGTCATACAAAGGTGTTGGATATTTTCCATCAAAGTAAGCCACACAAAGACCGCCATTTGGAGCATCTGTATCAATTCCAATAGAATCAATCAAGCCATCGATTGACAAATACGTCAAGCTATCTGCACCAATGATATCGCGTGTTTCCTCTACTGTATGATTGGCAGCAATCAATTCCTTACGTGTTTGAATATCGATCCCGTAGAAACATGGATAAGCAAGGGCTGGGCTACCGATTGCCACATGGACTTCTGTAGCCCCTGCTTCTTTCAATAACTTCACAATCCGACGTGATGTTGTCCCACGTACGATAGAATCATCAATCATGACAACCCGTTTGCCTTTCACGACACCGGATACGGCAGAGAGCTTCATCCGAACCCCTTGCTCACGTAATTCTTGTGTCGGTTGAATAAAGGTCCGTTGGGTGTATTGGTTTTTAATCAAGCCCATTTCATTTGGTAGGCCGGATTCTTCCGCAAATCCCATAGCTGCACTAAGTGAGGAGTTAGGTACACCGACCACAATATCTGCTTCATGTTTAAATTCACGTGCCAATTGAGCCCCCATACGTTTACGAGCTGTATGGACATTGACCCCTTGAATATTGGAGTCCGGGCGGGCAAAGTAGATATACTCCATCGAACAAACAGCCAATTGGGTGTCCGTTGTATAGTTATCGTAAGTGATGCCGTTATCATCGATGATCACGACTTCACCTGGATTCACATCGCGGATCCACTCAGCACCAACCACTTCAAAGGCACAGGTTTCAGAGGAAACTACGATAGCGCCATTGGCCATTTTCCCAATCGAAAGAGGACGGAAACCATTTGGATCCAAGGCCGCAATCAGCTTATCTTCCAGCATGAGAAGGTAAGCAAATCCACCTTTCACCGTATTCAGGGCTTCTTTCACCTTACCCATGAAAGAAGGGTTGTGGCTCCGACGAATCAAGTGGGCCAAGATTTCTGAATCAGAAGTTGAGCTAAAGATCGCTCCGTTATTTTCCAACTCCCGTTTAAGGGACTTGGCATTGGTCAAATTCCCGTTATGGGCCAGTCCAAACTGGGTATCATGAAAGCGAAAGAGGAAGGGTTGGATGTTATCCACCGAAGCTTCCCCAGCTGTCGCATAGCGAACATGGCCAATCGCTCCCGTTCCTGTTAACTTATCCAAGTTAGCAGGATTTCGAAATACTTCTGAGAGAAGCCCCGTGTCACGATACCGTTTTAATTGACCCGCATCATTCGAAAGGATCCCTGCCCCTTCTTGACCACGGTGTTGAAGACTGTGTAATCCGAAATAAGTCAGTTTTGCAGCATCTGGGTGTCCCCAGATCCCAAAAATACCACATTCTTCATTAAGAGATTTAACTTCGTATGTCATTTTGTATACCTTTTATTTTCCAGTAAAGTATTTAACCGCTGATGCAAAGAGATGTTGGTCTTTATTTCCTGGAATATTTTGGAAGAGACCGTCTTCGAAACGTTCTGAGTGTCCCATCTTCCCGATGATTTGACCGTTCTTGCTGGTAATCCCTTCAATCGCATGGACAGAACCATTTGGATTGTATTTTGAATCCATGCTTGGTTTACCTTCGAAGTCAACATATTGGGTAAAGATTTGACCATTGTCACGAAGCTCTGCAAATTCTTCAGCTGTCACGACAAATTTACCTTCACCGTGTGATACTGGGATGGCATGAATGTCACCAACTTTCACGCCGGCAAGCCATGGTGAGTTCGTGTTGGCAATCCGTGTTTCCACCATCTTAGCCACGTGTTGGTTGGCATCATTGTAGAAGAGAGTTGGACTCGTGCTACTTGCATCTTCAAAGTTACCGTATGGAAGAAGACCTGATTTGACAAGGGCTTGGAATCCGTTACAGATACCGATGATCAAACCACCTCGTTCGATGAAGCTATCAATGGCTGCACGTACTTTTTCATTGAGCAAGATGTTAACGATAAATTTAGCTGATCCATCTGGTTCATCCGCTGCTGAGAAGCCACCTGCAAAGAAGATAATGTTAGCTTTTTCGATATTGTCAACCATAGTGTCAACAGACTTGACAATAGCTTCTTCATTCAGTGTGACAAATGGTACCAAGTTGACTTTTGCACCTTCTTTTTCAAAGGCCTTAGCTGAATCGTACTCAGAGTTAGTACCTGGGAATACTGGGATGTAAACCACTGGTGGATCAACTGTTTCTTTAGCTTTGATCACAGCATCTGATGCTACAGCAGGTACTTCTTCCAACTCAGTTGCCTGTGCAAATTCCGTTGGGTAAACCTCTTCCAATTTACCTTGGAAGGCACTGTCAAGTTTGTGTCCATCAAGCGTTACACCGTTGACAGTGAGTGTAAAGTCAGTCACTGTTTGTCCAATCTTGGCAACACCTGCAATTTCTTCAGGCGATGTGAAGACGAATCCACCTAATTGAGCTGTCAAGCTAGTGTCAAGATCAGCTAATTCGACGTTAGCTCCAATATGGTTCCCAAATGTTGCAAGGGCAAGAGCTTCAACCACACCACCATATTTAACAGCTGATGCAGCTGTCACTTTGTGGTCAGCTTGGATAACTTCAAATTGAGCAAAGTTCGACTTGATGAGATCAAAGTCAATTTCTTGCGCCAAAGCTTGACCAGGAATATAGTAAATATTTTCACCAGTAGCTTTGAATTCTGGAGAAAGAACCTTACGGCTATCCGCAGTTGTGACACCAAAAGCAACCAAGGTTGGTGGTACGGTTAATTCTTCAAAGGTACCAGACATCGAGTCTTTCCCACCGATAGATGGCAAACCAAGTTGAATCTGAGCTTCAATTGATCCAAGGAGAGCTGATACTGGTTGACCAAAACGCTCTGCTTGTTTATCCATACGCTCGAAGTATTCTTGGTAAGAGAAACGAGCCTTAGACCAGTTGGCACCAGCAGCAACCAAACGAGCAGTTGCTTCGATGACCGCATAAGCAGCACCATGATATGGAGACCATTCTGCGATGTAAGGGTTGAATCCTTGTGCCATTACTGATGCAGTATGAGTTACGCCATGTTGGACCGGCAATTTCTGTACAGAAGCTTCCGTTGGTGTAATTTGATAGCGCCCGCCAAGTGGGTGATTAACTGTTGAACGACCAACTGAGCTATCAAAGATGGTTTGTAGCCCTTTTTGACTGGCATGGTTCAGGTCAGCCAAGACTTCAAGAGTATCCGCTTCAAGGGTTTCAGCAGATGTTTGACGTTCTTCTGGAAGCTTGACATCCTTGTCAACCACCTTAGCATCTACAACCACACGTACACCGTTCGTATCAAGGAAACGACGTTCCAAATCAACGATGGTTTCACCATTCCAGTGCATGACAAGATTTGGTTTTTCAGTTACTGTTGCAACGACAACAGCATCAATATTTTCTTTGTTACATTCAGCAACGAAGGCATCTACATCTTCTGGACGAACCACTACAGCCATCCGTTCTTGAGATTCTGAGATAGCAATTTCTGTACCGTTCAAACCTTGGTATTTCAATGGCACTTTGTCTAGATCAATTTCAAGACCATCTGCCAATTCACCGATAGCCACACAGACACCACCAGCACCAAAGTCATTTGATTTCTTGATCAAACGGGTCACTTCCCCATTACGGAAAAGACGTTGAATCTTCCGTTCTTCGATGGCATTCCCTTTTTGAACCTCAGCACCAGCTGTCTCAACAGATTCAACCGTTTGAACTTTAGAAGAACCTGTCGCACCACCGACACCGTCACGTCCAGTCTTACCACCAAGCAAGATAATCACATCACCTGCTTCAGGTTTTTCACGGACAACATTTTCCTTAGGAGCCGCACCGACAACTGCACCTAGCTCCATACGCTTAGCAACGAAACCTGGGTGGAAGTATTCACGAACATAAGTTGTTGCAAGACCAATTTGGTTACCATATGAAGAATAACCGTGAGCCGCTGTTTTAGAAATCACTTGTTGTGGCAATTTACCAGCGCGAGTTTCTGAAATTGGAGCCGTGATATCACCAGCACCTGAGATACGCATGGCTTGGTAAACGTAGGAACGACCTGACAATGGGTCACGAATGGCACCACCGATACAAGTAGCCGCTCCACCAAATGGTTCAATCTCCGTTGGGTGGTTGTGCGTTTCATTTTTGAACATAAGAAGCCATGGTTCTTTGACACCATTGACATCTACTTCAATTTCAACTGAGCAGGCATTGATTTCATCAGACACTTCCATGTCCTCCAAACGACCATTAGCACGCTCATAACGGCCAAAAATAGTCGCCATATCCATCAAGGTTTGAGGTTTTTCTGTACGTCCCAACTCATCACGCATGGCAATATACTTGTCATAAGTCGCTTGCAATTGTTTTTGGAATTTAGAAGCTGAGAAGTCGATGTTTTTCAACTCAGTTTCGAAAGTTGTGTGACGGCAGTGGTCAGACCAGTAAGTATCCAAAACCTTCAACTCAGTCTCAGTTGGTACACGTCCAATGGATTTGAAGTAATCTTGAATGAAGAGAAGGTCATCCACTTCCATGGCCAATCCTTGCTCAGCCTTATACTGTGCAAAATCTTCTGCCGTATAAGTTTCAAAGAAATCCAAGCTTGGAATGGTCTTGTCAGACTCAGAGAAATCCTGTTTCGCAATACCAACAGTGATATCTTTGAAACGAGAATCCACTGGGTTCAAAAGGTAGTTTTTGACAGCTTCCAACTCATTCGCATCGATATCCTTGTTAACCAAATACAATTGCGCTGTATTCACTGTTACGTCATTTGAACTACCAAGCAAAAGCAAAGCTTCTTGTGAAGATGCCGCACGTTGGTCAAATTGACCAGGCAAGCTTTCAATCGCAAAGAAAGCATACTTCTCAAGATCAGCCTGAACCGCAGCCTCGTCCAAAACAGTATCAGTCACTTGCTCAGAGAAGATGTGTTTTTCCGCACGCGCAAACAAGTCCTCTGCCAAACCAAAAACATCGTAAACCTGAACAATCCGAAGATCCTTCAAGGTTTTCAACTGAAGATTATGCTGCAATTCTTTTACTAAAGAGTCCGATTTTACACGAAAATCAGCTTTTTTCTCAACGAAAATACGTTTATCCATTTTATTTCCTTTATTTCTATTCAAACATGTTATCGAAGACGAAGGTTTTCTATTTCAAAAAGATCACTTCAAACCTTGCAATTTTTCCAATACAACTTCATAAACATCTATCAAGCTACCAAGATCACGACGGAGTGAAAATGTCTAATAGACCTTTTCAGCCTGAGTCCTTTTACTTGAAAGACGAAGGTTTTCCGTTTCAAAAAGATTACTTTAAGCCCTGTAATTTCTCCAACACAACCTGATATACATCCGTTAAACTGCCCAAATCCCTACGGAAAACATCCTTGTCCATATGGTGCCCTTCAGCATCCCAAAGGCGACAATTATCTGGAGAAAATTCATCTGCCAAGATGATCTTGCCATCCTTATCAAAACCAAATTCCAATTTGAAGTCAATCAAGCGAAGACCAATTTGTGCAAACCAATCTTTTAACAATTCATTAATGCGACGTGTTTCTTCCTTAATATAAGCAATTTGTTCATCATTGGCAATATCCAAAAACTTCACATGCTCATCATTGATGAATGGGTCATCCAACTCATCGTTCTTGTAGTAAAATTCAACGATTGGAGTTTTCAAGTCCAAACCTTCTTCAACACCAAACCGTTTTGAGAAAGAACCCGCAGTCACATTGCGAAGAACCACCTCCAAAGGAATAATTTTTACTTTCTTGTTGAGTTGTTCTGTGTCAGAAATACGTTTTATAAAGTGAGTCGCAACACCCGCAGCATTCAATTTTTCAAAAATAAGAGACGAAATCTGATTATTTAGCACACCTTTTCCTTTAATAGTCTCCTTACGAGCCCCATTTAGCATGGTTGCCTGGTCCTTATAGACCGACTTAATCACATGTTCGTCCTCAGTAGTATAGATATCCTTAGCTTTTCCAGTATAAATCAGTTGATTGGTCATGACTTTGTTCGCCTTTCGTATTTTATCACCTTCATTCTATCACATACAAAGTGTATTTTCAATAAAATTCCGTACAATATAAGCAGAATCCGAATAAAAAGGACAGAAAAAAAGATCATCCAGAATAATCTCTGAACGATCCCTTTTTCATTAGTGACCAGCAGTTCGTTTTTCGATATAGTCGACAACATCCCCTACTGTGTTAAATTCATCAATAGCCTTGTCCGGAATCTCAATTTGGTATTCATCCTCAAGATTGATAATAAATTCCATCAATTCAACAGAATCCGCCTGTAAATCCTTACGTAAGTCAGATTCCAAAGACACTTGAAAGTCTGGGCCCTTGCGATCTTTGAGAAATTCCTCAATAGTAGCTAAAATTTCGTTTTGTTTACTCATACATTACCCTTCCTTCGATAATTCCTTCACTGATTTTCCAACAACATCTGTCTCTAACATAGTCCGAATCTGACGAATCGTGCTATAGACAGCTTTGGAATCACTCGAACCATGCGTTTTAACAACAGGTGCTTGAAGGCCAAACAAGACCGCTCCTCCAACATCTGAGAAATCCAAGGTTCGCTTCAATGATTTCAAACGATCCTTGAGCAGAAAAGCTCCTAATTTCGCCTTCCAGTTTCCAGTGGCAATCGCTTGTTTCAATTGCTTCAAGATCCCAAAAGCCGTTCCTTCCATCGTTTTCAAGACAGCGTTTCCCGTGAAACCATCCGCCACAACGACATCAGCAACGCCATCCATCAAGTCACGCGCTTCCACGTTTCCAACAAAATGAATCGACTCATCCTCAGATAACAATTGGTAGGTTTCCTTGCGCAAAGGATCTCCCTTACTAGCTTCTGTCCCATTGTTCAATAGACCCACGCGCGGTTTTTGAATCCCACGAACATTTTCAGCATAATAAGACCCCATCACAGCATACTGATGCAAGTGCTCTGGTGTATTTTCCGCATTGGCCCCTAAGTCTAGCATATCATAGCCACGACCATCAACCGTCGGAAGTGTCGACATCAAGCCAGGGCGTTCCACCCCTTTGATGCGGCCAACGATAAAGAATCCAGCCGCCAATAGCGCACCTGTATTTCCCGCAGATAGCATGGCATCAACCTCACCATCTTTCACATCCTTGGCAGCTAAGACCATAGAAGCCTGTTTTTTTCGACGAATGGCCCGCGTTGGCTCATCATCTGAATCGATTTTTTCTTCCGTATGCACAATCAATACACGTTCTGTTGCGGTTAAATATTCTTTGATTTTTGCCTCATCGCCATACAAGACAATCTCAATATCATCAAAATCGCGAATGGCTTGATTCACACCTTCTACCAAGGCTTGAGGTGCATTATCGCCCCCCATTGCATCTACTGCAATTTTTTTCATGTTTCACCTCCAGATGAATCTTTCATAATCGCTCCCCAATCACTCAAGGAATCGATAAACTTTTTAGCTTTTAAATGGATCCCTACATACTCCTCATACAACTGATCAATTGCCTGACGCAGAGCTGTTTTCATCTCCGCTTGTAGAGAAATCGTCTCCAACTCACTGAATCGTACTGCTTGGAACTGATCCAATAGATAGAGAACATTTGGATGCCAGTGAGCTCGCCTCTCATCCCGATCATAATGATCCGGACAAAGGACCCCACTATACCGAAAGGAATAGTCAAAAGGAAGGCCAACCCGATGACAGAAACAACATTCATGTAGGTTCAAGACAACCCCGAACCGCGAAAGAATCTGAATCTCAAAAATATTGGTCAAAACCTCATAATCCAGACCATCTTCCATCAAAGACAAGGTCTTCTCTAAAAACGCAAACAAGGCCGGATCTACTTGATTATCCTGAATACTGGCATCCGCAAGCGCAAGAACATAGGTCGCATAAGAAAGGGCAAAAAGATCTGCATTGATTTTCTTATAAACCTGCACATCTTGAAAATCATCAATATAACTCAACCCATCATCATTGATTTTCAACAACATATCTGCCGTTACCAAAGGTTGCAACATGGGATTCAACCGTGATTTTCCCGCATGTTTCACAAAAAACATCCGCTTCCCTGACTTCTCTGTGAAGATTTTGACCAGCTTGTCATCCTCACGAAACTCCCGATTATACAGGACAATTCCCCGGGTCTCAATTGACTCCAGCATGTTCTTCCATATACTCCTTCAAGCGTTTCATTGCTTCCTTGATAACCTCCATGCTGGCTGCATACGACAAACGCACATAGCCTTCACCATATTGACCAAAAGCAGCACCAGGAATAAAAGCAACTGCTTTTTCACGCGCAAAATCCTGCAAGAAAGCGAAGGAATCTTGATTAAAACCAGCTGGGATTTTAGCAAAAATATAGAAAGCTCCATCTGGCTTAATAATCTCAAACCCAAGCGCGGACATCTTTTCGATGATGTAATCCCGACGCTTCACATATTCTTTCTTCATTGGCTCCGCATCATCCCGACCAGCAGTCAAGGCCTCAATCGCAGCATACTGGTTTATGGTTCCAGCAGCAGTAACCAAATACTGATGGCTCTTGATCAATTGCGCTGTAAATACAGCAGGCGCAAAGATAAAACCAAGCCGCCAACCCGTCATAGCATGAGATTTGGACAAGCCATTGATGACAATGGTCTGCTCAGGAATAAATTCAGCCATAGAAACATGCGCTTCTCCAGTATAAGTCAACTCTGAATAAACTTCATCACAGACAACAAAAACTTCGTATTTTTTCAAGACCGCAGCCAATTCTGCCATCTGTTCACGCGAATAAGTGACCCCTGTCGGATTAGCTGGATAATTGAGAATAACTGCCTTCAGCTTGTCTCCTTGCTCCACAATAGCTTTTTCCAATTTTTCAGGTGTCAATATAAATTGATCCGCCGTCGTATCAATTTCAACAATATCCGCACCAACCAGATTCACAATAGGCTCATAACCAGGATAAGCCGGTGCAGGAAGAAGCACTACATCTCCAGGTTCCAAGATTGCTGTCAAGGTTGCAGATAGGGCTTCAGTCGCACCGATCGTCACCAATATCTCATCCTCAGGACGATAGTGAATACCATACTTTTCAGCCACAAACTGACTAGCAGCTTCACGCAAAACCAGCAAACCACTCATCCCAGTGTAATGGCTAAAATTCGCATCAATGGCAGCCTTTCCTGCTTCTTTTACATGTTCAGGAGTTGTAAAATCCGGTTCCCCCAAAGTCAAACGCAAGACACCAGGAATGGAAGAAATTGATTGATCGAACTGACGAATCAAAGATACTTCAATCCGATTCAGATTTTTATTAAAACGTTTCGTTAAATCCATAGAACACCTCCAAAAACACTTATATTCATTATACTATAAATAGGACCCCATCGCAAAAGAACAAGCCAGATCCCCACCTTTTACTTACCACCAAAGGACATTTCAAAAATCCTTCCATGCAAAAAAGACTTAGCAATGCTAAGTCTTTCAAGTCATTATTCTTGACCACGTGTTGCCACGTATTTCAATTGATCTGCATGCTTCGCCACAAAATCCTTCATTTCTGAATCAGGAATTTGACGGAGGTAGAGGTTGGAACGAATGGTTTCATCCTCTTCACGACAAGTTGACAATACTAAATACTTATCAGATGCTTTGATCTTGATATTAGGATTCTTCGTACGAGCTGACTCATAGATATTCTTCAACTGAGTGGTGAAATCTTTATCATCTGTAAAGCTTGTACGGTAGAAAGCAGTGTCCTCTGGGACAATGACCAATCCCATCGCTTCATAGTAATATTTCCGCTCTGGTGTCTCAATCACAACATACGGATGTTGATCGAAAAATTCTTGCGTATCGTAGAAGTTGACATCGTTAAACATGCGGTGGTCGCCAACCTTACTACCACGAGCATGACCAAACAACCAAGTCAAACGATCACTGAAGTCTTTCTTGTTATCCATATCCATGAAGACTGTCCCCATGTATGGCTCATTCCCACCATCGAAAGTTTTATTCAGATAGGTTTCGTTGTCCTTTGTTTGCACAACAGGTTCATCCAACTCCGTACCCGGTGCGTAGACATAAGCAATTGCTTCAGGATTAACAGCAGTTAACTGAGCAAAACGATTTTTCAGGTAATCTTTTTCTTCTTGACTAGGTTCATATTTGGCTGCTTGCTTAGTTGAACTTGTTCCAGTTGTCTTTTTAGCCGTACTAGATGACTTACTTCCTCCAAAAGGATTAAAGAAAATAAATCCAGCAACAAGCACAACAACTGCAACAAGAGCAGCAATCACAACACCTAATTTAGTTGAACTTTTTTCCCCAGCTCTTTTCATTGATTGATCTCCTCTTGATGATTTTTTCTAAAAAATAACACTGAACCCGAAGGTCCAGTGATATTTTACGAGCTAATTAATAATCAAATTATTTAGCTGCGCTTGTTTTTGGAAGAGCTTTACCAGCTTGTTTTGAACCAGCTTTACCAGCTTCTGCTTTTTTAGCTGCTTCTTCAGCTTTAGCTGCGTCTGCTTTAGCTGCGTCTGCTTTAGCTTGTTCTGGATTGATTCCATGTTCTTTCAAGTAACGAGCATTCTTTTGTTCTGGAGTTTCATTCAAAATGTAGAAGTTTCCTTCTTTTTTAGAAGCTGTATTCCATTTCTTTTGAAGCTCTTGAACATATTTGTTACGAACGTTGTTACGAGCAGTGTTCAACGCTGATTCATAAGCTTCTTTCTTTTCAGTGTAAAGGTGTGATCCGCCTTCAACTGCATCAAGTGCAGATTTAGCTGCAACTACTGCTGGATCTTGAGCTGCTTCAGCATCGATATCTTCAGCATGTTGTGCAAGATATTCATTTACTTTATCAGCATTTACAAATTCTGTTTGAAGTTCGTATGCTTGACGTGAATCATAAGCACCTGGAAGATTAGTTCCACCATTTACTGCTGGGTTATCATTTGCAAATGCTGGCGCTGCTGCTGCAAAGACTGCAAGGGCTGCTACTGATGATAATAAAACTTTTTTCATTGTTTTATCTCCTTTTTTCTTTTCAAAAATTATTCGTTACTTCGTAACTATGACTAGTATACTAGGATATTCTTCCCATGTCAAGACTTTTTCTTTAAAATTTTAAAAAAAATTTAAGGTTTTGACCTATTTGAAAGATGAAATTACGAATTCGTAACATTTCTAAATAAATTTTATTTTTGTAAACATTTTCAATAAAACTTCATTTTTTCTAAACGAATCCTATTTCATAACTCCATTTTTAGGCAGTCGTTTCTTGGGCAAACTAGGATCAGCCTTTGCTTCTAGTTCTTTAGCTGCTTGAACCAGTTTTTTCCGTTCCTTTTCTTTTTTTAGATCTTGCCACCATTTTCTGATTTTCATTTGTATTCCTCCTAAACAAAAGAGGCTGGTCTCCAGCCTCTTATTGTTAACATTTTTTGGCATTTCCGATTTCAAACAGAGGGGAAAGAGGACGATTTTCGTGAATGCGAACAATAGCCTCTGCAAGAAGTTTCGCAATCGAAATTTGCTCAATCTTATCAATCAATCGATCTTCCGGTAGATAAATCGTATCCAACACCACCAACTTCTTAATGGCTGATTTTTGGATGTTGTCCATCGCTGGTCCTGATAAAACAGGGTGAGTACAGCTCGCATAAACTTCAACAGCACCTGCTTCTGCAAGGGCATCCGCGGCATGACAGATTGTACCAGCTGTATCAATCATATCATCAATCAAAATACAAGTCTTGCCTTCAACACTCCCAATGATATTCATCACTTCACTCGTATTCATCTTATCGACACTTCGACGTTTATCAATAATCGCAATCGGTGTCTTCAAAAATTCAGCTAATTTCCGAGCACGAGTCACACCACCATGGTCTGGACTGACAACAACATAGTCTTTCCCAATCATCCCGCGACGTTCAAAATAGTCGGCGATCAAAGGCGCACCCATCAAGTGGTCAACAGGAATATCAAAGAAACCTTGAATTTGTGCGGCGTGCAAATCAATTGTCAACAGACGATCAACTCCAGCAACCTCAAGCATATTGGCTACCAACTTAGAAGTGATTGGTTCACGAGCTCGAGCTTTCCGGTCTTGACGAGCATAGCCGTAATATGGCATCACCACATTAATGGATTGCGCACTAGCCCGTTTCAACGCATCTACCATAATCAAAATTTCCATTAGATTATCGTTAACCGGTGAGCTAGTGGATTGCAAAATATAAACATCTTTCCCACGGATTGATTCTTCAATATTAACCTGAATTTCTCCATCAGAAAATTGACGAACCGTTGACTTTCCAAGCGGTAGTCCCATTTCTCGAGACACACGTTGAGCCAATTCTTGATTTGACGACAAAGCAAAGAGCATTAAATCAGAAAATGACATGATTTCCTCCAGTAAAATCTAAAACCATATTGTACAGTCAGCACAAATTTCTCCTGTAATCATTTTATCGCTTTTTAAGCAAATATTCAAATATTAATTTATGGAAATTACAAAATCTATCACTACCTAAATTCTCTCAAAAAAGAAGCAGAACAAATGTTCTGCTTCAGTGTAATTCTTAGTTTGGATAGATATAAGTAACAGTACCTTGTGCTGTTGTTGGGTTAAACCAACCTCGGTAGTTCCCAATACTACGGATACCATTATAGTTAGACTCAGAAACTTGGATGCTTGTTGTAGATTGAACAGCTGTAACAACTGCTACGTGTCCATATCCACCATCATTCCAACATGCAATGGCACCAACTTGTGGTTGAGATCCTGTACGGAATCCTGCTGCTGCTGCACTTGCTGCCCATTGTCCACCATTACCCCAGTAATCACCTGCCCATGGAGCCAATGTCTTCGCACCCCATGTACATTCACCAACTGGATAAGATGATGCAGATGTACTATAAGTTGGACGAGAAGTAGTTGCTACTGGTGCAGCT
This sequence comes from Streptococcus sp. HMSC078D09, assembly GCF_001813675.1. Taxonomy (GTDB): domain Bacteria; phylum Bacillota; class Bacilli; order Lactobacillales; family Streptococcaceae; genus Streptococcus. The sequence goes on from NZ_KV813663.1 coordinate 110,645, forward strand.
GCTGCTTGAGTTTGAACAGCAGGTTGAGCTGCTGCTTGAGTTTGTGCAGCCGCTGGTGTTGCAGCAGGTGTTTGAGCCGCTGCCTGAACTTGTGCTTGAAGAGTTGTATTAGCAGAAGCTTTTACAGCTGCTTGTTGTTCTTTTTGTTTTGCACGGTAAGCTGCTTCAGCTGCTGCCGCCGCTGCTGCTGCTTTTTCAGCTTCAGCTTTTTGTTGCAACAAAGCATTCTTTTCGTTTTCAGCAGTTGATTTTTCAGCAGCTAAGTTCAATTGTGCTACTTTCAACTCAGCTTCTTTTGTTGACAAAGCTTGCGCATCATCTTCTAATTGCTGTTTGTTTGCAATGACAGTGTTGATTGCGTCGTTGTTTTCTTTTTGTTTTTGTGCAATATCTTCTTTATCACGTTTTTGCTCTTGCAACATTTTGTTGTTAGCATCTGCAATTTCATTCATAGCAGAAATACGTGAGATAGCTTCTGTCAAAGATCCAGAGCTAACAATCGCATTAATATAGCTTGTTGCAGTACCAGTTGTTTGAGCGCTACGTGCTTGATTTGCAAGTGATTCTTGACGAGCAACAATATTTTTTGACAACTCATCGATCTCAGCTGACAATCGTTCAGACTCTTCATTCAAACGGTCATTTTCAGCTTGAAGATTTTCTTGTTGTTTTTTAATTTCAGATACTTGACCTTGAATTTGATCTACCTGAGCTTGTGCACTTTGTTGTTGTTGATTAATACTATTGATTTTGTTATCTTGAGCAGCAATCTTATCATCTGTTGAATCAGCTGATACACCAGCTACGACAGCACCTTGTGATAAAGCAACTGTACTCAATAAGATTGTGGCAAATAATTTTTTCTTCATTAGATAAATTTTCCCTTTCTAATAAGACACTAACTAGTATAACAAATTTTTTAAAAATTTATATTACGCTATTGTTACATTTTTATTTCGAGTTTATAAATAAATCTTTTCAAGTAAAGGCTGTAATACTATTAATAGAAGCACATTCAAAATTAAACTTGGAAAAATTTGGTAAATAATTAGTGTAATCCAGTTAAATTTTATGCCGATAAAAAGAATCAAAAGAAGATTTGTTAAAATCTGAAATAATAGAATCGTTAGTAAAAATGTAAAAAAACGAGTCAATCGATTGACCAAAATAATCTGATTACACCGATAAAAAATCACCTGTAGTATAGGAAATACTAGGAATGCAATTCCTAGAGTGTGTAAAAAATACACATCAAAACAAAAACCAAAGAAGACTCCCCACCAAATACTAGCTATCTCAGAGAAATAGAGACTCAATAACATAAAACCATATAGAAATAAAAATGAAGTAGGTTCAAAGGAGTTTGGACAGAAACGAGAAATAAGAAAAGAGATCTGCCCGTCAACAAATAAAGATAAGAATAAGATTAAAGGGAAAAAATGGTACTTACGTATGACTTTCACACTACTCTCCGATCAATAGTACATAACGATTAACATCTAAATTAGCCTTTGGTTTCACACGAATTTCTTGACCTAACTGATCAGATGCCTTTTGAGTAGAAGTCACTGTACCAAGAGGTAAGTCACTACTCTTATATTTTCCTAAACCACTTGTTGAAACCAGAGATCCTTTTTTAATTTCAACTGGATCTCCAATTTGCAACAACCGAAACTCACCTGTCTTCTCGTCATAACCATTTAATAAAGCAAAAATAGATTGACCTTGACTCTCAATTTTAAACGTCAGGTGTTGTGAAGAAATAGTATCTTCGACTAATAATTTCACTTTGCTAGAATTTTTCTCTATACTTTCTACCACACCAATGACGCCACCAGACGAAAGGACAAACATAGAATCAGAAATTCCATCTGAACTACCTTTATCAATAACAAATTCCTGATCCCACGAACCATAATTACGGTCAATAATCTCACTAACGACTTGTTTAGAACCCGATACAGAATTCTTGATTGATACCAAATCCTTTAATTCTCTATTTTCTGATTCCAAACGTTTAAGTTTTGACTGGTCAATATCCTTTTGATAAAGACGTGATTTTAACGAACGGTTTTCATCATTTAATTCAGATAAATTCTTTAAATCCTTTGCCTTAGATTCCACAACAACAAATGGTACCGATACTGCCTTATCAACAATAGCTAATATATCAGAAGATTTTAAAACAATCGAAGTTCTAACAGATGGAAAAAGAAATAAAATTCCTGAAACAGTTAAAACAAACACAAAACTAAAAATTTTAAAGAATCGATTCAAGAACATAGACAAAACCTTCAAAAATATAAAAAATAGTTTGAGATGACATCTCAAACTTCGAAATTATACGGAGAATGGGGGATTCGAACCCCCGCGCCAGTTACCCGACCTAACGATTTAGCAAACCGTCCTCTTCAGCCTCTTGAGTAATTCTCCAAAATGGGCACGAGTGGACTCGAACCACCGAC
>NZ_KV813664.1 GCF_001813675.1 Streptococcus sp. HMSC078D09
CAGATGACGGACAAGTGACGGGCAAGTGTCAGCATAGTATAGGTAAGGATAGGATAGTAGAGGATAGTATAGGTGAGTATAGTCTAGTAGAGTCAAGGTCAGTTAATGATGAAGACGACGCTGGCCAAAAATCTTTCTCTAAGATTATTAAAGACAGCAACATCAAAATCAACGAGCGACACACTCAAATGTTAATGGACTATATCGCATTAGATCACTTTACAATTCCTATGATCCAATATGCAGTAGAAAAGACTGAAGATGCAGGCTCTACCAGTTTTAACTATCTAAAAGCAATTTTAGAAAATTGGAAGAAAGAGGGTTTTACCTCACTTGAAGAAGTCGAGGAGCATGACCGCAAGAGGCTGGTTAAACAAACCAAAAAAGAAGCCAGCCCTTACCCTATCAAGAACCCAGTATTCAGTCCTTACACGGACTTGCTACCCTGGGAAGAAGATGAGGAGGGATAGCCTATGGATCTACCACTTGTCTATCACATTAATGAGTCTGAAACGTGTGAAATACATCAATGTTTCAAGTGGTCGTTAAACGATGATGTACCTTTGCAGGATGAACGGAACAGAACCTTTTGCCCAGAGTGTCAGCGCGAAAAAATGGCGCGTGAGGAAGAACAGAAGATAGGTCAAGCTCACACGGCTACTATTTTGCGCAAGACTTACGATGTGCTTGATAAAAACAGCATCATACCGAGCGGACTGAAAGAAGCGAGTTTTAAAAACTTCATGGTTACTAATCAAATTGACCGTGAAGCCAAGAATTACGCTCTGCGCTTGGTATCGCACTACTTGCACGATGGGAAAGGTAACGCTCTGATAATGGGGAAAGCTGGACGCGGTAAGTCGCATCTGGCGATGGCGATAGCAAGTAAGTTGAACGCTGACTGGAAAGCGAACAAGCTACCTAAAAGTATTCTATTTATCAACTTGCCAGCCTTATTTATCAAAATTCAAAACTCTTTCAACCGGAAAGAGGGAATGACCAGCAATGAATGGCTGGAGCTACTAAAGAAAGTTGATTATCTGATCTTGGACGACCTTGGACGGGCTGACAATGCACAGTGGAAGCAAGACTTTCTTTACAGCTTATTAGATGAGCGAGAAGCGACAATCATCACAACGAACCTTGTAGGGTCAGAGATGAAGTCACTTTTTGAAACCGGCCTGGTCAGCCGAATTACAAAAGGCGGACGGGACCTTTACTTTAAGTACCCGGACAATGCAGAAGACAGGAGGAAATTGCCGTTTTGAACAAAGAATTGAATAAGATTGTCGGAAAGAGAATTAAGACAATCAGAAGAAATTTAGGTTTTACAATGGAGCAATTTGGGAATGAATTAGGAACAACTAAAGCGGTTGTCAACAACTGGGAGAAAGGAAGAAACCTCCCAAACAAGGCGAACTTGCTACTAATTGCCAATATTGCAAAAGTAAAAGTAGAAACATTGCTAAGTGAAGAAGAGCCTAGCTTGATCCAATTAATGATTGAGGGCTTCGAAGCTACTTGCTACGAGCTTTCAGATGAGATTAAAGCTAAGTTACTAGCTAGCGATCCAAACGTTGCGCGCGACAAGATCATGGACCTGTACGCTTGCCGTTTAGCTGGCAGAGCATAAAAAATGGCCCTTTGGGAATGGGACCCCAAAAGACCAGAGATAAAACTTTTCTAAAGGAATTATAACATGACTAGAATTAAAAATCAATGGCGACCGCGCATTATTAACATCATGTCAGACGGTAGCCAGGTAGAAGATTTAACAGGGTACACGATACCAAAGGATAGCGGGTATTATAACGCAATCAGACGAATCAATAAGGAGGTATGAAATGTATAACGATATTTTGGGAGTTATGACAATCGGAGGCGTTTGCTTCTTGACAGGTTTTGCTGGGGCGGTTTGGGACTTTAAATGCGCACAGCGTAAGAAAGCCCGTCAAGCCAAGCAGGACGCAATCATGCAACAGTACGAAGAAGATCTACAAGAGAAATTTGACGAGGGCTACCAAGCATTTCAAGCCGATCTAGCTTATGCACGCAAGCATTCACACTCAGATAACGACTGGAGCATGGCAGATGTTTCATAGCAAAAAAATTAAAGCATTAAAGCAAGAGATACATTTTCAGAAAATCGACCTAGAGGGTAAGAATAATATACTTCGAGTAACTTTGAACGATAACAGAAGATTGCGGAAGGAACTGAACCAAAAGAACCAACTTTTAAAAAAGTATCAAGAAGTTTTAATGAAGTATCAAGAGGAGGGTAAGCTATGAACGAACGCTTACAACTAATACTAGCCTGTATCAGAGTAGGACGGGCGAATGTACTGACCACACGCGACATTGCCAAAATGACAAACTTGTCAGTGCGAAAGGTACGCGGTGGCATCGCAGAACTTCGACTTAATTACTCAGTGCCCATTGTGGCTAGTCGGTCATTGCCTCGCGGGTATTATTTCGCAGAAAATGACGATGAGTACACAGCGTGGGTCTTGCAGTACAAAAAGCAGATCAAGACGGAGCAGAAGCTACTGAACAGCTTGAAATCTACGAGCTGGGACAGTTACAAGAAATTTAAGGAGCGCGAGAATGTTTCCATTTGATTATGACCGTGACTATCTACAACCAGAGATTGAAGAAGAACGCAGAGATCCAGACGATTGGTATTGTGTGAATGGTCGCTGGATTCACTACGAAGAAGATTAAAAAGGAGAAAAGAAAAATGAGTAGAAGTAATTTTGATTTAATGGCACCAAAGGACGCTTTTAACAGCCCAGTGGTTTTGGAAAAACTGAAATCGGTAGTAAATGGCCGTGAAACACAGTTTGTTACCAGTTTGCTATCAATCGTAAACAATAACAGCCACCTTGCCAAAGCCTCAAACACAAGCGTATTGAACGCAGCAATGAAAGCAGCAACGCTTGACTTGCCTATTGATCCTAATCTCGGGTTTGCTTACATTGTACCGTATGGATCAGAAGCACAATTTCAGTTGGGCTACAAGGGTTTGATCCAACTCGCACAGCGTAGCGGTCAAATTGTCAAACTTAATGCTGGGGAAATCTACGCAAGCCAGTTCAAAGGTTACAACCCACTCACCGAAGACCTGGAAGTAAACATGCAGGCCTTGCCAAAAGCAAACGAAGAAGTAGCTGGTTACTTTGCATTCATGCGACTTTCGAACGGATTTGAAAAAACCTTATTCTGGACCAAAGATCGCGTTCTTGCACACGGTAAGAAATACAGCCGTTCTTTTAGTGGTAAATCTAGCCCGTGGCAGACTGACTTTGACGCAATGGCACGCAAGACAGTATTGAAGCAGTTGCTTTCAACCTATGCTCCTTTGTCAATCGAAATGCAACAGGCCATTATTGATGATAATGTAGACAGCAACGTCCAAAATGGAGCAAAAGATGTAACCCCACCAGAAGCCACAGAATCGCTTGAGAGCTTTTTAGAAGGTGCGTCAGCAGATAATACTACCGAACCAGAAAAAGAGCGTACAGAGCAAACAGGAGCGTCTGAGAATGGTTCTGAGATTGAAGATGGTGTTTATGAAGAACTTGGACTATTTGAGGGTGGCACAATCACACCTAAGGAGCAATGATGAAAGAGTTAACTCAAGAAAATTATTATCAAGATAAAGAGTACCTGTCTTATTCGCGAATGAAGCAATTCTTAAAATGTCCAGCACGCGCCCTCGCTGTGGAGGGTGGAGCTTGGATTGAGTCGCGAGATGAAACACCCTTACTTTTAGGAAATTATGTACACAGCTACTTTGAAAGCCAAGAAGCACATGAAGCGTTTTTAAAAGAGAATGGCGACAAGTTGATTTCAAAGGCTGGTAAAACCAAGGGGCAACTAAAGAAAGAGTTTTTAATTGGCGATTCTATGATTGCATCACTGAAAGATGATCCTTCTTTCAATCGCTTATATCACGGCAGCTCAACCGAAAACGTTGAAAAAGAAATGATCGTGTATGGTGAAATCGAGGGGGTGCCGTTTAAAGGTAAGTTGGACAGCGTGAATTTGACACAGGGGTATTTTGCAGACCTAAAGACAATGAAGTCTATCTACGATATGGAATGGAACGCAGAGCTTCGTCGCAAAGTACCAACGGCAGTCAATAACATTTTAGGTTTTGGGTATCACTCACAACTTGCAATCTATCGGGATTTACTGAAACAAATGACGGGCGATGAGTTTCGGCCTATCATCGTAGCAGTCAGCAAGGAAGAAGTGCCAGACAAAGAAGTTATTCGGATTGATGAAGAATGGCTTGAGGAAGGTCTGGAAGAAGTGAAAGAAACCATTAAGGAAGTCTGGGATGTTATCCAGCGAAAGGTAGAGCCTATAGCTTGCGGTCATTGCGATTATTGCCGTAGCCAAAAGAAATTAAACAGTATCGTCACTTTAAATAATTTGATTGGAGATTAGTTTTAATGATTAACAATGTAGTATTAGTGGGCCGTCTGGTACGAGATCCAGAGCTACGATACACCCCAAGCAATCAAGCAGTAGCAACTTTTAGCTTGGCAGTCAATCGCAATTTCAAAGGCCAAAATGGAGAGCGTGAAGCAGATTTCATCAATTGTGTGATCTGGCGACAGCAAGCAGAAAATCTCGCAAACTGGGCCAAGAAAGGGGCTTTGATTGGGATTACCGGTCGCATTCAAACACGTAATTACGAAAACCAGCAAGGTCAACGTGTTTATGTCACTGAAGTCGTAGCAGAAACCTTCCAGCTTTTGGAAAGTCGGAAAGACCGTGAAGCTGGGCACTCACAAGGATACAGCCAGCCAGACTTTGGACGGCAGGCAGAGCCGTTTAGTATTGATGATGATTCGCTACCGTTTTAAGAAAGGAGTTTAAATGGAATTTAAACCAATAAAGGGGTATGAGGGCATCTATGAAGCCTGCTCCGATGGAACAATTTGGACGTGTGAGGGGAAAACAACTTATAGCAACCGTCACGGAAGAATTATAAAACGTGTCTGGAAGCGTAGAGAAATCAAGCCACAGATACAAAGACGAGTAAGAAGCAATCATAGCGATAAACATGTGAAATTATGGAAAGACAAGGAAATGAAAACACATCTTGTAAGTAGGTTGGTAGCTACTGCTTTCATTCCAAATCCAGAAAACAAAGGATTTGTAAATCACAAAAACGGAAATCCCTTGGATAACTCAAAAGAAAATCTTGAGTGGACGACTAGATCAGAAAATCAAAAACACGCTTTTGACACTGGCTTAATGAGTACAAATAAAAGAGTAACTTTAAAAGATTTGTCAAATGATACGGAATATCATTTTAACAGTATGTCGAAAGCAAGTGAATTTCTTGGGAAAAATAACGGATATGTAAGCGAAAAAATCAAGAAAGGAACAAAAATAAAAGGGTACGAGTTGACAGTATTATGACTTGGATTGAAGAACATTTTGCCAAAGAATACCCGGAAATAAAATATTTACAAGATATCTGGGATAAGGACGATCTGGGCGGATATCAGACACAGCGGTATTCGAGGGAATCGAACAAAGTTATTGTAACCAATGACTTGACCGCTGTCAGTAACGACCTAAAAGCAATAGGGCTTACTTTGGCAGATTTTAAACAGCAACTAACTTTATTTTAAAAAGGAGAAATAACATGAAACAACAAAAAGAATTCTACGCAATCGCAAATGATAACAACAACCGATTTTTGGTTGATTATAAAAATAATGACAGAGCATTAACATTCACTGCTAAAACAACCGATGACATTCGCTTTGCTTCGATTTTTGAAAAAGGAAATGAGAAAACTGACAAATCTATTGAAAATCTAGCTAAGGCAGTAGGTGGTCGCCTGGTTAAAATCAAAGCTGAGTATGAAATTACCGAGGAAGATGGCTCAGATTTAAAAGAGCTGGAAGTAAACGATGAAGAAGATGAAATAAAAGCTTTTTTGAGTCATTTATTAAAACGTGGCTTGGAGTAACGAATGAAAGAATTGACGTTATCACTTGACGCTTCCACTAGTGCGACAGGCTGGGCTGTTTATGACGGCCCAGACCTGTTAGAAAGTGGGGTCGTTAACCCTAAAGGTACATTTCTAGAGCGAGCCCTGCAAATGGCGAACAAACTGAAAGCTATCCAGTCACGGTCGATTTTAAAGTATAACAAACCCTTTAAAGAGATTGTGATCGAGCAGAACAACGTCGGAGGTGGCAACCAGCAGACGATGGTTAAGATCGGGATCGCAACGGGCATTATCCTTTCCCGGCTCATTGCGGATCGTGTTTACTTTGTCAACGTGCGGACCTGGAGAAAGCACTTTGATATTAAAGGCAAAGGCCGGCAGGTTTTGAAACAGCAAGCAATCGACATCGTGGCAGATAAATTTAATAAAGATGTTAAGGACGATGAAGCAGACGCGATCTTGATTGGGCTATATTTTGAAGAAATGTACAGCTTTAGGGACGGCCTAGAAAATCATCGTTTGGGTATTTGAAATGGAAAAAGACAACTTACTACGGTCCAAGCGGATATATGAGAAACGGCTGAGCGAGGAACTACAGCTTAAAACGATCAGCAATACGCGAGGACATCACTACAGCGCGAACTATCGCGAATGGCTACACAAGGAAATTAAAGCCATAGACAAGAAATTAAAAGAAATCGAGGGGGATATGATAGATGGATATTGACAAAATCGAGGAACTAACCGAGCTAACTAGACAGTGGTTTATTGACCGGGATATCACGAAGGGAGATATCTTTAAACAGACGCTCAAACTTTTTGAAGAATTAGGCGAGCTATGCGCTGGATACGCCAAGCAGAAAGAACAGCTTACCAAGGACAGCATCGGTGATTGTGCAGTAGTTGTCGTAGGGCTTGCATTATTAATCAAGGAAGATGTGCATAGTATCTTCGAGGAATCGGACAATATCAGACGCAAGGATGCAATGGAATGTTTTAAATTGCTGAACGCTAATATTTCAGAGTTCCAGTTGTCGCAGGATTTGGCAAGTAAAGAAATGTGTCGACATAATTTAGTACGTGCAGTGGCTTACTTGAAATCCATTAGTAAGGCATTTGACTATGAGTTTGTAGATTGCTTTGAGATCGCATATAACGAGATCAAGGACCGCAAGGGTAAATGGATTGATGGAACGTTTGTGAAAGAGGAGGATTTACCGAATGAATGAATTAGATTTTTGCGAACACAAAAAATTCACAATTAGTTTTACAAATTTGAATGAAATCAAGTTTGTAGCAAATGAATTTGATGAAGAAGAGTTGAGAAAAATTATTAGTCAGTTTAATAACGGGAACTTAATGAGGATTAGAAATATTTTTGTAAACCCCAAAAATATTAACTATTTTAAAATCGATGACTTGGAGGAAGATTGAACATGAATAAAGATAAAGTTTATTTAGGTGGTTATGTTGTAGGGTATTCTGCAGATACATTAGGTCATAAGGGATTACAAATCCAGCTTGAAAACATGGATATTGTAGAAATTGATGAAAACCTTGTGCATAAAAAGATTGACGAACCACAACTGATTAAACTAAAAAATGTTATCGCACGAATTAAAGATTTTGATAGTGGCACTCAAATAGTATGGCTAGATGCAATTTTAAATGAACTAGGCAGTGATTATGGAATATTAAAATACAAGACTGGTTATGAGCAAGGGAGGTTTGAGGGCGAATATGTCGGTCAGCAATTAAAAGACGCTGATAAGGTTCGGCAAGAGTTGAATAAGCCAGTAGTAAAGCAGTTTGTAGCGGATTGGTATGAGGAACACAAGGAAGGACTTGAATTTAACATTTGGGATTGGATTAAATATACACAAGAAGAAGAAAAGATTAAAAATAGACAATTTACCGAGTGGTTGGCTGAATGTGAGAATGATCCTGTTGAAACCTTAATTAAGATGAAGCTGTTTGGTTACGAGATCGAGAAAGAGAAGCGGTATATTGTTAAAGTAAAAGGAGCGGATGAAGGCTACAATTACCTAAATTGTCATATAAGTTCAGAATGTTGGTTTTTTAGCGGAGAAAGTGAACCGTTAGATTTTCGCGTAAAGCACACCCGCAAAGAGCTCGAAAAAGCCAGCTTTGGCTGGATCTTTGATTGTAAGGGAATTGAAGTAAAGGAAGTGAAAGAATGATTCCAAAATTTAGAGGGTTATCCATTGACGAAGACAGCAAAGGAGAATGGCAATACGGACATTTAATTGAAGATGGAGGAAGAGCGTTTATTATCAACGAAGTGGTAGAAGCCAATGAACAATACATTACAATAGGTTCTTGGTGTCCTGTAAATATAGAATCAGTAGGACGTTTCACAGGGATGTTTGACAAAAATTTACGGGAGATATATGAGAAAGATATTTTGGGCACAAAGGATGGTTTGTTGAATGGATTTGTCGAATACAGAGAAGATTTAGGAATGTTTGTAAATAGCTTGATTCGATACGATAATTTTGAACGATTGTGTAATGTGGTTAGCGATAGAGAAATCATCGGCAACGTCTACGAAAATCCCGAATTATTGGAGGTAACAGAATGAGACCAAACAGATACCCATACACA
>NZ_KV813665.1 GCF_001813675.1 Streptococcus sp. HMSC078D09
ACTTGGAATGATAACGACTAAAACGGGAGTCAATTTGTCAACTAGTGCCAATAGGTCCAATTAAACCACCCCCCTATTATGCTACCAGCTTATTGGACGGGTTGAGTCTCAAGCTCTCCCGCTGGTTGAGGTGTGTTTTCTTTTGGTTCGGTCCATTTCCAAACTGCAAGTTTGCCGTTTTGCTCAAGGCTTGCGAGTTGCTCAAGTGTTTCTCCATTATATGTAAATGGTTGGTTAACTTGGATCATCACGCGCTTACCTTCGCTAAATTTCTCAACGTGGTTTGGATCCTCGATCGCGAAAATCGCTTGTGCTGGATAAGTTGCGCCAACTTTTCCAAGGTCTACTAACTCAAGGCCACGTTTGAATACTGTAGGGTCTAGTGGGTGGTCAACGTCAGTTACGCGAGCAAGTACGCTCCATTCTGCCACTTCTTTGATCTTCTGGATTTGGTTTGCTTTTTGTTCGTTGTCCTTGGTAAGAGCTTGGATCTTAGCAATAGCGTCCTTGTTAGCTTCAACAGACTTATCAAGTTCTTTCTTGATTGCTACCACAGCGCCAGATGTGTCAAGTTCCATGCGCACGATGTTCAATACTGCTTCAACCAGTGCTGCATCATCTTCAGTCGTGCGGTTTGTTGGCAAAATTTCCTCGAAAACACGGTACGGAAAGTCTTGCTTGATTGCTACTTTGGTAGTGTTAGCTACTGCATCGTATGATTTAAATTGTACTTTGTAATCCATTATTTAGTTACCTCGTTTTTGTTTTTGATTTCTTCAAACAGGTCCTTCAAATCTTTGTCAGACTCTAGGACAGAGCGATAGCTTTCAATTTCCTGAGCGAGTTGAGCTACATGTTCCTGAGATTTAGTAAGTCGGGCTTTAAATTCAGCCTCGTTGATTGTCTTATTCGCCAATTGGTTGGCTAAATCAGTGATGATTGCTATGTATGTGCTTTCGTTCATTTTGCTACCTCTTATTAGATATATTGGTCAAATGGAATTGTTTGATCAGAATTGATATTGTAGAATGGGAAGCCATATATATTAAGCCCCCATGAAGGGTTTTTTTTGCGTATTATTTCAAAATTCTGTCTGAAATGTTCAAGTAGTACGCCTAAATTCCACGCTCCGGCATGCCCTCCTTCCCCGTGCGAAGGAACTGTGAATCCAGTAGTTTGAAATTGTAGTCCGCCATTTTGACGCACAGAGTGTCTAAATTGGATTCGGTCTCCGACTAATTCCACCCTGTCGTAAGGAGTTTCACGACTATCACGAAATATTCTGATACCGGCGAAAGATCCGTCCGCCCCAGCATCTGATGGGTTGTCGGTCATTTCGTTGATCCATTTATGAGATGTATTTCCTAAAGTGGTCGCAACACCGCCATGTACGGAATCTTTAAACATCAACGCTCCGATAGTGTTGTGCTTCTTCTGAGGATGTGTGCGTTGTCTAAAGAGTACATTTTTACCAGACTTAAATTCAATTCGAGCGTTTTCATTAAAATCAATTTCCGAGTTATCTAGGTCAATTTTCATCGCTCCCTTATTAGATAAAATCCTACCACCACTAATACGTTCAGCAGAGAAATCAATCGAGGCAAGTTGCGTGATAAAGGCTTTTTGTGATGTAAGCTCT
>NZ_KV813666.1 GCF_001813675.1 Streptococcus sp. HMSC078D09
ATCATCATCCATTGGGATTGCAGGGTTACCAGGTGTGAAGCTTGGTGTACCTGTTTGCGTTTGACCTTGGATGTCTGTAGATGTTGCAGGATCAGCAGTTGGTACAACTGGAGTGATCTTCGGTGTGTAAGTTGCAGTAACTGGAGTACCGTTCTTATCAACACGTTTCACGGTTACGCCTGTACCTGTTCCTGTGAATGATTTTTCTGGTACGAAGGTTACTGTTCCGTCTGGAGAAACTGTGTAAGTTCCTTCACCTGGAATGGTCTTCGTAGTTGATCCATCTTCAAAGGTTGCTGGTGTATCATCATCCATTGGGATTGCAGGGTTACC
>NZ_KV813667.1 GCF_001813675.1 Streptococcus sp. HMSC078D09
GTGATAAAGGCTTTTTGTGATGTAAGCTCTCTGATAAATGCTTGATTCGATACAAGCTTGTTGATCATGGCTGAATCCACTAGTAGCTTATCCGCTGTTACCGCATTACTAGCCAAAATCTGAGTTGTTACTGAGCCAGATTCCATGTGGCCTGTTCGGACGCTCTGGGATGCCAGATGACTGCTTGTGATAGACCCATCAACTACCATGTCACCTTTAACTTTGATCATCTTTGCGATCAAAGCAATGGCTTCTGGTTCTTGCACAAGTAGTGAGCTGATGGTTCGTCCATCAATACTTTTTCCGGTCCCAAATGAGATTCGGCCATCTGTGATATTGATATCCGTCTTTTTGAGCATATCGCCCAATTGGCTGGTGATTGTGGTAAATTGTCCATCTGCTGTCTGCTTATACTCTGCGATTTTAGAGGCTAGTCCATCAGCACTTGCCTCTAACGCTGTGACCTTCTGCGTTAGCCCATTAGCGGTACGTTCAAAGCTGGCTTGTGCTTGTGTTACGATATATTCCTGATCTTCTGGGGCAGGTTGCCACTGACGAGGTTTGTAACCCTTGTACAAGTCAACCTCTGTAATGTATAAATCAGCAGTACCGGATCGTGCACCATTGTTATCAAAACGAATGAATGCATTATCTATTTCTCCGGAATTAAACGTTATTGAGACATCTTCGCATCTAGAAGTAGATAATTTTTTGCCATCAACAACCTTCTTTGATACGGAAAAAGCACTGGTCTCGCCTGCTTTTCTTCCTAAAATGAAAACGTCGTAACTGACCAGAGCACCGTTGTTAAATCCTCGGAAATTCAGCATATAGTCTGTATTTCGTTCGAGTTCGAAACGTGGACTATACAAGAAGTTTTCACTTTGAGTTGAATTACTTAGACGCATGAGGTATTTCTGACTATTGTGATAAAAGCCATGCTTAACCAATCTTCCCAGATTTTGAGTAGATTCCCATTCATTCGTACCATTTTTAAAATCACTGTTCCTAATCAGGTTTGGTCCACCGCTAAAAGTAGAGCTAGAGAATTCTTCTTTGACTCCTGCCACTGTCTGTTCAACGTAAGACCGATCTGCTTTGCCGTTGGCCACATTGGTCAGGTCAGAGATGGCTTTCTCTGTAGTCTGCTCAAAGCGTGATTGTGCGCCTTGGATTCCAGCAAATTGGTTTTGTGTCTGATCTTTGAAATCATTGATCAGTTTCTGGATATCGGCATCACTGGTCTTTAATTGATCAGTAGTAGCTTTCAGGCCTTCCATCTTAAATTCAATGCCGTTGTATTGAGCTTTGAACTCTTCTACAATTTCATTTTTATTGGCTTGATTTGCTGCATTGATCTTGTCAGTGACTTGCGCTGAGATTTCTTGCTTGACCACTTCAGCTTGTGCTTTGGCTTGCTCAATCCTGTCTGTGATTTTAAGTTCCAGCTCTTTTGCTTGCTTGTCATACTCAGCATTGGCATTATCTACAAGCTTCTGCACTTTCGCTTCATATTCTGCATCATAAGACTTCATTTTCTTATCGACAGAATCATTGACCATTCCTGAGATAGAGTCTGCTAAACTTCTAGCAATTTCACCAAAACCGATGCTGACAAGTTTGATGCTCATTGGATTAAACTTGTATTTCGTGATTTTTTTTCGCAAATCCACATCGTAGTCCTCGTGGAAGATGCTCACGATATCAAACATGTGTACTGGTTGATCTGCCTGACCTACAACATCAATCTCAAGGCTTTCTTCAATCATGTCGCACAGAGTTTCTCGGAAATAGCGCTTGCCGTATTCCTCAAGCGTTTTTTGATCCACGACATCCTGATCTTGTACTTCCATATCCGCTTCGTAGATATGCTTGTATTTATTAATCAGTGGGCTATCAATGGTCACGGTTAGGATCTGATCTTTCTTTCCTTCCTCGTGGGCTTCGATAACCTTTTTAAAATGGATCCGTGTTCTCAACTCTTTAGTGGATTTTGATTCCTGAAACGACTTCATGTTTTTCTTGTAGGCAAACAATGATTCGTTTTCGATTCCGCCATGTTC
>NZ_KV813668.1 GCF_001813675.1 Streptococcus sp. HMSC078D09
ATTGAAAATAGCGTAACTAAATTTATCAAATTTTCCAGCGGATAACTATCTTGTCAGATGTGACTTGCACCTTGTCAATTAACTCTCTGACAATAACTTTCTGATTATCGTAGGCCATATCCAGTACACTACTAGCATCTAATAGCTTTTCAATTTTCTTTCTTTTGCCCGCTCGCTTATCATTCGAGGCTTTTTTTATTTCACCTTCCAGGGCGGTTCTTTGCTTGATGAAATCTGAAGACTTAGCTCTTAATTCGTCCAGCGTGATCCTATCGTCCAGGTATAGATCGTTCAGCTTGCTTAGTTTGAGTGTTAGGCTGTCTATTTGTTTTTGGATTGCCTGCCTGTCGACTGCCGGGCTGGCATCGTCCGAAAACAGCTCTTTTATTTTGTCTGGGTCGTTTTGTAGCTGAGCGATGCGTGTTAACACATGATGCTCTAATAATTCCATGTCATAGTAGCCAGACTCGCACTTTTTATTGTCGTTGTAAACCGTGACACCCCTTGTTTTTCGCGGGTGTCTTTGGTAGCACTCGTATCTTTTAAAGCGTGTACCGTCTTTTCTTACAGCCCCTAAAATAACTTTAAGGGGCGCGTGACAGTACCCGCATTGTGCCAGTCCGGATAGCATATATTTAGCCTGGAATGGTCGAGGGTTTGAGAGTTCCTTTGCTGTCTGCTGCCGTTTGGCCAGCTCTCTTTGCGTTTGCTCAAAATCATCTAGCGAGATTATAGCCTTGTGTGTGCCTTGGAATGTTTGGCCTTTGTATTGATTGAGGCCACAATATACAGGATTGGCTAGTATTCCTCTAATTGTGCGATAACTCCAAGCTGGTTGTTTGGGGTATTCCTCGTTTATCTTATCCCTCAATTTAGTTATTGACATACCAGCCAAGTATGATGAATATATCTCTTTGACTGCCAGGGCTTCATACTCGTTAACAGTCATTGACCCTGTTTCTTTGTCGTAGTTGTACCCGTAGGAAGTTTTAGCCCACATCATAGACTTACCAGATTTAGCTCGACCCAGCTTGCCTAACTGCATACGCTCTTTGATCTGCTCGCGCTCTAATTGTGCAAATACGCTCAAAAGCCCTATAACGGCTCGCCCGAATGGTGTCGAGGTGTCGAAGTTTTCTAGCAGGCTTACGAACTCAATATTATTCTTTAAAAAGATATCCTCGATCAAGTAAAGCGTGTCCTTTTGGCTCCGGCTCAATCGGTCCAGCTTGTATACTAGTACCGTATCAAATAGCTTGCTTTGGGCATCTTTTATTAATTGCTCCAGTGCTGGGCGCTCGGTTGTAGAGCCAGAGAAACCTCCGTCTGTATATACTTTGTAAACGTGCCAGTCTTTTATATCGCAGTAGCTTTCAAGTTTTGCTTTCTGCTCTTCTATCGAGTAGCCCTCTTCCAACTGAGAAGTAGTTGACACGCGCACATATAACGCTACTTTATTCATTGTCTTTATACTCACTTTCTGATAAAATAGAGTATAGAAAGACACCTTTCAAAATTTGTCATTTTGAAACCTTTCTTTATCTTGATTGCCTCACGCTTGAAGTCGCCAAACTTTGAGAGCGTGGGGCTTTTTTTATTTGTCTAAAATCATTTTACCGTCTTTCTCCTGCGCAATAACTTTTGCATTAGCATCTAAAACGATAAGGTTTGGAGCTTTAAAGTTTGGGTCATACTGTCTAAGCTCATTCTCTCCGGACTGTTTTATTTTAAGCATACCGTCAACCATAGGTTGAGCCTGTTTAATCTGTTCATCGGTTAGGGCATCTGAAATAGTGATTGCTATATCTTTCTCGGTTGAATTGACAGACGCTTTAGGATCAACTCCATGTACCCATGCTTTGAAATTTTCCACAAAAACATCATAAGCAGAACGTCCTTGTAAAACATCGCTAGAAGAAGTTGAAGAAGTCGATACTTCACTTGATGATGAGACTTGTTCAGTGCTTGGTTCTTGACTTTGGTCCGTATCTGCTTCATTTTGACTGCATCCGGTCAATAATATAGTGAGTACTGCGACTGCTGCAAATGTTACCTTTTTCATATTTTCCTCCCGGCTATCCTACTAGCCTATAAAATTCATCAATTACCATTAATTCGTCGGTTACTGATTTAAGTTTGTGTCGTTCCATAAAGTTTAAATAGTTAAAATCTTCCTTGTCTACTCTTTCCAGCTCCTCTCTTAAAAGCGCGTGTATCATGGCCCGGTTGGCTTCATTTTCGCACTTTATCGGGTTGATAATATAATTAGCCTTGGTGTGGTTTAAGTGGCCCAATTCGTGCAATATGACCCTTTTCTGGGCCTCTCTAGTTAGTGATTTATTAACAAAGATAATCCTCATATCCGAGATTATCATTCCCGGTCGTGGCCATAGGTCGTTATCAAAGTAAGCAAGGGTGACTCCCTCACTGTCGCATATTTCTTCTATCGTCATAATCTGCCTTGTAGGTATATTTCTATTATATTCTGTATCGCTTGTATGTCGCTTTCTGTTAGTGGCTTACCGTCGAAAGTCTTTGCGCTCTCTGCCAGCTTGCGCAGATCTGTTTCTGAGTACCTTGTTTCAGCAGTTTGTTCTGCTTCATCTTCCCAACCCATAAGGTCAGCGGGCGAAATATTCAATGTTTCAGAAATCTTCTTTAGTACCTCTGGACCGACCTTTTCTATATCCCCTCTTTCGTATCTGAA
Organism: Streptococcus sp. HMSC078D09; assembly: GCF_001813675.1. Taxonomy (GTDB): domain Bacteria; phylum Bacillota; class Bacilli; order Lactobacillales; family Streptococcaceae; genus Streptococcus. The sequence goes on from NZ_KV813668.1 coordinate 2,708, forward strand.
TATAGTTGAGCGAGAAACTCCCACGCGCTCAGCGAGGGTATCGGCAGAGATCTTCAATTCTTTTCTTCTTAATTTAATTCTTTCTCCGACGTTCATGGTTTTTTCTCCTCTTATATATTACACGTTAATTTTACATCTTTAGTTTCAAAAACGCAACAAGAAAGTTTCAAAAATGCGATTTTTTTGTTGACAAAACTTTTCGGTCATGTTATACTTAATTCAACAAGTCGCAGAAGTGCGACAAAATGAAAGGAGAATACATGGTTAATGTATCAAAGTTGAAAGGTAAAATCGTAGAACGAAATACCACGCAAGAAGAACTTGCAAGTAAAATCGGTGTTACTAAAAGTACGTTTTACCGCAAGATGAAGCGAAATGGCAACTTTTCGATCAAAGAAGTAAATTTGATCGTGTCAGCTCTTGATCTTTCGAAAGATGAAGCTATGGCCATTTTTTTTAGCGAGACAGTCGCATAAATGCGACAATCTGGCAGAGTGAATAGAAAGGAGAAGGATGGCAGAGAGAAGAATGTTATCTAAAAAGATTTTTCAAAGTCGAAAATTTTTAATGATGCCGTTCGAAGCGCAAGCTCTATATACTCACTTGATTTTATCGAGTGACGACGATGGAGTGGTTGAGGCTTTTCCAATCGTCCGAATGATCGGAGCTAAGGAAGACTCGCTGGGGTTGCTGGTTGTAAAAAAATTCATCTTACCACTAAACGACGACATGGTTTACTTTATTACTGACTTTGAAGAACAAAACAAAATCAGAGCAGACCGAGTACAACCCTCACGATACCGCGAACTGTTACTAGAAAAAACAGACTTGGTGGTTGAAGGGAAACGGGTTACAGGTCAAAAAAAATACATTGACGGACAAGTGACGGGCAAGTGTCTGAC
>NZ_KV813669.1:0-28151 GCF_001813675.1 Streptococcus sp. HMSC078D09
AACTAAAGCCTTAATTAGTGTTGGAGCAGTGGCTGCAACTAGCTTTATTCTCTGAATCTTGCATGATAAGAAGAATAAAGAAATAAAAAGAAAAATCAAAGTGTTTGTTTATCGGCAATCATCACAATTCGGTTTTTTAAAATAGGATGGTATATTTTGTTTCTTTGACCAAAATTTGAACAAAAAATAGATTTGACTTTCGGTTAATAATAAGCTTAAAAGTTTTTTGAAGGAATCTATTTAGCACAAAAAAACACCTATTCGAGAAAATAGGTGTGAATGATGTTATTTATATCCATATTGTTTTAGTGCGTTATTATATTCTTCGCTATCTTTAAGATAGTAGTCGTGCTTAACTCCACTAATATCAACAGAAAAGACCCCATCTTTAAACGAATATCCTTCTGTCCTTTTTGCAATATCTTGTCCAGTTAACTCAATGGTTTTCTTTTGTTTATCAATCTTAAAGTTATCGGCTTCTCCATGTTCAATGAAACCTTTATCACCTTTTATAGTGAATGCCAACTCGTTTCTTTCACTTGAGATCCAATAATACTCACCATCTAAAGATTGGTAGTTGTTTTTAGAGCAAGCAATTAACGTAATTATTGATAATGACAACAATAATATGCTAACAATTTTTCTCATGTTTCTCGCCTCCTTTTATAATATTACTATACCAAAATAATGTTACAAAACTGTATTAATGTCTGTTATAATGGAAATTTCAAATAATGTCCATTATAACAGACATTAGTAAATTATAGAAAAAGATCTATATTTGGCTATAGTTTTACTAAATCTCTACGACTATAGATTAAAAATGTATACACTTCTATTTTACAAGTTCAACTTAAGAAAATCCCAATTACAACCATTTAACAAGTAATATAAAAAGAGTTCAATTGTCAATCCCTTTTTTAGATAAAGAAAATAATAATGGTGCTAATTAGGATTAATACCTAAATAAGTTTTAATTTTCTTTTCAAGAAAATCAATATGTTGGTTAATTTCAGTTTGTTGCTTATGAAGTTCATCAAGTTGAAAAAATAGTAGTCTAAGTCGTTGAGGAATTGTGGAGTCTCCTTTATATCTTAGGTCAGCGTATTCTTGCATATTTTTAATAGACATTCCTGTCTTTTTTAATCTAATAATGAATTGAGCCCACGCTATATCAGAGTCATCATAGTATCTACGATTATTTTCTTCTCTGTGTGAGTAAATCAATTTTTCTTGCTCATAGTATCGAAGTGTGGGAATAGGAAGTCCAGTTTTTTTAGCAAATTCTCCAATAGAATAGTAAGCCATAATATTTCCCCCCTTTATTTTTTATTATTTTAGCATAATTTTTAAAAAATTAAAAAATTTTCAGTTTTCTCTTGACATAAAGTGCGCTTTACTATGTAAAATACATAGTATCAAAGGAATTTGATATAAAGCTAGGAGAGGAGGTAATACCATATAGACGAAAAATTGGTTTGAAGGAATAGAGAGCTCCAAAGGGGCTTAGTGATAAGGCTGTCAAGAACCTTGATGGGAGCAGCGACTCTTATAAAAAATGCAAATAGCAATCTGTAAAGGAGAAAATAGTATGGAACAAACGAAGAATTATACTTGTATTACTGGAGCCAGTGCTGGTATAGGAGCGGAGACAGCAAGACAATTTGCAAAATTAGGAACGAATCTTATTTTAATTGCTCGGCGTCAAGAACGACTAGAAAAATTGAAGCAAGAGATTTTGAACCATTATCCGGATTTAGATGTTGTTATTAAAGTTGTTGATTTATCGAAGTCCAGTAATGTTTTTGCTCTTTATGAAAGCTTGAAAAAATATCACATTACTACGCTAATAAATAATGCTGGTTTTGGAAATTATGATAAGGTTGAATCTCAAGATTTAGAAAAGATAATAACATTAATCCATCTAAACATTGAAGCTTTAACAATTCTATCAACTCTATATGTGAGAGATTATAAAGATTGTAAAGGCGCTCAATTGATTAACTTATCATCTAGAGGCGGATACATGATGGTTCCAAATGCAGTTACATACTGTGCAAGTAAATTTTATGTCAGTGCTTTTACAGAAGGCTTGGCATTGGAACTAGAGGCAAATCAACATCAATTAAAAGCTAAGGTTTTAGCTCCAGCTGCCACAAAAACGGAATTCGGTCAAGTTGCTACAGATTCTAAAGAATATGATTATGATGAGCATTTTGCTAAATATCACACAAGTGAAGAGATGGCACAATTTTTGATGGAATTATATCAAAGTGACAAAGTTGTTGGTTTAGTTGATGTTACAAATTTTGAATTTCATCTTAGCGGACCACTACTTAATTATTAATTATTTTAATAAATAGATATAATATGTATTGAATAATAATAGTTGTAGCCATTTTATGACAAGAAAAAAGCTTCTGAAATGTTAGATTTCAGAAGCTTTTTGTCTATCTATTATGATTTAAACCTTGGTAAGTTATAATTTTCTGTGATATTTAGGATATTTAAAAATATAGAAGTATTTTTGTAGACTAATTTACAATTTTTCCAGTATTTTACCAAGTAGTTCTTCTAACTTTCTTAAATCTCCATAGACTGTTCCGTCCATATAAAGATTGTAAACCTCGTCATCTTGCTCAACACGTATTTGTGCAGAATATCCTTTTGACAGTGCTAAGGAACGAATAACTTCTCGTTGAGTTCGTCCATTACCTTCTCGGAAGGGATGGAAATAATTAAGATTATCAAGAATTTTTGCTAATTGTTTAATAATCCCATCTTTTGAATTAGCAGTTTGATAATAGGTATGAATAAGGCGGTTTATATATACTTGGGCAGTACTGAAAGATTGTATTGACATAAAAGGATTCCCATTTTTTGAGATATTCACCTTGCGAAATTGCCCCGCCCAAGCATAGACATCTTGAAATAAATATTTATGAATGGCTAAAATATCACTAATGGAATATACTTCAATGGTTTTCAAGCGCAAGTCTGCAAGCCTTTTAGTAACGAATAAATGCTCATTCCGATAGGCTTCTTCAATATTTGTAATATTTTGTTTGTTGATTAAGACTGTAGAATTTGGATAGGTATATTGGTGATTGGGGTCAATGTACTCATAGCCTTCGTATTGATTTTTAACCAATATTCAATTCCTTTCGTTTGTTGATAACATAAGTTTTTAAATCAATCACATCTTGAACAGTAGGTTCATAATTTTCAATCATTGATGACCCAATAGCATACCAGACGGTATCGAAATCTGAAAAGTTATCAAAGGGAATCCCTAAAATTGTTAATTCTTCTTTATTTACATCAAGAGTCATGGCACACTTCCTTGTATAACGTTATCTTTATTATACCATAAAATCGGTATTTTTACCTAAAGGGATAGAGACCAAAAGATATATGTAAGCGTATAGATTAATACTTATGAAACGGTTGTAGGAGGAAAATCTCTCCTACACTATTACAGAGAAATTTCTAAAAGGGATAGAAAACCTATCTGGGATGGTCGTATCTATTTTTATCATTTAAAAAACATACTTTTGTTAATACTAAATTTTATAATATAATAGATACAATGACTTTTAAAACACTTCTTCCCTATCCATAGGTGGATAGGGTTTTTCGTTGTTCATTACACGTTCTAAACATTCAATACTAGATCTTAGGTGAAACATTTCATGTTTCCTATATTTTTCATCCTGTGAGTTTAATAGTTCGTTTAGGTGACGTCTAATATGCCAAATGACTTTTCTAATATTTGCTTCTTTTAAATTATTCATGAATCCATTGTATAATAAAATATAATCCAATTTCTTTGATTAAGCTAATTTACATGAAATATAAGCTATTCGGTTAAGAATAAGCTTAAAAGTTTTTTGAAGTAATCTATTTAGCACAAAAAAAACACCTATTCGGTAAAATAGGTGTGAATAATGTTATTTATATCCATATTGTTTTAGAGCGTTTTTATATGCTTCGCTATCTTTAAGATAGTAGTCGTGCTTAACTCCACTAATATCAACAGAAAAGACCCCATCTTTAAATGAATATTCTTCTGTTCGACTTGCAATATTTTGTCCAGTTAATTCGATCGTATTCTTTTGTTTGTTAATGGTAAAGCCGTCGGCTTCTCCATGCTCAATGGAAGCATTATTTCCTTTAATAGTAAACGCTAACTCGTTTCTTTCACTTGAGATCCAATAATACTCACCATCTAAAGATTGGTAGTTGTTTTTAGAGCAAGCAATTAACGTAATTATTGATAATGAAAGTAGTAATATACCTATTAATTTTCTCATAATCTGTGCCTCCTTCTATAATTTTAATTATACCAAAATAATATTACAAGAGTATGTCAGTGTCTGTTATAACGGAAAAATGAAGAAATGTCTATTATAATAGCAAATAATAACTTTCGGGAAATCTGATGAATTCAAAAATGAAATTGATACAAATTTGGTTATTTTTAATAAATCTAAATACCCGTTTATAGTTCACTTGTTGTCCAGGTAAAACTAAAAGGATTTAGTCATGTGAAATACAGAACTAAATCCTTTGGATAGCCTATTTGTCTATCTTTTTGGGGTCAGTATAAAATCCTCCCCTAACAATAAATTATTATTTTACAACTTTTATTACAAATATTGTGTTTTTAATCATTAAATATAAGCCAACTATCTATTTTATCTTTCGGTTTTTCCCAACTTGCAATAACACGTATTCCTTTCATTTCTGTACTGGAAATACCTAATTTTCCTCCTTTTCCTAATAAATATAATGTATATTGCGAATCAGTATTTGCTTCATAAGAACCCTTGATAAATTTTTCATCTGTACTAACTTTCCAAGCATCTAATCTAGGAATACTAATTTTTATATCTGTTTTTTGAGCAGCTATATCCAATGATATTTCTCCTTCTTTAATTTCCCTTATGCTTACTTCTTTATTTTCTTTTAAATCTATTTCACCTGACTTTGCTATGATTCCATCTTTAGATACTACAAAAACAATAGCTTTGTCTTGTTTTTCTTTGACTAGATCTTTTGGAAAATAAAATTTTTCTCCATTTGTTCTATTCAAAATACATTTTTTCCCCATCGCAATACCCACTGTATCTATTTTTTCTTTTGTTTCATTTTTTACTGTAAATGCAACATCAATATCATCACTATTTCTGTTCATGTAAAAGAATAAACCACAAATGCACAGTGCTATAACCGGTACTAATAAAGCAATCTTCCTTTTCATCTTAACACCTCCCTTATAGCTGACTTTTCAATAATATAATTCTTATGTGCTACTTTTTCAAAGTCCTTATCATGACTTACAACTACGATCGTCTTACCTTCATCATTTAATCTAATAAGTGTATCGATTACAATTTTTTTATTCTCATAATCAAGAGAACCTGTCGGTTCATCCGCCAACATAATTTCAAACGGTTTTATCATATTTCTTGCAAGGGCTACCCTTTGCTGTTCTCCACCTGAAAGTTCATAAACCTTCGATTTTAATTTGTCTGAAATGCCCATTTTATTCAAGGCAGCTTCTATAAGATTTTTCTTATTTTTTTCTTGATTGTATTTGGCAGCAAGCATCATATTTTCCTCAACCGTCATTTTTTCCACCAAAGCAAAATTTTGAAATAAATAAGCAATTTTTTCTCTGCGTAATAGCTCTCCTACTTTAGGATCTTTTATAGGATCTCGATTTGAAAAACAGGTTACACTACCACTATCATAATTTTCTAATGTCCCAATTATATTCAAAAGTGTTGTTTTTCCTCCTCCACTTTTCCCAAAGATACAAACAAAATCTCCTTTATAAATATCCAAACTAATATTTTCCAAAATACTGTGTTCCCCATATTTCTTAGAGACATTTCTTAAGGTTATTTGCAATTCCTTTTCTTTTTGCATTTAATACCCCTCCTTTAACCTAAGTACAATGCTTCTTTCACTTTTCTTTAGTTGTAAAATTTCTATGCCAAAACATATAAGGCTTCCACAAATACCTATTATTAAACTAATCAAAAGTTTAGACATACTCCAACCATCTCTTGGTATAAACAGTCCAACATCACTTATTACTCCTGTTACCATAATAACCATAAATAAAATAATAATACTTATGATATAACCAACGATATTTTCAATAATTTTCTTATGATGTATATCAAAAAATCCATATCCCAACAACCTAGAAACATCTATTCGTTGTCCATGATTATAAAAATATGTTTCTTTATCTATTTTTAATAACGTTGCTAAAATAACAATAGATAAGACAAGACCAATAACATATATACTTGCCTCCATCTTATATTCGTCTATTCTTGAAACTATATCATCGTAGACTGAGCTGATATAGAGTATAAACGGCTCAGATTCTGTTTCTTCAATTATGTCCTTCAAACTCTCGTATCCTCTACTAGGCTCTTTGACATATGGATGTAGCTGCCCATTTACTAAAGATGATAGTTTGATTCCATAATCTGGGAGTAATTCTTTCCCATTTACTGCTACCAAAACATAATTTTTCAAGTTTGCTTCATCAATTCTTTTGCCACTATCAAAAGAAAATACACTTTGATTATCTTTCAGCCTTACATATGTTTCTGTAATTGTACCTTGTTTTTTTATATTTTGAAAAATATGATCTTCATGAATTTTTTCTTTGTCAAATTCAGTAATTTTAACATCTTCTGGAACAAAAACAATCCACTCATTTTCATGTATTTTATATTGTTCTATTTTATTCGTATCTTTATCTAAGAGATTAGCAATATGTAAATAATTTTTATTTACATAGGCATAATTGCCTTGAAACGGTTGTTGATTTAGATACTCCTCATCATCATTCATTCCCTCTTTTCTAACGTTTGGGGCATTAAATAATATTGCTCCACTATCGTCCAAACTATTCCATAAATTATTCATCTTTGGAATAACAATCTCATGGAACTTATCATCATCTTTTTCATAACTCCAAGACCATGCACAAGCCATATTTGCATAATATTTTGAGCTTTCCCAAGTTGGAATGTATTGTTTCATACTCGAGTAATCAGCGAGTCCTAAAATACTTACAATTGCTAAATAAAGAACCATAACAATCGACCCTGTTTTTATAAGAAAAGAACTTCTATGATAACTTCTTCTATAACCTTTCAATAAGGTAATAACATTAATTCCTTTTAATTTGAGATAAATCAATATAAACTCTATTGATATTAGCCCCCCTATTATAAAAGCAACTAAAATAAGTATTGTTTTCATTGATATCATAAATCCTAAAATATCACTAGGAGCAACTAAATATTCTATAATTCCAATCGTCAGTACAAGTCCCACTATTGCTGGTATTGCAAGAATATTTAAAACCTTAGAAATAGCTAAAGTTAATTTGTCGTATCCTAGTAAAATTGATATCGATAATTCCTTTGAAAGCATCCCATTATAAATAATTAGACAAAAGACAGTAGCTACAAATATAATAAAAACCGTAAGCATATATAGATATGCTTGTTTCTGTGTGAATTCACTAGAAACAGTATAATCCGGATTAACCACGACCTCTGTTTTTAATTTTTCATTTTGATTTATTTCTTCAATAAACTTATTAATATTTACTTCCGTACCTCTTACATGATAATCCCCATTAACTTTTTCCTTGCTGACGTTTTCAAAAGGAATTAAGCTTATATCTTTTGACGTGAGTAAACTCATTGATTTTACATTCTCAAAATCATTCAATTTGTCTTTGCTATCAGCAATAGATATATCTCTAAAAGATTTCTTGAACCATTCAGAATCATTTAGATGAATGTAAATCTTTATTTTCTGTTTATCAAATCTACTATTCTTAGGAATATATTCTTCCTTTATGAAGCTTAAATCATTTTTATTGGCGATTTTCTGCAATTCAATTATTGTTTTATCAGCTATTTCTGGCTTTGTTACAATGTTTACAGTAGTATTAAACTCTTTTAAGAATATATTTAAAAACATACCGTCTGAATAGAAAAACTTTCCTATACCAATCACTATAATTAGTAAAATTGCCAGTATACCCACTGTTTTTTTCATTCTGCATCATCTCCAACTTTATAAAAATAACGAGTATGAGTAATGCCACAATACTAAAATAACAACGTGGCACCGCTCAAACTCGTTCAACTATTTTTATTTATTGTTATTTAACATCAGCCCAAGCTCTATTACCACTTGAAGCTTTTTCCCAAGAAGCTTCTGCTCTACTTCCAGCTCTTGTCCAACCCGAATAAGAGAATTGACCACCAGCGCCTTGTACTGTAGTTTTATGTGTTTTATTATTGTGATCGTATTTAGACCAAACATAGACACTACCTACACCATGTCTCCATTTTCCACCTAAAAAACTTTTCCATCCGCTATCATAACTGAACAACCTTGGCAGAGTATAATCTTCTTCAAATACTTCCACCTCATAACCAAGACCTTCAACATATGGTAAGTTTGTTTTTTCTGCTGCAAATGCTGGTACGAATGATACTAACATAAAACCTGTTAATAATACTAATGACAATGATTTTTTCATGATAAAATTCTCCTCTCTCAAATACTTAAACTTTTTGTAAAATTTTTCTTCCGAATAAAGTTTTCAAAAACTCTACTCAATCTCCGTTCCTATACCTATGAGAATTATTATAATTCATAAAACTCCACCTCCATTTTATATATTTATAATCACAGATGATGATTCAAATTAATAATTCCATTCAAATATAAAAGAGCTATCCTTATTTATATTATAGAATAGCTCTTTGCTTTATACTTAACGGTATCTTTAAATAATTCTTGCGTTTTCTTTGCGATTTAATTTAATATATATGGAAGTATTACTTTAGCACAAACTCTTTTATTCTCCTCTCCAATTTCAAAATTTCCACCCAAGTGTTTTACAATGTCACTTACAATTGTAAGTCCAAGTCCCGATCCATTATTGCTTATTCGTCTTGATAAATTTCCCCTATAAAACTTTGAAGTAACCATATTCCAATTCACATTTAAATTTGGAGAAACATCGTTTATAACACTTATTTTTAACATTCCATTAATTTCCTCAACCTTTATATTTATGCTTGTTCCTTTCACAGAATAATTAACTGCATTTGTAATCAGATTCTCCATTATTCTAAGTAAAAGTTGTGGTTCCGTTTTAATCTTACTGTTTTCCAAATTTAAAAACTCCAAAATTAAAAGATGATCTTTTATAGATAAACTTTTTTCTTCTTCCCACTGGCTAAAAAAAATTTTTATATCTACATCCGTTAAATTTAGTGGAATTTCATTTAAATTGAATTTTAAATATGAAAAAAAATCTTCACTTAAACGATTTAAATATTTTATGTTCTCATATATAACATCAACAAACTTATTTTTTTGTTCTTCAGAAAGATTTTTTTCGTCTTTTAATAGTGTTATATAACCTATCATATTCGCAAGAGGAGTTTTTATATCATGAGCTAAATACGTTAGCAGATCTGTTTTTTCTTTATATACCAGTTCATACTCCTTTTCAAGTTCTTTATTGTAATTATGAAGTTCTATAAACAAATCTCGTTCCTTTGATAATGACTCATGAAATGGTATTAAATCTTTATCTTCACTTTTAAGATAATTCAGTCCAGACTCAAAATATTGATTATATACATAAAACCTTTTTTCCTGTATTATAAATGTCCCTATCAATATAGCAACAGCCCCTAGTAAAAGTATTATATATTTACCTATTTCAAAATAAAAGGAAGCAAATTTATCTAATGGCAATTCTGGATCTACACTGTCAACAAAAGAATTATCCATTATTTTGTAAATAATGAAAAATAGGATTGTACTTAAAAATATCCATAGTATTTGATAAATAATACCTTCCACAAAAAAACGGTTTTTCTTACCCATTGATTTTATACCCCACTCCCCAAACAGTTAATATGACTGATTTTAACCCAATCTTTTCAAACTTACTTCTAATTCTTCTTACATGAACCATAACTGGATTAACTTCATTTTCTAGCACCTTATCACCCCATATTTTATAGTGTATATCATCCATATTATACACTTTACCAGGTTCTTCCATAAGCAACCACAAAATATCAAATTCTTTTGGTGTTAGTTCAATCTCTATATTACCATAGTAAACTTTATGTGTTTTAATGCTAATCTTTAAATTATTAACTTCTCTATCACAATTAATTGTATTTACAATATTTTTTGTAAATACATAATTTCTTCTAAAATGAGAATTAATTCTCGCAATCAATTCAGATGGTTCAAACGGTTTTACGATATAGTCATCTGCACCTATATTCAATCCTTGCACTCTATGAATAGGATCTTCTAAGGCAGTAAGCATAATGATTGGCATAGTGGACGTTTCTCTTATCTTTTTGCATATTTCAAATCCATTTATATCAGGAAGTAAAATATCCAATAATATCAAGTCATATTTATTTTTTTCAAATTCCTCTAACGCCTCTTTTCCAGTATGAAAAATGCTGATTTCCCAATTCTCTGATATTAAATACATCCTTATAAGCTCTGCTAAGTTAGTATCATCTTCTACAAGCATTATTTTCATTTCAGTCATTCATTTCCACCCTCCTTAAAACTACATACATCATTTGGAGTACATTCCAATGCATTACATATTTTTGCCAAATTTTTAAATGTGATTGGCTTATTTTTTCCCATCTGTGCCATGACATTAGTTGTAATCTGTGTAATAACAATAACTTCTGTTTTCTTTAATCCCTTTTTGGCGAGTTGTATCCACAAGGGTTTATAATTTAATGCTATGCCGTTTCCTCTTTTCTTTAGATATAATTTTTATGTGTATTATACCATAACCATTGGGTACACTCAATTTTTATTTGAGGATTAATTTTGTTCTGAAATTTTAATTATACCGTCATATATTCATTTTGATAATTAAATAGTAAATATTATATGATTAGTATCCATTTAGTCTGAACCATCTCTTCTGATAAAATTAACATATCTACTGTATTTGATAAATATATTCAATACATCAATCTACGTGATTATAAAATTCATTTTATGATCTCGTAGAAGTGCACCAACAACCAAAGGGCGCTAGCCTTCAAATTTTCCTCACAAAATGTGTCCAAAATATTGACAGAATTCCAATATCGAGCATTTTTTAGATCTATCCAATCCAACAGTCACGAAACTATTAAAATCGATGGAAAAAGAAAGATGGATACTTCGGAAATTCGACCAATCTGATTTGAGAAAAAAATTGATTGGATTAACAGAAAAATCATTTATGCTACTATCAACCGAAAATAAGTAATTCCAAGCAAGTTCGAATAAAAGCCTAGTCAATTTAAAATACCAAATAACACCCTATATATTAGTGTCTTTTTAGAGGCTACTAGATTATTTATTTATCAAAGTGATATCATTTAAAAAATACATAGCTTGTATAACTGTTACATATTATCTATATATTCTATCTACTTCTAGTCCACAAACATATAAAAAAGAGGCATTTAAGCCTCTTTTGTTCTCCTTCAAACACTCTGTCACTGTCCATTTACTGTCCAATATAATGTAATATTATTGAATATCGTTATTTTTTTTGAACTCTAAAGCCTTTAAAATCAAGATTTCTAATGATATCAAGACCTAAAGAATCTTAAATTAAGTCTTGCATATTCATCATAGCAATAACATTCCTTCCAAATTGTGAAATTTACAGTTCATTATACCATTTTTTAGACGCTTGGAAAAGCCTAGGTGAGGGAACTCTGACATCATGCCTGCTGTTTCAGGCAATTTCATGAAGAGAGAAAAGAGTTTTGAAATCTGTGGGCCTCATCTTCCCTTAAAAGCCAGAATGTTCTTTCAAATACTCCTCTTCTTCCTTGGTCGAAGGCCGTCCTAAGATGGCATTCCGATGTGGATAACGCCCAAATTGTTGAAGAATGTCCATGTGCATCTTCTCATACTTCAAACGCTTTTCTAAGCCCGGTTGATCAAATAGGCGCAGAGCTTCTTCATGAATGGTTAAAGATTCCGAATGCATAAAGGGCATGTAGAAAAAGCCTCTTTGTACAACTGGTAATTCTTGAGCTTGTGTTAGGCCTTCTTGGGCCAAGACCAAGGCAAGCGAATCGGTCATAAAGGCTTGGGCCGTCCCTCGAAAAATATTCCGAGGGATTTGGTCCAAAAGCAAAATCTCTGCCAAGCGCCCTTGGGCGGAAGCGCGCCAGCTGAACAATTCTCCACGACTGGCCTTCCAATAAAGTTCCTCAAAGCGCTCCCGCATTTCTTGATCCAGTGCTTCTGATTTTTTGAACCAATCCTCTGGCTTCAACTCTTCGAACCAGAACCTTATCACTTCCTTCATTGCTTACCCTGCCATAATTTTTTCTTTTGTTTTTTCATCCAATGCATCATTCATCCGGCCGTACTTATATCCAGCCAAATCCAAGGCTACATAGGTAAATCCGATTTTTTTCATGTAGTCATTGATCTTGTCATGCAGTTGGATGGCTTTAAGCAGATGGTCTTCTTCCACTTCGATGCGCGCCAAGTCTCCATGCACACGCACACGGACTTGCTCAAAGCCAAGTCCTACAAGGAACTCTTCCCCTTCAAAAACCCGTTGTACATTTTCTGAAGTGATTTTCACTCCGTATGGGAAGCGTGAGGCAACGCTACAAGATGGCACCTTATTCCAATTGGAGACCCCTCTTTCCTTGGCCAATTGACGAATTTCTGTCTTATAGAGGCCGGCTTCTTGCAAGACACTGCGGACACCCGCTTCGTCCCGAGCCTTGATACCAGGGCGAAAATCGTCGATATCATCCATAATATTGCCGTCTACCAATTGCTTAAAGCCCAGTTCTGTAACTGAATCCTTAATAGTTTGGTACATCAATTGTTTGGTGTAATACCAAATATTGGGCGTATTGGCAGCAATCCGTGGATCACTCAATTCTCTCATTTCCAGTCCAAGCACAGGTGCTCCTAGCTGATCGGCCAAGTCGAGCGCTAGATCGAATTCTTCATTTGAAAACATCTCAGAGTTCACGACGGCCGCAATAACATTGTCAGGTCCCAAGGTATCCAAGGCCACCTTCAAGAGATAAGAGCTGTCAATCCCACCTGAATAGGTAACGGCTACCTTTCCGATTTTTCGTAAAATATCTTGTAATTTTTCTTCTTTTTCTTTTCTGATTTGTGCTTCTGTTGCCATCTTAGAATAGCTCCCTTCCGATAAATTCTTCAATCCGTTCATTATCCAAAATCACGATCTTTTGCTGTCGAATATCCAAAACACCTTCTCGTTTTAATTCATTGAGAATGCGATTGACACTGTTTCGCGTCGAAATCCCACAAAAACCGGCAATATCTTCATTGGTAATGTTGAAATCAATCAAGAAGCCGTCTTCTTGCTCCACACCAAACAAACTGCTTAGTTTTTGCAAATGAAAACAAACCGCCCCTTTTTTACCATTCATCATCATATACTGCTGAGACTCCATACTTTCAGACAGTTTATTACGATAATAGTCCCTCACATAGTCCTGCAGCTCTTTATGCTCTTTGACAAAATTCCAAAACTTGACCCGAGGAATACGATAAAAACTTGCTTCTTCTGTCTCCACTCGCACATTGAAAGGTGAGTCTGTATAGTTGGACACCTCATCACGAATCAAAGAGACAATGTCAATGGCTTTTAGATAGGAAAAGTTAAACTCACGCCCATCACGCATGATGACACTTGTCTTGACCACACCTTCTTTCAAGATGTAGATGTAATCCTCTTTGATCCCACGATAGGAGAGGTAACTATGGTATTTTTTCTTGACGATCGGCGTTCGCCTCTCTTCCAAAAATTTCACTAAAAATTCTGAATTCACGACGGTTTTTCCTCCCCATCTGCTCTTTCTTGAAATCACACTAATGATACACCTGTTCTTAAACAATATAGTTAACATTTGTTGACATCAATTGATGCACACCTCTTTTTAAAAAGAATTATACTATAAGTATCAGTATTAATAAAGGAGATCGCAAATAATGGTAGAAATTAAATTACCGTACGACAAAAAGACGATTGTTGCAAAGATTCCAGATGAAAACTTTGCAGGATTGTTAGAGTCTAAGGCGGAAAACTTCCATAACCCACTGTCTGAAGAAGAAACTGTTGAACGTTCAATGGATAACCCTATCGGCAGCCCTACTTTGGAAGAACTTGCTAAAGGCAAAAAAGACATTGTGTTGATCAGCTCTGACCACACTCGTCCTGTTCCTTCTCACATCATCACTCCAATCATTTTGCGTCGTATTCGCTCAGTTAACCCTGATGCACGTGTGCGTATCTTGGTTGCTACTGGTTTCCACCGTCCTTCAACTCGTGAAGAATTGATCAACAAATACGGCCAAGAAATCGTTGACAATGAAGAAATCGTTATGCACATTTCAACAAACGACGACGACATGGTTAAAATCGGTCAACTTCCTTCAGGTGGTGATTGTATCATCAACAAGATCGCTGCTGAAGCTGACTTGTTGCTAGCAGAAGGATTCATCGAATCTCACTTCTTTGCTGGTTTCTCAGGTGGACGTAAATCAGTCCTTCCAGGTATCGCATCATACAAAACTATCATGGCGAACCACTCAGGTGACTTCATCAATTCTGATAAGGCACGTACTGGTAACCTTGACCACAACCCAATCCACGAAGATATGCTTTACGCTGCTCGTACTGCAAACTTGGCCTTCATCGTCAACGTTGTATTGGACGGCGAAAAACACATCATCGGATCTTTCGCTGGGGACATGGTTGAAGCCCACAAAGTTGGTTGTGACTTCGTTGCAGACTTGGCACATGTGTCTAAGATCGAAAGCGACATCACAATTTCTACAAACGGTGGTTTCCCACTTGACCAAAACATCTACCAAGCTGTTAAAGGGATGACTGCAGCCGAAGCTTCTAACAAAGAAGGCGGAACAATCATCATGGTGGCTGGATGTGCAGACGGTCACGGTGGAGAAGGTTTCTATCGCAACCTTGCTGACGTAGAAGATCCAAAAGAATTCTTGGAACAAGCTATCAATACACCTCGTTTAGAGACTGTCCCAGACCAATGGACTTCTCAAATCTTGGCACGTATTTTGGTACACCACCATGTTATCTTTGTATCTGACCTTGTAGATCCTGAATTGATCACAGGTATGCATATGGAACTTGCAACTTCATTTGACGAAGCGCTTGAAAAAGCCTTTGCTCGTGAAGGAAAAGATGCTAAAGTAGCAGTTATCCGCGACGGACTTTCTGTCGTTGTTGAATAGAATCAAACATGGATTTTCAACCCAATCTAGAACAAACACTCCGTTCTTTGCAAGCAGGTCATCTCTCAGTAGAGGATGCGCTTGAGCAAATCAACGGGGTTAAAGAACTAGGGTATGCAGCAATTGATACTGACCGGCAACGTCGCAACGGCTTCCCTGAAGTCGTATACGGCGAAGGAAAGACAGTTGAGCAAATTGAAGGAATCCTGCAATTTCTTTCACAAAAAGAATTGCCGATCCTCACAACAAGAGTCTCTCTCCAAAAGGGAGAGGCTCTTTCTCAGCGCTTTCCGACTGGCCACTATTATCCAGAAGCCCGCTGCTTCGTTCTCAACTCTAAAAAGGAAGAAGCCGATCCTGAACACTACATTGCGGTCGTCACAGCAGGGACAAGTGATGTTCCTGTTGCAGAAGAAGCTGCAGTCACTGCAGAAACCTTTGGCCATTCGGTTCGCCGAATCTATGATGTGGGAGTCGCCGGTATCCATCGCCTCTTCAATCGCTTAGAAGAGATCCAAAAAGCCAGTGTGATCATCGTGATTGCCGGTATGGAAGGAGCTCTTGTCAGTGTCGTAGGAGGCCTTGTGGATGTCCCCGTTATTGCCG
This sequence comes from Streptococcus sp. HMSC078D09, assembly GCF_001813675.1. GTDB lineage: Bacteria > Bacillota > Bacilli > Lactobacillales > Streptococcaceae > Streptococcus. The sequence goes on from NZ_KV813669.1 coordinate 15,994, forward strand.
TTCCGACCAGCATTGGATACGGAAGCAACCTTCAAGGGCTAACAACCTTGATGAGTATGTTGACCTCTTGCGCTTCTGGCGTAACGGTCGTCAACATTGATAACGGATTTGGTGCAGCTTATTCAGCATGTATGATCAATCGACTCAACCACCATCGAAAGGAAAACTGATGACCAGTCTATTTTTAGAACCTTTTTCTGGAATAAGTGGCGATATGCTCAATGGTCTTCTTGTGGACCTTGGGGCAGATGTCGAGCTTCTTCACACAGAACTCGAGAAACTGGGAGTGGATGGTTTCCACCTCCACGTTCATCGCGTCGCAAAAAGCGCAATTTGGGGAACTGATTTCGATGTTCACCTTCACCACGGGGAGAAAGATACGGGGATTGAAGGTGATTTTGATCGTGATCATGAACATCATCACGATCATGAACATCATCACGATCACGAACATCATCACGATCACGAACACCATCATCACCATTCCCACGCGGATGCTCGCAGTTATGCGGATATCCACGATCTGATTGCCGCTTCACAGTTGAGTCCTTTTGTGAAAGAAAAAAGTCTTGACGTCTTTCTTGATATCGCAAAGGCAGAAGCAGCTGTGCATAACATGCCTGTCGAACAGATTCATTTCCATGAAATTGGTGCAATTGACTCCATCGTCGACATCGTTAGCTTTTTCATCCTAGTGGAATCGCTCGGTATCGATACGGTTTACTCTACTCCTCTCACTGAGGGAAGTGGGACTATTTCAGTTGCCCATGGAGAAATGCCTGTTCCGGTTCCCGCTGTGATGCAGTTGAGAAAAGGAACGACTATTCCGATTACTCAAGACTTCACAGTTAAAACGGAGTTGATTACTCCGACAGGGTTAGCCCTCCTTAAAGCATTGTCACCAATCTTTGAACCAATCCCCTCTCACCTTTCCATCGAAAGTGTGGGCTATGGGTTTGGTAAAAGAGAGACTGGAAAATTCAATGCTTTACGCGGTTCGCTATTGAAAGAAGACATCTCTCACAGCACCACTGTTGTTCATCGCACGGAAGATCAAATTATTGAGATCACCACTACGATCGATGATCAAACACCAGAGCAACTTGGTTATATTCTCCACCGTTTCCTGGACGCTGGAGCTTTAGATGTCTACTATCGTAGCGTCGTTATGAAAAAGAATCGCCCTGGCTTTGAGTTGATTCTCTTGATTCAAGGAAGTCAGTTGGAAGATTTTTCAGCTCTCTTGTTCAAAGAAACCAGTACCATTGGTTTTCGATACCAACAAGTCGACCGAAAGGTCATGCAACGTCGATTTGAACAAATCGATACGGAATTTGGACCCGTTACGGTAAAAATTAACCAGTACGGATCTACCACTAAAAAAACACTTGAATACGAAGACTGTCAGCGTATTGCTACGGAGATGCAGTTGCCGATTCAAGAAGTTTATCACCAATTACAAAAATACATTTATTAATTTAGGAGACATTAATTAACATGACACATCAATTACTTGCAGAAGTTATGAGTACAGCTTTGATGATTATCTTCGGGGTTGGCGTACACTGTGACGACGTTTTGAAGAAAACAAAATATGCTGGAACTGGACACTTATTCGCGATCACTACTTGGGCATTCGGTATCACTGTCTGCTTGTTCGTCTTTGGCGGCGTTTCAATGAACCCTGCTATGGCTTTGCTGAAAGTCCTTCTTGGTAAATTGACAATCGCTCAATTCTTCCCAATCGCAATCGCTGAAATGATCGGTGCTTTCCTTGGAGCTTTGATTGCTTACTTTATGTATGCTGACCACTTCAAGATTTCTGAAGGTCAAATTGATGGTGTTGCTATCCGTAACATCTTCTCTACAAACCCTAACTGCCGTAACCTTCCACGTAACTACTTCGTCGAAGCGTTCGCAACATTTATCTTCTTGACATCTATCATGGCTGCTGAACACGCCAACGAAGCAATGCTTCCATTCACTGTTGGTTTGATCGTTTGGGCTATCGGTATGGGGCTTGGTGGTACTACAGGTTTCGCGATGAACCAAGCGCGTGACCTTGGACCTCGTTTCGCTTACCAAATCTTGCCAATCAAAGATAAAGTAAACAACGACTGGCAATATGGTCTTCTTGTACCAGGTACTGCTCCATTTGTTGGTGCTGTCCTTGCCTTCTTCTTCATCCGTTACTTCCTTGGAATCATGTAATAAGTTGATCGAAGAATCATTCGAAAGCAAGCATCGAAAGATGCTTGTTTTTTTGATTCCTTCATTTTCCGAAGCCGTCCATAAAATGATATAATGGACAAAGCAAATCATGAAAAAAACAAGAGAAGGGAGAACGACATGACTCACTTTCACACCATTGTCATCGGTGGCGGCCCAGCAGGTATGATGGCGACCATTGCCAGCGCCTCTTATGGCCAACCTACACTACTGATCGAAAAAAATAAAAAGCTGGGTAAGAAACTTGCAGGTACCGGAGGAGGTCGCTGTAATGTCACAAACAACGGGACCTTAGACGATTTGATGGCCGGTATCCCTGGAAATGGCCGTTTCCTTTACAGTGTGTTTTCCCAATTTGATAATCATGATATCATCCAATTTTTTACCGATAATGGCGTCAAGTTAAAAGTCGAAGACCATGGCCGGGTCTTTCCTGTTAGTGATCAATCTCGCACCATTATTCAAGCCTTAGAAAATAAGATCCTTGAGCTAGGTGCTAGTATTGCCACCAACTGTGAAGTGGTCTCTGTCACCAAGCCAGAAGACATCTTCATCGTCAAATCATCTGAAAACACTTGGACAGCTGATAAGCTGATCGTCACAACCGGAGGCAAATCCTACCCTTCTACCGGCTCTACCGGCTACGGACACGAAATTGCCCGCCACTTTAAACACACCATCACAGATCTCGAAGCGGCAGAAAGTCCTCTTTTGACAGATTTTCCACACAAGGCCCTCCAAGGGATCTCTCTGACAGATGTGACCCTCAGCTACAGAAAACACATCATCACACACGACCTTCTCTTTACCCATTTTGGACTTTCTGGCCCTGCAGCCCTTCGGATGTCCAGCTTTGTTAAAGGCGGTGAAATCTTATCTCTGGACCTCCTTCCGACAACCTCTTCTCAAGAGTTAAAAGACTTTCTAGAAGAGCATCGAGAAAAGGCCATTAAAAATAGCCTCAAAGCCCTGCTTCCTGAACGATTAGCTGATTTCTTGGCGCAAGGATTCCCTGAAAAAGCCAAGCAACTCACTCCTCCTCAGACAGAAGAGCTCATTCAAAAGATCAAAGAGTTGCCTATCCCCGTCACTGGAAAGATGTCTCTAGCCAAGTCCTTTGTCACCAAGGGCGGTGTCAGCCTTAAAGAAATCAATCCTAAAACCCTAGAAAGCAAGCTCGTTCCTGGACTCCACTTTGCAGGAGAAGTCCTCGATATCAATGCCCATACAGGCGGTTTTAATATCACATCCGCCCTCTGCACCGGTTGGGTAGCAGGGAGCCCTCATTACTAAAAAAACGAACTCGATTTTCCATCGAGTTCGTCTTTTTAGTGTTCTTTGGTTAATGAAAAGCGGAAATCATTGTATTTGGTGTAGTCAAATTCTGTATTGAGATCCGTTGTGAAAACAATCGGTGTATAGTGTCCTTCTTCTAAGACAAAACCAGGTTCAAATCGGAAGTTTGCTCCACCTAGCCCTGTGATCCCAGGAAGCAAAGCATCAGCCCCATCAAAGCCTTCAACATTCCAATAATAGATATTGCCTGTTGCTTGGACTGCTCTTGCTGTATAGGTCGCTGTCCGAGTCGGTTCGCTATCATTTTTGAAGCTAACCACTGTTGTCACATTTCCATTGGCATCCACTGTCATTTTAATCGCATCTGCTTGTGGGCTAGATCCTACCCAAGTTCCCACCAATTCTGCAGGGACAGTAGCTTGCGTCGTAGTAGACGCATTCTCAGTCTTACCAGAGTCTTTTGAAGCTGTCGCACTACTGGCTTGAGTCGAAGAGCTAGCTGTATTGTTTGCCTGAGAGGAAGATGCTGCACTCTTTTTGCTATTACTTTTGGCTTTTTTCTCTACCTTGCTGGTAGATACTTTTGCGGATGAGGATGCTGTCTTTTTATCCTTTGCACCACAACCACCGAGAGCTAGACCAAGTGAAGCAGCCACCAGAACAGCGGCACTCCAACGGAAGATTGATTTTTTCATACGATTACCTCTTTATCTTTCTGACTCCCATTATACCTCAATTATTACAAAAATCAAGTATTTTTGTAACAATTGCAATATTTTTGTAATATTTTACCTAGAATGCCAACCGTAACAGGGCAATCAAGACAATTCCAAACAAGACGGTTCCCATAAGATTTTTGTAACGAAAGGCTACAAAGAGACTGGGAATGGTCACTACTAGGTCCAACCAGTGAAACTGCGGGAGGCTTCCAATTTTTCCATCTACTAAGCTTGATAAAACCAAGGCAAAGATAATGGAAATGGGCAGGTATTTGAGAAAGCGGGTTACAGGAGCCGGCAGTCCCTTGTATTTGACTAAGAGGAAGGGCAAGATCCGAGGAATCCAGGTAACGAGGGCTGAGGCCAGAATGGCCATGAAGATATAACTATTCACGCGCATCACAGACCACCCCCACAAAACAGCCGATCAAGGTCGCAGCTAGCACTGCTAGCGGTTGCGAAACAAAAAAGAGTAAGAGAAAGAAACTCACTGCTACTGCTAATAGCACCAAGAGCATGGTCTTGGTCTTTTCTGTCAGTTGCATTCCTTGAAACTGGGCTGCAAAAATCCCAATAAACATAGCCACTAAAGCAAAATCAAGTCCAAAAGCCTTTGGATCAGGTAGGAGAGATCCTAGAGCTGTTCCGATAACCGTCGCACTGATCCAGGCCACATAGCCTACTAGATTGTTCCCATGCATCCAAGGAACTGTAATGGTATCCGTCTTTAACTTCTCGCTCAAGTAGACCCCATAACTCTCATCAGTCAGGAGGCTTCCAATCCCAATGGTGTGAGCGAGACTAGCATCCTTAAAGTCAGACGACGTATGCAGACTCATCAACATATTACGGAGATTGATCAAACACACCGTCAAGGCCATATTCAAGATCGAAGAATGAGCCGCAATCAGAGAGATCATCGCAAACTGGGCCGCCCCAGCATAGACCAATACACTCATCAAGGCCATCTCCAAAGGAGAAAGATAGGGAGACGCCACCACACCGCAAGCCAGGCCAATACTGATATAGCCCAAAGCCGTCGGTAGCGCGTCCCTCACCCCCTGACAAAAATCTTTTTCCACTCTCTCACTCCTTTCTGAATCATTGACCTCTATTATAACACAAGAAAAAAGGTTGAAAAAGGACCAATGAGAGATTCAAACGATTCCTACTGCACTTAATGCTTAACTCTTAATTTGCTTTCCAATTGTATATGATAGATAAAATAGTAAGTGTCACAAAAACAATCATAAAAATGATGTAGAGAATGAGAAAGAGAAGAGCTAACTTTTTATACAGTTTATCTTTATTACAAAAACGTTCAACATAAGACTCTTCTGGATTTTGAGGATTATACCAGACAGTCATGGTAGATCCTTTAGGAAAGGCTTCTTCTAAAACGTTTGTATAGGAGACCATTGAGTTTCTAGAAATCACTAAATTTTCACTTAAAAGATCCGGTGTATCAGCCACCGCCTTTCGACTCATCCAGGGGGCCGATTTCACCACAGTCCAACGATATTCCAGTTGTCTCTTATATGCTATTCCATCAACAATATATTCTACAATGGGTGGAATCACCTGTTTTGCGTATGCATACCCAACAACTATACCATCAACCCGTTCTGTTGCTAGATTTTTCCTTCTTGCAAAACGCTTAGAAATGTAGGAATAGATGAAGAAAGCAGTTAGGAAATAGATCGACCCGCCCCCTATTGCAAAAAGAAATATAATATATACCGGCATTTTTCTACCTCCTATTTTAAAGAATTTTAATAGCTGTCAAATCTTTCTTACTTACCATTTCCCACTTCTTGAGATATGATCTCTATCATATCAGGCCATTTAGATAATTGGTAATCAAATTTAAACATAAAAATCACTGAAAAACTAATGAGCAAAAAGAGTGCTGCAATGGTTTCATTTCCGATGACAAACAAAAGAATAGCGGCTACAGTTAGGAACCTAAAAAGATTGACAAGAAATGTAAAGTACACCTTCCGTCTCTTTAATGCCTTGATTAACTTCTTGCACTGATCCTCATCCAACTTAGATGTCTGTAATTTCAGGCTTGCATGGTAATATCGAATGATCCACGCAGCTAGGAAGTAGGAGATAACACCTAAAATTGGAATCGTTCCAAGTCGTACCAACTGATTGTCAAATATTCCAGCCTCCACTAATCCATCCGAAATTTTGTTAATAATAAATAATGTAATAGGGAGCAGTACATAAGACCAGTAGTTAGGAGAAGATGTCTCTTCTAGTATGATTTTTTCCTCCCAATCAAAATGGTAATTCTTGTTCTCCCATATTCCTAAATTAATCATTGTTTGCATAACAACCTCTTTTTCACTCTCCTTGTATGTTTTCTAAAAATTCTCTCAGTATCAATATGAAAAAGATTTACCGTTATAATACTGTTGAATCTCGTCGAACTGAGAGATTTTCGTATCCTTATTTTCTATACTCAGTTCTTTAGGCAGATAGGCATAATCGTACACAGAGGAACCTAATGTAAGAAATTCTGATTCAAGATCTATCAGTTCTTTTCCATTCGTAATGGCACCATTCTCAGAATTGATCACTTTATAAGCAAAACCTTCTGGTTTTGAAAAGAGTTTAAATGCAGTCGGATAGGATGCTTTTAAATTGATATTACCTTTGTAAGATTCATCCTTCCAAAAACCATTATAAAAGGGATGAACTCCAGCAGTGTAGCCTTTACGGGTAGAAATTGAGAGATACACTCTATTTTTCTCATTCACGTCTTCTTCCGTTATTTCTTTATCAATTTTAAGGGTTTTAAGATTAAGCAAAAAATAACGTGGCTGAGTTTGCTTCCTAATTTCAATGATAGCGTAGTCCTTCCCATTCATTTTTCGAAGAGTCGGGAAAGGACTATAGAGCTCAAAATCATCATTTTTTACATACTCCACCATCATCTTCCAAAGATCGACTTCCTTTCGTTTCGCCTTACTCCCTGTTAAATCATAGATTTCTAAATGGGCGTATTCATCTGACTTCATTTTTTTCGATGGAATAATATCTCTTACTCTGTTTCTTTTCCTAACCAAATAATTAGAGTTCACCTCAACCCAATCTGATGAATCGGGAGACTGTAAAGATTTCTTCCGTTCTTTTTCATCAAACTTCCATTCGACCAGAAGCCCATTTTTATTATGGATAAATTGAAAGTCTTTAATGTCGGATTTCGCATTATAGACCGAAAATTCGTAGGACTCTTTACTCTTATCACTTTTTTCAATTTTCTTTTGTGATTCGCATCCTGCAACCAGTAGCAAACAGACAACAATGACAAGAATCGTACCAATTCTATATTTAGAGCTCTTCTCTTTCTTCATATCTATTCTCTCCCTCACCATTCTTTTTTTCCTTCTCTCATACCGAATTTTCTTTCGACTCGCAAATCCGCTACTAGTTGGTGAGATCCCAGCAAAAAAGCCATTGGACCTTGCACATCCAATTGGCTCCATTTTCTTATTCAATTCCTTCAAAGGCTAGACTTGGTTTGGCATTAAGGTCCCAACCTGCGAAGTTTTCTTTGTTCCATTCGCTGACGCTGGCATAGGCAATCATCCCTGCATTATCCCCGCAGAGGCGCAGAGGCGGAATGATGACCTTGACATCGGTGATTTCAGAAGCCAGACGTTCACGAAGACCTTGGTTGGCTGCGACCCCACCAGCAACGACTAGGGTCTTGACCGGATATTTCTCCAAAGCCTTCTTGGTCTTGGCCATGAGAATGTCTAAGACAGCTGCCTGAAAGCTTGCAGACAAGTCTGCATTGGAGAGACTTTCTCCTTTTTGCTGCGCATTATGGTGCAGATTGATAAATGCCGATTTGAGCCCTGAAAAGGAGAATTCCAGATTGTCTTCCTTGATCATGGCTCGTGGGAAATCGTAGATATCAGATCCTTGGTGGGCCAGCTGATCAATCTCACGTCCTGCTGGATAGGTCAAGCCCATGACGCGCCCGACCTTGTCATAAGCTTCTCCGACAGCATCATCACGGGTCTCTCCAACGATCTTATAATCACCCGCTTCACTGACGTAGACTAGCTCGGTATGTCCTCCACTCACCAACAAGGCCAAAAGCGGAAACTCTAAGGGCTCGACGCTTTGAGCGGCCATCAAGTGCCCTGCCATATGATTGACAGGAATCAAAGGAAGTCCATGCGCCCAGGCAAAGGCCTTGGCTGCAGCTAGGCCGACTAAAAGAGCTCCAACTAGGCCTGGACCGTAGGTGACAGCTACAGCTGTGACATCGGCTTCTGTGATGCCAGCTTCTTCCAGGGCTTCTTCAATACAAGCGGTGATGACTTCCACATGGTGACGAGAGGCTACCTCAGGTACCACCCCACCAAAACGCTTGTGACTTTCGATTTGACTGGCAATGACATTGGACAAGAGTTGGTCGTCATTTTTCAAGACAGCCACGCTGGTCTCATCACAAGATGTCTCAAAAGCCAAAATATATCTATCTTTCATTCGGGTTCCTCTTCATGATCACAGCATCCTCTATGGGATCGTGATAGTAGTTTTTCCTCCGTGCAATTTCTTTAAAATGCATTTTTTTGTATAGGCCTTGGGCCGGTAGATTCGACACGCGCACTTCTAAGAAAATCTCTTTTTGGTCCGGCAACTGCGCGAGTAACTGCTGAGCTAAGCCTTGGCCTTGAAAGGCGCGCTTGACCGCAATCTGTAAGACCTCTGCTTCATAGAGAGACTCTTGAATGGCGACAAATCCAAGGACTTGCCCCTCATCCACAGCTAGGAAATAGGAGGTCGATTCCTGCTCTAAATCAGCTTCAATCTGCTCCAACTTCCAGGGACTAGCTTCATAGACGTCTTCCATCACAGCGAGAATAGCAGCTGCATCCCGGCTGCTCCCTTTCCTGATTGTTCCTTTCATCATAGGCGCTTGATGTAAGAGGTCGTTGTTTCCGTGTGGTCTTTGAGCCAATTTTCCTCTGCTTCGACCCGTTTCAGATAATGAGGGACAAAATCATGGAGGCTAGCAGGCGCTTGTTTGAGACCGAGACGCCCGATTTTCACTGCATCTGGCAAGGTTTCATAGTAAGTAGCCCTTGGCAGGCTAGAGGCAATCTGCTCCTTAAAGGGAGTGATTTCTCCGACAAAGGTGACCTGCTCACTCGTCGCTGCACGCTCTAGGACTTCCTCAAATGGAAAATGCCCTTCTGGTGCGACCAGCTGATCATCTTGGTAAAAACCTGCATAAACGTTGTTCCGACGGGCATCCATGACGGGCACTACCAAACCTTCTAGATCATCTGGCACTAGGGCTAAGAGGCTCGAAACCCCGACCAATTCAATTCCTAAGGTATGAGCCAAGGTCTTTGCCGTTGCGACCGCAATGCGCAGTCCAGTGTAGCTCCCAGGACCTTCTGCCACCACGATGCGGTCCAAGTCCTTGGGTGTCAAGTCGATTTGTTGCATCAAAAAATCGATGACCGGCATCAAGGTAATACTATGATTTTTTTTAATGGTTAATGTTGTTTCTGCAAGTAGAGTCTCATCTTCTAAAATCGCTACAGAAAGAGCCTTACTCGAGGTATCAAATGCTAATAATTTCATTTCCTACTCCTCTTGAACTGGATTATATTATACTACAAATTCCCTTCAAATCCCAGCGAAACTCTCCTCCAGAGCGCAGGATTTTCATATCCAAAACCGCTCAAAAGCTTCTCTATTATAGGACTTTGCCTCTCTGACTTTTCCAGTCTATCTTTTACTTACAGGCAAATTTATGATATAATGATAATTAATTGTATCGAATCAGGTCCACTAGTTGTGAGTAGGAAACTCTAGTGATTGCACTCCTTCGCAGCTAACAAATAGACCGAAATAATGAAAGGAAAATTACTTCATGATTTACAAAGTTTTTTATCAGGAAACAAAAGACCGCAACCCTCGTCGTGAAACCACGCATGCACTTTATCTCGATATTGATGCACCAAATGAACGCGAAGGACGCATCCAAGCTCGTCAATTGGTTGAAGCAAACACAGATTTCAACATTGAATTTATCACACCACTTTCTGAGCAACACCTTGCTTACGAGAAAGAGTCAGGTGCTTTTGAACTAACGGAGTACTAATCCATGGCTTATACCTTAAAACCTGAAGAAGTTGGTGTATTTGCCATTGGTGGACTTGGAGAGATCGGGAAAAATACCTACGGGATCGAATACCAAGATGAAATCATCATTGTAGATGCCGGGATCAAATTTCCAGAAGATGACCTCCTTGGGATCGACTATGTCATCCCAGATTACTCTTATATCGTTGACAATATCGATCGCGTCAAAGCGGTCCTCATTACCCACGGACACGAAGACCACATCGGTGGGATTCCTTTCCTTTTGAAGCAAGCCAATGTCCCTATCTACGCTGGACCTTTGGCTCTTGCCTTGATCCGTGGAAAATTAGAAGAGCACGGCCTTCTTCGTGATGCCAAACTCTACGAAATCAACCAAAACACTGAGCTTCAATTTAAAAATCTTAAAGCAACCTTCTTCCGTACGACTCACTCGATTCCAGAACCTTTAGGGATTGTGATCCACACCCCTCAAGGAAAGATTGTCTGTACCGGAGACTTCAAATTCGACTTCACACCTGTTGGGGAACCAGCTGACCTCCATCGGATGGCGGCCCTTGGGGAAGAAGGCGTTCTCTGCCTGCTCTCTGACTCAACCAACGCAGAAGTCCCAACCTTTACCAACTCTGAAAAAGTGGTTGGCCAATCCATCATGAAGATCATCGAAGGCATCCACGGGCGCATCATTTTTGCTTCCTTTGCTTCGAATATCTTCCGTCTCCAACAAGCAGCTGAGGCAGCTGTCAAGACCGGTCGCAAGATCGTCGTCTTTGGACGCTCGATGGAAAAAGCCATCGTCAATGGAATCGAGCTTGGCTATATCAAGGTCCCTGCTGGAACCATTATCGAGCCAAATGAGATCAAAGACTATGCGGCCAATGAAATCCTGATCATGTGTACAGGAAGCCAAGGAGAGCCAATGGCAGCCCTCTCTCGGATTGCCAACGGAACGCACCGCCAAGTGCAACTCCAACCAGGAGATACCGTAATCTTCTCTTCTAGTCCGATTCCTGGAAATACAACCAGTGTGAATAAATTGATCAATACGATTTCTGAAGCGGGTGTAGAGGTTATTCACGGGAAGATCAACAACATCCATACTTCTGGACACGGGGGGCAACAAGAGCAAAAACTCATGCTCCGCTTGATCAAACCAAAATACTTTATGCCTGTCCATGGTGAATACCGGATGCAGAAGATCCACGCAGGACTTGCTCGTGATTGCGGAGTGGAAAAAGATAATATCTTCATCATGAGTAATGGTGATGTCCTTGCCCTTACAGCTAACTCTGCTCGGATCGCAGGAAGCTTCAATGCTCAAGATATCTATGTCGATGGAAACCGTATCGGTGAAATCGGGGCTGCTGTTCTTCGTGACCGGAGAGACCTTTCCGAAGATGGTGTTGTGCTTGCTGTTGCGACTGTTGACTTCAAATCGAAGATGATCCTAGCTGGACCAGACATCTTGAGCCGTGGTTTTATCTACATGCGTGAATCAGGAGATTTGATCCGTGAAAGCCAACGCATCCTCTTCAACGCTATTCGTATCGCCTTGAAGAACAAAGATGCCAATATCCAAACCGTCAATGGTGCGATTGTCAATGCCCTTCGCCCATTCTTATACGAGAGCACGGAACGTGAACCTATCATTATTCCAATGATTCTCACACCAGATGACGAAAATTAAAAAACAACCAGTTGAAACCACTGTTTCAACTGGTTTTATAGTGACCTTTTGAGGATCAAAAAGAGAGTGGGACAGAAATCGGTAAT
>NZ_KV813669.1:28251-67105 GCF_001813675.1 Streptococcus sp. HMSC078D09
AGAGGCTAGGACTTTTGTCCTAGCCTCTTTACTCTTGTTTCTTAATAAAGATCTAAATAGTTGTCTACTTCCCATTGGGATACGAAGGTCGCATAGCTTGCCCATTCGATTCGTTTGGCTTCAAGGAAGCTGGTGTAGATGTGTTCACCCAAGGCAGCTTTCACCACTTCGTCTTCTGTCAAGGCTTTCAAGGCATTGTGAAGGGTAGAAGGGAGATCTGTGATTCCAGCTGCTCTACGTTCTTCCGGTGTCATCACATAGATATTTTCTTCGATCGGAGCAGGTGCTTCGATTTTATTTTCAATACCATGAAGGCCGACTTCAAGCAAGACTGCCAAGGCTACATAAGGATTGGCCATTGGGTCTACGGAGCGTAATTCCAAACGAGTTCCCATACCACGTGATGCTGGCACACGTACCAATGGGGAACGGTTGCGGCCTGCCCAAGCGATATAAACAGGTGCTTCATATCCAGGAACCAAACGTTTATAAGAGTTGACGGTTGGGTTTGTCACCGCTGTAAAGTTATAGGCATGCTTGATCAAGCCACCCAAGAAGTGATAAGCTGTTTCTGACAATTGCATGCCCTTTGGATCTTCTGGATCAAAGAAGGCATTGTTGCCATCTTGGTCAAAGAGAGACATATTACAGTGCATACCTGATCCGGCAATTCCAAATTTTGGTTTGGCCATAAAGGTTGCATACAAGCCGTGTTTACGAGCGATGGTCTTCACAACGAGTTTAAAGATTTGAATCTTGTCACAAGCGCGAAGAACTTCGTCATACTTAAAGTCGATTTCATGCTGACCAACGGCTACTTCGTGGTGGCTGGCTTCTACTTCAAAGCCCATCTTGGTCAAGACATTTACGATTTCACGACGAGTGTTATCTGCAAGGTCTGTTGGAGCCAAGTCAAAATAGCCACCTTTGTCGTTTACTTCAAGAGTTGGATCTCCATTTTCGTCCAACTTGAAGAGGAAGAATTCTGGTTCTGGACCAAGGTTAAAGGATTTGAATCCAAGTTCTTCCATATGACGAAGGGCACGTTTTAAGTTGCCACGTGGGTCGCCCGCAAATGGTTTCCCTTCAGTCGTATAGACATCACAGATCAAGCCAGCTACGCTACCATTTTCATCTCCCCAAGGGAAGACTGTCCATGTATCCAAATCTGGGTAAAGATACATATCTGACTCGTTGATACGGACAAATCCTTCGATAGAAGAACCATCAAACATGGCTTTATTTGAAAGAACCTTGTCCAGTTGCTCATCGGTAGCTGGAATTTCGACGTTCTTCATGGTTCCCAAAATATCAGAGAACATCAAGCGAATAAAAGTAACATTTTTTTCTTTTACTTCACGGCGAATATCTGCAGCAGTAATTGACATTTTTGTCTCCTTAAAATAGATTACAAGCTTATGAAATGATCAACGAAATTGACCATATGGCGATGGGGAAGATGTGAAGCGACTTTGCTGAATAATGTCACGATGAAGAGCCTTACGGATCTCTTCTTGACTGACAACCTTGGTTTGCTCTTGCTCTTTTTCCGCATATTTTTTCTTAATATCCGCAATATTGAAGCCATCTGAGATATAATCTTTGATTTCAAGCAGGCGGTCCATATCGTCCAACGAATACATACGGCGATTGCCTTCTGTCCGATCAGGAGAAATCAATCCCTGATCTTCATAATAACGAATCTGGCGAGCTGTCAAGTCGGTCAGCTTCATAACACTTCCAATCGGAAAGACTGCCAGCGAGCGTCGTAATTCCTTTTCCTTCATACCATTCCTCTTTCTATTCTATTATATCGAAAAAAAAATCTATGTCAAGATTAAATGTTATATAATCTTACATAGGTTTTTTGTGTTTCTTGAGAAAATCGCGAATGCGATCCACATCCGAATTGACCAAAATCGCAACGAAAACGCCAATAAAGGTCTCAAATATTCGGGCAAAAACATACAAGAAGGTTTCTCCGTTAGGAATCGAGAGGGTAATGATCAGCATTGCCGAAACTCCTCCAATAATTCCTGCTTTATTATTCATAGCGACATTTGTCATAATGGTTAACATGGTCGCAATGGGTACAAAAATAAGAGTCACCCAATACGCCCCATGAAAGAGCGTTTTTAAAAGGAAGAACAATACGGCATAAAAACCTCCGATACTGTTGCCCATGACACGCGAAGCCCCGAAGTGGACACTCTTATCAAAGTCTTCCCTCAAACTAAAAACAGCTGTCAAAGTCCCGATCTGAAGGCCTCGCCAGCCAAATATTCCAAAAATAAGTAGTACAATAAAAACGGCAATCCCTGTTTTAAAGGTTCTCATCCCCAAACGGAATTTGGACCAATCAAATTTGTGTCGTTTAAAGTAATCCATGGTCACCTATCTTTCTATTTCTATTATTCTACCATATTTTCAGAAAGGAGAGAACAGTTATCAATAGAAAGAAAAAAGAGAGTGGGACAGAAATCGGTAATTCGTTAGAATTCGATTTCGTCGTCCCACCTCCGCACAGTTGAGTAGGGCTGTAAAAGCTGATGAAATCAGCGTAGTAGAGCCCACTCAACCACTGCGTCTTGCTCAACAATCCAAAAATAATTGAGAGGCTAGGACTTTTGTCCTAGCCTCTTTCATTCTATTTAGATTATTTATCTGTAAGAGCAGCCAATCCTGGAAGTTCTTTACCTTCAAGGAGTTCCATAGAAGCACCACCACCAGTAGAGATCCATGAGAATTTGTCTGCACGGCCAAGGTTGATCGCAGCAGCAGCTGAGTCACCACCACCGATGATTGATTTAACGCCTGGTTGTTTCACGATAGCGTCCATCACACCGATTGTACCAGCTTGGAAGTCAGGGTTTTCAAATACACCCATAGGTCCGTTCCATACAACTGTTTTCGCACCAGTCAATTCTTGGTCGAATTTAGCGATTGATTTAGGACCGATATCAAGACCAAGGAATCCTGGATCTACTGCTTCACCTTCAGTGTCTTTCACTTCAGTGTAGTCAGCAAATGCGTTCGCTTCTTTTGAGTCAACTGGCAAGATCAATTTGCCATTTGATTTTTCAAGAAGAGCTTTCGCCACATCCAATTTATCTTCTTCTACAAGTGAGTTACCGATTTCGATACCTTGTGCTTTGTAGAATGTGTAAGTCATCCCACCACCAATAAGGACTTTATCAGCTTTTTCAAGCAAGTTTTCGATAACACCGATCTTGTCAGATACTTTAGATCCACCAAGGATAGCTACGAATGGACGTTCTGGAGCTTCAACTGCTTCTTTGATGTAAGCAATTTCATTTTCAAGAAGGAATCCAGCAACAGCTTTATCAACGTTTGCAGAGATACCAACGTTAGATGCGTGTGCACGGTGAGCAGTACCAAATGCATCGTTTACGAAGACACCATCTCCAAGTGATGCCCAGTATTTACCAAGTTCAGGATCGTTTTTAGATTCTTTCTTGCCATCAACATCTTCGAAACGAGTGTTTTCAACCAAGAGAACTTGTCCATCTTCAAGAGCGTTAACAGCTGCTTCCAATTCAGCACCACGTGTAACACCTGGGATAAATTTCACTTCTTGACCCAATTTAGCAGCCAAGTCAGCAGCTACAGGAGCAAGTGATTTACCTTCTTTATCTGCTTCTTCTTTTACACGTCCAAGGTGAGAGAAGAGGATTGCACGTCCACCTTGTTCAAGGATGTACTTGATAGTTGGAAGAGCTGCAGTGATACGGTTATCGTTAGTGATCACGCCATCTTTTACAGGAACGTTGAAGTCAACACGAACGAGAACTTTTTTCCCTTTCAAGTCAACGTCTTTAACAGTCAATTTTGCCATTAGATATGACTCCTTCTTTTTTTAATACATGATAATTATATCACAAAAGCTGTAAAAGAGGTAGAAAAATCCAATGCTTTTCCCCTCTAATTCACAGGATCCGAACGACACTTCTAGATACAAGATCAAACCTCTCTGGTTTTCACCAGAGAGGTTTTTTTGAGAGTGACTTTTTAAGTGAACGAAAGAATTCTGTAAAAGACTTACTCTTCTTTCTTCTTACCAGCCAAGAGGAAGCCGCCTAAGGCTGCTAGGAGAACAGCTTCAGCTGCAAAGGAAGCTTCTAGGCTAGCCGTATTTGGCAAGTGTTCCGATTGACTTTCTTTGCTTGCATCTTTTGTTTCTTGCTGAACAGTCGGCTGTGAGTTTACTCCTTGGTGGGCACTTAACAACTGATGGATCTCTTGATCAACCATATCCTTGTGTTCTTCCTCTTGATGACCCGCTTGAGTAGAAGTCGTTGGGGCCAACTGATCCACTTGAGAAGACTCTGTAGGCTTCAATGGATTAGCTGGATCTGGAGTCACTGGGGCAGCTGGTTGGACTGGTTGATTTGGTTGAGCCGGTTGAACAGGCTGATCTGGTTTAGCAGGTTCTTCTGGTTGGATCGGTTGATCTGGTCCTTCCGTTTTTGCTGGCTTATAGACAATCGCATAGTGGGTAAAGTGAGGTGCTGTAAAGATGACTACATCTCCGACTCTCTCAAAGGCCAAGGATTGAGGAGCTTGACCTTCTGGGAAGAAGAGGACTTGCTCCACTTCTTTATCCTTATCCACAGGGATTTTCACAAGGGATGGATGGTGGGTATCGATATCCTGACCACTTGCATCCACGCCTTCAATATCAAAGACGATTCCTTCTCGGCCCTTCAGCTCTTCTTTTTCTGCCTGATTGGCTTCAACTTTTGCGACTTTTAGTCCTTTGACAACGGTTGGCTCTAAGTTAGAGAATTGAACTTCGACTCCAGTCGCAGGGTCTACAAAGACCGCTGGCTTGTCTTCTTTCAAAAGCGCAATCAAGGTCTCTAGACCTGTCTTAGCTGTTTCAAGCGCTTCAGGAGTGAGCTCTGAAGAAGCTAGGAGCTCTTTATTTTTCTCAACCATTGCCTGCAAAGCTTCACCAGAAGGGTGATTTGGCTTGCTCGCTAATAGAGCAGTCGCTTCTGTTGTTAGGACAGAGAGAGCTTCTTTTTCTTTTGTTAGATTGGCTTGACCATCCAAGGCTTTCAAGAGAGCGGTCAACTGGTTCAACTGTTCATTGACTTGATCTTGGGTGCTGGTATCATGCTCTTTCAAGGCTTTTTCAGAAGCAGCCATTCCAGCTAGCAAAGCTTCTTTGACTTCAGGAGTGGCAAATGTAAAGTCTACTTTGGCTTTTGTAGCTTCAGCTTCAGCCAATTTTTGCTTAAGGTATTCATCGTTGAGAGCTGGTTTTGGATTCACGAGGACATCAAAGCTTGTACTAGCTCCTTTGTAATGGACGGTGATGGTTTGACGGCCTTCCTTGGTCGTATCAAAGCCAGTCACTTCCACACCTTCATCTGTCAAGGCATGCGTTTCGGTCGTTTCATCTTCAAAGACGACTGTAAAGCGTCCGCCTTCTTTCTCCAATGCTTCTCCGACAATATATTCCACTTTTGGTTTGTCGGTCAATTCTAGACCAGCAACTGCTTTTTCACCTGCTTCTTCTGCACTGACCACAAAAACAGTGAGGGTCTTATCTAATTTCTGACCAAGGTAAGAAACTTCTAGGTGTTGTTCTCCAAGCTTGCTACTGTCAAATCCATGGATCTCTACACCTGAGTTGGTGAGGTTGACCAGTTGATCTGCTTGGCCATCTTTATAATGAACACGGAGAGTCGCCCCTTTCAAGGAAAGGGCATCGCCTTCCCGGTAGACCTTCTTAGTCAATCCATCTTCAAATTGAAGTCCCGCAATTTCTTTATCATTCTTTGGAACTTCGATCGCCAAAACATTACTGATATCTTTACCAGGTTCTTGCGCACGATAGTAGAGAAGAGATGGGGTTGATTCAAAAGCCAGTGGTTTAAAAATGAGATTTCCAGCTTGATCGGCTGTCATGGTCGCAATTGGGCTAGTCGCTTCTTTATCGGCATAAAGGGTCAGAGTAGTATTAGCTGGAACATCTTTGAAACCGACTTGGACAAAATGATTACCTAGGTTTTGCGCTGCAGCATGTTTCATCGGGATGTTGACCGTTTCCGTATCCAGACTTTCATACATCTTCCAGTTGTAAATCCGGATGGCTTGCCATGGAGTTCCGTTATCTGCCGTAATGACATGGAGACGCCATTCTTGAGCCTTGATTGGATGGTCGAGTGTAATGTCGGACACATGGGCTTTATTGCCACGAACTTCCTTAGCGAGCTTCCATTCACCCGCTTCATCCTTGTAGTAAAGGTCGAAGTCACGGGTATTCATCTTGCCATCGTCGACAGATTCTCCACCCGCACCGGCATGGTCCATGACCCAACGAACAATGGTCCGTGGTTGTGTCAAGCGAATATCGACGGTTCCACTCAATTGAGCAGAGGACCATTTATCTGAAAGACTGGTAATGGTACCATTTAACATCCCCTCGATGCCTTCACTACCATCCGCATCTGGGAAGCTCGAACCGATCACTTTGGCTCCGATGACCACGTTTGGTGCTAGGGCTTTTGGAAGACTGGTATCTGACACGGTCATACCCCAATCAAAGGCCACAGTTCCTGCATCTGAACGTTGGC
This sequence comes from Streptococcus sp. HMSC078D09, assembly GCF_001813675.1. Classification (GTDB taxonomy): domain Bacteria; phylum Bacillota; class Bacilli; order Lactobacillales; family Streptococcaceae; genus Streptococcus. The sequence continues at coordinate 34,857 of NZ_KV813669.1, forward strand.
CGTTCTTCCCAACTGCCACAACCTTGAGGTCCTGAGTCGTTCCTTCAGCACTTGCTGAACGGGTAACTTTTGGTAGATAGACGGTTGTCGCAGAAGACCCTGTTAAGAGACGCCAGTTGTCGCCATCTTTTTCATAGACTTCATAATAATCCACATCTGCTACCCCTTTAAAATTGAGGACTGCTTCTGCTTCTTGCGCATTTTGTAGGCGTTTTGCCCGAACGGTTACTTCTGCTGGAGTAGCTGGTTTCTCTTGGTTGGACGTAATCGACAATTGGCCGAGATTAAATTTGTAGTCTTTGACATCCGTATCATGGTCAAAGAACATCTTCACAGCATAAATGGTCTTGCCAGCCAAACTTCCCAAATCAAAGGTTTGAGTGGACCAATCCGCACTTGGTGTCAATTCTTTCCATTCGTATTCAGAGTAGTCTTCTTTGGTGGCAACAGCTACCCAAGCAGCAGCTCCGATCCCACCCTTGTGAGAGACGCTCAATTTTGTCGTTTCTGTCACAGGAATCTTGGTCGAATAGAGCATGACATTTTGACTGCTATTGGCTTTTAAATCTCCTTCAAAGGCTAGAGAATTTCCTCCATTGTAGGCTTGATCAAAATCATAGCGACCTTTCAATGGTGTACTATCTTCACTATGCTCTACCCACCAACGCCAGGTTGGAAGGTAGCCAGAAACAGAACGGTAGTTCCACTCCCCTTCTTTAGAAATCTTGCCATCCACAAACCAGTGTTTTCCGTGTCCAGTATTAAAGGAAGTATTGAAATCTTCACTTGTAATAGGAGTTTTGTCCACTACTAGATTGGACATACCGTACCAAGATTGGTCTGCTGGTTTTCCTTTGGTCGGATCTCCTTGGAAACCTGTCCAGAATAGATCCTCATGGGTATGGTATCCTTCTCCAGTCTTTCCTAGACCTGTAATCGTATCAGGCGCATAAAGACCAAGGGATAGACGCAACTTGCCATGTTCATCTAAAATGGCATTCCAGTCTACATTAGTCTTATAAGAGCCTCCTTTTTGGAGCTCAAGTCCAGCTAGAACATCATAAGGATTCCGATGAATCCATTTGGCTGTACTGATGGAATAATCCACTTCTGATTTGCCCCAGTTAAAGTTGGCAAAGAAAGTATCAACTGGATTTTCTCCATTTTCTGGCTGCATGAAATTGTAGTTGTATTCTCCCAGCGCATTCTCATGGTAACGGCCATATTCATAGGTCATAGCATCATACCAAGAATACTTAATCGGATAGTTCAGACTTTTCGCATATTCCTTGGTATAAAGAAGAAAATCTCTCAATTTTGGACCCAATGGTTCTACAAGATTTCCGGTTGTTTCTTGGTTGATAAAGTAACCATCAAAGCCATAGTACTTAGCAAGTTCGACTAATTTACGGGCGATCGGGAAAGTTTTAGAGCCTTCACTATCTTCTTTCAAGGTTTCTGCAAAATGTTCTTGATCCTTGATGCTGCTAGACCAGTTATAAAAGATTGTTCCATAAATAGGAACCCCATTTCGGTGGGCAGCATCGATCACATCTGCTGATGGAACCAGCCCTTCCCAAAAGACCATGGAATCCAAATATTGCCAGTAATCAAAAGCATAGGCCTTAAATTCTTCCCCACCGACAGACGCATGATCCTTGGCTTTGGAGTTCATGTTTGACAGTGCTTGGATCTTCGCTTCAGGGTTGGCTTGTTCATTAATTTGTTTCCCTTGAAAACGACTCGCAAGTGGGACGCTTGCTCTGTTCATATCGTCATCCACTCGTTTTCCTGGTTCCCACTTCAAGAGATCGTCCCAGGTATCGAACTTAACTTCTTTGGGTCTTAATTGTTTTTCTTCATTGGTTGGTAAATCAGCCACTTTTTCAGCAGTAGCTTTCGGTTTTTCAGTCTCTGAAACAGCTGGATGATCTGTAGTTGTCGAGCTAGCTTCTGTACTTGTAGGGCTAGCCTCTGGAGTGACCGCTTCTGCGGCTGGTTTTTCCGTTTCTGCAGCAGGTAAGGCCGCATCTGCAGTATAGACGCCAGCTTCTCTCACTAGATGATTGACATCTTCGGTTGTTGCTGAAGAGGTTTCCAAGGATTGCTCACTAGTAGAAACCGCCTCATCTGCAGAGACAGCGCCTGTTCCTAAAAATGCTAACCCAATCAATGCGGAGCAAACTCCCACACTGAATTTTCGTATACTAAATCGTTCTTTCTTTTCAAATAGATGACCTTTCATCTTGACCTCCTTGTATGGTTTTTTTCTTTTTCTTGAGCGATTTCCATTGGCTCCTTTCTCCACGACCTGTAATCGCTTTCATTTTCTTGTATTAGAAATCTCCAATCAAGAATAGGATACCCTAATCTATTTAGCACTGTCAATCCATTTTGGCAATTCCTATAATATGATGAGAAAGCCCTAAAAAAAGTACAAAAAAAGAGGAGGTTTCCCTCCTCTCATCATACGCATGAATTATTTAGCAATTTTTGCGAAGTATTCAAGAGTACGAACAAGTTGTGCAGTGTAAGACATTTCGTTGTCATACCATGAAACAACTTTAACCAATTGTTTACCGTCAACGTCAATAACTTTAGTTTGAGTTGCGTCAAACAATGATCCATAAGACATACCTACAACGTCTGAAGATACGATTGGATCTTCAGTGTAACCGTATGATTCGTTTGAAGCTGCTTTCATAGCTGCATTCACTTCATCAACAGTAACGTTCTTATCAAGAACAACTACCAATTCAGTAACTGATCCAGTTGGAACAGGAACACGTTGTGCAGCTCCGTCCAATTTACCGTTCAATTCAGGGATAACCAAACCGATTGCTTTAGCAGCACCAGTTGAGTTAGGAACGATGTTAGCAGCACCAGCGCGTGCACGACGAAGGTCACCTTTACGGTGTGGACCGTCAAGGATCATTTGGTCACCAGTGTAAGCGTGGATAGTAGTCATCAATCCTTCAACAACACCGAAGTTATCTTGAAGAGCTTTAGCCATTGGAGCCAAGCAGTTTGTAGTACATGAAGCACCTGAGATAACTGTTTCAGTACCATCAAGAATATCGTGGTTAGTGTTAAATACGACTGTTTTAACATCTGATCCACCAGGAGCAGTGATAACAACTTTCTTAGCACCACCAGCATGCAAGTGTTTTTCAGCAGCTGCTTTAGTAGCAAAGAAACCAGTTGCTTCAAGAACGATTTCTACACCGTCGTTAGCCCAGTCGATTTGTTCTGGATCGCGTTCAGCGGAAACTTTAATGAATTTACCGTTAACTTCGAATCCACCTTCTTTAACTTCCACAGTACCGTCGAAACGACCTTGAGTTGTATCGTATTTCAACAAGTGTGCAAGCATAACTGGATCTGTAAGGTCGTTGATGCGTGTAACTTCAACACCTTCTACGTTTTGGATACGACGGAAAGCAAGACGTCCGATACGACCGAAACCGTTAATACCAACTTTAACTACCATTCGTGATTTCCTCCTTATGAAAATCAAAAAAATTTTTTGTGAAAAGAGTAACTTGACACAGCGCCAAACATCTTTTAACAGTCTCTATTATATACTTTATTGCATTAAAAAGCAACTATTTCCCCACGAAAAGCAAGATTTATCATAGATCATTACCTTTTTTATTAAAGTTTTTCACAAAGTCTTGCCTGCCAGGAAGGAGTTTTTTTTATTTGTATTCACTTTTGGAACAAAGAAAAACTCTTCCCGAAATGGGAAGAGTTTTTAAGCATTGGTAAATTAAGCTTCACCTTTAGCTTTTTTAATGATTTCTTCTTGTACTGATTTTGGTACATCTTCGTAGTGGTCAAATACCATCATGAAGGTACCACGTCCTTGAGTTGCAGAACGAAGGACAGTAGCGTAACCGAACATTTCAGCAAGTGGCACATAAGCACGAACGATTTGGCTTGCACCGTGTGCTTCCATACCATCTACACGTCCACGACGAGCAGTTACGTGACCCATAACATCCCCAAGGTTTTCCTCAGGAACTGTGATGGTTACAAGCATCATTGGTTCAAGGATAGCTGGTTGTGCAGTCTTAGCAGCTTCTTTAAGCGCAAGAGATGCAGCGATCTTGAAGGCAGTTTCAGATGAGTCGACATCGTGGTATGAACCATCGTAAAGCTTAGCTTTCACGTCAACCATTGGGTAACCAGCAAGAACACCGTTCGCCATAGATTCTTGAAGTCCTTTTTCTACTGCAGGGATGAATTCACGTGGAACCACACCACCGACGATAGCATTTTCGAACTCGAATCCTTTACCTTCTTCGTTTGGAGTAAATTCGATCCAAACATCACCAAACTGACCTTTACCACCAGATTGACGTTTGAAGAATCCACGTGCTTGTGTAGAAGCGCGGAATGTTTCGCGGTAAGATACTTGAGGAGCACCAACGTTAGCTTCAACCTTGAATTCACGTTTCATACGGTCAACAAGGACATCCAAGTGCAACTCACCCATACCAGAGATAACTGTTTCACCAGTTTCAGGGTTTGTTTCAACGCGGAATGTTGGATCTTCTTCAGCCAATTTTTGAAGGGCGATACCCATCTTGTCTTGGTCTGCTTTAGATTTAGGCTCAACCATCAATTGGATAACTGGTTCTGGAACTTCGATTGATTCAAGGATGATTTTTGCTTTTTCATCTGTCAATGAGTCACCAGTTGTAGTATCTTTCAAACCAACGGCAGCAGCGATATCTCCAGAGTAAACTGTTTCGATTTCTTTACGAGTGTTGGCGTGCATTTGAAGGATACGTCCGATACGTTCACGTTTACCTTTAGAAGTGTTCAATACGTATGAACCTGAGTTCAAGACACCTGAGTAAACACGGAAGAATGTCAAACGACCTACGAATGGGTCAGTCATGATCTTGAAGGCAAGAGCTGCAAATGGCTCTTCATCAGATGCTGGACGTTCTTCTTCTTCGTCTGTATCTGGGTTTACACCCTTGATTGCAGGGATATCAAGTGGGCTTGGAAGATAGTCAAGGACTGCATCCAACATCAATTGAACCCCTTTGTTCTTGAAGGCAGAACCACAAAGTACTGGGTAGAATTCAACGTTGATTGTAGCTTTACGGATACCAGCTTTCAATTCTTCGTTAGTGATTTCTTCCCCTTCAAGGTATTTCATCATCAAGTCTTCATCAGTTTCAGCAACTGCTTCAACCAATTTTTCACGGTATTCTTGAGCTTGTTCAAGGTATTCAGCTGGAATATCTTCTTCAAGGATATCTGTACCAAGGTCGTTCGTATAGATTTCAGCTTTCATCTTGATCAAGTCAATGATTCCGCGGAAGTCATCTTCAGCACCGATTGGCAATTGAATTGGGTGAGCGTTTGCTTGAAGACGGTCATGAAGTGTGCTTACTGAGTAAAGGAAGTCAGCACCGATTTTATCCATCTTGTTAGCAAATACGATACGTGGAACTCCGTATTCAGTTGCTTGACGCCAAACTGTTTCAGTTTGAGGCTCAACACCTGATTGTGAGTCAAGAACGGTTACAGCACCGTCCAAAACGCGGAGTGAACGTTGAACTTCGATAGTGAAGTCCACGTGTCCTGGTGTGTCGATGATGTTTACACGAGTGTCTTTCCATTGAGCTGTTGTAGCGGCAGATGTGATGGTGATACCACGTTCTTGCTCTTGCTCCATCCAGTCCATTTGTGACGCACCTTCGTGAGTTTCACCGATTTTATGAATCTTACCAGTGTAGTAAAGGATACGCTCAGTTGTAGTTGTTTTACCAGCATCGACGTGAGCCATGATACCGATATTACGAGTTTTTTCAAGTGAAAATTCGCGTGCCATGAGGTTTGTTTCTCCTATATTTTTTATTTCTATATTCTATTATAACATGATTTAATAAAAACGGATAGGCAGGACCTACCCGTTTTCAGTGTTTTCATGCTAAGTTTTGGTTCCAACTTGTAAGAAGAGTTGAATTGAACCCGGGCTAAAGTTAGTTAGCCGATTTGAGCTCAATTGAACCTGGGCTAAAAGCTCAAGTTAACTGATTTGAACCCGAGCGAGGCCCGGTGCAAAAAAGATAAACTGCTTTGTGTTCACGGAACACTGCATCAGTTTCCTATTTTTGTCTTGGGCCTTTGCCGCTCTTAGTATCATTTTATTACCAGCGGAAGTGTGCGAATGCACGGTTAGCTTCAGCCATACGGTGAGTATCTTCACGTTTCTTAACAGCTGCACCAGTGTTGTTCGCTGCATCCAAGATTTCTTTTGCAAGACGATCAACCATTGTGTGTTCACCACGTTGACGAGCGATTGTTACCAACCAACGAAGTCCAAGTGTTGTACGACGTTCTGGACGAACTTCAACTGGGACTTGGTAGTTAGAACCACCGACACGGCGAGCACGTACTTCAAGTACAGGCATGATGTTTTCCATAGCTGTTTCGAATACTTCAAGAGCATCGTTTCCAGTAGCTTCTTTAATTTGTTCGAAAGCTCCGTAAACGATTGAAGCAGCTGTACCACGTTTACCATCAAGCATAACGCGGTTGATAAGACGAGTAACTAATTGTGAATTGTAAAGCGGATCTGGCAATACATCGCGTTTAGGCGCACGGTTTTTACGACTCATTTTTCTTTATCCCCTTTCCTTATGCTTTTGGTTTTTTAGTACCGTATTTAGAACGGCCTTGTTTACGATCGTTTACACCTGCAGTATCAAGTGCTCCACGGACGATATGGTAACGTACCCCTGGAAGGTCTTTTACACGTCCACCACGAAGAAGAACCACGCTGTGTTCTTGCAAGTTGTGTCCGATACCTGGGATATAAGCAGTTACTTCGATCAAGTTGCTCAAACGTACACGAGCGAATTTACGAAGGGCAGAGTTAGGTTTTTTAGGTGTCATTGTTCCAACACGAGTTGCAACACCACGTTTTTGTGGTGAAGAAACGTTTGTTTGAACTTTTTTATGACTGTTGTAACCAACGTTCAAAGCTGGTGATTTAGATTTTTCTACTTTTGATTTACGCGGTTTGCGAACCAATTGGTTAATTGTAGGCATCTACATTCTCCTGTGAAATTTTTTATTTTTGGTGATGGTACACTTGGTGACAGCTACCATCTGTGTGTACTTTTGCAACATTTGTCAGCACGTCCCTGTACACTCTTGAGAGACCAAAAGTAAAAAGTACTGTCTATTATTATAACATGACGGCACTTTGATTGCAAGATGTTTTTTTATTTTTTAAAGAAGTCGAAAAAGTTCATTATTGACCAGCTTCAGCAGGTACTTCTGCCCCTGCATCTGCAGCCGGAGCATACTGTTGTTGCTGTTGTGGTTGAACTGTCGCATTGGCTCCAGCTACTCCAGCATTGGCATTAGCGTCTGTTTGAGTCTGCTGCGTTGCCGCTGTGTCACTCTCATAGGTCAGTCCATAATAGTTAGCGATGTATTGGATACGGGCATCAAGCGATTGCTTTTGAGTCGCATCTTTGACTTTCTTCACAGCAGCTTGGGCAGCGTTCACAGAATCTTGACTTGGCGTTGTTTCCATTTGAACGACTGCTTTTTCAGCAGCTTCTGTAGTTTTCTTTTCTTCCTTCTTTTCTTTTTCTTCCTTTGTTTCCTTTTTCACTGGAAGGGAACCTGTTTTTCTAGCAGGTTGAATTTCTGTCGTTACCTGGGCAGCTGTATTCTTTTTAACGGTATACAAACCAGCTACCAAAATAAAGGATAGAGACAGAACTGTCACCAAGCGAATCCACAAAGGACTATTATCAAATCGATCTAAAATTCTTTTCACTTTTTGATCCTCCTTTGCTGCTCTTAATCAAAGATATTTCCAACTTCGACACTCAATTTATTTTCTTTCACATCGATGTTGGTCACGCGCAATAAGGATTTGTGTTCAAAGAATTCACGGTCGGTTGCAGCATTATCCGCAAAGACAGCTACTCCTGCTAATTCAGAATCAAATTCAGACAAGAGGCTGACCATCCCGTTAATCGTTCCGCCACCTTTAAGGAAGTCATCGACAATCAAGACCCGGCTTCCTGCTTTTAGGCTCCGTTTTGAAAGGAACATTTTCTCAATGCGATCCCCACTTGAGCCTGAAACATAGTTGACACTAACGGTTGACCCTTCTGTGATTTTCAAATCACGACGGACAATGACGAATGGAACATTCAAGACATTAGCTACTGCATTGGCTAGTGGAACTCCCTTGGTCGCTACAGTCATGACAGCATCAATTTTCTTATCTCGAAAGGCTTTGGCAATGATGCGGCCGATCCGATTCAAAATCTTTGGATTGCTCAAAAGATCAGACAGGTAAATGTAGCCACCAGGAAGGATACGATCACTTTCAGACAGTTGCTTGCAAAGATCTTCGACGATTTCTTTGGATTCTTGATCTGAGATAGACGGTGTAAAGATCACGCCTCCACCAGCTCCTGTGATGGTCTCAATATTTCCGATTTCCATCTCTTCAAACGCACGCTTAATGATCACGATATCTTCTGAGATGGAAGACTTGGCAGACTCATATTTTTCCGCAAACGTATTGAGGCTAGTCAATTCATAGGGATGGTTGATCAAGTAATTAGAAATTACGACCATCCGTTCACTTCTTCTTAATTTCATTTTCTCACCATGTAGTTTTTTCTATCATTATACCATAAGAAGCGAAAAAAACGAACATTCTGATTTACAGAAGGCCGTTTTTTCCTGATTATTTTATTTTTGGCAGAATCATTCCCGTATTTATCTCTGTTTTTACTAGTCGAGATTCGGTTTATAGAAGGAACGATTTTCCATAGCAAAGATTTTATTGGTCATTTCGCCAGGACCAATTAAGCCAAGTGCTGTTGTCATCATCATCATTTCCGCATCCAAATTATCGATCATATGAATAATCTCTGCTTCCATGATCTTTGGACGAACAGGACTACCGTATTCGAGCAAGCCATGGTGACTCAAGATCACATGGCGAAGGACGATGACTTCTTCTTTTTGGTCATCAATCTTCAAGTCTTGCAAGACCTTGGTGATTTCTTCATCGATGAGTGCAATGTGGCCGATGAGGTTGCCTCGAATAGTGTATTCTGTATTTTCAGGCCCCGTCAACTCGATCACTTTGGCCAAATCGTGTAACATAATCCCTGCAAAGAGCAAACTTTTATTCAACTGAGGATAGATATCGCCGATACTATCTGCCAAGCGGACCATGGTTGCCGTATGATAAGCAAGGCCTGCTTCAAAGGCATGGTGGTTGGTTTTAGCAGCTGGATAGCTATAAAACTCTTTCTCATATTTCCCATAGAGGGCCCGGACAATCCGTTGCCAGACTGGATTTTCAATTTTGAAAATCATATTTGACAGGTATTCATGCAATTCCTTAGGATCTACTGGTGGTTTTTCCTTAAAGTCTGCTGGATTGTTGGGCTCTCCTGCTTGTGGCAAACGCATGTTCAATTGATTGACTTGCGGGGTATTATTGTATACTTCCCGACGACCAGCCATATGGACCACACGCCCAGCTGTAAAGCTCTCTACATTGTGAGGTTGAGCGTCCCATAGTTTGCCTTCGATTGTACCGGTCTCATCCTGGAAGACAAAGGCTAAGTAGTTCTTCCCAGCCCGTGTTTGACGCACTTCTGCTGACTTGATCAAATAGAATCCTTCGAACAATTCATCTTTTTTCATTTGGCTAATTTTGACCATCATCTTCTCCATCTTCTATATATACATCTAGTCCCAGCAGGTCTTCATCGCTTTCGATTTGGCGGAGCGTCCGCTCGATGGCACTGGTCCGTCTGGTTAGCAAATCATCAATATTATTGGAAGCATTCTTTAAATGACGCTGGGTCTTGGCGAGAATCCCTCCAAACTTATGAAATTCTGATTTGACCGATCCTAACACTTTACTGATATCGTCTGCACTTTTTTGAATATTGAGCGTTTTAAAGCCGACAGACAAGGAGTTCAAAAGGGCAGATAGCGTGCTTGGACCAGCTACTAAAATTTGTTCTTCCCGACGCAAGCGATCGAAGAACTCTGGATTGCGAACCACTTCGGAATAGAGGCCTTCAGTTGGCAAAAAGAGAATTCCGAAATTAGTTGTCGCTGGTGGAAAGAGGTATTTTTGTTGGATTTCTTTGGCAAAACGCTTGATACTAGCAAGAAGGGCCTTTCGGTAACGCTCGATCTCCTCTTTCTCTCCTGATTCATAAGCTTCTTCCAAACGATAGTAGTCTTCCAGAGGGAACTTAGAGTCAATTGGCAAATAGACTGGTTCCTCTCCTTGTCCCGGAAGCTTGATAGCGTACTCCACGCGCTCACTGGACTGGGGAACAGTGATAAATTCTCGCTCATACTGGGCTGGCGTCAAAATATCTTCAATGATTTGTCCCAGCTGCAATTCGCCCATAATCCCACGGGTCTTAGTGTTGGAAAGAACTTTATTGAGAGTTCCAACATCTCTCGCCACCGTCTGCATTTCTCCCAACCCTTTGTTGACCGACTCCAATTGTTTTGAAACCGTCTCAAAGGAGGTCTGCAAGCGGTGCTGCAAGGTTTTCTCCAATTTTTCTTCTACCGTTTGGCGCATCTGTTCTAGCCGCACTTCATTAGACTCTTGGATCTGGCGCATGCGCTCATCTGTTTTGTCCCGATTTTTAGTAAAGTGCTCATTCATCTCAGCGCGCAGAGCCGTCGTCTGCTGGTGGATCTCCACTCGCATCTCGGTTAAGCGATCTGTCAGGGCGATCTCTAACTGCTGATTGGCAATCTGGCTTGCTTGTCTTTCTTTTTCAAAACGATAGTCCAACTGGTCTGTCAAATGATCCTCATGGTCTTCCAGCATCTCTCTTAATGCCGGTCTTGTGTCATCTGACCGTTGCAAGAAATAGATGAGGAGGCCCAGATTGAGCAGGCCAATCAGAAGCAGAATGATATTCATATTAACCTCTGTCTTTACTATAAACAATGACAAGATAGCCACGGTCAAGACTCACTTGAATCGGTTGATCCAAAAATTCATTGGAGCCATACATGGCCTTCAAAAAATAATTCTCCTGATGGAGCGGATACTTGGCCCCTGTGATCTCTACGCGACCTTGTCCGACAGGCATAAAACCAACATAGGGCTTAGTTGGATCTGGCTGAATCTCATGGCAGCCAACTGGTCTGTAAATCAGACGATTTTGACCATCGACTAATTGGATCTGCTCCATATAGGGAGCTAGGTCTGGATCGGTCGGCAAAAAGATATTAGACAAGAAGTGATCCAAGCGACCACCAAAGGCACCGTAAACTGTGACTGCAGCATCTGGATAGGCTTCAAAGACTGCTTTCAAGGCCAATTCCAAATCCGTATCGTTCTTTTCAGGGACGGACTGAACCACTTGCTTGGCTTGGGTGCGTATCTTGCTCAAATCAGTTTCAGAAATGGAATCAAAATCCCCCACTGCCATATCTAAAGGCAAGCCTTGTGCCAGCAACTTCAAACAGCCTCCGTCGACACCTACGTATAGCTCTTGATCTTTTGGTAGTAGTGAAGAATCTCCACCTGCCAATACTCCTATATTAACCATTGATGGCATCTCGGAGCGTTTGAACGCGCTCATTGACATCTCCATTAAAGACATAAGAGCCTGCTACAAAGACATTGGCCCCCGCTTCTTTTGCTTGGTAAATACTTTGGCCATCAATTCCTCCATCGACTTCGATATCAAAGTCTAAGCCTTTTTCTTCACGAAGAGCGGCTAATTCGCGCACTTTGTCCATGGTTTCAGGCAAGAAGGCTTGGCCACCGAATCCTGGATTAACGGTCATGACCAAGACTTGATCCACCAAATTTAAGACATGTTTGATACTGTCTACAGGAGTACCTGGATTGATCACAACACTCGCCTTCACACCTGCTTGACGAATTTTTTGAAGAGCTCCGTGAATATGGGGAGTAGCTTCCACATGGATGCTGATGATATCAGCACCTGCACGGGCAAATTCTTCGATATGGTGTTCAGGATTGGTGACCATCAAGTGGCAATCAAAGACCAACTTGCTATGCGGACGCATGCTCTCTACGACACCAGCTCCAAAGCTGATATTGGGCACAAAATGGCCATCCATGACATCGATATGGGCATAGTCAGCTCCTGCTGCTTCTAAGCGTTTCAATTCACTTTCAAAATTGGCATAATCGGCACTCAAAATTGAGGGTGCAATTTTCATTGTTTTCATCGTTGTAGTGTCTCCTATTTTGGCATTTTTTTCGAAACTTTTTTATAGGTTTCGCGACGGTTTTCAATCTCACTTAGAAATTGCAAGTAATCCTCATAACGGAAAGGCGCAATTTCCTCTCTTTCAACGGCTGGTTTCACCGCACAAGCGGGCTCATGCGTGTGGGTACAGGTACGAAATTTACAAGAGTGGCTCACATCGGCGATCTCTGGGAAGGCTTGATTTAAGTCTTCACCGGTTGTCACTTCATAATCGAGGGAGGAGAAGCCAGGCGTATCTGCGATCTTTCCTCCATTTAAATGGTAAAAGCTGACAGCTCGGGTCGTGTGTCGACCGCGCCCCAGACTATCTGAAATCTCACCCGTTTCAAGCTCCAGATCCGGAGCGATTTTATTGAGCAAGGTCGATTTTCCTACACCGGTCTGCCCCATAAAGACCGTAGTTTGATTGGTCAAAAGGGGCAAGAGTTCCTCAATCGACAAGACAAAATCATAGCCAATAGCCTGGTAGATTCCTTGGTAGTAGTGGATGTCTTCCATATCTTCTAACAAGTCCAGTTTTGAAATATAGACAATGGGATGAATCCCCTTATGCTCCAAAAGAACCAGAAAACGGTCTAAAAGGTTGGCATTGAAATCAGGTTCCTTAGCTGACATAATGACTACTGCCTGATCAATATTGACAATAGGAGGGCGCACGAGGCTATTTTTTCGAGGCGCAATGCTCAAAATGTAGCCTTCTGAATTCTCTTCGGCAGAGAATTCTACCTGATCCCCCACATAAGGAGTCTGTCCTTTTTTTCTAAAATTTCCACGAGCCCGTGTCTGGTAAATATGACCGTCTGACTCCACGTAGTAGAAGCCAGCCAAGGCCTTGACGATTGTTCCTTGCAAATCGCACTCCTTTGAGATTAATACTATCTATTATACCAAAAAATGAGAAATAAGGCTGGATTGCTCAATAAGAAAAAACGAAAAGTGAACCTCTCCGGACGCTTTTAGAAACGAATAGGTTCGTTTTTTAAATGGATAGAAACAGAAGACGGAGTATCTGTTATGACTTGTCTTTTAGCAGAATTCGGGAAAGGGCACCTTCCTTTTTTTCCTTGGCATTTTTCCTAAAAAGTGTATAATAGAACTATGCGGAGGTGGTGGAATGGCAGACACGCATGCTTCAGGCGCATGTGCCCCTTCGGGCGTGAGGGTTCAAATCCCTTTCTCCGCATCTTGGAAAGGTGGCCCAGCTCGGTACGGCACCGGACTCGAAATCCGGCAAGTGGATTTTTATTCACGCGCGGGTTCAAATCCCGTCCTTTCCTTACGATACAAATAAGCCATAGGTTATAACCTATGGCTTTTCTGTTATTTTATTCCTGCTTCTAAAAGGCCATCTGCTAGGCGAGCGAAGTCTTCTAGGCTAAGAGCTTCTCCTCGTACAGAAGGTTGCAGGCCTGCAGCTTGGATTCCTGCTTCCAGTTTGGCTTTGATTTCTTCGGTCTTGCCAAAGCGACTGGTCAAGTTGTTCCAAAGTGTCTTCCGCCGATAGACAAAGCTAGCCTTGCTGACAGAGAAGAAGAAATCTTCATCCTTGACGGCTACTGCTGGTTCTTCGCGACGGACCATCTTCAAAATGGCAGAGTCGACGTTTGGTGCTGGCACAAAGACGGTGCGAGGCACGATAAAGGCTACCTTAGCAGTCATATAGTATTGGACTGCAATGGATAAAGAACCATAAGCCTTGGTGTTGGGCTCAGCCGAGATGCGGTCTGCCACCTCTTTTTGCATCATGACCACAAATTCTTGGAAAGGAATCTTGGATTCGATCAAGTGCATGAGGATGGGAGTTGTGATGTAATACGGAAGGTTAGCCACTACCTTGATCGGAAGGTCCGGATTTTTAAACTCTGCGATGTACTGGTTGAGGTCTACCTTGAGGATGTCTTGGTTGACAACCGTGACATTGTCAAAATCACGCAAGGTATCCGCCAAAATGGGAACCAAGCGGTCATCGATCTCAAAGGCCATGACTTCTGCCGCATTTTCCGCCAAGAACTCAGTAAGAGCTCCAATTCCGGGACCGATTTCGATGACATTGACCTGCTTATCAATCTCAGCCGTATCCACAATTTTTTGAAGGATGTTGGTATCGGTCAAGAAGTTCTGACCGAAGGATTTTTTAAAGGTAAAACCGTGACGCTCCAGCACTGCCTTGGTCACGCTATAATCTGCAATTCTCATTTTTTCTCTTTTCTAATCAGTTTAGGGGTAAAGGATCCCCTCTACTTCCGTCTTAATAACTGGCCATGGCCTCTTCGACTTGTGCTAAACAAATTCCAAACAATTCCAAGCGTTTGATCAATTGCTTGCCATTGCAGTAGCCGATGCGCAAGGCTTCGCCTAAATATTCCCGTCGTTTGCGACTTTCACTGCCCATCAGCAGGCCGAGTCGCATCAGATCTGACTTGGTAATATCAAAGAAATTTTCATCTTCATAGGAACCCACCAGCCCAGCTAGGGCTTTTTCTAAGTCTTCAAAACTGGCATGCTCCACTCCCAAGGAACGCCCCTTGGTCTTGGATTTGGGCACTGCTTCACCACGATTTAAAAAGGCATGTTTGGCCTGGGGCACCTCTTGCATAATGATCTTGCGAATTCGCTCACCATTATAGTCTGGATCGGTAAAGACAATGACCCCACGCAACTCTTGCAAGGTAGCAATTCGTTCCAAGTCATCCTGATCGATCGCAGAGCCTCGTGTTTCATAGGTATCCACCTCATAAAAACGACGGAGATTGGCTGTGTCGTCCTTGCCCTCCACGACAATCACTTCTGGTATTTTTCTTTTCTCAGTCAAGGCCAAATACCTTTCTTGCATTGTCATAGGTTGCCTGAGCCACTTCTTCTGTTGTTAAGCCACGTAGTTCTGCAATAAAATCTACCACATAACGAGTGTAGGCTGTTTTATTTTCCCGACCACGTTTGGGAACTGGTGCCAGATAAGGGGCGTCTGTCTCAACCAAGATCTTGTCTAGTGGAAGGCCAGCTGCCGCTTCTTGGACATCTGTGGCTTTCTTAAAGGTCACCACTCCAGAAAAAGAAATCATCATCCCCAGATCCATGAAGCGTTTAGCTTCTTCTAAACTTCCTGAGAAAGAATGCATGATCCCACCGCGAGGACCGACTCCTTCACTCTTGATGATGGCATAAGTATCTTCTAAAGCATCACGTGTATGCACCACAAAAGGCAAGTCCAAGTCTTTAGACAATTGAATCTGACGACGAAAAACCTTTTCTTGGACGTCTTTTGGCGCTGTCATCCAGTGGTAATCCATACCGATTTCTCCGAGTGCGACGACTTTGGGATGTTTTAGCTGTTCAAGTAAATAGGCCTCCACTTCAGGAGTATAATCGCCTGCCTCAGTGGGGTGCCAACCAAGTGTGAGATAGAGTTCTGGATATTGATCTGCCAACTCCATAGCACGCTCAATCGTCGGTTTGTCAAAACCAACGATATTGTGGGCTACAACACCCATTTCCTTGGCTAAGTCGAGCTCTTCTTGTTCTTTTCCTGCGAATTCTTCCACATTGAGATGGGTGTGGGTATCAAAAATCTGCATGATCTTCCTTTTCTTCCGAGTTTTTCTTCTTTCTATTATAGCAGAAAGCGCCTCTAAATTCACTTTCGGACAAAAAAAAACCAGTAGTCTCGAGTTTCTACTGGTTTTTAGGTTTTTATCTGAATTAGGCAGCCAAAACTTTGCGTCCTTTACGACGACGAGCTGCCAATACGCGACGACCATTTTTAGTTGCCATACGGTGACGGAAACCATGTTTGCGCGCACGACGAAGTTTACTTGGTTGATAAGTACGTTTCACGATGAATACCTCCTCATAGATTTTGTATTCGTTTAGCCGGCTAGTTGTGATCAGTTACTAAACATACTTTACTATTCTATCGGATTCGACTCTATTTGTCAATAGCTATGGCAAAATTGTTGCAAATACAGGTTGGAGAACACCTTTCTACACCTGACGGGTTGCCAAGTAATAGGGTTCCAGAGCCACCAGCGCCTCTTGCAACTGATCCAGGATAGCCTCAAGAGAACCATCCTCAACTAGAGAAACATCGTATTTGACGAGGACCTTACGAACCGCCCCTTCTGCTACTGCTTGTAACAGATCCTGGCGATTCTTTTCTGTTCCTTCTACCCTTTGACTCTCTCCATTTTTCTGGGCGAAATAATAAACTGGCTGAGTGATGGGAAGGGTGAGAACCATGTGTTGTTTTTGAAGGCTCTGCTCATCTTTTTTTCGCTCGATAAAACTCACCTCTAAGGAAACTCCAAAATCAGCTGCATCTCCATAGAGCCTCAAGGCAAACATAGGTTCTGCCATCGTCCCTTCTCCTTTTAGATAGGCCCAAAAATGAGGCCGCAAGACCTGGGCCTGGTTCATCCATTGGCTAGTCCGATCCTGCTCCAAGTAAGGGTGACGCTGCTGAAAGGCTGAGACTAAATCGGTGAATTCCTTACGAGCTGCTTGAGCTAGGGCACGATACTGCTCCATCTCTGGGGCTAGCACCCCAGCCTTTGCTGGGGCCTGGTAGTGAATTCCTTGAAGCTTTAAAAACTCTCGAATCGCTGCAAATGCCATTTGCTTCCTTTCTAAACCTAAAAAAGGAGAGATCGGCTCAATCCCGTCTCTCCCTTATGGGAAATAATAGCTAGATTATCCTTCAATGTCGACAACTACATAACGGTTTGGTTCTTCCCCTTCAGAGTAGCTAGTGACTCCTTCCATCTTAGAGACGATCCGGTGAATGATTTTGCGTTCACTGTTTGACATCGGATCTGTCTGTTGGGCTTGCCCATCTTCGAGGGCACGCGTTGCTAACTTCTGAGCATAGCTTTGAAGAACTTCCGCCCGGTGTTCTACATAGTCATTAACATTAATGGTAATGTAAAAATTCTTTGAGTAGCGGTTATAGAGGTAATTTTGTGCCAAAAGTTGAAGAGCCTTCAAGACTTTTCCGTGGTAACCAATGACACGTCCTGGCTCATTGGTATCAATTTGCATATTGACCGTACGGCGGTTGTGACTACTTGAGATGGTCGCATCCACATCCATTTCATCGACCACGGTTTGAACATAGGCTGTCACATCATCTACGACTTCTTCGATATTGTAGTTTTCCTCTACCTCGATACCAAGGTTTGAGAAATCAGATTCGCTTGATTCTTTTGTCGCTGGTTCTTTAACTTTTTCAAGGATATGTTCATGTCCTTTTTCTTCAAGAACGGTATCTGCTTCTTTGTCATGTTTCAGGATTTCGGTCTTGATTTCTTCAGAGACAACTTCTCCTTCTTCTTCGACCTTTTTGATCGCTGCAACGACGCGTCCGAGATCGACCGTTGCTTCGCTCACCGTCTTCACCGGTTCGTTTTGCGCATTGATCTCATCTGGGACACCTTTGACAGCTTTTTGATTAGCTTTCACAACCGTTGTTTCTGCAATGGGCTCAATCTCTACTTGGGCTGGTTTTTTCCCAAACAAGCCAAGAAAACCTTTCTTTTCACGCGCTACAACCGTAATATGTGCCTTCATACGAGGAATATCTAAATCGTTCAGACCTTTTTGAATCGCTTCTTCAACAGTTGCTCCAGTATATAGGACCATATGTCCACCTCTTTCTTATTTTTTCTTTTTCTGTGCTTTGTTTAGGGCACGACGTTTTTGTTTTTCCATGTCGCGCGAAGCTTGCTCTTTTGCTTCACGCTCTGCGATAATCTTGAAAGGGTTGTTCAAGAGATAGGTTTGCCCGACTTGGTAAGCATTGGAAGTCACCCAGTATAGTGCGACCCCGCTAGCTGAGAACAAGGCAAAGAAGAAGATCATCACAGGCATCACATACATCATGGTTGTCGCACTACCATTGCGCTCTGGCATGGCTTTATTGGTCAACCAACTGCTGAAAAATGTGAAGAGTGCTGCAAGAACCGGCAAGATATAGGTCGGGTCGATCGCGCCAAGGTCCAACCAAAGGAAGTGACCGACTTTAAGGAATTCGACACGGCTCAACGCTTGGAACAAGGCCATCAAGACCGGCATCTGGATCAAGAGAGGAAGGAAGGCTGAAGACGTTTTGACGCCTTTTTCCTTGTAAAGGGCCCGCATCTCTTCAGAAAGCTTGGTCCGACTATCAAGATCCTTCCCAGGATACTTAGCTTGCAATTCCTTGAGGAGGGGTTGAATTTCCTGCATTTTGCGGGTTGAATTCATTTGATATTGGAAGAGAGGCAAGAGGACCGTCCGTATGACAATGGTAAAGACGATAATCCCTACACCGATACTTCCGCCAAAGGACAAGAAGCGGATAGCTTCTGCAAAGAAGTAGACGAAGCGTTCCCAACCACCTGTCGACTGAGCTGTCACTTGAGAGGTTCCACAAGCTGTCAAGACCAATAAGGCCACTCCTAATAATCCAGTTAACTTCAGTTTCTTTTTCACATTATTCCCTTTCTTGGTAGACATGCGCTAATTTTAAGACATGTACAAGATTTTTCTCTACTTGATGAAAGTCGAGCTCCTCCACTCCTTTACGAGCAATGACAACAAAATCATCGGTCGTAAGGAAGGCTTGGTGTTTGATCAAAACATGGCGAATCAAACGTTTGATGCGATTTCTGGTCACAGCATTTCCCAGTTTCTTACTAACAGACAGGCCGACTCGAAAATGCGGTTGGTCCTTGCGCAAGCGGTAAACAACGAATTTCCGATTGGCAACATTTTGACCACTTTTAAAAATAGCATTAAAATCTTTGTCACGTTTGACGCGGTAGCTTTTTTTCAAACCTCAACTCCCTCTATTAAATTTATTCTATTATACCATATTTTCAAAAAAAACCAATCTCACTCAGGAAATCGGTTGCTACTTAAATACAGATAAAAGTAAAGGCAAGGTGTAGTAGAGATTGAGCAAGATATGAGCCAAAATAGGAGAAAGGAGCGTCTTACTCCGATAATACAGGATCCCAAAAATCACACTCGGCAGGAGATAGATAATAGAAGCTCCTAGCGAAAAAGGATTGTGGAGAAAATGTAAGCCACTGTAGATGAGGGCTGGAAGCCAAATCTCAGCATAGAGTTTCCAGTCTTTAAAGTAGGCATTCACCAAGGCTCCACGAAAGATCAGCTCTTCTGTCACTGGCCGGATGATAACCATTGCGATCACTAGGATAAGTACCCCTGTGGGGCTAATTTCCCGTGGAAACAAACTCAAAACGGCTGCTCGTCCTTGAACAAAACCACTGATGAAGTAGTCCAACCAGTAAACTAAACAGGCCGCAAAAACGGCTTCTATCAGGGCTTGAAGAGGATTCTTCCCCAGCTTAAACTGCGCTTTTTTAGAAAAACGATAGACCAAAAATCCTGTAAAGACTGCATAGAGGCCTTCTAGGCCAAATAAGGTCCAATAATAGCTATTGGCGCTTGCTACACTATTGGAGACATACTGGGCCAAGGGGCGAAATTGAGGCCGAACATAAAAATAAAACAAGAGCAGAAAGAGGGGATACAGCAGTGAGAGCTTTCCTTTGATGAATTTCATAGATACCTTTCCTATAAAGTCTGACAAATCGTATAGTGCATCTTACCATAATCGTGACTAGGTTTCAATGAAAAAGGATGCCTTCTTACTCTCTGAGATAGGCCACATAACCACCTAAGACAGCGACTAAAATCAAGAGACAAAGAAGAGTTTCCAGCCATACGAGAGCTGTCAAGAAAGGTAGTTGCAACAAGTCTTGGGCCATTTTCAAAGAGGTCGCTGTGATGACTGTTGGAAAGGTCAGGGCTGAAAAAGCAGGTTGAAAACCTTCTTTGATCATTTTCGGTAGGCGCGTCAAAACAAAGAAATAAAAACCTTGCGAGGCCACCACCATGATTAGTAAGAGCCAGACAGGCAGGCTTGCTCCACCCACACGAACCAGGGCTGCTAAAAGAAGGGAAAATGGAGCACAATAGATGCCTTCTTGGCCCAACAGATGACTGGGTAAGGGGGACTGCTTCAAATCATGATAGATAAGGGGATAAAGAAGAAAGGTCAAACCAAAACCAATCACTAAAGCGAGATAAGCAATCTCTCTGATTCCCACAACTGGATAGGTCAAAGCTGCTACTGCAATGCCCACATAGAGAACGGTCCAACTGGGAGTGGCATTGGCTCTTGGTCGCGCTAGGACATGGGTCTTGGTAAAATAGAGAATCAAGCCCAGATCCAAGAGAAAGGCAGACCACCAGACCAACTGTGATAGACCTCCAAAGGCGGGAAAGAGGCGCAAAAGATAGGTGGATAGAATCATCCCTGCCATGGGAAAGGTCGCCATCCCAGATAAAAGGGCTGGTTGTTGGAGTTCTATCTTGGTTTCTTGCCAGCGAATCGCATGATAAACGACAAAGAAAAACCAAAAGAACAAACCTGTCAGACTAAAGGCATGAGCAAGGAAGGGTAGCGAGTCCGCAAGAAGGTTTCCAGCGCCAACCAGTCCTAACAGACATCCTGAAAATACTAAGGGGATCTTTTTCATCGGAAGCTCCAATCATGTTGTCGCTTTCAGTATACCATAAAAGAGAAGGAAGCAGGATAAAATATAAATCGTATGCACATCCAAACCATAAATTAATTTAATAGAAAATCTCATAAATATAAGGCACTAAAACGTTACTGGAAACTCATTCAAGAGGATAACCGTAAAATAGGCGATAAACGTTTTTATCGCCCAACTTTTTAGATCACACTTTACTAATAAAGGGATTTTCGAAAAGCTCCTTGTATACTCTCAAGAATTTAGACAGTACTACGACCTCTATCAACTCTTACTTTTTCATTTTAAAGAGAAACAAACAGACCATTTCTTTGAGCTTATTGAAGAAACAATTTCTTGTGTAAATACTATTTTTTAAACTGTTTTTAAGACCTTTTTGAAAGATCAGGACAAGATCAATAACGCACTGGTACTGCCCAACTCAAACGCAAAACTAAAGGCTACTAATAACCTCATTTAGATCTTCAAGCGCAATGCTTTTGGCTTCCGGAACTTTGAAAACTTCAAAACTAGAATCCTCATCGCTTTGAACATCAAAAAGGAAAGGACCAAGTTGGTCCTTTCCAGGTTATAACTTTTCATCAAGCCACTTCGGTTGACAAAAAGCATTTTTTCTTAAAATCTTGATAAACTTGACAATTAGGAGCAATAATTTTTCAAGGATTTTAACTACTAAATGGTCCAATAAATATTAGAAATTATAAGTATCTAAACAATGATAGCAAAACTGAAACCGTTACTAATATAACCACAATAATATAAAAAGTAGATTTTCTATTTTTCACCTCATCTGGTTTCTCATAACGTATTTTTTTGATGCGTTCCTGTATATCCTTATCTAATAGTTCATTTCTATCTGTCACAATTCTACTCCTTCATTAATCTACATTACTAACCAATACCTGTTTATAATCTATATAAGTCATCGGAAATAAGTCTGATCGCCAACACGAAACTGTCTGTGAATAATCATCTAAATTCAATAACCAATCAGATAATGTTTGAGGCTTACTATGATTAAAAATACCACTTTCATGATGA
Organism: Streptococcus sp. HMSC078D09; assembly: GCF_001813675.1. GTDB lineage: Bacteria > Bacillota > Bacilli > Lactobacillales > Streptococcaceae > Streptococcus. Next base: position 56,758 of record NZ_KV813669.1, read on the forward strand.
AAAATCGGTGAATGAACAGTATTATCGTATGCTAAAATAAGGAGACTTCGTTCAAAAGCTTGTCGAACTATTGATAGAACTTCATTTCCATGATTAATATCTAGATAAATATCACATTGTTCCAGTAAATCTAACATAGTTTTAGGAGACATATTAGGATAGAGGAGAACATTTTCTTTTTGACCAATAATTTGTAATTTATCCGACATACCCGTCAACGCACCAATATGGAAGGTATAAGCCGAAAGATTGTCCGTTAATGTTTCTATGCCTTCTATTTGGTCCGAATTTGTCACAATTAAAATTTCTTTGCGAGAATAGTTTTCTCTCAGTTTAGGATAGAGGATATTTAAAAAACTAATCATCTCTTTATTCTTTTCTTCCACTAAGTGCAATAATTTTTTATATACCGACCGATCTTGAACTACTACTTTCTTTGTTCTGCTTGATCTTCCTGAAAAAATAACTTGCATATTTCCCGGAAGTTGATCCGTAAGATTTTCCTGCCAGAATAAAATGTCTCTTCCCTCACCTCCTAGGTAATAGGAAAGTAAGAAAGGCATTCCCAATGAATTATACCAAATTGATGATAAATCTAGCCCTGATTTCTTTAAATAAAAGAGAAAGAAATCCACTTTTTTTGTAAAATGATAAACCTTGCCTTTCCAATTAAGAAGAATGTCACCAGTTAAAATATTTTCTGATAATATCTCCTGACCCGATTTAGTAAAATATTTCTTGTGACTCACTTGCTGGTCACTAAAAAAATAAGTCCTAGCAAAAACCCATCCATACTTATTATAGTGATCCGTCATATAAATTGATCCATCTGGATACAACCAATCTACACTTTGGACAAATCGTAAATATTTTGGGTCATGATAATGAATAACTCCCCTTTTAGAACTACGATTCCAAATTTCTCCTTCTGTATTCGTTCCTGTAATTTGCCAAAGATAGGGAACTTCTAATTGATTAAAATAAAGCGGGCTACCATCCATTTCAACTTCACAAAAGAAAGTATAAGGTGAAATAATTCCTTCTGGTAAAAATCCATCATCGTTTAAAACAATACTGGTTCCATGGATACCAGATTCTTCAAGAGAATAATGTAGATCCAAAGATTCTTGTGTTAGCCATTCAAACAACCTAATCATTTAACACCTCCTCAATAAAATCTTTCCATTTTTCAACTAATTTTTCATGCTTATAGTTCTCTGCAATATTATAAGAATATTGTTGTGCATCAGCCTTTTTAAACTTAGTGAAATATTCATATATCGAATCTGCAAAAGCTTGTACAATGCGAGAACGGTCATCCCCTTTGGGACGCTCAATTAATAGACCATTTTCTCCAGAACAAACAAATGTTTGATTTCCATATGGAACATCAAAACCAATAATAGGAAGTCCTGAACCTACAGCTTCCATTAACGTCAAACCAAACCCTTCGCTTGTTGAAGCAGTTAAATATAGTTCATAATTCTGATAAATTTCGTCAAGCTGTTTATGACCTTTTAATTCAATAAACTCCCCAGCATGTAGTTTAGTTAAAAGCTCTGTCAGTTTTCTTCTCTCTCCACCTTCACCATATATATCAAAAGTCAATTCAGGAAGTCTTTTCTGAGCTAAGGCTACTCCCTCAATTAACCAATCTATATGTTTCTCTACTGCTAAACGAGAGCCTGTCATCATTGAAAAAGATTTTCTAGATTGCTCTGGAAACTTCAATTGTTCTAAACTCCCTACTGGAATAGCTACTATCTTCGGATGTAGAGAAGTATATTGTGTGAATTGCTCCTCAAGAAGTATTTTTTGCCTTTCAGTAGACGTTATAAATGCATTCACTTTATCTGCATTAGTAAATTGATATTCATAATAATTATTCCAGAGAATATTATATTCATCGGTATTTTTTTCATTAAAATGTTCAGCATGAATGACTACTGCTAGCTTCGCTGCCCCTATATTTTCAAATACTACTTGTCCAATTCCTGTCGCACGATCAAGTAAAATCAAATCAGATTTTGTCAAGGAAAGATCCTCAAGCATGAACTCTAATAATTCTTCTAGGCCATAACAAATTCTATTTGAAAAAACAAAAGTACTCTTTTCATTAGAAAGAATCTCTTCATAAGCAATACTTCCATCTTCATTATAAAATGAACGATTACAGAGCTGTACCCCATTTTCTCCAGGTGCATAAAATTCACTAAATACTTTTGTATAGCTGTAGTAATCTTTACGAATCAATTTTCCTTTAACAACATATTCTACTCGTTGTACATATTCCTGATTTTCTCCATAGAGGGAAGCATTAATATATAGTTCTTGATTTTCAAAATAATATCGAATAAGTTTCCGATCAGAACTCACTTCTTTTTTTGTAGGATGTTGTGAAAAAGTAGCCTCCAAATCTTCTTTTTTATATGTAGTTCCAGCAATTTTAACATTTGTAAAATATCCATATAACCATATTATTTCTCCATCTTCAAATCCGATATTTTTTGTAAAATGCTCCAGATTTTCTGATTGAAACATATTTGTAAAAATAAATTTAGCAGGTATACCAAGTGATCTTAAAATTTGTGCTCTATATGCCTGAGCATACTCAACACCACTACTTGCCCAGCCAATCCCTAAATTAATACTATAGACTGTCATTGTTCCCTCTTATACAAAATAAATTGATAAACCATCGTCTATCTTTCCTTCTATGGTGCTTAGCATCACATTTTTAACAATAGCATGTTTCACTTCTTTGCCCATTTCCTCATAAGACTCTAAGGATTCTCGTAAGTATTCACTAATAGAATCCCTTTGGGCTATTTGTCTCATTGATACGAATGTCTTCAGTTGCTGTAAATGGTCTACTTGTTGAATCCAACATTCATCAATTGCTCGTAGTATTGATAAACGAATAAACTCCTCCACTTTCGAATCTGTTTTTAGTTGCTTAGATTTACGTTCCATCTCTAATTGATAAAGATAAAATAAATAATCCTTCACTTGTTTACTATTATTCAAATCTAAACTTGTTGGTAGGGATCTCAATTGATAGGTGAAATTCTCCAAAATAAATCTCTTAAAATCATTCTGGTTTAATCCACTGTGACAATTATTTTCTATATACATTTCAATATATTCACTGATTAGTTCATCTAAACGATCTCTGAGTTTTACTTCACCATAAATCAGCTGATCTCTTAAATGATATATTTTCTTACGTTGTGATTTTAAGCTCTCATCAAATTTAATTGTATTCTGACGGGCAGATTCCGACTTATCCTCGCTTTTTTGTTGAGCACGCGCTACAATTTTAGAAAAATGTTTAGAAAGTAAAGGTTTTCCATAATTTCTTCGATCTATACGATTTTGCTTCTCAAAGTATTTTTTTAACCTTTTATTAGAATGATTCATAATCAAATCATCTTCCAAAGATACAAAAAACTGACTCAAACCTGGATCCCCCTGTCGTCCAGCTCGACCTCTCAACTGCCAATCAATTCTACTATTTGGCATTCTCTCTGTTCCAATGACAGCTAAACCACCTAGCTCTGCAACACCTTTCCCTAACTTAATATCCGTACCTCGTCCAGCTAGAGAAGTAGCTACTGTGACAGCACCTTTTTGACCTGCTTCAGCAATAATCAATGCTTCCTTAGCAATATTCTTGGCTGTTAAAACATTGTGAGGAATCCCCTCTTGTAATAACATACGTGAGTAAATCTCCGCAATATCAACTGTTCCTGAAATCAAAAGAATTGGTTGCTGCTTTTCGTAGAGTTCCTTAACAAATTCAAGAGTGGCAAATAATTTTTCGGGTAAGGTAGTATAAATTTTATCTGAATAATCTAATCTTTGTATTGGTGTGTTAGTTGGAAGAACAACTACTGATACCCCATAAGTACTAATCAGCTCATTCTCTGCAATTTTTCCCGTCCCCGTCATTCCTGATAGTTTAGGAAACATATTAAATAAACTTTGATACGTTACAGAAGCAATGGCACGAGAGTCCTTTGATTTTTTGACTTTTTCTTTTGTTTCAATTGCCTGATGAATTCCAGACTGGAGACGGGTTCCTTCAAGTATCCGTCCAGTACGATTATCTAGTAGCTCAACTGCATCATCAGTTACAACATAATCAATATCTTTTTTAAATAAATAATGTGCTCTAAGCGCCAAATTAATATGTCTATTCAATTCAAAATATTCTTCACCATAAAGATTTGAAATATTAAAATATTTTTCTGCATAACGAATGCCTTCGTCAGTCAAGAAGATAATTTTTTCATCTTTAAGAAATTTAAACTCCTGCTCTTTTCTCAATGTTCGAATAAATTGATCCGCTGTATCATAAAGATTAGATTGAACTCTAGGTGATCCAGCGATAATAAGTGGTGTCTGTGCACTATCTAACAAAACAGCATCCGCTTCATCAACGATAACATAGTTAAAAGATCGTAAAAATTTATCCTCTACATTACCTGCCAGATTATCTATCAGATAATCAAATCCAAGAGCGGTACTTGTCGTATACAATATATCAGAAGAATAGATTTTTTTCTTCCGATTAGAATCTACTTCTTCATCATCGTCAAAAACTCCTACTCCAACAGTTAATCCCATAAAACGATAAACTTCACCCATATCTATTGCATCACGTCTTGCAAGATAATCATTGGTTGTTACTAGAATTGTTCCCTTCCCCTCCAAAGCATTTAAATAAAGAGGTAAGGTAGCAGTCAAAGTCTTTCCTTCTCCTGTTTTCATTTCTACTATTGTACCTTCATGAAGGGCTAACGCTCCTAAAACTTGAACATCAAATGGGAACATGCCTAGTATTCGGCGGTCTGCTTCACGAATCGCTGCAAAAGCCTCAATTAGTATATCTTCAAGTGTTTCTCCTGTCCTTAAGCGATTTTTGAATTCTTCAGTCTTATTCTTAAGTTCTTCATCACTTAATCGGGACATTGATTCTTCTAATGCATTTATTTTTGCTAATTTTTTTCGAAGTCTACGTAATTTTATTGTATTAATAAATGATTTTTTTTGTTTAATTTTTTCCATCTATCCATTAAATATATTTTAGTAGGTCCTTTACTAAATTAAGATCCTTCGGAAGCAGTTCCCGTAGATAACGATTTTCGACAATATGATTTTTTTTCTCTTCATCATTAATATCATAAATCATAAATTTTTGATAACTAACTGATTGACAGCCTGCACTCATCAATGTAAGCGTATAAGTAAACGTATCCTTCGGAAAAATAAAACTCTCACCTGAGTTTCTTAATACGATAGACTCAATCTGTTCAGCTTGACGATTAAAAAAATCGAGTTGCAAGAAAAAGGAATTTGCTGGTACAGCATCAATCTGATACTCTACAAGGTATCTATTTCCTTGTATAAGAATTGGAAGATCTGGAGAATGTCGATCACCTTGATAATTTGTTCGTGACTTAAAAGTAACGATAGGCTTCCCTGATGCGAGCTGTGGATTGTAAAAATTCACTAAATCCTCTTGGAATTTAATTTGAGAACCATATAAATAATTCTCTCCCTTTCTTATTTCATTCCAATAAATTTCAGAAATTAACTGTTTAGTCATTTACACTCCTTATCTTCCAAACTGATCTTCTAGAATTCTTTTAAATTGTTGCTTAAACCACTTATTAATCGCTTGACTATTATCATTATGTCTTCCTTCATATCCTACACTATATATATGTACACCTTTCTGTGAAAGATAATTTGTTAAACGTTGAGTAGCATAACCATCGTAATCATCATTTTTCATGTATCCTAGAGCAAATTGAGTATCTTTAAAGCTTGCGTTATGATATTTATTCCATAATTTTTGGTTAAATTCATCAATTTTCATTTGTGTTAAGCCGTGAGTTACATTCAGTAGCATATCAGCACTTGTTTCAAATTCATCTGGTCTTTTTAATTTCAATCCAGATACTGTATCCCCAAGATTTGTAAATGGCTTACCTACAATTACAGCCGTCGGATTTAAGTCTACTGCATAATAAGCTGCTCCAAATGAACCCATAGATATACCAGATAGTATCAGCTCAGATGATGAAAATCCTAAATAGTCCAATGCTTTTCGAATCATTTCAATGATTTTTTCTTCATACTGATCAGTTCCAATATAAAAGCAACCCCCTTCTAATCTTGGATCAGCAATCAACATAAATGGGGAGTTGAAAGCTTTCATCATCCCGAATCCCTCAAATCCCTCAGCTGGCCTAAATCCTGAAAAATATACATTTAAAGGTGGTTTCATATCTCCAGGATTAAAGTAATAGAAAAATTCCTGTCTTCTCTCATCACTGAATCTTCCACCACCAAGGACTAAGTTTCCTAGACCTTGACGTGAGTACCTCCAATGAAGAGGCCCGAATGTTAAGCTACCTACACCTCTAGCATAGATGGATACAACATAAAATCCGATTTCTTCTGGTTTTGGTTCTAGAATTATTGGATTTTTTAGTTCAACTTCATTGTAAGTAAAACTATCCATTAATGCATAGAGGCTTCCTCTTCTCATTGGTGTTATTTCTAACTGTATTTGGCAGTTTCCCTTGATTTTTTCAAACTCCTGCCATAATTCCAGAGCCACTGGAAAACTTGATAGATTATATCGATAAGTGAAAAGTTGTTGAAAATTTTCTCCAAAATTTCCGGTAAATTGAGTATTTACATGACCGTTTCGTTGTACTATTCCTTCAAAACCTGGGTTGATATCTATCTCTGGTATTTTTAACTTTGCTCCGTATTGACTACTAAACAATACCTGATTTAAAAAATTGATACAGGATGAAATATCTCTCGAACTTTCTAATTTACGAAGCATCTTTCTTCTAAAAATCCCATCCGATGATGTTGAAGATAACTCCAATTCAGCACTACAAAATAGGCTATAGGCTTCAATTGTATTCATAAGAGGCTCTAATTGTAATTCCTCAAGATAATCTGTTATAACAATCGCATTAAAATGAATATGAATTTTTGGTTTTTCTAACAATACATCGTGCTTCACCATTCTTTTCATGGATTCTGCAAGCAATTTTTCCTCTTCTAATTTCAAAAAATTTTGGATATACTCTGGCTCACAAAATAACCATTCTAAGTCTTCTGGTAGTTTTTCTACTTGACTAGCCCAATTTAAACGGCCAATTTGTAAAATCTTCATCGTTATCCATTCCTTATTTCTTTTTTTAGCATACCTTTCCATTGCTTCAAAATTTTGCCACTTGTGTAATCAGACATCTTTCGAACTGCATAGATAAGGGCTTCATTCCAATTAAATAGACCATCAAAGTAAAACTCAATTGCTGACGATAACTTGCTAATGTCACTAATAACCAAACCGTTCTTTTGATGAATAACATAATCTGAACTAACACGATTAATTTGTGGTATACCTGCACTTATACTAGCAATTTGTGTATATAGATCTGGCTCAATTCCAAGATCAATTACTAACCTAGCTGTATCTAAACATTTGATAATCTGATTTTCATTTGTGAAACACTCCATAGCGATACGACTCAACTCTATTTCCCCTTCATCTTCTATTTCATTTTCGCCTTCACTAATCTGTTTAAATAAAAGATCTTCAAAGTGATTCGTTTTAATGAAATCTATGATCCACGTTTTTAATAAATCCAATTGGAAATCTTGTCTGAATGTCACAATTCTAAGTTCTATATCGAGATGAAGAGTCATTAATTCGAGAATAATTGCTATCACAGAATATAGTTCATCTAATTCAATGTTATCAATATGAAAATAAATTATCTGCTCCTTCACAGTCTGGCTATGCCCTAAACGTAAACGACTATCAAACGGCGAAAGTCGTACTATCGGTACCGATTTGAAAACTAAATTTTCACAAGTTTTTCTTAATAGTTCTTCATTCTTCTCAGTATCGACTACTAAAAAGGTAGCATCATTTATAGATATTCTATCCTGGCCTAGATTCTCCAAATTAAAGCGATTCCCAAAAAAAGAATAAATTTTTCTATGCTCCTTAAATATAGAAGAAACCAATTGGTTATGCTGGGTATCACTCGCAAGCACAAATACATCTTCATTTTCAACATGATTATTTTGAAAAATTGCGAGTCTCTCCTTAATCAATTCTTCCCAGCCATTATAATACTTCTTGCTAAAAGTCTGATCAGAAAAATCATTAATCATAAGAATAGGAGTAGGATCATTTTCTTTTTTTAGAAACTCACGAACCTGCCACACTCCATTAATATTCAAGTAATCCTGATACAATGGACGTTCATCTATATCATAATAAAGAATACTAGACAAAAATCCTCTATCATCGAAAATATAATCTTTTGTTACCTTTCCATTTTTTTGAAAGGACACCGAATGAAGATTACCGTCTTCAGCATAGTTTACAATAGCAAAAATCTCCCCTTTTAATCTAACAACAACTGCAAAAGGACTATAAAGAAACTCGCACCCTTCAGGCCAATTTAAGTCCTTAAGATGAATAATTTTTGTATAAGATCTTGTGATATTCTGGATATCATCAAAAAAAGACCAATAATATATTCCAAAAATATTTTGTTTATGCAAAAAATAACGAAGTTGTGGTTGATAGTTCAAAATCATTAATCCAATTTCTTCTTGTCCCTGCAAGAACATCTTAACTTGATTTACACTATCATCAAAGGTCATTCTATTTTTTACTCGAAACCACCACGGCGTATCATAATACCATTGCCTCTGACCATTATACCAAGAAGGTACAAAATAAAACATAAACTTCCCACCATTAAATTAAATTTTTGTATTTTTTCCAACTATTCATTGTATCAACTTGCTCAATAACCCCTAATAAAAGACTTACTATGATATACGCATTACTAATTAGTAGGGCAATTGAAACACTATTTTTCCCCTGTCCTTGTAACAAAACTGCAAGCATTGGAAGTCCCCCAAAAATGATAACTGTAAAAGCACCAAATTGCGCAAATGAGTTTACAACATACTGGATATACTTTATTGTCTCTTCTCCTGGTTTTTTCCCAGAAATATAATCACCATTATTTCTCATATTCTTTGAAATTTCATATGGATCATAATTATAGTATGCAAAACCAATAGATAAGAAGTAAAGCAAAAAGATATAGCAGATAACTCCTGGTAGTTGAGATAAGCCGATGTGAGCTGAAAGATATTCTAATATTTGATTACCAGGGAATATATGCAATAATACTACAAAAATATATGGAGGTAACATCATTAAAGTCATTCCATACATAAATGGCATTGCACCAGCAGGTGTCACACGTATAGGTAAATAACTACTAGCATGATATGGTGTATTTAGACCGACTCTTTGAATCGGTATACGATATTCGCCTTTATAAAGCAAAACATTAAACCAAATTAAAATAGATAAGGCGACAAAAAATACTAATCCATATTGGATAAGACTACTAAATTTAAATTGCTGTACGCTAAAATATCTTATTATATTACTTTGAAATGTTAAGATCATATTTACCAATATAACAACAGTCATTCCACCAATACCTCGTTCGCTATTTATTTTACATAGCCAATTTAATATAAATGTTCCAGTTGTTAACAAAATAATTGTTATTATTCTAAGAGTGGAATGACTGTATCCAAATATCAATAAAAATTTGGAATCATTTGTTATTCCAAAACTTTGTAGTAAAGCAATTGCTAATGTCAATAAAAATTGCAAACGGTTTACTTTATTGGAAGTCCAGTTGCCAATCAATTTAAAAGTAATTAAAAAACGCCATAAAATCATCATTGTCATAGTTGGCCCTATTCCTAATGAAAACAACGTCATGTTACTAAATTGAATTCCAGTGATAGCCCCAAAATTTTCAAGCAATTGCGAATCTGATGCATTTCCTACTACAACCTTATCCACACCAACTGTTGGAATTGGAATCTGTCTACCTAACATATAAATGAATACAATGCCGATCATCCATGTAAATCTCTGAAATATTATTGATTTTTTCCAGTATTTTTGAAGTTTTCTTAACATACTCAATTAATCCATTCTGTCTATTCTGAATAATTATAACATAAAAACAAGGTTGAGGTGTGTAAACACCACCAACCTTTGCTTTTATGTTAATTAAAGATAGTCCTTCTTACTTATTCAGCATCCTCTGATTTACGTTTTTTACGCCCCAGAAGCGCTCCAAATAGAAGACCACTTAATCCAACTAATCCAAGTGATGAAGAAACATTTTCACCAGTATTCGGAAGTGTTCTTTCAGAAATTGACTCACTCACTGATTCTGATACTGACTCAGAGATTGAT
>NZ_KV813670.1 GCF_001813675.1 Streptococcus sp. HMSC078D09
TTTCAATGCAAGAAAGTAAATTTGTCACTCGGGCAAAAATAAAAAACCTTGCTAAATGCAAGGACACGAACTTTAAACAATCAACTAAATGAGCCTTCGCTCTACTTCGATTGTACGCAATTTATTGACCGATAGCCTACCACGGTCTGAGCCATAAGGAGCGACCCTATAACTTCCGTAGCGATTAAATGACTAGGCACGACTGGTTACGTCCAACTTTCACCCAACATTCAGAAATATGTTTTAAGCATTAATATGTTTTAAGCATTAACATACAATAATGTATCGTCTGCACATTTTGGGCTACTTGTACTTATCTTTGGTGTTATTGGCCGATCCCTCGACCTCAAGTGCAAAACGGTTTAATTTAGCATTTCTGGTTCGGTTCTTACCGCTACGCAAGGCCTACCCAGATTATTCTTTCACCGAAAGCGTCTATTGTCACCGCCACCGTCTGATAATGGTCTAATTACGCACAACCTCTATACTGCATACACCCTCAATCTTCTTACACTTCATGATCTCTTTCAATTACTCAAAAGAGAATTACTTATCCCTCCGCAATATCTCACGGAGAGCGTAACGGGAATTATGTATACAATCCAAGCAAGGTGTCACCCTATCTACACTTGGTTATTCAGTAGATTGTTTAAAATCCGTGTACAATTATTATAGCACTGTTGGTCGTTTTTTTCAAGCAAATAGCAACATAATTGCCGTTATAATAGACATTTTAGAGATTGTCTGTTATAAACGCAAATTTCAGAGCACAAAAAAGCCCTCCCGTTTTGGGAGGGGAAGAACTAATATCTAACTAAA
>NZ_KV813671.1:0-2004 GCF_001813675.1 Streptococcus sp. HMSC078D09
CAATGATTCGTTTTCGATTCCGCCATGTTCAAGCAAGCGAACACTGTACTTGTCACGGACAAGATCTCCACCCCACTGCCCAACGATGGAATGCTTGTCTTTGGCCAAGGCTTCCATCGCTGAGATATCTTTAAGATTGAGGGTGTGTTTTGACATCACATCAGAAAAAAACGTAAATGGTGTTTCTCGTTTAAACCCGGCAACAAGCGCATTCATTACAGTTGCTCCATTCACTCGATCGACATTGATCTTGTTGATGGAATAACCATTTAACAACGTAGCTACTTGATTGGCATATACAGTGACATATCCATGTTGCTTTTCGACTTCAAAGATAGTAAAGTACTGTTCGCCATGCAAATCATCGGCAACTAATTCTGTTTCCGGAGTTAACAATGCCCATTTTGAATCTGAGGTTGGAAATTTAAAGGTAAGCTGATAGGTGCTATTAGCTTCCTGGACGATTTCGGAGCTAAAAGCTTCATTAAGAGGAAAATTTCCCTCTTGCAGATAGATCATACTTTATACCTCCAATTCCCTTTTATTGTGACTTTTGAGACGGTACTTGAAACTGCAATACCAGAAGTACCTGGAGCAATTTCGAAGAAACCGCCTCTTTTTCTCAATGTGTTTTTCAGATTTCCATTTTTGTCATAGACATTTTGTTTTTTGTGACGACAATCAATTGTTGCTTTCGTATCAATCGAAAGTTGCATGGTTTGTTTCCCGATAGTGAGAGAGACATCTCCATTTCCTTCGATTGTAATGATAGGTTCAGAATATACCGTTCCGGGATTGTTTACTGTACCGTTACCTGCCAAAGTGACTACGGCATCATTATTTAAGTAACGGAATGGATGCATCTTTAACTTAATTTCTAAACTCCAAGCATGCAAGCCATTTTGTTTAAAGGATGCGCTCTGAAAGTCAGCATAAAAAATAGAGCCTTGTCTATGACCAAACTCTATTTTATTTTCTTCTGGCTTAAATTGATTCACAATCATTTCAATTTCGCTTGTATCAACAACGTATAAACTTACCGTTTTGTCGTATCCGTCATACGCTCCATCATATAGATTGTAATCTCCGTTGGCTCCATAAATTGTATTTGATTCAGCTCGTGGTGTGGCTGACTGGTCTTCTCCGAAATCTGTCACATAGCAGTTTGGGATTGATCCAGTGTCAAATCCATTTATAATCATGTTAAACATTAGATTCCCTCCCTTGCCATGATTTTAGAATATCTTTGATAGCTGTTTTGCGCTAAAACATCACCGTCCAGATAGGTTTCTGATGGTTTTTCAAGGATAGCAGTAAGGATCTTTTCTAAACTTGCTCTCAGAATTGCGATCTCAGCAACAATATTTTCACCAGTGTAGCTATTTTCACTAGATTTATTAAGGAATGCGAATTGCTTACTAGCATCTTGCATTTCTCGCAAGAATTTGGCATCTTCTGGGATTCCGACCCCTGTTGCATATCTTGGAAAACCAAGATTTTTCATCAGTCGCTTAGTTCTATCAGCTCGCAATACTTTTGATCCACGAGGTAAGTTAAGTACGACATCCCGTCCATCTGGTATAAATGAGCTTCCGTCTGGTAATGTTACCATTTCTTTATAGACTGCATTTCGCTGGTCATTGACCATTGCGAGTCCACCTTCGTGGAAGTTCGTACCTTTTTCATGTCTTGATCCGAAAACACGGGAGAATGAGTTGACCACTTTATTTACTACTTCTGTAGCTGTGATAGTCGTGTGGTGACTTGTAGGGATACCGTTGATAGCATTGGTGGCACTGTTCGCAGCGTTGACGGCACTACTACTATCGCCTGTCATATATTTGGTTGGTGATGGAGTTGCGTTCCAAGCGTTTTGATTATCAATCGCTTGTCGTGCAGCAGTGATAGCACCAGTTGGATCACCTAATTGTGGTTTAACAGGGCTTGGAGTGTTATTCCATTCTTGCTGTTTGCTAATCGCTTGCTGTGCAGCATTATTCGCAT
>NZ_KV813671.1:2104-4108 GCF_001813675.1 Streptococcus sp. HMSC078D09
GCATTGCTTGGATCAGCGGTAATTTGTTTTGTTGGAACAGCAAAGCCGTTGTACAAACCTAAAGCGCCCATAGCTTGGTTGGTTCCAAGCGTTACACCGTCTGGAGTTGCGATCAGATCAGTCTTGTGATCTGTCGGTAGTGTTAAGATGCTAGACATAGCGCTAGCGATAGCGCTCTTTGTCTTATCTTCAGCATCCAAATTGACTACGTGAGCCATACCAGTCAACGAATCAACTGCTAGTCTAACACGTTCAGCTTTATCGCTTGCAGCATCCTTTAAGATCAGCTCTTTCTGCTCTGGTGTGAGTGTATTCCAATGCTCAATGATCGCAGTAGCACGTTCACCCGATGATAAGAAGTCAGTATTCTTCATTAAGAGTTCTTTAACTTCCGCTGGCATAGCATTGTACTGGTCCAGCAATGTTTTACTGTCAAGGACTGCTTTCATCCCTTGATTATTACCGACCACAAGTTCTTTCTCTTGAGGAGTTAAACTATCCCACTTACCAACTTCAACCAGCGCTTGACCGATTGTCATCTTAGCGTTAGTTTCAAGATTTGCGTGCTTGAGGATAAACTGCATATTCTCCCAGCCGTTTTCAGCTTGAAGAGCTTTAGTTACTTCTTCTTGTGCATTAGTTTTTACTGACGCTGTCTTCGGATCCCAGATGAGGCTTTTCCATATTAGGTTGGCCTCTTTCGTTTCTTTAGACATATTTACAGTATCTTTTGCAACCATGCCGGAAGAGCGTCCAATGACGTCGGCAAACTGATCTGCCTTGGCCATCATCTTGTCGTAATCAAGGCCAAGTTCTGCCCAGCTTTTTCGTAATTGGCTAAAATACAGCTCACGTTGTCGATCATCGCCAAAATTAAGCGGTACTTTTTCGCTCAGTTTCTTTTGAAGAGCAGCATACTCACGGCCAAATGCTTCCATTTTGGATTTATGCTGAGCGCTTAACTCTTCCATTTTTTGGTTATATTCGGCTTTATTGATAGTTTTTTTGTCGTACTCTTCTTTTAAAGCTTTTGTTTGGTCTTCGTAAAGTTTGATCTCATCTTTCAACCATTTAGCAACTACTCCAGAACCTTTTCTCAACTGGGTCTCATTCAAGTCGTTGATCTGGCCATTCATCGCTTTGATAATCGCTGTGCGCTCATCTGCAGAAAATTTCTGCATTTCCAGTTGTTTGTTGATAAATTGGTTCTCATAATCGTAGATGAGTGCTTGTTCTTCACGAGTGATCTTACGTTTTTTGTTAGACGCATCTTGATAGATTTGGATGATCTCATCAGTCATTGTCTGGACGTTTTTCTTCTGCTGTTCTGCTTGTGCGACAGCACGTTTTTGGACTTCTTCAGAAGCTCCAATTTTCTCAAGATTTTTTTGAGTGCGTTGGAGATCCTTATCAATTGCTTTTTGCAAATCACTTGAAAGCCCCTGGACGCTTTTACGGACGTTTTCAACAGCTTGAGATCCACCGTTTCCAAATCCGATCATTGCTTGATGGGCATCATCGATTTTAGCTTTTAATTTCGTTAGTTCTTCAGCCTGGACCTTGTTTACCGAAGTTCCCCAAGTCCTTGTCCTCTCGTCTGCATCTGCCATTTCTTTGGCTACTGCAGCAATCACACCAACAGCAACACCACCTATCAGGACTCCCCAAGTAACAGGGTTCCCAAGCAGTGCAATACCTTTTGCTAATAGACCAGTAGAAGCTACTGCACCTTCTGCAGCAGTACTTGTCGCAGTGATACCAGTAGTTGCGGCCTTAAATGCAGAGGATAGGCTGTTGCCTTCCTTAAACAATTGGAATGTCCTGCCTAAAACAGTTAATCCCCCTCCAAGCTTCCCAATGCCTTGAGTTAGGAACCCAATACCTTTTTTGACTCCACCAATTACTCCGATGAATTTCCCTAGGATTGATAAGGCTGGGCCTGCGCCTGCTGCAAGTAAGCCCCACTTAATAATGTTTTGCTGTTGAGCTTCACTCATTTCGCTA
>NZ_KV813672.1 GCF_001813675.1 Streptococcus sp. HMSC078D09
GGTACTCTATCCAGTTGAGCTAAGGGTGCTTCTTTCAACCTTTGTCTATGCCGAGGACCGGAATCGAACCGGTACGATCGTTACCAATCGCAGGATTTTAAGTCCTGTGCGTCTGCCAGTTCCGCCACCCCGGCCTCCTCAAGCGAACGACGGGATTCGAACCCGCGACCCCCACCTTGGCAAGGTGGTGTTCTACCACTGAACTACGTTCGCATTGCTTTCTTTATATAAAAAAATGCCGGCTACATGACTTGAACACGCGACCCTCTGATTACAAATCAGATGCTCTACCAACTGAGCTAAGCCGGCTCATTATTATTCTCTTATGCGGGTTAAGGGACTTGAACCCCCACGCCGTAAAGCGCCAGATCCTAAATCTGGTGCGTCTGCCAATTCCGCCAAACCCGCAAAATATGACCCGTACTGGGCTCGAACCAGTGACCCATTGATTAAAAGTCAATTGCTCTACCAACTGAGCTAACGAGTCTTAAAATAATTTTCATTATCTTAACGGTCCCGACGGGAATCGAACCCGCGATCTTCGCCGTGACAGGGCGACGTGATAACCGCTACACTACGGGACCTATGGGAGTTAACGGGATCGAACCGCTGACC
>NZ_KV813673.1 GCF_001813675.1 Streptococcus sp. HMSC078D09
AGTAACTGTTAAGGTAGTAGATCCACGTACAGACACTAACAAACCGGGTCAAGATCAACCATCGACACCAATTCCAACTCCAACCCCAGTTCCGACACCAATTCCAACTCCAAAAGTTGTTCCAGGAGATGGCAAATCAGATTCATCAAGTTCAGAAAAACAACCTGTTGCTCAAACTGCAACATCAGTTGTAACTGGCGATAAGAAACAAGTGTTGCCACAAACAGGTGAAACTGCCTCGACTGCTGCAACTTTACTAGGTGCTGCACTTGGTATGGTTGGTCTTGCGGGACTTGCAAAACGCAAAAAACGCGAAGACTAAAATTGAGGTGACATCAGCAAACTTGTTGATGAGGTGACAATTTTAGATCCAACAGGAAGAGGCTTTGCTCGAAAGAGCAAGGCCTCTTTGTTTGGTATTGGAAACTTAGAAAAACATGCATAAATGTGATGAAAAAGTTTCAGTAAAATTCTATATATTCATTTCATTCGGTTACTAGTTTCAGTAAAATTCCATTGACTTGAAGTAGAGAAAACAGTATACTAGTAAAGCAATTTGATCTTTCAAACTGCCGGCAACAAGGGGAATGAATCCACTTTGAATTGGGATACAGTAGGGTTTGGAGTGGTAGTACTTCACACCCTTATTGTCGTCAGTTACCCTAGTAAGACCAGACTTGTGAAACAAACACAGGTTTCTTTTTTGCAGAATTATAAAAGCTTATAGAACCCTCCTGCTCCATATAATCAGGAGGGTTCCGTTTTATTTTTAAAAAGCTGGTTATCCAAGAAATATTGTGAATTTCCTATAGGTTCTCCTCCATATTTGTGATACAATTAAACTACTATTATCGAAGGGAGAAACTATGATTAATTCAATTGTTTCACAAGGTTTGATTTGGGCCATTTTAGGGTTAGGAATCTTTATGACGTTCCGAATTCTAGATTTTCCAGATATGACAACAGAAGGTTCTTTCCCGCTTGGAGGAGCAGTGGCGGTAACCTTGATTACCAAAGGGGTCAATCCGCTCCTTGCGACGCTGGCTGCTATTGGAGCAGGGTGCTTGGCAGGACTTGCGACGGGTCTTCTCTACACAAAGGGAAGAATCCCGACACTCTTGTCAGGGATCCTCGTGATGACGTCTTGTAACTCGGTCATTCTATTTGTGATGCAGCGGGCAAATTTGGGACTTCTGGGCTATAAAAAAATTCAGGAATTTCTTCCTTTTGCCAGTGGGTTCAATGAGATCCTGATTGGCTTGATTTTCGTAACGCTTGTGATCCTTGGTTTGATCTTCTTCTTGGATACACGCTTGGGTCAAGCCTATATTGCGACAGGGGACAATCCAGATATGGCCAAGAGCTTTGGGATCAACACTGACCGGATGGAATTGATGGGCTTGGTCATTTCAAATGGGATTATTGCTCTTTCTGGTGCACTGATGGCCCAACAAGAAGGCTATGCGGATGCTTCACGTGGGATTGGTGTTATCGTTATCGGGCTTGCCAGCCTCATTATTGGAGAGGTGCTCTTTTCAAATGTTACCTTGACAGAGCGCTTGCTCAGTATTGCGATCGGATCGATCGCCTACCAATTTTTGATTTGGGCCGTGATTGCGCTTGGCATCAATACCAGCTATATTCGAATCTTCAGTGCCTTGATCTTGGCTATCTGCCTGATGATTCCAACCTTTAAGGGAAAAATCATGAAAGGAGCGAAACTCAGTAAATGACAGCAATTGTAGAATTAAAAAATGTAACCAAAGCCGTGAGCAATGGGATGAACGAAGAAAAAGTCATTCTGGATGATGTTTCCTTGGAAATTCGAGAGCATGATTTTATCACGATTTTGGGGGGTAATGGAGCTGGAAAATCAACCCTCTTTAATACCATTGCAGGGACGCTTCCGGTGAGCAGTGGGAAAATTTATATTTTGGGGGAAGATGTAACCAACTATTCTCCTGAAAAGAGAGCCAAGTACCTATCGCGGGTCTTTCAAGATCCTAAAATGGGGACAGCGCCTCGCATGACAGTAGCAGAAAACCTCTTGGTAGCGAAGTTTCGTGGAGAAAAACGTGGTTTGATTCCGCGTCACTTGGCCAGCTATAAAGAAGAGTTTCAAACAGTCCTTGCTAAGATCGGCAATGGCTTGGAAAATCATATCGACACTGCTGTTGAGTTTCTATCAGGGGGGCAACGCCAAGCTTTGAGTCTGTTGATGGCAACACTGAAACGTCCAGAACTCTTGCTTCTAGACGAACACACTGCAGCCTTGGATCCAAAAACCAGTCAGGCCCTCATGACCTTGACGGATCAGTTTGTGAAACAAGATGCCCTCACAGCTCTTATGATCACTCACCATATGGAAGATGCTTTGAAATATGGAAATCGCTTGATTGTCATGAAAGACGGACACATCGTCCAAGACCTCAATCAAGAAGAAAAAGCCCAAATGACCATCGCAGACTACTACCAATTGTTTGAGAAAGAATAAGATACAAAGCCCGTAAAATGGGAGTAGGACAGAAGCGATATCGTTCATGGCGCTTCGTCGTCCTACCCCCACAAGGCTGATTAGAATTCTTCCGAGCTTATCAAGCGAGAGAAGAGTTCAATCAGCTACTGTGTCTTGCCTAGGCGCTTCACTAAGATACAAACTCATTTTGGAAACGTTTCTCACGGCGGAAAGTTATAGAGTATGTTTGTATGAGCCTAATAGAATCGATTGATTCTAATTTTTTAGTATCACTTAGGTGGTTTGATGTAGAAGTAGTTTGTCTGCATGCTAGAGAGTGGGACAGAAATCGGTAATTCGTTAGAATTCGATTTCGTCGTCCCACCTCCGCACAGTTGAGTAGGGCTGTAAAAGCTGATGAAATCAGCGTAGTAGAGCCCACTCAACCACTGCGTCTTGCTCAACAATCCAAAAATAATTGAGAGGCTAGGACTTTTGTCCCCTCCTCTTTTCTTTTCCTTAAATCATCTATAAAACCGCATAAAAATAGGAACTAGTTTCAGCTGAAATCGCTTGCAATTACTTAGGTTACTGAGTATAATATAGTTAGAAAGATGAAGAAGGGATTGATACCAATGCCTTATCGAGTTGAAATTTAGGTTACTTCGTTTTAGGCCTGTTTTGCTGATATCTGTTCATGCTCTTATCGTAAAAGAGTAGTCATGTCGTGTGTGTCGGATCGGTTGGACGGTCGGGCAAACCTGCTTAGTTTGTCCGGAGACATAAGAAAACGTGGAAATAGTAGGTAGAAGCTTTTTGTAAAGGTTTTCAAACTTCGATGCGTCCAGTCGAAAACTAATCATTTGGATTTAGGATAGCAAAGAAAACCTCTGGTATTTTACACAAATACTATTAAATGAAATCAACATCATAAACATTGTTTTGTTAGCCAAAAGGTTAATTGCACCAAGTCAGTGAAGCAGACCAGGCCTCTAGTCCCGTAAGACTGGAGGCCATTTTTATAAAATACTCAGGAGGAGGTGAGAGTATGGGATTGTCGTATGCGCAAGAATATAGTTGTCGGGACCATTTTCGGCAAAGAGCTTTTGAGCGCTTTGGCGTAGATGATCAGCACTTGAATAAGTGGATCAACCAACACCTCTCCTCCCTCTCTCCTTATGATAGTAATGTGGTTCAACCCGCCAACACAGAAGCCTATGTAGCCAGTGATGGCGTCATCTTTGTTTGCAATATCAAAAGTCGGGAGTTCATCACTTGCTTTAAGGCGGTTAATTACCAAGAATCTAAGGAAGAAGAGGAAGCCTATACGGACATTCACGAAAACAATGTCGCTTCCTTCAAAAAAGATGTGAACCACCTAGTCAATCGCTACCGACTCAAGGAAGCCAAAGAGCTGTTTGAAAACATTGGGGAGGACTTGGATGATTTTTATCGCCTGTCCCAAGCGGTCAAGAACGGCCAATTGAGCGAGCGAAATAGTAAGCGCCTAGAGGAATTGTTAGGCAAGTTTCATGTGATCAAGGCAGCTATGCGGATCATTGAAAATAAACGGGGAGATTACCATCTTTAGGGTCTTTTCCCCCTAAAAATAGGCGCCTAGAAGCCCTCTCATCTACTTCAGATGAGAGGACTTTTTTGCTGTGGAAAGCTTTTTGAAAAAAAGAGAAAAAAATTGTATAATAGAGTGGATATGCAAGTATTTGCAAAGCTGTAATTCGACTTGGGCGACCAAGGACCGTAAGTATTAAAATAATCACACTAAAGGAGACAACAGTGAGTAGTATTAAATTAGTCACTCTTGGCGGTGTTCGAGAAAATGGGAAAAATCTCTACGTTGCCGAAGTGAACGATTCGATTTTTGTCTTGGATGCAGGTTTGAAGTATCCAGAAAATGAGCAACTTGGGGTGGATGTCGTCATCCCCAACATGGATTATCTATTTGAAAACAAGGACCGCATTGCGGGTGTTTTCTTGACCCATGGTCACGCGGATGCCATTGGGGCCTTGCCTTATCTTTTGGCGGAAGCGAAAGTCCCTGTATTCGGGACAGAGTTGACCATTGAGTTGGCTAAACTCTTTGTCAAAAGCAATGACAGTGTGAAGAAATTCAACGACTTCCATGTCATCGATCAGAATTCTGAGATTGATTTTGGTGATGCCGTCGTATCTTTCTTTCAAACAACCCACTCCATCCCTGAAAGTATCGGGATTGTGATTGGCACTCCTGAGGGCAATATCGTCTACACAGGAGACTTTAAATTTGACCAAACTGCCAGCGAGTCGTACGCGACAGACTTTGCTCGCCTAGCTGAGATTGGACGCGAAGGTGTGCTTGCCCTCTTGAGTGATTCAGCCAATGCGGATAGTACTATTCAAGTTGCCAGTGAGCAAGAAGTGGGCGATGCTATCTTAGATACGATTGCAGACTGGGATGGTCGTGTCATCGTGGCGGCGGTAGCCAGCAACCTTTCTCGGATCCAGCAGGTCTTTGACGCTGCAGCTGAGACTGGCCGTCGGGTGGTCTTGACAGGGTTCGATGTGGAAAACATCGTCCGCACAGCTATTCGCTTGAACAAATTGTCTCTTGCCAACGAAAAACTCTTGATCAAGCCAAAAGAAATGAGCCGTTTCGAGGATCATGAATTGATCATTTTGGAAACAGGCCGGATGGGTGAGCCGATCAACGGCTTGCGCAAGATGTCGATTGGTCGTCACCGCTATGTGGAAATCAAAGATGGAGACTTGGTCTACATCGTTACAACGCCATCGATTGCCAAAGAAGCAGTGGTAGCTCGTGTAGAAAACATGGTCTACCAAGCAGGTGGAGTTGTCAAATTGATCACGTCTAGCTTGCGCGTGTCTGGTCACGGAAACGCACGGGACTTGCAGTTGATGATCAACCTTCTTCGTCCTAAATACCTCTTCCCGATCCAAGGGGAATACCGCGAATTGGATGCCCATGCGCGAGTAGCGATGGAAGTCGGTATCTTGCCTGAAAACATCTTTATTCCAAAACGCGGAACGGTAATGGAGTATGAAAAAGGTGACTTCGTTCCTGCCGGTAGCGTCTCAGCAGGAGATGTCATGATCGATGGGAATGCCATTGGTGATGTGGGCAATATTGTCCTTCGTGACCGCAAGGTCTTGTCAGAAGACGGGATCTTTATCGTGGCGATCACCGTGAATCGCAAAGAGAAGAAAATTATTTCCAAAGCGCGCGTGCACACCCGTGGTTTTGTCTATGTCAAGAAGAGTCGGGATATTCTTCGTGAAAGTTGCGAATTGGTCAACCAAAGCGTTGAAGACTATTTGGCGCAAGACAGCTTTGACTGGGGTGAGTTAAAAGGTTTGGTACGCGACAACTTGTCTAAGTTCTTGTTTGAACAAACTAAACGCCGTCCAGCCATCCTACCAGTTGTGATGGAAGTGAAATAATAGTAGAAAACGAAACGCTTGGCAGCCAGAGGCTTGCCGAGTGTTTTTAACAGTAGAAAGAGGAAATCAAATGGCAGTTATGCAGATTGAGTATTATTCAGAAGCCTTGAAGATGGAGTGGGGCGTGTCCGTCCTTTATCCCGATGCATCGCGCGTGGAAGATCCAGCGGATACGGATATTCCAGTCCTTTATCTCTTACACGGGATGAATGGCAACCACCACTCCTGGTTGAAGCGGACTAATGTGGAGCGCATTCTGCGAAATACCAATCTGATTGTGGTCCTCCCCAATACCAATAATGGCTTTTACACAGATACCCAGTATGGCTACAACTATTACACAGCTATTGCGGAGGAATTGCCAGAGACTCTTTCTCGCTTCTTCCCTAATATGACCAAGAAACGGGAGAAGACCTTTATTGCTGGTCTATCCATGGGAGGCTATGGATCGATGCTCTTGGCTCTCAAGACAAATCGTTTCTCCCATGCGGCTAGTTTTTCCGGTGCTCTGAGTTTCCACGATCGGGACTTTGAAAACAATGACTTGGAGCAACCAGCTTTTTGGAAGGGGATCTTTGGAGAGATTGAGGATTGGACAACTAGTCCCTATTCGCTAGAGACTGCTGCCAAGAAGTTTTCAGATAAGAAGACCAAGCTCTGGATCTGGTGTGGGGAGCAGGATTTCCTTTATGAGGCCAATAATTTTGAAGTCAAGGAATTAGAAAAGTTAGGTTTGGATGTCACCTATACCCACAGTCCAGGCAAGCACGAATGGTTCTACTGGGAACGTGAGTTGGAGCACTTTTTACAAACCCTGCCAATTGACTTTGAATTAGAAGAACGGTTAAAATAAGATACCAATAGATTGGATATCAGTCAGAGCATTTGTTCTGGCTTTTTTCATATATATAGCAAGAAAGGCTAGAAAGGTCACTTATTCATTTCAGTCCTGCTTTCTTTGTGGTATAATAGGAACGATTGAAAAATGAGCTAGAAATAGCGAACAAGATAAGAGGAGAGAAATATGGCAAAAGATATTCGTGTGCGTTATGCACCAAGTCCAACAGGGCTACTACACATCGGAAATGCTCGTACAGCATTGTTTAACTACTTGTATGCGCGTCACCATGGTGGAACCTTTATCATCCGTATCGAGGATACAGACCGTAAGCGCCACGTCGAAGACGGCGAACGTTCACAGCTTGAAAACCTTCGTTGGTTGGGCATGGACTGGGATGAAAGCCCAGAGACGCATGAAAACTACCGCCAGTCTGAACGTTTGGAACTCTATCAAACATACATCGACCAACTCTTGGCTGAAGGTAAAGCCTACAAATCTTACGTCACTGAAGAAGAGTTGGCAGCGGAACGTGAACGTCAAGAAGCAGCTGGGGAAACACCTCGCTACATCAACGAATACCTTGGCATGAGCGAAGAAGAAAAAGAAGCTTATATCGCAGAACGTGAAGCAGCAGGTGTGATTCCAACGGTTCGTTTGGCAGTGAATGAGTCTGGTATCTACAAGTGGCATGATATGGTCAAAGGCGATATCGAGTTTGAAGGTGGCAATATCGGTGGGGATTGGGTTATCCAGAAGAAAGATGGCTACCCAACTTACAACTTTGCCGTTGTCATCGATGACCACGATATGCAAATCTCTCATGTTATCCGTGGAGATGACCACATTGCTAACACACCAAAACAGCTCATGGTTTATGAAGCTCTTGGTTGGGAAGCACCTGAGTTCGGTCACATGACTTTGATCATCAATTCTGAAACAGGTAAGAAGTTGTCTAAACGGGACACCAACACCCTTCAGTTCATCGAAGACTATCGTAAGAAGGGTTACCTTCCAGAAGCAGTCTTTAACTTTATCGCTCTTCTTGGTTGGAACCCTGGTGGGGAAGACGAGATCTTCTCTCGCGAAGAGCTTATCAAGCTCTTTGATGAAAACCGTCTCAGCAAGTCTCCAGCGGCCTTCGACCAAAAGAAAATGGACTGGATGAGCAATGAATATATCAAGAATGCAGATCTTGCGACTATCTTTGAAATGGCCAAACCATTCCTTGAAGAAGCAGGTCGTTTGACAGACAAGGCTGAAAAATTAGTGGAACTCTACAAACCACAAATGAAGTCAGTGGACGAAATCGTTCCATTGACAGACCTTTTCTTCTCAGACTTCCCAGAATTGACAGAAGCAGAGAAAGAAGTCATGGCTGGTGAAACCGTGCCAACTGTACTTGAAGCCTTTAAAGCGAAACTCGAAGCCATGTCAGACGATGAGTTTGTAGCAGAAAATATCTTCCCACAAATCAAAGCAGTTCAAAAAGAAACTGGGATCAAAGGGAAGAATCTCTTTATGCCAATCCGTATCGCCGTTTCAGGTGAAATGCATGGTCCTGAATTGCCAGATACCATCTACTTGCTTGGACGCAAAAAATCCATCCAACACATTGAAAACATGTTGGAAAAAATCAGATAATTATCAGAAAAGCCCCTATTAAATGGGGCTTTTTGTTTTACTTACTAGATTAACAGTGCTATTTGTACTTTGATTATTACTTAAGGGTGGAATTCGATTCTTATGAGGTGTTGAATTAAATGGTCATAATAAAATGATATTAAGTATTGTTAACAAGGTGTAATATTCTTAACGGAATGAATAAAGTTTAAGAAGATCGTGATGAGGTGTTTGGGCATTAATTGAAACTGAGATTTATTGTGGAAAGTTTAATAGTGCATTTTTAAAAAAAGAATCTATAAAATTATTATTGCAATAGGAAATTCTGAAGAATAAGCTAGAGAGTACACTTTAAAATAAAGTTGTTGAAAAGGTATGATGACTATTGCTTAAAGGTATACAATAATGTTATTATTAAGTATAATAAAAATTTTATCGTTCAAATGATTAGAGGAGTTATGGAAAAAATAAGTGTGATAATACCTGCATACAATGCAGAAAAATATTTAGAACAATGTGTTGAAAGCGTGCGAACCCAGATATATAATAATATAGAAATCATTATTGTTAATGATGGTTCGACAGATCGTACAGCTGAAATAATTGAACGATTGAAAGAGAAGGATTCTCGGATTAGAACATTACATAAAAGAATAAACGAGGGAATTGGTGCCACAAGAAATAGTGCTCTAGAACTTGTTACAGGGCAGTATATTCTGTTTTTGGATAGTGATGATTGGATTGATCCAAATCATATCAGTGATCTTTACGATTTATTAGTGAGAACAGATAGTGATGTATCAATCGCAAATTTTACTCGTTATATTGAATCCGATAATAGATATGAAATTCATATTACTGATGATGATTATTATGAGCAGATATTTACCCCACAAGAGTGGTTTACTTATCAGTATGGAAAACCTCATAATTTAAGTTTGTGTTTTACAGTCCCGTGGGGGAAATTATATAAGCGATCTCTATTCGATAACATATTATATTATACAGGACCATTTGGTGAAGATGATCGTACGACTTGGAAATTATACTTAGTGGCAGATAAAATTGCATATATGCACCGATCGACTATGGTTTATCGTGTTAATGGTGAGAGCTTAACTCAGACTACTGAACAAAGTGAGGTATTTTCAGTTGAGCCTGTATTAGAGCGGCTTGCACTATTATCTATGTTAGGTTTTGATCTTAAGAATGAAATAGCTGCTTTTGATTGGCGTGGCAATTTGGTAAAAAATATTTCGCTGACTAATGGAAATGTAGCGTTATATAAAGAACTTCAGTTTCAATTAAATATGATAGAAAAATATCGAAAGAACTAGAGTAGAAGAGGTAAAATATGCGTGTTTATATCACAAATATCAATGGCCAGTCTGCCCAAAGTACTGCACAGTTGTGTCAGAATACAGTTACAGATGTAGCTGTTTCTCTAGGTTATCGTGAATTAGGAATTTATTGTTATCAAATCCACACAGATTCTGAAAGTGAATTGAGTAAACGTTTGGATGGTATTGTAGCAGGATTACGGCATGGAGATGTTGTCATTTTTCAAACTCCAACTTGGAATACAACAGAATTTGATGAAAAACTAATGAATAAATTAAAATTATACGATATTAAAATCGTATTATTTATTCATGATGTAGTTCCTCTTATGTTTTCAGGGAATTTTTACCTAATGGATCGAACAATAGCATACTATAATAAAGCAGATGTTGTTGTTGCTCCAAGTCAAAAAATGATTGATAAGTTGAGAGACTTTGGATTGAATGTTTCGAAAACAGTTGTTCAAGGAATGTGGGACCATCCAACACAAGCGCCTATGTTTCCTGCAGATTTAAAAAGAGAAATTCATTTTCCAGGGAATCCCGAACGTTTTAGTTTTGTGAAAGAGTGGAAGTATGATATTCCTTTAAAAATCTATACATGGCAGAATGTTGACTTACCTCAAAATGTTCATAAAATTAACTATCGTCCAGACGAACAACTCTTAATGGAGATGTCGCAGGGAGGATTTGGTTTGGTATGGATGGATGACAAGGATAAGGAATATCAATCATTGTACTGTTCTTATAAACTAGGAAGTTTTTTAGCAGCAGGCATTCCTGTTATTGTACAAGAAGGCATTGCTAATCAAGAGTTGATAGAGAATAACGGTCTAGGTTGGATTGTAAAGGATGTAGAAGAAGCTATCATAAAAGTTAAAAATGTGAACGAAGATGAATATATAGAATTGGTAAAAAATGTGAGAAGTTTTAATCCTATTTTGCGTAAGGGTTTTTTTACAAGAAGATTACTTACAGAATCTGTATTTCAAGCTATATGTGATTAGAAGGAGTAAATGGTGAAGAAATTGTCAGAAATTAAGGTTCTTCCCATATTGGAAAGTCTTAAATATATTAAACATAATCATGCTTCTGTGGTTCGTTTTGGTGATGGGGAAATAGATTTGATGACAGGTCATTCTATTCCATATCAAGACTATAATGAGAAATTAGCAAAGAGATTGCAACAAATTTTACAGACAAAAAGTGATGAAAAATTACTGGTTTGTCTCCCTGATGTTTTTTCAAATATGGATCGTTACAATCAAAATGCTCGTCACTTTTGGGAGCGACATTTTCTAAAATATTCTGAATTTTATTTAAATTGTTGCGATGCTCCGTTTTATGGTTCAACATTTATTTCTCGACCTTATATTGACTTGATCGATAAATCACCTTCAGAAGCTTATTTTGAATCGTTGAAAGAGTTGTGGAGAGGAAAAGATCTTTTAATTGTTGAAGGTGCAACGTCGCGTTCAGGTGTTGGAAATGATTTATTTGCGGCTGCTTCTTCTATTAAGCGACTGGTATGTCCATCTAAAAATGCATTTCAGTACTATGATGAAATATTACGATTAACTGAAAAAAATGCGAAGAACCGCCTCATATTAGTTATGCTTGGACCGACGGCTAAGGTTCTTGTTGCGGATCTGACAACTAAAGGTTACCAAGCGATTGATTTAGGGCACATTGATTCGGAGTACGAGTGGTATGAAATGGGAGCCACCTATAAAGTGAAACTAACCAATAAGCATACTGCTGAATTTAATTATGATGAAGGTGTTGAGTTAGAATTTAGTCAGGAATATCAGGAACAAATAGTAGCTAGAATTGGAGTTGATAATTCAAAGCAAGTACAAATAAAAGAGATGGAAAAAATGGATAATGGTGAATTGATTAGTATTATTGTTCCGGTTTATAATGTTGAAAAATATTTGAAACGTTGCCTTGATTCTTTGCTTCGGCAAACATATAAGAATTTCGAAATTATTTTAATTAATGATGGTTCAACAGATAATAGTTCTATTATCTGTGAAGAATATGCTAAAATCGACAATCGAATTCATATTTTACATCAAACGAATGCGGGTCCTTCGGCAGCGAGAAATACAGGTATCACATATGCAAGTGGTAAATATATTACATTTGTTGATTCAGATGATTTTATAGAGGATTTCTATTTGGAACATTTATATAGGGCTTTAGTGGATAATGGATCAGATATTTCTGTTTGTAACTTTAATTCGTTTAACGAAGAAAGACAATCATTTCTCTTTTCTATTACAAAAGAGAAATATTTCTGTAAAAATTATACAATAGCAGAATGGATGGATCTAGAAAGCTCTGCTAATAACAATCTTTTTTTAACATTTACTTTTTCTCCGACAAAATTATTTAAAGCTGAGCTATTTGAGGGAATTCGTTTCCCACTAGGACGATTACGAGAAGATGACGCAACAATTTATCGTCTTTATTTGAAGGCAAGCCAAATTACTTTTATCAATGAAGGTTCTTATTATTATTCTCAAAGGAGTGAAGGACTTTCTAGAACTCGAATGTTAGATGATATATCCAGTATGATATCTAATGCAGAAGAGCGGATTGCTCTTCTTGCATCGATGGGCTATGATTTGACTGAACAAATTAAGTCGTATAAAGGACGTTTAAAAAAGTGTTGTGAAGATGCTTTACGAAATGGTCAAATTGAACTATATCAACAGTGTTGTAATAAGTTAGATTTGATTGAAAATTATCCGAAGGAGAAATAATGGAAAAAATTAGCGTTATAGTGCCTATATATAATGCAGGGGAATACCTTCGCCCTTGTTTGGATAGTATAGTCAATCAGTCATACTCAAATCTTGAAATAATTCTGATTAATGATGGTTCAACAGATACTTCTGCTGCTGTTTGTGAAGAATATCTTCACCGGGATTCTCGAATTAGGATTGTGCAAAAGAAACTAGGGGGAAGTGGAGTTGGTGCAGCAAGGAATTCTGCCTTACCCCTAGTAACGGGAGATTTTATTCTATTTGTAGATAATGATGATTGGTTAGAGTTGAATCATATTGAAATACTATATCAAGATTTAAAAGAAACTGGTAGTGATATTGCAGTGACCAATTTTACAGAATTCTTTGAGGAAAAACAGAGCTTTGCTTTTCATGTAGATCTGTCAGATCCTTATTTAGAGGTTTATACGCCTCAAGAATGGTTTCGAAAGCAATATGATGGACGGTTGTCATTCAGTCAATGCTTTACAGTTCCGTGGGGTAAATTATATAAGGCAGAACTTTTTCAGGATATTGTTTATCCAGAAGAAGAAAAAGTAGAGGATGATCTTACAACTTGGAAAGTTTATCTAATGGCGGATCGTATTTCTTATCGTAATTTAGGATTGTATTACCATCGGAAACGTTCAACAAGTATAACAAGAGTGGTTGAGATGGAACATGTATTTCCTATTAAGAGTATTGAAGAACGTGTTACAATACTTTCTCTCATAGGGTTTGAGATTTCTAATGAATTGAGAGCCTATAAATGGCGACTTCAGAAACATAAGGAGAGTTATCTTTCAAGAGGAGATGTATATAATTATAAGAAATGTCTTCAAAAAATAAAAATAATTGAAAAATGGCAAGCAAAATAAGTTCATTTAGAAGAGAAATGGGAACAATTTCATGATCAT
Source organism: Streptococcus sp. HMSC078D09 (assembly GCF_001813675.1). Lineage (GTDB taxonomy): Bacteria > Bacillota > Bacilli > Lactobacillales > Streptococcaceae > Streptococcus. The sequence goes on from NZ_KV813673.1 coordinate 13,401, forward strand.
GAAAATACTCACGAATTTCAATCCTAAACATCAGTGAGAGGTTTATATTGAAATAAAGTATAAGTAGTTCTATTTGAATAGTTAAAGAGAGGGAAGCAGAAACATTATTTATAAATGACTGTTTCCTTTTTTTGCTTCATACACACAGGTTACTCGAGTCTAGTTAATAACAGTCTTATGAGACTAAATGGGGAGAGGTTATATTTTAGCTACAAACTAATGGGATGTTGTGATTCATTAAGTAACTATAAGAATAAAAAGTAATTGAATGAACAGGATTTATAATTATCAAAACTGCTTCCCGCTTCATTGCAATGTCCGGAGTAATTAGTTGCTTTATAAGGAGGTTGAGATTATGATTCATCAGCGAAAATGGTAACGTTCTATTAGTTTTTTGGAATTTAGCAACATCACAATGATTTAATCTTAAAAGCTTTGTAATATAAGTAACGTTGCTCGATGAATTCCCTGAATAAGCCTTGAATTAAGTGACAAAAAAAAGTCCCGAATACTAAAAATGTGGGAAAAAATTGTAAAATTATTGCAAAAATAATTTATTACTATTGCTTAATAAAAAAATTATGTGGTCATCTTGAAATATGTGTTATAATTTACTAGTTAGTTAAAAATTTGGAAAAGGGTGCTACAATGGGAAAGTATAAAAGAGCTGGGGAAACTTCGCGTAAAACTAGAGTCAAAATGCATAAATCTGGGAAAAACTGGGTACGTACTCTTATTTCTCAAATAGGATTAATGCATTTTTTAGGTGGGAGTATTTCCGAAAAGAAAATTAATGTTGATGTTTATGAACAAAAAAATATTTCTGCAAGTACTATCTTAAAAGGAGCGGCTGCACTGGGGGCCTTGACAGGTGCAACCGTAGTTTCAGGAAATGTATTTGCAGATGAGACTGTGCTTGCAAAAGAAACAACCCTGACAACTACAGATGGAAATGAAGTGAAATTGTCAAGTGAGAATTTCACTTCAGAAAAAGCGGAAGAAAAGATTAGCTTATCACAATCAGAATCTGCTTCTGAGTCAGTCAGTGAATCCATTTCAGAATCCGTTTCTGAGTCAGTTTCGACCAGTGAATCAGTTTCAGAATCGGTGAGTGAATCGGTATCAGAGTCAGTTTCTGAGTCGGTCAGTGAATCCATTTCAGAATCAGTTAGCGAGTCAACTTCAACAAGTATTGTTTTATCTGAATCGGATGTTGCTTCTGGGGGGAAAGCTGCATCGACAGCTACTGAAGAGAAGCAGGACAGTGTTCGTGAAAATCTAGATAAAATGATTTCAGAAGCTGAAGTGTTGAACGATATGGCGGCTCGTCGATTGATTACACTGGATGCTGAACAGCAATTGGAATTGATGAAATCATTGGTTGCTACACAGTCACAATTGGAAGCTACTAAAAATCTAATTGGCGATCCAAATGCAACTGTAGCAGATTTACAGATTGCTTATACAACTTTAGGTAATAATACACAAGCACTTGGAAATGAACTGATCAAATTAAGCCCAAATGGTCAAATTTATGCAGTTTTAAATAATACCGAAGCCACTCGAGCAGCGACCTTGCGCTCAACCACTACTGGGACAAAAACAACCTTTACCATTAGTGATTTCTCAAATGGTGGAACTCAGTACTACTGGGCTGGTGGAAACGCGAACAATCTTAAGAATCCTATTTCTAGTATCTCTGCTGTTTATGATTCGACAACTGGAAAAATTTCGTGGACAGTAGAGTACGATCCGACGAAAATATTAACATCTCCTGCGGTTAAAACGCTTAAAGCTTATACAGGGATTTATATTGATACATCCTCAGATTCAAAATTAAGTACCCCAACAAATGTATTAATTGACGGGGCGGCAACAAATCCAGTTACAAATTTTTATGTTGGTAATAGTTCTAAAGGGATAGAGTATGTCTCTAAGGAAGCAACCAAAGGGGTAACCACACATACAATCACTTTCGATACAGCTTTTAGTGGTACAGCAGCTGATTTAGCTAATTTGAAAATAAAAATGCTAGCTGCTACAAGTTTTTCGGTAAACCGTTTTTATGAAGATGGCTCCAAGGTAAACTATGGACGATATAACTCTCAAACTGCTCCATATGTTGTAGCAAACGATGGTGGAACAGCAATTGGTGGGTACCAAGTGGGTGGTGTGAATGCAGATTCTATACCTTCAGATACAACCAGTCAGTCAGAATCAGCGTCCAAGTCAGAGTCTGCTTCAACATCAATTTCTGAATCAGTAATTGAATCTGTGTCTGAATCGGTGATTGGATCTGTCTCTGAGTCAGTAAGCGAATCAGTAACTGAATCGGTATCAGAATCAGTAAGCGAATCAGTAACTGAATCGGTATCAGAATCAGTAAGCGAGTCAGTTTCTGAATCAGTATCAGAGTCAGTAAGCGAGTCCATTTCTGAGTCAGTATCAGAATCAGTGAGAGAGTCAATTTCTGAATCAGTATCAGAGTCA
>NZ_KV813674.1 GCF_001813675.1 Streptococcus sp. HMSC078D09
ATGGCGCGAGACGGAATCGAACCGCCGACACATGGAGCTTCAATCCATTGCTCTACCAACTGAGCTACCGAGCCAAATTGCGGGAGCAGGATTTGAACCTACGACCTTCGGGTTATGAGCCCGACGAGCTACCGAGCTGCTCCATCCCGCGTTAATTTTAAAAAGGAGGATGTGGGATTCGAACCCACGCACGCTTTTACACGCCTGACGGTTTTCAAGACCGTTCCCTTCAGCCGGACTTGGGTAATCCTCCAA
>NZ_KV813675.1:0-1951 GCF_001813675.1 Streptococcus sp. HMSC078D09
CGTTGGTACTTACACAGTAGCAGCAGACGGAACTGTAACCTTTGTTCCTGAAAAATCATTCACAGGTAAAGCACCAGCCGTAACAGTTGTTCGTGAAGATAAGAATGGAACTAAAGCTTCTGCAACTTACACACCAACTGTAACTCCAGTAACTCCAACTGCAACACCTGCTGAATCTACTGGACCTCAAGGTCTTGTTCAAACTGGCACTGTAACCTTCACTGAAGGTGATGAAGTAGCTCCAATTAACAAGGATTCGATTACTCTTCTTGATGAAAATGGTCAACCAGCAGCATCAGTAGAAGCGAAATCACCAGCAGGTGACGTGATCGGTACATACACAGTTGATAAAGATACAGGTGTTGTAACCTTCACACCAACGGATAAAACATACTCAGGTGATGTTGTTCCAGTTAAGGTTCAAGCAGCTGATACAAATGGAACTACAGTAGAAACAACTTATACACCGAAGATTACTCCAGTTGTCCCAACTTCTGAAGATGCTACATCGACAGATATTCAAGGACAAACACAATCTGGTAAACCAACCTTCACCGAAGGAAATCCAAATGTTCCAATCGATGAAGATACACCAGCGACCTTCGAAGATGGCTCAACCACTAAGACAGTAGATGGTGAAGGAACTTACACTGTTTCTCCAGATGGAACCGTAACTTTCGTTCCAGAAAAATCATTCACTGGAACTGCTTCAGGCGTAACAGTGAAACGCGTGGATAAGAACGGCACTGAAATCACAGCCAAGTACACACCAACTGTGACACCAGTAACTCCAACAGCAACACCAGCTGAATCAACAGATATCCAAGGTGCGACTCAAACTGGTAAACCTAAATTCACCGAAGGCGACAGCCGTGTGCCTATGAACGATGATGTTCCAGCAAACTTCGATGATGGATCAACTACGAAGACTGTAGATGGTGTTGGTACTTACACAGTAGCAGCAGATGGAACAGTTACTTTCGTACCAGAAAAATCATTCGTCGGAACTGCACCAGCGGTAACTGTTGTTCGTGAAGATATGAACGGAACTAAAGCTTCTGCGACATATACACCAACCGTAACACCAGTTACACCAACTGCAGAAGATACAACATCTACTGACAAACAAGGTCAAACGCAAACAGGTACACCAACCTTCACACCAGGTAATCCAAATGTTCCAATGGATGATGATACACCTGCAACATTTGAAGATGGCTCAACAACTAAAGTTATTCCAGGTGAAGGAACATATACTGTTGCTCCAGACGGAACCGTAACATTTGTTCCAGAAAAATCATTCACTGGAGAAGGTACAGGCGTAACGGTGAAACGTGTCGATAAGAACGGTACTCCAGTTACAGCTAAGTACACACCAACTGTAACACCAGTAACTCCAACAGCAACTCCAGCTGAATCAGAAGCACCTCAAGGTGTGGTTCAAACTGGAACTGTAACCTTCACTGAAGGTGACCCAGTTGCACCAATCGACAAGGATACCATTACTCTTCTTGATGAAAATGGTCAGCCAGCAGCATCAGTAGATGCGAAATCACCAGCAGGTGATGTGATCGGTACCTTCACTGTTGATAAAGAAACAGGTGTTGTGACCTTCACACCAACGGATAAATCATACTCAGATGATGTGGTTTCAGTTAAGGTTCAAGGTAAAGATACAAACGGAACTGTTGCTGAGACAACTTACACACCGAAGATCACTCCAGTTGTACCAACTGCTGATCCTGCAACATCTACAGACATCCAAGGTCAAACGCAAACAGGTACACCAAGCTTCACACCTGGTAACCCTGCAATCCCAATGGATGATGATGTACCAGCTACCTTTGAAGATGGTTCAACAACAAAAGTTATTCCAGGAGAAGGAACTTACACAGTTGCTCCGGATGGAACAGTAACCTTTGTACCAGAAAAATCATTCACAGGAACAGGT
>NZ_KV813675.1:2051-39721 GCF_001813675.1 Streptococcus sp. HMSC078D09
TCCAGACGGAACAGTAACCTTCGTACCAGAGAAATCATTTGTCGGAACTGCATCAGGTATCGTGGTTCAACGCCAAGATAAGAATGGTACAGTCGTGAAAGCTAAGTACACGCCAACTGTAACTCCTGTGACTCCAACAGCTGATCCTGCAACTTCTACAGACATCCAAGGTCAAACACAATCTGGTAAACCAACCTTCACACCTGGTAACCCTGCAATCCCAATGGATGATGATGTACCTGCAACATTCGTTGATGGTTCAACGACTAAGGTTGTTCCAGGTGAAGGAACTTACACAGTTTCTCCAGACGGAACAGTAACCTTCGTACCAGAAAAATCATTCACAGGAACAGGTACAGGCGTAACCGTGAAACGTGTTGATAAGAACGGCACACCAATTACCGCTACTTACACACCAACGGTAACCCCAGTTACACCAACAGCAGAACCAGTTACTTCAATTGGTAAGAAGGGTCAAACCCAAACAGACAAACCAACTTTCACTGAAGGTGATAGCCGTGTACCAATGAATGACGAAGTTCCAGCAACCTTTGAAGATGGTTCAACTACGAAGACCATTCCAGGTGTTGGTACTTACACAGTGGCAGCAGACGGAACAGTAACATTCACTCCAGAACCTGAATTCACTGGAACTGCACCAGCTGTAACAGTGGTTCGCGAAGATGTGAATGGAACCAAAGCTTCTGCAACTTACACACCAACTGTCCTTCCAATCACTAAGTTTGTTGATAAAGAAGGTAAGGAAATCCCAGGATATCCTACAGTTGATGGAGAAGAACCAAAAGCTGAAATTCCAGGTTACCGCTTTGTGGAAACGAAGAAATTGCCTAATGGCGATACAGAACACGTCTATGAAAAAGTTACGACTTCATATGTAGACGAAAATGGGGATCCAATCCCAGGTAACCCAACAGAAGATGGGGAACAACCGAAGAAAGATATCCCTGGTTATGACTTCGTGAAGACTGTTGTAGATAAAGATGGAAACACTCAACATATCTACAAGAAGACTGTGACACCAACTCCAATGCCGGATCCAACTCCGACACCAGAGCCACAGCCACAGCCTACTCCACAACCGCAACCAACACCAGAACCACAACCAACACCAGAACCACAACCACAACCTACTCCACAACCAAAACCAGAAGAACCAACGATTCCTGTCGTTCCAGAAACGAAAGAAGAAGTGAAGTATATTGATCCACAAAATCCTACTGCACAACTTCCAAACACAGGAACAAAAGAATCTTCTACTGCTGGTCTTGCAATCTTTAGTGCTTTAGCAGGTCTGTCATTATTTGGATTTGCCAAACGCAAAAAAGAAGACTAAGCTAACTTGTGGCTAAGAAAAACCGCGAAAATCTCGCGGTTTTTTCTGTTTGTATTTGAAAAAATATCCTCCAAACTAGATAGTTGAAATCAGTCTTTTATAAGAAAATTTGATAAAATAGAAGTATCAGTGTAAAGGATGAGAGAATGAAAAAGATAATTGGTATCTGGGCTCAGACTGAAAATGGCATTATTGGAAAGGACCAAGTGATGCCTTGGCATCTGCCAGCGGAGCTTCAGCATTTCAAAGAAACAACCATGGGACGAGCCATTCTCATGGGAAGAGTGACTTTTGATGGTATGAAAAAACGGGTTCTACCAGGTCGGACCAGCATTATCTTAACGCAAGATCAAGCCTATGATCCTGAAAACGATTCTGTACTCGTCATGCACAGCAAAGAAGAAGTCTTGGACTGGTACCAGAACCAAGAGAAGAATCTTTATATTATCGGTGGCAGTCAGATTTTAAAGCTCTTTTCTGACCAGTTAGAAGAATTGATCCAGACCATGATTCATGCGGATATTGATGGAGATACATTGGCACCAAAATTTGAAGAGAACCGCTATGAAAGAGTCCGTCAAGTCCATCATCCGAAAGATGAGAAGAACCCATATGATTTTACGGTCAACTATTATAAGAGAAAGGATTTAGACTAATGGAGCGAAGTGTCTTTGGTTTTTTTACAGCTGTCCTATGTGTCATCTGTTTGATTTGTGCCTTACAAACCTTTCGTAAAAAACGGTTTGGCCTCGCTATTTTATTCTTACTAAATGCTTTTACCAATCTTGTGAATTCCATTCACGCCTTTTACATGACCTTATTTTAAACTAAATAGAAACAGAAAATGACAGAAAGAGGAAATACATGCCAACGAATCAAAATAATGATATGATGGTTTATTGTTCATTTTGCGGAAAGAGTCAAGATGAAGTCCAAAAAATCATTGCAGGAAACAATGCGTTTATCTGTAATGAATGTGTAGAGTTAGCACAAGAAATTATCCGTGAGGAGCTAGCAGAAGAAGTTCTTGCAGACCTTAGCGAAGTTCCAAAACCAATCGAATTGCTCAATATCTTGAACCACTATGTGATCGGTCAAGATCGTGCCAAACGTGCTCTTGCTGTAGCGGTATATAACCACTACAAACGTATCAACTTCCACGATACGCGCGAAGATGAGACAGATGTTGAATTGCAAAAATCAAACATCCTCATGATCGGCCCTACTGGTTCAGGTAAGACTTTCTTGGCCCAAACCTTAGCACGTAGCTTGAATGTCCCATTTGCTATTGCAGATGCAACAGCCTTGACAGAAGCCGGTTATGTGGGTGAAGACGTTGAAAATATTCTCTTGAAACTTCTTCAAGCAGCTGATTTCAACATTGAGCGTGCAGAACGAGGCATCATCTACGTCGATGAAATTGATAAGATCGCTAAGAAAAGTGAAAATGTCTCTATCACACGTGACGTCTCTGGTGAAGGAGTGCAACAAGCTCTCTTGAAGATTATAGAAGGAACTGTCGCTAGTGTCCCACCTCAAGGGGGACGTAAACACCCTCAACAAGAGATGATCCAAGTGGATACCAAGAACATTCTCTTTATCGTAGGTGGGGCTTTTGACGGGATCGAAGAAATTGTTAAGCAACGTCTCGGTGAAAAAGTCATCGGTTTTGGTAAGAACAATAAAGCCATTGATGAATCAAGCTCTTACATGCAAGAAATCGTTGCAGAAGATATTCAAAAATTCGGGATTATCCCAGAATTGATCGGACGTCTTCCTGTCTTTGCTGCTCTAGAGCAATTGACAGTTGACGACCTTGTCCGTATCTTGAAAGAGCCACGCAATGCCTTGGTAAAACAATACCAAACCTTGCTTTCTTATGATAATGTTGAATTGGAATTCGATGATGAAGCCCTTCAAGAGATTGCTAATAAAGCCATCGAAAGAAAAACAGGAGCTCGTGGACTTCGTTCGATTATCGAAGAAACCATGATGGATGTCATGTTTGAAATTCCAAGTCAAGAAGATGTCAAACTTGTCCGAATCACAAAAGAAGCTGTAGATGGAACTGAAAAACCAATTCTCGAAACAGCCTAGAAAGATAAAATATGGAAATTAACACACATAATGCGGATATTCTCTTAAGCGCTGCAAATAAGAGCCATTATCCTCAAGATGAGATTCCAGAAGTTGCACTTGCCGGTCGATCCAATGTCGGCAAGTCTTCTTTTATTAATACTCTCTTAAATCGAAAGAACCTGGCCAGAACATCTGGGAAACCAGGGAAAACCCAATTGCTCAATTTCTTCAATATCGATGATAAACTCCGTTTGGTAGACGTACCTGGTTATGGCTATGCACGTGTTTCAAAAAAAGAGCGTGAGAAGTGGGGGCGGATGATTGAAGAATACCTCACTAGTCGGGAAAACTTGAAAGCAGTCGTTAGCCTAGTCGATTTTCGTCATGAACCTTCTGCAGATGATGTTCAGATGTATGAGTTCTTAAAATATTATGAGATTCCTGTGATCTTAGTTGCTACCAAGGCAGATAAGATTCCACGTGGAAAATGGAACAAATATGAATCAATCATCAAGAAAAAACTAGATTTCGATCCTGCTGACACCTTTATCGTCTTTTCTTCTGTAACCCGGGAAGGACTAGAGAAGTCATGGGATGCTATTTTAGAAAATGCGTTTTACGAAATAAATTGAAATGACATGAAAATGTCATTTTTGTTTTGGATTTATCTCGCAATCGTAATACAAGTGTAATATAAGTGCCTTTGTTTTCTTCTATTTATATGGTATAATCTCTATAAAGATAAAAGATGATAAAAAATTAATTGGAGATAAATTGTATTATGAAAAAGAAAATACGGAATAAAACGAAATTATTTGGTTTGTTCGTTTCTGTATTAGCAGTGGGGACATTTGCTGCTGTTATGAGCGAGCACGTCACATCAGTTGGCGCTAATGACGGAACTTACCAAGCTTATTCAGACCCTACTGAAGCTTTCATCTCACAAATTGGTGAGTCAGCTCGTCAGCTCGGTCAAGAGAATGACCTTTATGCTTCCGTTATGATCGCACAAGCCATCCTTGAAAGTGGATCAGGTCAGTCTGGCTTGTCTTCTTATCCGCATTACAATCTTTTCGGTATTAAAGGAAGTTATGCTGGTCAATCTGCAGTAATGCAAACTTGGGAAGATGATGGTGCTGGAAATGCCTATACGATTAATGACGCTTTTCGTTCTTACCCATCTTACTACGAATCATTGCAAGACTATGTAGCTGTTTTGAAACAAGGACATTTTGCAGGTGCATGGAAGAGCAACACCTCTAGTTACCAAGATGCAACAGCAGCTTTGACAGGTGTTTATGCGACAGACACAAGCTACTATGCAAAACTTAATAACATCATTGAAACCTATAATTTGACTCAATATGATTCACCAAATGTTCAAGGTGGTATCACAGGTTCTGTATACAATCCATATCGTCAACAGTTCACTTCACAAGAAATCTTGAATTTGGATATCGCTTGGGCGAACCGTTTAAATTATTAAAATTAAAGCAGGCAGATGCCTGTTTTTTTGTTGTTTTTTAGCAAATAGTGATATTCGATATAAAACGTATATGGTGAAAATTAAAGAATTCTTCCTGAAAACCTTTTCAAACTTTTCTCTCTATGATATAATGATTTTATTCACAAACATTATATAAGGAGAATATTATGTCTGAATCTAATTTCATTCAAAAAGTTGGAGCGGCGTGTAATAAGAAGGAAGATCTCTATCAGAAATCTAAAACGCGTTATGCAGTCCGTTCTATTTTTGCTGGAGGATTTCTTACTTTAAGTACGGCGGTCGGAGCAGTTGCAGCTGACTTATTAAATTCCTTTGTACCTGGATCTGGTCGTTTTCTATTTCCATTCATCTTTGCCTGGGGCTTGGTTTACCTCCTATTCTTAAATGCGGAATTAACCACCTCAAATATGATGTATTTGACGGCGGGTACCTATCTAAAGAAAATTAACTGGAAGAAAGCGTTGGAAATTCTTCTTTATTGTACCTTCTTTAATTTAATTGGTGCTTTAATCGTCGCTTTTCTGTTCAATCAAACAACTGCCTTTGCACATATCGATCCAAAAGGTTTCCTAGCCACGGTAGCAGAAAATAAACTCCAACGAAGCAATCAAGTAGTTTTCTTTGAAGGAGTTATTGCCAATATCTTTGTAAATATTGCTATTCTTTCTTATCTATATTTTAAAGAAGAAACAGCGAAGGTGCTCTTAGCCCTTTCTGCTATTTATATGTTTGTCTTTATGACCAATGAACACTTGGCTGCAAACTTTGCTTCTTTTTCATTATTGAGCTTTAATTCAGTTTCTAGTCAATTACCGCATTTTGAGTTTTTAAATATTTTACGTCATTATAGCGTCACCTTCTTTGCCAACTGGGTAGGAGGAGGAGTCCTAATGGGACTAGCCTATGCTTGGTTGAATAATATCAAGAGTCTCTACAACGATTAAAAAATATAAAAAAAGTTTGCAAAAGTACTTGCATTCTTTTTTTATATGTGATATACTAATTTATGGTTTGAAAAAACTGCCTAAGACAGTAGGGGAGCACGACTCATAAAGATCCTACCGAGGACAAAACGTATCAATCAAAAGAAGCGTATTGTACTTTCGTGTCTAGGTTTGGGCGCGTTTTTCTTTTGGAAAAATTCCCCAAGCAAAATAATTACGGAGGTGAACACACTAATGAGTGAAGCAATTATTGCTAAAAAAGCGGAACTAGTTGACGTAGTAGCTGAAAAAATGAAAGCTGCTGCATCAATCGTCGTTGTAGATTCTCGCGGTTTGACAGTTGAGCAAGATACAGTTCTCCGTCGCAACCTTCGCGAAAGCGAAGTTGAGTTTAAAGTTATCAAAAACTCAATCTTGCGTCGTGCAGCTGAAAAAGCTGGTCTTGAAGATCTTGCATCTGTATTCGTTGGACCATCTGCAGTAGCATTTTCAAATGAAGATGTTATCGCACCTGCGAAAATTTTGAACGATTTTTCTAAAGACGCTGAAGCACTTGAAATTAAAGGTGGTGCAATCGAAGGCGCTGTCGCATCTAAAGAAGAGATTCTTGCACTTGCAACTCTTCCAAACCGCGAAGGACTTCTTTCTATGCTCCTTTCTGTACTTCAAGCGCCAGTGCGCAACGTTGCTCTTGCAGTCAAAGCGGTTGCAGACAACAAAGAAGACGCAGCTTAATCTTAAGCTACGTAGCGTAGCCTAGCTACAAAAAAATAAAAATATAAAATTAAAACTTATTTGGAGGAAATAACAATGGCATTGAACATTGAAAACATTATTGCTGAAATTAAAGAAGCTTCAATCCTTGAATTGAACGACCTTGTAAAAGCTATCGAAGAAGAATTTGGTGTAACTGCAGCTGCTCCTGTAGCTGTTGCTGTAGCTGGTGCTGCTGACGCAGGTGCTGCTAAAGATTCATTCGATATCGAATTGACATCTGCAGGCGACAAGAAAGTCGGCGTTATCAAAGTTGTACGTGAAATCACTGGTCTTGGTCTTAAAGAAGCTAAAGAACTTGTTGATGGTGCACCTGGTGTCATCAAAGAAGGTGTTGCAGCTGCTGAAGCTGAAGAAATCAAAGGTAAATTGGAAGAAGCTGGAGCTTCAGTTACTCTTAAATAAGAGGCATATACCAATTAGAATTCGGAATACTATAGTATCAGCCTTTTAGAATCGTGAACACATTTTAGAAACTGATAAATTAATTTAGTTTCCTACCAAAAACCCTACCAAAAATTAATTTGGCAGGGTTTTTCTTTTTAACAAATTTATCGTGGAGAACAATTGAATATTGTTCTCCTTTTTTTATTTTCAGGAGGGAAAATGACAAAAGAATTACAATCATCACGCTATATTGTCATTTCATTTTTAGTACGTGAAATGGGAATTGATATTGTTGAAGCCATCTCTCTTATGGCAGAATTAGAAAAAAGTGGCTTGGTTCGATTGGAATCAAGTGGAGATTTAATACTCAAAGAACTAGGAGGAGCTCTATGAAACGAATTACCGCAAATCAATACCATACTTCAGAACGGTATTATAAATTACCTAAAATTCTTTTTGAGGATGAAAAATATATGGATATGAAACTAGAAGTAAAGGTGGCTTATTCTATTTTAAAAGATCGTTTAGAATTATCTCTCAGTCGTGGTTGGATAGATGAAGAAGGGGCGGTTTATTTAGTATTTTCTAATTCTAAACTGATGAAGTTGTTAGGTTGTTCTAAGTCAAAATTACTGTCTATCAAAAAAATTCTTAAAGAATATGACTTAATTGATGAAGTTCAACAGTCTTCAAGTGAGAAAGGGAGACTTGCTAATAAGATTTATTTAGGGGAATTGTCTTCTACCCCAGTAGCTAATTCAAACAGGCCTAGTGTTAAAAAAAGACTAGGGCAGGATGAAAATGAAACGGCCCCCGTCTCACATTCAGCCCCTAGTGAGACTGAAGTTAGTGAGACTAAATATAGTGAGACTGATTCTTTATTTATTGAGGATGAGGAGGAGAGGTATACTCAACCTATCTTGAAAAGAAAAGTAGAAAAGGTCACAAAATATGATCAAGATTATATTTGGGGATTGGTACAAGATCAATTTAGACGAGAAGGTTTTTCTGAAACAGCCAGTGAAATTGCTATGACTGATTTTGAGAGAATCTATCAGTATGCTCTAGATAATGTCCGCTTTGTTAGACGTGCGGAAGTGCTTGCTGAATTTGTGTTTAATGGCTTGTATTCCGTTTGGAATAACCGTGTTAGAAAAGGAGGTGGATAAATGTCGCCAATCGAGTGGATATTAGTTATGCTCATTTTAATTTCAAGTGGTGTGACTATTTGGACATTGATAGTCGATTAGGAAGGGGGGATAAAGAAATGAGATTTATTGATTTATTTTCAGGTATCGGTGGTTTTCGACTTGGAATGGAAAGTGTAGGACACGAGTGTATTGGATTTTGTGAGATTGATAAATTTGCTAGAGAATCTTATAAGTCCATTTTTCAAACGGAAGGAGAAATAGAATTTCATGACATACGAGATGTTTCAGATGACGAATTTAAAAAACTTAGAGGGAAAGTCGATATCATCTGTGGGGGATTCCCTTGTCAAGCATTTTCAATCGCAGGAAGACGATTGGGATTTGAAGATATTAGAGGAACTTTGTTCTTCGAAATTGCTCGGGCGGCCAAACAAATCCAACCACGTTTTCTTTTTCTTGAAAATGTTAAAGGCCTACTCAATCACGATAAGGGACGGACGTTCACCACAATCCTTACCACACTTGATGAGTTGGGGTTTGATGTTGAGTGGCAGGTGCTTAACAGTAAGGATTTTGGCGTTCCCCAAAACAGAGAGAGGGTGTTTATTATCGGACATTCTAGAAAGAAAGGTACCAGACTCTTATTTCCTTTCAGACGAGAAGGTCAAGCAACTAACTCTGAGAATTTGAAAGCACTAGGAAATTTGAATCCATCAAGAAGTGGAATGAGTGGTAAAGTCTATTATTCAGAAGGTCTTGCGCCAACCTTAGTTCGTGGAAAAGGAGAAGGATTTAAAGTTGCGATTCCTTGTATGACACCAGACAGATTAGAAAAAAGACAAAATGGTAGACGTTTCAAGGATAATCAAGAGCCAATGTTTACTTTAAATACTCAGGATCGCCATGGTATTGTCGTTGTTGGGGATTTACCAACTAGCTTTAAGGAAACTGGTCGCGTCTATGGAAGTGAGGGCTTATCTCCAACACTGACTACGATGCAAGGAGGAGATAAAATCCCCAAAATACTAATTCCAGAACCAATCCAATTTCTAAAAGTACGGGAAGCAACGAAAAAAGGATATGCTCAAGCAGAGATTGGAGATTCAATCAATTTAGAAAGACCAAGTTCTCAGTATCGGCGTGGTAGAGTTGGAAAAGGTATAGCGAATACGTTAACAACTAGTGGTCAAATGGGAGTAGTAGTTGCTAGTTATGAAGGAGAAGATAAACAAGTTTATCATGTAGCCGGTGTATTAATAGATGGACAATTTTACCGTTTGAGAATACGACGAATCACTCCTAAAGAGTGTTTTCGCCTGCAGGGCTTTCCTGATTGGGCTTTTGAAGCTGCTAGAAAAGTCTCTAGTAATAGTCAGCTCTATAAACAAGCTGGTAATAGCGTAACAGTACCTGTGATTGCTGCAATCGCAAAGAAATTAAAAGAAGTAGAGGAAAAAGATGAAAGCTTTAAATAAAGAGTCAATACTAGATTGTGATGAATTAGAAACACAATTACATGATGCAGAGATCAAACAGCTGGATGAACAAATATTTTTGATGCCCAATTATCCATGTGAGTTTGAAGTGACATTTTTAGATGATTACCATAAAAAACATAATTACCCACTATTTTATGAATCCTATCTTCAAAACGTTATGGAATTCCTTGAAAGTCAGGATATAAAGAACGGAGCTGATGCCTTTGTAGATGATAATCAAAATCTTGTTTTTGTTTTATATGGACAAGGCTATCGAGCCGAGGGAAAAGAGGGAATACTTACAACCCAAGTAACTGTAAAAGCCTATGATGAAGACAAGAAATCAATTAACTTCTCAGATCTATTAGATTCCTTAATCGTCTCAGAATATCAAATGGAACCGAATCTTTGGGAGGTCTCCCATGATTGATCTCTATCTAAGTAAAAATAACCATAGAAATCAACTTCTTTTAGATTTCTTTCAAAACTACGGAATAGAGGTATCTTGTCATTCGATTTCTGAAATGACAAAGGACAAATTAATTGAGATGATGAGCTATTCTTCAGATTGTTTTGAGTTTTTATCTCCTAATTTATTACGATTTAAGAACCGTGACAATCTAAGATTAACGGATTTCATCGAAATGATATTAAAAAATCCTGAACTAAGCATCAGACTTCCTCTTGCAGTTTCAAATAAGAGAGTTTATCCAAATCTGAATTTGGAAGAGGCTAGAGCTCTATTGCCAAGAGATACGAAACAATTGATTTACATGGCACAAACACATTATTTATCTAACTAAAGGAGAAGCAATATGGCTGAACGATTTTGGGAGAACTTGTCCATTATTTTGGCTGAAAGAAATATTAGCTGGATTGAGTTAACCAGAAAAATGTTTGCGGGAGAGTTTCACTATCCAAGTGAATTGAATCGTTTGTATCAAAAGATTCGTCACTACAAGATGGAACAACGAATGCCTCAAAGTCCATGGGTAGAAAGGATTGTGCAGGTATTAGATTTAGATTATGAAGATTTATTTCGGAGGTAACTATGAAAAGAATAATTCCAGTTTATATATTCCAACAAGTAAATGTCCTATTGGTATCTCTATACTTATTGAAATTTCTTTGTATCGGTGAGTTAACTATACTACAGATTCTCTATAGTTCGTCACTCATTTCTTTTTTATGGATGTATGGCCAACGCAAACAAGCTCATAAGGTCAATATGAAATCTAGGATGAAATGGCTTGGTATTGGATTCGTTAGCCTACTGATTATAAGTCTATGTTTTAGCCTAATCCATGCTCAAGGAACTACGAATCAAGCAAACTTAATTGGCCTTCAACATCAAGTCCCTTGGTTTTCATTTTTATTGTTCTTAATCAATGCGAGTATGGTTGAAGAATTTCTGTATCGAGAAATTTTATGGAACTTGGTTAGAAAATTAGATATTCGAGTTGCTTTGACAAGTGTTTTATTTGCCTTAGCACATCATCCAGGAACCATTCTAGCTTGGTGTTTATATGTTTCACTTGGGATGTTTTTAGGGCTTGTACGCTACAAATCGGACTTATGGGGCAGTATGGGGCTACATTTGGTGTGGAACCTACTAGTTTATAGTTTGCTGCTTTTTTAAAATAGGTGCCCTGATTTTTAGATATTCATAATGAATGTAATTGTTGACAAATATGGACTAATTGCGTATAATGAAGATAATTAAATGATATAATTACTTGTGGGCTAGTGGATATGGTCTGCACCCGCCTGTGGGCTCCGCTCTCAGTTCAGACTGTTTGTTGAGAAAAAGAATAGCAGGACTGCCTACCCTTGAGGAATAGATAGGGCATATCTAGCGTGAGGTGAAACTCAATACGTGGGAGAGAAGGAAGCAGGAGCTTCCTTCTCTTTTTTAGGAGAAAATTCAAATGACTTATACTTTGGAATGGCTAAAGACTTTTGATGGAGAGATTGATATTCTCAATATTAAGATGAATTGCTTGGCCAATACTATTGAGAAAAATGTTTCTCAGTACAAATATATTTATCAGACAAATATGGAGAACTGTCCTGAAATTATTCTATCAGTCCCAAACTCCTCCATTCCTCATCTATTAGGATTATCTAGAGAACATCATGTTAATTTACCAACTAATAATGCAGGGAGTATTTTTGAAGGATTAAAAGATGATTGGACATTGGAAAGCCTGAATAAAGCTGATAATGGTTGGTTCAACGAAAATAAATTCAAAATAGTTGGAACCTTGTTGCTTTATCAAATGTTACATGTAATGGAGTGTAAATTCTATACAACTGATGGCATTTTGAATAGAAGAGTTGGTAGCCGATTTAGAAGAGATAATATTTATTTTGTAGTCTTTAAATTAAGTAATGGTATTAGTTATACAGTAGAACTATCACGTGAACAAGGTAATCAATACTTTCCAAGAAGCCTTAAAATCAATGATACCTCCGTTACAGATTGTAGAGAAATAGAGCTTAGACTCATTAATAAGATTAGATTTAAGCCAGTTAAGGCAAGAAAGGTGAAATGGCCATCATGATTTAAAAATTGAAATCATGATTACATCACTATTCTTTTCTTAACAAATGTGAGTATTGTCGAAGAATTTCTGTATCGAGAAATTTTATGAAAGTTAATCAGAAAATTAGATATCAGAGTTTCTTTGACAAGCATTTTATCTTGCTGTTTGTATGTTTTTACTAGAAATGTTTCTAGGGCTTCATTTGGAGTGGAAACTATTAGTCCATGGCTTACTTCTTCTTTATAATAGGTGGTCTAGCTTACTTATAGATTCAGTTTGAAATAAAAAACTAAATGAATTGATTTTAAAGAAATAAAATGCTAACAGATATATAAGATGTTAGCATTTTATTTCTAAGAAAGGAGAATGAAATGGTTGATAAAAGAGAAAAACTGATGAACTCTTTCAATCAGTATGGTTTTTTAACTTTTAAACAAGTAATAGATGAAAATTTACACTACAAAACCTTATTGAAAATGCTTGCAGAAGGAAAAATCGATGCTGAAGAAAAAGGGTTATATCGCTTACCTGATATTTATTTAGATGAGTGGTTTGTCCTTCAGTATCGATTTCCAAAGGGAATCTTTTCTTTGGAGAAAGCACTTTGGTTACATAGTTTATCTTTGACTATCCCTTTTAACATGACGATGAGTTTTCCTTATGGTACGAATACCAAAAACATTAAGGAAGCAGATATATGTCCTATTATTTTACGCTCTCACTATAGTGAAGGAATTATTGAAATAGAGCGCCTTCCTGGTCGATTTATTAAAGTTTATGAAGTTGAACGAGTTTTGGTTGAATGTCTATGCCCAGCTATTTAAAGTAACTGATAAGTTACAATCTTATACGGAGGTGCTATCTTAATGTTTTTTAATACAAAAACTTTAATAGTTTTAGAATTTGGTTGATAGCTTATGAATAAACAGCTATATTTTTTTGATTATTAAATATTCAAAAATCTATTATATAATTAGTTGAAATTATATGTTGTAAGTGTTATAATACAGGCGAAAAGGGTTGCTCTGGAAAGGAGAAAAAACGGAAACTATATTTTGAGCAATTCATAATTTTATTGTTAAATAAAGCTTTTAATTCTAATTATGGAAGGTGAACAGTCATGAAAACGAGTAAAATTATCCTTTCTGTCTTAACTGTAATTATTAGTTGTAGCTTAGCGTGTCCTGTATTTGCTGATTGGGTATCTGGTGGTAACTGGAGTTACGGAGGTTATCATAATCCAGGCAATTGGGGAGCATTCTCAAATTATTTCCACGACTATCGATGGCATTGGTCAAGTGTGACTCGAGCAAGTGACAGCAGAGCTAATGTAGGTTATGCTTCTGCTCATTACACATCAAGATCGTTCATAAATACAAGTTTTGGTGAAACTGCATACTTTAATTATGGATTTTAATTGCTAAGGTTTATCCTAGAGAGAAGAAATCTCTCTAGGATAAACTAGAAAGAGTAGAATTATGAAACGTTTATTTATACATTTCTCGAACCTTTTTATTCTAATCTTTCTGCTTTGGATTGCCTTTATTTCACCTAATACGGTCATCCATCGAAGCCTACCTGTAATAGGGATTCTTCAACAAGAAAGGGAAGTTGTTTATGAAGAGCTTTCATCTAGCTTAGATCAGTTAGCAAAGGAAAACAATAGTTTGATTGCTCGTCAGATTCAAAAAACGGATTCTAAAGGGCAAGTCAAGTTTTCGTATGATATCTACGGAGAAGGAGCACTTCCTAATGGCATCAAAAAAGAAGAGAAAGAATTCGTTGCAAAGGAAAGTTTGCTTACCAATTACTATATACTATCTGGGAATTTAACCCTTGAAAAATTGGATCAAAAACTCCACGATCTTGGTTTTTCAAAAAGTTTCATGAATAAGCCCAATCCCCTGCAAAATTTTATGGTATTTTTTAGTTCGGGTTCCCAATCTCTAGCCTTGGTTATTTTTATCATCAGCTTTGCTGCATTGACCATTATTCAAAAAACACTTGAAATGAGAAGTGCAGGGATTCGTTACATTTCTGGAATAAGACGATACCAGCTCTTTGGACATTCTCTCATGGAAGACGGTAAAGAATTGTTTTTAGGGTGTATTGGTGGAAGTGTCTTAGGAGCTATTCTGATTTATTATTTTCAATTGACCCCTTTTGCCTATTCTCTCATCATTTCAGCTAGTATTATTTACAATACACTTTTATTTATTTTATCTGCTTTCCTATCCTTTTTCTTTGCATTCAGTATTCAAACAGTACACTTGGTTAGCCTTTTAAAGGGGAAAATTCCATTAAAAAGAGTCTTGTTTTTTCTCTTTACATGTCAATTTCTTGCAATCACTGTCATTGGTCTCTCAATTCATCGTGTCAGCATCTATGGCTCTATCTGGCAGACTTATCAAGAGGGAAGTTTGGCTTGGTCTAAAGAGACAAATTGGATACAAATTAGTGTGAATCGGGAAGAGGTTTTACAAAAGATAAACAAAGAAATGCAAAATGAACAAAGAGCTAAATGGTCTAAACTGATCGAGTCTGGCATTGAAAAAGGTGGACTTTTGGTCCATCATCAGCTTGCCGCATTTAATTCAAAAGGCTTCATGAACGATCCTAGAACAGGGAGAGAGCTTTCGATCACAGATTACGATCCTCTTGCCAACACCCTGTATGTAACACCAAATTACCTTGATATCCAAAGGATCTTAGTTTCCCCTGAGGAAAAAGAGCGCTTGAATCACTTGCAAGCTGGAGAATTTGGACTCTTGCTTCCTGAAAAGTTGAAAGGGCAAGAAGAGGAGTTGAAAAAACGCTATGAAGATTATCTGACTCCTAGTGATGAACAAGGAAAGAGTCAGTTGCCTATGAAAGCACGGGTGACCTATCTTCCTAACAACCAAAAACGATTTATCTATAATAATACACCGATGATCTATCAGCAATTCTTGACAGACCCGATTTTGGTTGTTGTTCTACCTAGAAGCTTTGGTGGCTACGATAATCCTTATTTCTCTCATCTTAATTCTTATCTTTACTTTGATGGTCTGGAAAAAAGCAAGAAACTAGTAGTTGAGAATGGGCTTGAAAAAAATGTTAGTCAATATGACTATGCGGCGTCTGTATACCAGCAGATGATCCAAACCATTCAATTAGAGAATCTCATTACCATTGCAGGAGGAATCTTTGCAATAGCTACTTCCATACTACTCTTTAACACCATGAATTTCCTCTATTTTGAAGAGTTTAGAAGACCAATCTTCTTGAAGAAGATTGCAGGTCTGGGATTTGTAAAGATTCACCAAATGATTTTGCTCTCAGAAAGTATCCTCTTACTATTAGGAAGCTTCCTGACATTCCTTCTCACTCAAGAATGGTGGATTGCTCTTGTCACTCTCTTGCTATTTATTACTAATGCTTGGTTTATTCTCCTGTACCGGTCTCATAAAGAAGACCACTTGTTAGCCACTGTACTGAAAGGAGCCTAATATGATTAGCATAGAACATTTAACCAAATCATTTGGCCAACGAACGGTCTTTCAAGATTTGAGCTTGCAATTTACAGAAGGTAAGGTCTATGCTCTGATCGGAAATAGCGGGTGTGGTAAAACAACCTTGCTTAATATCTTGGCAAAGTTAGAGCCTTATGAAAAGGGAAGTATCAGCTATCAAGGGCAAGAATTGAAACAAATCAAACAGCATCACTTCTTTAAGCATGAATTAGGATATCTCTTTCAAAACTTTGGCCTACTTGAAAATGAGACTATCGCTACAAATTTAGATTTGGGATTGATTGGGCAAAAATTAACGAAAAAAGAGAAGAAGCAACAAGAAGAAGAAGTGCTCAAAAAAGTAGGATTGGCTTACCTTGCTCTGGATCAAAAGATTTTTGAATTATCTGGAGGAGAGGCGCAACGTGTCGCATTAGCTAAAGTTATTTTAAAAGATCCACCTTTAATTTTGGCAGATGAACTAACTGCAGCACTTGATCCAGAAACCTCACAAGAGGTGATGGACTTGCTCTTAATGTTAAAGAATCAAGAGCGTATAATCATTATTGCAACCCATAATCCCGATATTTGGAATCAAGCAGATGAAGTTATAAATTTAAATCAATTATAGTTACAGTCAATAGATATCTTCTATATTTTAAAGTTATTTTATCTGAATCCGTAAAAGCAGTTCAATTGAACTGCTTTTTTCTTCTACGACTTACACTGTTTGGTTTCATGAGCAAGCCCCTCAAAGTGAATTAATAACAAATCATTAGAAATCATAGTGATGAAATTTCTGTAACGGAAGTAGAGCGAATTGCTGAACCATTAAATGAGTATCTCTCGAAGTAGAAGCGTCTATTTTGACTTTTAGTTTGATAGAATGGTAGTTTGAAAATGTAAATGATAGCTACTGTTCATAAAACATATAAGGTACGTACGGTGTTGTGAGAGGAGCTAGAAATTAGCACTTACCTTATTATTCCAACAACCCCAAAAATGTGATAAAAATTTCAACTACTCTTATCTATAATAAAGCTACCTGTTCTTTGAAAATTGAATCCACTCCGTCTTGATTAGCGTGCCTGTGTAAGTAGGGACTGAGAGTATTTCCCTGTGAAGGGCAACTGGCACAAGACGTGTGTGAGAATTTTCTAACAGACACGGAGTTTATCGTTACCAGACTTAAACGATGCGACAAACTAGATAAAGGAGTTAATCATGAAGGTAGTAAACTTGTATGATTTGAAACAAATGGGAAATAAAGGTGGTTGTACCATCCAATTGATTTATCACTTTCCTTTTGGTATGGGCTTAGGACATCTCAAAAAAGACTACATTGAATTTAAACGTGTTGGTATCGTTGATGGGAAAGCAGTAGAAGTTACTCTTCGAGAACCTTATTCGAGAGATCTACTGCAGGTTGTCAAGTCGATTAAGCAACGTCAGAAATTGATAGCTTATCGTTATAAAGAAGGAAAGCTGCTATTTGTGAAGAAGGAGGTATCAGATGTCCTCTGAACAACAGGAACGAATGGCAGTTCAATATGCTGAGCGTAGTCTTTTATTCACTGTCAAAAGTCTTTTAAAGATTCTAGAATGGTCTAGACGTCAGGCTTTAGCACAGGATTCCGCCTATAAGATAGGGGTGCAGAAATTAGAAGAATTGCTACAATCTCCTTATTCGATTGATACGATTAATCTGAAAAAAGATTTTTTAGACAAACCAATTGATTTAGAGAAATTTAAAGCTTTTTTAGAAAAAGAAGAGATTCCTTTAGCCATCGCTTGGCAAGGGGATTCTCTACATTTCTACACGAAAGACCGTTCGATTCTGGACAATCATTTAGACCATCTGTTAGAAAAAATGGTTAATGATCCGGAGAAATTAGCTGATTTTACCATGGATCAGTCACTAGACCAAGCTATTGATGAAGCTAAATCCCAAATTACCTTTAGACAAGAAGGAGCCGTCAAACAGAAAGAGATGGTGAGATGATGTACAGTGGAAAGAAATTCCTACTATTCTCACTGTTAGGCATCTTACTAGGCTATCTTTTCCATCGTTTGACGCTTTTGTATGATTCCTATACTGGAAATAGCTTAGATAAATGGACTCATCTTCTGATGGAAGGTCAAGATGAAGTTCTTCAGTCGCCATGGAATGTTTCCTTTACTGGAAAATCAAGTGCTTTTTTTCTACTAGGCTTTGTGATGATGTTGCTGGTTTATCTCTATTTAGAGACTGGCAAAAAACAATACCGAGAAGGGGTAGAATACGGGAGCGCCCGTTTTGGAACTCTAAAAGAAAAGAAGCTCTTTTACGGAAAGGAATTTTCTCATGATACGATCTTAGCACAAGACGTTCGTCTGACATTATTAGACAAAAAACCACCCCAATATGATAGAAATAAGAATATTGCGGTGATAGGAGGTTCAGGAAGTGGGAAAACCTTTCGCTTTGTGAAACCCAATCTGATTCAGATGAATAGTTCTAATATTGTAGTGGATCCTAAAGATCACTTGGCCGAGAAAACAGGCAAACTCTTTTTAGAACATGGCTACCAAGTAAAGGTGTTAGATTTAGTCAATATGAAGAACTCAGATGGCTTCAATCCTTTTCGCTATATAGAGACAGAAAATGATTTGAATCGCATGCTGACGGTTTATTTCAACAACACCAAAGGCTCTGGCTCCCGTAGTGATCCATTTTGGGATGAAGCTTCTATGACTTTGGTACGAGCTTTAGCTTCCTACTTGGTCGATTTCTATAATCCACCCAAAACAAGAGAACAGCTCATAGAAGAAAGTCGTTTAAGTCAAAAAGAATACCAAAACTTGTTGAAACGTCAAAAAATAGAAGTGGAAGAGCGAAAAAAACGAGGGCGTTATCCAAGTTTTGCTGAAATCTCAAAACTCATTAAACACTTATCCAAGGGTGAAAACCAAGAAAAAAGTGTCTTAGAAATTCTATTTGAAAATTATGCTAAGAAGTATGGGACTGAAAATTTTACCATGCGAAATTGGGCAGATTTTCAAAATTATAAGGATAAGACTCTGGATTCTGT
Source organism: Streptococcus sp. HMSC078D09 (assembly GCF_001813675.1). GTDB lineage: Bacteria > Bacillota > Bacilli > Lactobacillales > Streptococcaceae > Streptococcus. Next base: position 20,834 of record NZ_KV813675.1, read on the forward strand.
TATAGCTGTAACCACTGCTAAATTTGCCCTCTTCAATATTCAGAGTGTCATGGATTTGACCAAAAAAGATACACTTGATATGAAGACATGGGGCCAGGAAAAATCAATGGTTTACTTAGTTATCCCCGATAACGATAGTACCTTTCGCTTTCTTTCAGCCCTCTTTTTTTCAACTGTATTTCAAACCCTAACAAGACAAGCAGATATTGATTTTAAGGGTCAATTGCCTCTTCATGTGAGAGTCTATTTAGATGAATTCGCAAATATCGGAGAAATTCCAGATTTTGCTGAACAAACCTCAACAGTCCGTTCTCGAAATATGAGTCTCGTTCCTATTCTACAAAATATTGCCCAACTTCAAGGGCTCTATAAAGAAAAAGAAGCTTGGAAAACCATTCTTGGGAACTGTGATAGCTTAGTATACTTAGGTGGTAATGATGAAGATACCTTTAAATTTATGAGTGGTTTACTCGGTAAACAAACCATTGATGTTCGAAATACTAGTCGTTCCTTTGGCCAGACAGGTTCAGGATCCCTTTCTCATCAAAAGATTTCTCGTGATCTAATGACACCCGATGAGGTCGGAAATATGAAACGGCATGAATGCTTGGTTCGAATTGCCAATATGCCTGTCTTTAAAAGCAAAAAATACAATTCAACCAAGCATCCAAACTGGAGGTACCTAGCCAATCAAGAAAGCGATGAACGGTGGTGGAACTATCAAATCAATCCTTTGAATCAAAATCAAGAAAATCATCTTGAAGGCCTTAGAATTCGTGATTTAACTTTTGAATCTAGTTTAAAATAAAAATAGAAAAGAGGAAATACATGTTTACGCATTTTAAAGGTTTTGTTTATGGAGTAGACGCAAGTGCTATGTTTGCACAAGCTATGTCTTTGTTACAGAAGGGATTGATTGCCGTTGGTGCCTTTCTCGTTGTTGTGGGGATTGTCAATCTTGCAACCAACATTAAAGATGGAGGACCAGGTGTTCGGAATGCCATTCTTGAAATTGTCGGTGGAGTTATGGTCGGGGCTGCTGGAGCCTTTGTAACCCAGATTTCAATTTAGGAGGATAAACAATGACATGAATCTTAGTTTAGTCTCACCCTTTGTTTACCTTGCATCTGAAAAAATATCAGCTGAAAATTTATTTGAAGGATTTAATGTAGATTTACAATCTACGGTAGATCTGATTAAATCACTATCTAACTACAATCCAACCGTTTGGACTTATATGTCTAGTATTACTAAAAGTGTCATGCAGCCCCTTGGAGTTGCGATTTTATCGGTTGTTCTCATCCTAGAATTTTCGAAGATGGCTAAGAAAATTGCTAACTCTGGTGGAGCGATGACCTTTGAAGCCTTAGCGCCAATGCTGATTAGTTATATTATGGTCGCAGTTGTAATTACCAACACTACCGTCATTGTAGAAGCCATCATCGGGATTGCGAGTCATGCCATTGAACAAGTGGCCTCGATTGTGGCTCACGGTGGGGCAAAGTATGATACACTCTCTGGATTAAAAGGGTCAGGATTTATTGGCCGGATGATTGTGGGCTTTTTCGCCCTCCTCATTTGGCTTGTTCGGATAGTAAGTGCAGCCATGGTTAATCTTTTGGTATCTATTCGATTTATTCAACTCTACCTTATGATCCCATTTGCCCCTCTTACGATTCCAACATTTTTAAGTGATGAATGGAAGTCTATTGGTTTAGGCTATTTAAAAAATATTATGGTCTATGCGGTACAAGGGGTTCTTATTTTTCTGATTGTTTCTCTTGTTCCTTTGTTTGAATCTGCTGGTAAAATAGCTGTTTCAAATGGTGCAGGAGTCCTGCAATCACTTGCGATTATGTTTGGTAGTTTGGTACAAGCTATCTTACTGATTATTGCCCTCGTTGGTTCTCAACGTACGGCTCGCTCAATCTTAGGTATGTAATTAGATAAAGGCTAGGAAGTGGTTGCTTCTTAGCCTTTTTAGAAAGGAAAGTCATGAATACACGTGTCTTTAAAGACATCTCAAAATACCAACACAGGGCTTGGTTAGGTTTCACCACAAGACAAATCATCTTTGTTTTACCAGCCTTTATTGTCACAATTATTGTTTTGGGCTTGAATCTCTTTTTCTGGCAATTTGGAGATTGGTTTGTTTACGGTTTTGTGTTTGCTTTTACCATCCCCCTCTTGCTTTTTGGAGTCTATAAACCCAATGATTTATATTTTGAACATTATTTGAAATACCGTCTTCATTTTGAACTAACGATACCCCTACGCACAATTTCAGGAAAGAAAGGACTTGAACATGAAAAGAAAATCAAATACATTAAAGAAACAAAAGACTTCAACGACTAATAAAAAGGAAGAAGTTAAAGATAAAAAAGAGGAAGTGTTACCATCAACGGCTAATACTCTTTCCTATCAAGCCTTGTATCAAAATGGTCTGATGCAGGTAAAAGAAGATTATTTTTCACAAAGCTATTTACTTGGTGATGTCAATTACCAGACCGTTGGTTTAGAAGATAAGGGAGCAATCATTGAGAAGTATTCTGATTTGATTAACTCTTTAGATGACCAAACCAACTTCCAATTGACCATTTTTAATAAAAGATTGAATTTAGAAAAATTCAGACACAGTGTTTTGTATGAGGAAAAAGAAGATGGGTACGATAGCTATCGTAAAGAATTGAATCGGATGATGAATCAAAATTTAGATAGTGGTGAAAATAACTTTTCGGCTGTGAAACTGATTAGTTTTGGTAGAAAGGATTCTAATCCCAAACAAGCCTATCGTTCCTTGTCCCAAATTGGAGAATATTTCAAGAGTGGTTTCTCAGAAATTGATGCACGTTTTGAATCCTTGGCTGGTGAAGAACGTGTCAACTTATTGGCGGATATGCTTAGAGGAGAACACCATCTTCCTTTTTCTTACCGTGATTTAACGAGATCGGGTCAGACAACTCGTCACTTCATAGCACCTAATCTCTTGGATTTTAAAAACAAGAATTACCTACAAATCAATGATCGCTTATTGCAGATTGTCTATGTGAGAGATTATGGCATGGAATTAGGGGATCAGTTTATTCGAGATCTCATGCAAGGAGATTTGGAATTGATTGTAAGCCTTCATGCTCAAAGTTCGACTAAGGCAGATGCTATGAAGAAACTACGAACAAAGAAGACCTTGATGGAATCTCAAAAGATTGGGGAACAACAAAAACTAGCTCGTACAGGTATCTATTTGGAAAAAGTAGGTCATGTATTAGAAAGCAATATCGATGAAGCTGAGGAACTATTAAAAACCATGACCGAGACAGGAGATAAACTATTTCAAACGGTCTTCTTGATTGGTGTTTTTGGTCAGGATGAAGAAGAACTCAAGCAAGCCCTAGACACGATTCAACAAGTGGCCGGCTCAAATGACCTAATGATTGATAAACTTCCATATATGCAAGAAGCAGCCTTTAATAGTTTGCTACCATTTGGTTGTGATTTTTTAGAGGGAGTATCACGGAGTTTATTAACGTCCAATATAGCAGTGAACTCACCTTGGACTTCAGTAGACTTACAAGACCGTAGTGGGAAATATTACGGTATCAATCAAATATCAAGTAATATTATTACCATTGATCGCAGCCTATTAAATACACCGTCTGGTCTGATTTTAGGAACATCTGGAGCTGGGAAAGGGATGGCAACCAAGCATGAAATTATCACGACCAAAATCAAGGAATCTGGTGAAAATACTGAAATTATCATCGTAGATCCAGAAGCAGAGTACAGTGTCATTGGACGGACTTTTGGGGGAGAAATGATTGATATTGCGCCTGACTCCCAAACCTATCTCAATGTCCTTGACTTGTCTGAGGAAAATATGGATGAAGATCCTGTAAAGGTAAAATCAGAATTTCTTTTATCCTTTATCGGCAAGTTATTGGATAGAAAAATGGATGGAAGAGAAAAATCGATTATCGACCGAGTTACGAGACTCACCTATCAGTCATTTAAAGAGCCTTCTTTGGAAGAATGGGTCTTTGTATTGAGTCAACAACCAGAAGAAGAAGCGCAGAATTTGGCACTTGATATGGAACTGTATGTCGAAGGTTCTCTTGATATTTTTTCTCATAAGACAAATATTCAGACAGGATCTAATTTCTTGATTTATAACGTTAAGAAGTTAGGAGATGAGCTGAAACAAATCGCCCTTATGGTTGTTTTTGATCAGATATGGAATCGTGTCGTTCGGAACCAAAAATTAGGGAAGAAGACCTGGATTTATTTTGATGAAATGCAGCTTCTCTTATTAGATAAATATGCCAGTGATTTCTTCTTTAAATTGTGGAGTCGTGTCAGAAAATATGGAGCCAGTCCGACTGGAATAACTCAAAACGTCGAAACCTTATTGTTAGATCCAAATGGTAGACGGATTATTGCAAATAGTGAATTTATGATTCTCCTCAAGCAAGCAAAAAATGATAGAGAAGAACTGGTTCAACTCTTAGGCTTGTCAAAAGAACTTGAAAAATACCTTGTAAATCCAGAAAAAGGGGCAGGACTGATAAAAGCTGGTTCAGTTGTTGTTCCCTTTAAAAATAAGATTCCTCAAGGTACTCAATTGTTTGATATCATGAGTACAGATCCTGATAAAATGGCTTCTAATTAAGGGGAAGGTAAATGAAGGATAAAAGAGAAATCATACGTGCCCGAAAGGCATTTAGAAGAAGTCTAAAAGATGAGAAGAAATTCTTGAAACAAGGAAAGAAGGAGGTGAGGAAACAGAAAAAAGATTCCGCTGGACTGGATGAAAAAAGATGGAAAAAAGAGATAAAAGAAAAGCTAGAGGAGATGAGAGAAGCTTCAAAGGAGAGAGTAAGACAAGCAAATGAAGACTACAATCATATTCTTCAAAATAGTCCTCCATCTCTTTTTAATCGGAAAGAATTAAGAGACAGACGGTTGCCTCATGCTAGGAAACGATTGAAAATAGCCAAGAAGCAATTTAGAGAAGCCAAGGTAGAAGCAAAAGAAGAAAGAAAAGAGAGTCGTAAAGAAAGAAAAATCAATCAAAAATTTCTCTACGGTCAGGAATCGAAACAAAAATCTAATTTTTTCTTTCAAGGGAAGAGTTTAGAAGAATTAAAAGCTAAGAAAGAAGTCAAGGCCGCAAAAGAGAATCTAAAATCTACTAAACAAGCCTATAAGTCCAAAAAAGTCAGTAGGAAAGCCAAAACTTTTCTTTATGTCCTTGGACGTGAAGGTGGAGAGTTAGCTTCAGAAAATGAAGATTTAGAAGGCTATCGCACACTTCAAGAGACAATTAGAAAAGGGAAACGCTACAGTCGCCTTTCTTATAACCTTGGAAAAGCTAGTGTCAAAACAGGACAAGCAACAGGTCGTTTTACCAAGAAAAGACTGACCAACACAAAAGAGCGATACCATCATTTTAAGGATGGAAAAGGATGGAAACTAGCGAAAGATAAGCCAAGTTCCTTTAAAAATCGGTTTCGAAAATTAAAGAAACAAGGTCTTACAAGTGTCCGAAATATCTATCAAAAACTAAAAGCAGCCTTTTCCTTCTTTACATTTGCGGCTGGAAATCCTGTAACCTGGATAGTTGGAGGAATAGTCTTTCATCTTTTACTTATAATGAGCTTCTTTTTAGGATTTTCATCTGCTAGTTTGATTCAACAAGATGAATTTGAATTAACAAAAGCTTATACCCACCTAACTTGGGAAGATGCAGAACATACTCGCACAAATGACAAAGGAATTACTTATTACACAAAAGTTGATGATGTGATGGGGTATATGAACTTTAAATTCCATGACTATGAGTTACACAAACCAGTTCACTTATTTAGTTCAGAAACTTACAAGGATTATCTGTCTACTTTGTGGCATGATTTAAACGATGGGGAAGATTTGAAATCCATGCAAGACCTCTATGAAAGTCCTAAGTATAAACTATCGAAAGACGATCAAGAGGAAATTAAGGAACTAAAAGAAGAAGGTGTCTATGCTTCCATGCAGGAATTGGACAATCCATTTGAGGGGAAAAGCAACGAAGATAGTCTAACCATGACTTATCGTTATGGATACTATGATTTAGACGGAAAACCTACTCTTCAGGAGTACATTCTACTAGAAGCGAAGGTTCACCAAACAATTGTCGCACCAATGGATGGTGTTGTATCTCTAGACGGAGATGATGTTATTCTCACTAACGGAAAAGGAGAGAATGAGAGTCGATTGACCTTGTATTCTATTCATAATGGTCGTGCGATTGAGGGGACAAGAGTCCTAACGGGTGATATTATTGGTGAAACACCAGACGATACAGGTTTGAAAGTTTCTTATCAAAAGTATAAGAACAAGAAAGAAAAATTGGTGTATGTCAATCCGCAATTTTATTTTCCAAAAGTCATTCAACTTCAGACAACTATCTTACCTGCCATTGGTCAGTTTGGTGGGGATGAGTTTGAACGAGCAAAACATATTTATGAGTTTTTGAAATCTCAAGGGGCAAGTCCCCAAGCCATTGCGGCAATTTTAGGAAATTGGTCGGTAGAGTCTTCTATTAATCCTAAACGAGCTGAAGGAGATTATTTATCTCCTCCTGTTGGCGCTACCGATTCCTCATGGGATGATGAAAGCTGGTTAGCGATTGGAGGTCCAGCCATTTATAGTGGTGCTTATCCTAATATTCTTCATAGAGGTCTGGGTTTAGGGCAATGGACGGATACTGCAGATGGGTCAACACGGCATACAGCCTTGTTAAATTATGCACGCACCCAAAATAAGAAATGGTATGATTTAGACCTACAACTTGATTTTATGCTTCATGGGGATAGTCCTTACTATCAAAGTTGGTTAAAGGATTTCTTTAAAAATACAGGCAGTGCAGCCAATCTGGCCCAACTCTTTCTGACCTATTGGGAGGGAAATTCTGGTGACAAACTACTGGAAAGACAAACCAGAGCAACGGAATGGTATTACCAAATTGAAAAAGGCTTTAGTCAAACAAATGGAGGACAGGCAAAAAGTGATCCACAATCCCTTGAAGGGGTTCGTGGGGACTTGTATGATCATTCTGTTCCTGGTGGTGGAGATGGTATGGCCTATGCTTATGGACAATGTACATGGGGTGTTGCGGCTCGTATGAACCAGTTAGGCTTAAAATTAAAAGGTAGAAATGGAGAAAAGATTTCAATCATTAATACCATGGGAAATGGTCAAGACTGGGTTGCGACAGCTTCAAGTCTTGGTGGGGAAACGGGCTCTACACCAAGAGCAGGTGCTATTGTTTCTTTTGTAGGAGGTACACATGGTACACCAGCCAGCTATGGTCATGTGGCTTTTGTAGAGAAGGTCTATGATGATGGTTCTTTCCTTGTGTCTGAAACCAACTATGGGGGCAACCCTAACTATACCTTTAGAAAAATCTCTCAAGCAGATAGTGCCATCAGTTTTGCTTATACGACCAAATAGAAGAGTTTACACTTGAAATTGTAGCTATTTAAAGATACAATATGTCTATAAATGAGTGGTCGGCTCATGGTCAATCTGATAGTAATCTTGGACATAAGGGCCAAGCGGTGGCGGACACCAGAACAAAATCCGATAGCAATCTTGGACGTACGGGCCAAGCGGTGGCAGACACCAGAATAAACCGACTGATTAGGTGGCTTACAGGTTCAGTAAGTCATCTTTTTTATTTGAAAAAACAGTAAGAAAGCGTAAAAAATCAATTCCTGTACTAGCGTGTAATTGAAATTTTTTAGTTTTGGCGTTAGAACTGTTTCCTCAGTCCTAGCCCCTTCTCTTTTTGATAAGTATGCTTGGCGGAAAGTAGTTTGTAAATGATTCTGAGAATCTTATGAGCATAAGCAATGACGGCCTTCATCTTGCTTACTCTTTGGGAAATTCTATTATAAAAAAAAGAAAAAGCTGGATCCTTGGAATGTGCTGCAATTAATCCCGACATGGTCAAAGCCTGTTTTATTTAGCGATTTCCTTGCGTGATGTGTGAGGATTTTTTAATGCCAGCACTATAGGCTAAACATCTTTTTCTGTCATGAGTTAGCAGGCTCTGCCTGCTTAGAGTTTTACATATGCTACTATCTTAGTTATAGCTAACTTAAATTCTCATTTATTAAGTATACCTAAGTTTTATGTTTAAATTTTGTATAGAATAGCTGTACCTCTTAATAGAGTTATGATTGCGCTTTCAATCAAGCCTCATTTATGATACTATTATGGTAATAGAAAAAATTCTTAGTTCGCTAAAAACCTTTATTCGAGATCCAGAGGAAATAGAAATTTTATCCATTAAAAATACGTTTCATAAGTTACTTACTTAATATTAATAGAATTCCAATTTGTATAATTAAATCAAAGATGACACTGGAATCAGGAGGATTTATTATGGTTAATAATGTAGCTGTTAAAGTCTCAAACCTTTCAAAAGAATTTTTGTTAGGGCAAGACAAAACTGTCTCTATTTTGAAAGATGTTTCTTTATCTGTCAATTACGGGGAATTTGTATCAATACTTGGTGTCAGTGGTTCTGGAAAGTCTACTTTGCTAAGTTGCTTATCAAGTTTATCTGAACCAACAAGTGGCGAAGTTGTTATCAATGGTATAAATCCATATACCTTAAAAGAAGGGAAGCTTGCTAAATTTAGAAGGCAAGATATTGCAATTATTTTTCAAAACTATAATCTGGTACCCGCTCTACCTGTACTAGAAAATGTTACACTTCCTCTGAGACTCTCAGGAAAGAGTGTTGATAGAAATAAAGTAAAAAAAATGTTGGATAGTTTGAATTTTAAAGCAGAACTATCATCATTAGTTGCTACCTTATCAGGTGGAGAACAGCAAAAAGTGGCTATTACTCGTGCAATAATAGCTGATAGTAAAATTATTTTTGCTGATGAGCCAACAGGAGCTCTGGACAGCGTCTCAAGAAAACTTATTTTTGAAACACTTCGTAATTTAGCGAGTCAAGGAAAATGTGTGTTTATGGTCACTCATGATATTGAGTTGGCTTCAAAAACTGACAGAGCACTCATTTTAAAAGACGGAAAAATATCTCAACAAATTATTAAACCTTCAGCTGATGAGCTCTACCAAGCACTTGAAAGTAGTAAAGATTAATTTGAGGAGGTTTTATTATGCTAAAATTAATCATTTACCAATTTCAGTACTCAAAAAGACAATGGTTAGGAACAATACCATTACTATTTGTATCTAGCCTGATTGTTGGAACATCTTTATTTGGTATTGCTAGTTCAATAAATACTGCTAATATTAACGCTTCACAACTTTTTCAAATGCTAATAATTTTTGGAGGGACTACTTTATTTTTCCTTATTTCAAATAATATAAGGCTGCTAATAGATATCTTTAAAAAGGATTACCAATTATGGGCTACCTTAGGCGCAAGCAGAACTCAACTATCTTTACTAGTATCTGGACAGTTTTATTTAATGGCAGTGATTGTTAGTAGTATTGGTACAATACTTTCATTTTTTGTGACAGATAGTTACTACAAATTTTTACAAAATTTATTAGGAAGAGATGAGTTACCTGATTTAGTTATTACAGCCAACATTCAATCAATTTTATTGAGTGTTTTCATAGTCCCAACAATTGTCGGGATAGGGGCTTACTTTTATTCAAGTCGTATACTTAAAATATCATCAATATTAAAACCAAAAAAGAAAAAAAGAAAAGTTACAGTAACTGGTTTTGTTAACATCTCTGTTCGTTTAATCCTATGGTTACTATGTATAGGTTTGATTGTTTCAGCAAGTTTTAGCAGAAATAAAGAAATAATTTCAACACAGTCAAGCATAATATTATTTTTATTAATTATTCACATCCTTATTATTCAATCACTATCTCCATCAATTCAAGTGTTTCTAATAAAATTTTTAATGAGGATATTTCCAACTGAAAATTATGTAATCAATACAGGCTTTTGGAATCTACTATCCAATCCTAGTTATTTGAAAAGTATACAAACTTCAATGAGCATGGGAGTAACTCTCATTTCTGGGTTTATTCTTTACACCCAAAATATGTATTCATTCATGAATAAAGCAAACGGTGTACTCGAAGCAAGAGCTTCCTTTATTGCTTATCTGTCTGCTCCAATTATTCTGATTATTACTAGTTCTATTTCTCTTACAATTTTATCTTCTAATAAAGATATTGAAGACATTAAACAGTTAAATACACTGGGAGTGTCAAGATCACAACTTTTTAAAATACGTATAGGCGAGGCACTAATACATTCGGTGTTAATTTTATTAGTATCAGTAATTTTCAATTTAATTATTTTAATTTTAGTTAGCTTTATTGGCCAACTTTTAGGCCAAAGTGTAGTAGATATATCGGGTTTTTGGCAACCGAGTCTTATAGTTATTTCTTTGTTAGTTGTTTTTTATAGTATTACAAAGGGATTCTATATATTTCGAGATAGATAAATTGGAATAGTTACTGATTCAAAAGAATACAGACACGTTTCAATCATGACTTCCATTATAAAAACCTCCTGTTAACTATTTGAACAATAGAACAAGAGGCTACTAGTAAGATATTTTCATGCTCAAGGCATATTCGAGTTATCTCATGACTCTTGTTCATGCAGTTTTACATACAGGCTAGGAAAAACCCTATTAAAGATCACGGATTGGTATTGTTCACCTTCATTATAGGCTAAACATCTTTTTCTGTCATGAGTTAGCAGGCTCTGCCTGATTAGAGTTTTACATGTAATCTATTTTAATAGTAATGTTTTATCATTTTCAGGAGAACGCAGTTTTGGCTCGTTCTCTTTTTTGTTGTGATACTTCTTTCAAGGAATATTTGGTAGGATTGGAGTGAAAAAAGATTAACTAAGAAAGAAGGAAGTATATGGAAGCCATTTATCAACGTGATTCGGATCAAGATGGATTAACTGATGCTCAAGAATTGGCGCTAGGAACCAATCCCCTTAGCGCAGATTCTGATGGTGATGGACGTTCAGATTTAGTGGAAATAGAAGAAGGAACCAATCCCTTAGAAAAGGATTTACAAGACATAGACCAAACAAGTATCACTGAACCGTCCTCAGTATTTATGGAAATGAAACAAAAGATTTCAGATATGATGGAGAGTCACTACAAGGAATTTATACAGGCTCTGATTAGTATTGAAACAGGGATTGAAAACCAACAAGACCTAGAAGACTTATATACTTACTACATGAGAACGGATGCCGTTTCTCTTTTATCTAGTGATTTAGAAATCAGTCCTCAAGAGGTTGAAATGGAGATAGAGTTGTAGGGGAATCATGTGATTCTCCTATTTTCGTATAGATGAAAGGAGCGAGTATGGAAGTAATACAATTATTGGCTATGTTTCGTGGAACAATTCCAAAAGATAGAGAGAAAATGGACTTATTTCTTCGTTATCAAGCGCAACATTTTGATGAGAAATGGCAGGATTTGGTAGAGAGTTTTTTGACTGAAGAGGGCAAGATAGAAGAGATACCTCATGTCTATTCGTTTCATCAAGATATTATTTCTTTCCTAGAGGCCAGTTCTGAAAATAATGACCAAGATTTAGAAAGTTACGCAAGAAATTTTGGACAAGCAGGTCTAAGTAAATTATCTCAATTAAGTAATTTTGAGAAAAACTTGGTGCTAGAAGTCGCAACCTATAATCTTTTCACTCGATTTTACATCCAATCTGAGAAAGAGAAGCTAACACCATTAAGTGAGCTTGTATTTCATCAGAATCAGGATGTCAATTTAGTCAATGTCTATCGGGTTGCGAATAATCTATCTGACCGCATTAGTAGAGATATAGAGGAGTTTCTTCTAATGGTTGATTCCAAAGAACTAAAAAAAGAAGTTCTTGAGATTCATTTTGAAGAAAAAGAAGGAGATGTTCTAGCCTATTTGGGTTCAGAATTGATGGCTACTTTAGATATCGTTACGGATCTTGTCCATCATGAAGAAAACTACACACAACTCCCACTGACACAAAAGCTGAAAATTATTACTTATTTTGATGAAGTAAAGGCTATAAGAGAAAAGTCTAAGCAAGTAGAGGAAGCAGTCTTACCTTTAGATAATATTGACCAGGTAGAAGAAAATGTGGAAGTTCATTCCCTATCTAAAGTAGATAAAATTGTAGAAGAAGCTTTGAGGGAATATCCAATCGGTTCACAAGTAAGTTATAAAGGACAAGTATTTCAGTTGGTTTCGATTGAAAATGCGCAGTTAAATGGCTTAGTTCGCCTAGAGCTATTCAATGATTCCAACCAGTTATTTGAAGAGAATCCTATCTTATACTTGAACAGTTTGGAAGAGATTGAACAAGTATTGTCTCATTTAGAACTTGAAAAAGAAGATTCAGAGATTGAGATTGAATCACCAAGTGAAAGCCAGGAAATAGATCTGTTTTCCTACCTGGAAGAAGAAAATGAAAAGGATAAGGAAACAGAAACGCTTATTGTAGGCATAGAAGAGACGGATGTCCCTGTTCAAGATTTTGTTTTTCCAGATGATTTAGAGAACTTTTATCCTAAGACAAACCGAGAAAAAATTGAAACGAATATTGCCGCAATTGAACTTGTTAAAAGATTAGAAAAAGAGGGACGACAAGCGAATCCAGAAGAACAAGAGCTACTAGCCAAGTATGTTGGCTGGGGTGGTCTTGCCAATGAATTTTTCGATGAACTCAATCCAAAGTATGAATCAGAACGTTTAACTCTCAGGAGCTTAGTAAGTAAATCAGAATACTCCACCATGAAACAAAGTTCTCTCACAGCCTATTATACAGACCCAATGATTATTCTCCAGATTTGGCAAAAGTTACTGGATGATGGTTTTGAGGGAGGAAGGATTTTAGATCCTTCTATGGGGACTGGGAACTTCTTTGCGGCGATGCCTAGAAGTATACGAGAGAAATCAGAACTCTATGGGGTTGAATTAGACAGTGTGACAGGCGCAATCGCAAAACAACTCCATCCCAATACCCATATTGAAGTGCGAGGATTTGAAGAAGTTCCCTATCAAAATAATAGTTTTGATTTAGTCTTAACGAATGTTCCATTTGGAAATTTTCGGATTGCTGATAAAAACTATGATAAACCTTATATGATTCACGACTACTTTGTCAAACACTCACTTGATTTAGTAAGAGACGGAGGACAAGTTTCGATTATCTCTTCTATCGGGACAATGGATAAGCGGACAGATAATGTCTTACAAGAGATTAAAACCAACACTCATTTTTTAGGGGGTGTTCGTTTGCCGGATACGGCTTTTAAAAAGATTGCAGGTACTCGAGTGACCACAGATCTCCTCTTCTTTCAAAAGGATCAAGAAAAGAATCTTAATGAGGAGGAACTTGTTTTTAGTGGCTCTATTCCCTTTGAGGAGGATAAGCGTGTCTGGATCAATCCTTATTTTGATGGGAAATACAATACACAAGTTTTGGGTCAATATGAGGTTCGTAATTTTAATGGAGGAACTCTCAATGTTAAGGGGGTATCAGAAACATTAGCTACTGACATAATGAAAGCATTAGAGAATGTGGAAGCACCTAAACAAATTGACAATTCTTTGAAAGCACCTGTTTTTATCCAAGAAGAAATAGATAATTCTATCCCAAGTCGTATACGTGAGAACTTAGCGCTCTATTCTTTTGGATATGAGGGAAATCAAATTTATTACCGAGATACGCATGGCATTCGGAAAAGTTCAAAAGTAGACGAAATTAGTTATTATGTAGACGAGAAGGGAGATTTTAAATCCTGGGACAGTTCTTTGTCTGAACATAAAATAGATCGATTCGTGCAACTTCATTTGACAGATGAGGAAGCACTAGATGTTTACAAGTCAGAAGAAGCGAGTAAAAGAGGGAAATATAAGGGACTGTTCAAAAAAACTGTCTTTTATGAAAGTCCCTTATCGGATAAGGACATTAGTCGTATTAAGGGCATGGTTGATTTGAGAGAGACCTATCAATCCTTAATTGAAATTCAACGTCATCCAGATTATAGTCGGACAGATTTTCAGGTATTACTTAGTAAACTCAATCGTGACTATGATCGCTTTGTAAGTCAATTTGGATACTTGAATGCCTCAGTCAATCGGAACTTATTTGATAGTGACGATAAGTATTCTTTACTAGCAAGTTTAGAAGATGAATACATTGATTCTAAAGATCAGAAAGTAAAATATAAAAAATCTTTAGCCTTTGAGAAAGCATTGGTTAGGCCAGAGAGAGTGATTGCAAGAGTTTCAACTGCTCTAGATGCCCTAAACTCTAGTTTATCGGATGGTAGAGGGGTTGATTTAGACTATATGGTATCAATTTATCCTGAACATAGCCAAGCTGCTATTTTAGATGAGTTAGGTGACCAGATTTTAATGGATCCAGAAAGCTATTTAAGAGGGGAAAGAAAATATCTTTCTAAGAACCAGTTTTTGTCAGGAGATATTCTCAACAAGATAGAAGTAGTTCAACTATTAGTGGAGGAAAACAATCAAGAATATGATTGGAACCATGCTTTAGATTTGTTAGAATCTGTTCGCCCTCCAAGGATTTATCTGGCAGATATTGAGTTTAAAATAGGGTCACGTTGGATTCCTCAATCCGTCTATGGTAAATTTGCTTTTGAATGTTTTACTAATCGTGAATTTGAATTGTCTTCGCCAGATGTTGAACAAGTCATTGAAGTGAATCCTATCGATGGCCAGGTTCATTTAAGGACATCATTTGTTTATCGCTATCCAAGTGCCAAAGATAGTAGTCTTGGAGTTAGTGGGTCACGTTATGATACAGGAAGAAAGATTTTTGAGAATTTACTTAATTCGAACCAACCGACGATTACCATGACTGTTACGGAAGGGGAAAAGAAAAAGACTATCACAGATTTGGAAAAAACCTCTGTTCTAAGAGCAAAAGAGCAGCATTTACAAGAGCTCTTTCAAGAATTTGTCTCACGGTATCCAGAAGTCCAACAGGTCATTGAGGAAAGCTATAATCGTCTTTATAATCGAACGGTTAGTCGAGAGTATGATGGTAGCCATCTAGTCATTGATGGCTTGGCACAAAACATCAGTCTTCGTCCTCATCAAGAGAATGCTATTCAAAGAATCGTAGAAGAAAAAAGAGCTTTATTAGCTCATGAGGTAGGTTCAGGAAAGACCTTGACCATGCTTGGTGCTGGGTTTAAATTAAAGGAGTTGGGGATGGTTCATAAGCCCTTGTATGTGGTGCCCTCTAGTTTGTCTGCTCAGTTTGGCCAAGAAATCATGAAATTTTTCCCTACTAAAAAAGTCTTTGTGACCACTAAGAAAGATTTTGTGAAGGCGAGAAGAAAACAATTTGTGTCACGTATCATTACAGGAGATTACGATGCCATTGTCATTGGGGATTCTCAATTTGAAAAAATCCCTGTCAGTAAGGAAAGACAGATGAATTATATCGAGGACAAACTCAATGAACTACGAGAGATTAAAACACATTCTGAAAATAAGTACACCGTTAAAGAAGCAGAGCAATCAATAAGTGGTCTAGAGAAACAATTGGAAGAACTCCAACGCTTTAATCGTGATAGTTTTATTGATTTTGAGAACCTAGGGATTGATTTTCTTTTTGTGGATGAAGCACATCACTTTAAAAATATTCGTCCAATTACTGGACTTGGAAATGTAGCAGGGATTACCAATACAACCTCTAAGAAGAACGTGGATATGGAAATGAAGGTTCGACAGATTCAGGAAGAGCATGATTTTAAAAACATTGTCTTTGCGACAGGAACACCTGTTTCCAATTCTATTAGTGAGTTGTATACTATGATGAACTATATTCAACCAGATATCTTAAAACGCTATCAAGTTGATTATTTTGACTCTTGGGTAGGTGCTTTTGGAGAAATTCAAAACTCTATGGAATTAGCTCCTACAGGGGATAAGTATCAGCCTAAGAAACGATTTAAAAAGTTTGTCAATCTACCTGAGTTGATGAAAATCTACAAAGAAACAGCTGACATTCAAACACAAGATATGTTGGATTTACCTGTTCCAGAAGCTCATATTATCCCTATTGAGAGTGAGTTAACTGAAAACCAGAAACTCTATTTAGAAGAATTAGTTATGAGGTCAGATGCGGTTAAATGTGGAACAGTTGATCCAAGCCAGGATAACATGTTAAAAATTACGGGTGAGGCACGAAAACTAGCTATTGATATGCGTTTATTGGACTCTAGCTATAGTCTAGCAGACAATCATAAACTGCTTCAGGTAGTGGATAATGTTGAGAGAATTTATCGTGAAGGAATGGAAAATAAGGCTACTCAGATGATTTTTTCAGATATTGGCACACCTAAGAAAAAGGACAATGGCTTTGATGTTTATTCTGAAATAAAGGCTTTATTAGTTGATAGAGGAATCCCTAGTATGGAAATTGCCTTTGTACATGATGCCAATAGTGATGAAAAGAAGAATAGCTTGTCTCGAAAGGTTAATGCAGGAGAGGTTCGGGTTCTTCTTGCCTCAACTGAAAAAGGAGGAACAGGTTTAAATGTTCAGAGCAAGATGAAAGCAGTTCACCATCTGGATGTACCGTGGAGACCAAGTGACATTCAGCAACGTAATGGACGTATTATCCGACAGGGAAATGAAAACAAGGAAGTGGATATTTACCACTATATTACCAAAGGTTCGTTTGATAATTATCTATGGGCAACTCAGGAGAACAAACTCCGTTATATTAAGCAGATTATGACTTCTAAGGAGCCGATTCGTGCTGCGGAAGATATTGATGAACAGACTATGACAGCTTCTGATTTTAAGGCACTAGCAACAGGTAATCCTTATCTCAAATATAAGATGGAACTAGAGAATGATCTAACTCTATTAGAAAATCAAAGACGCGCCTTTCAACGCAGCAAGGATCACTATCGTCATACAATCTCTTACTGTGAAGAAAATATGCCCATTCTTGAGAAACGATTAAGCAAGTATGAAGGCGACATTCAACAGTCTGAAATGTCGAAAGACCAATCATTTTCTATGACGATAGGTAAACAAGTTTTTGAGCAACGAGCTGAAGCAGGTGAATCCCTACACCGTCTTATCCGTCATAATCAATCTGACAGCAAAGAATTTCGAACCCTAGCAAGTTATCGAGGATTTGACATTAAAATGCTTAGTCTACCAACGAATCAGCCTCTTCCTGAAACCTTCTCTGTTAAGATTGTAGGAGAAAATCAGTATTCTGTCAGTTTGGATTTGTATTCTCCTTTGGGGACAATTCAAAGGCTTCAGCATACGATAGACCACATTAAAGATGACCAAGTGAAAACTCAGAACTTATTGGATGAATTAAAGGATAAATGGACTACTGCTAAGGTAGAAATTGAGAAAAATTTTCCAAAGGAAGAGGATTATCAAACTAAAAAGGCCGAATACGATGTACTCGCGCCATTGATTGAAACAGAAACGGATTTAGATATTATTGATCAGGCCTTACGACAATTCCACGAAAAAGGAAAAGAAAAGCAAGAACAACTTTCTTTTGAATTAGATTAAAAAATAGATATAAATAGCGGACAAGAAAAGAAAAGCGCGGTAGAATAAAGATAGAAAGAAACGAGGTAACGATTATGATGGAAGATACCTATTATCAATTAGAAGAGGCTTTGGTACAGGGATTTCAAACACCTGAAGAATACCAAGCCTACAAGGAGTTAAAGGAACATTATGAGGAAGTGACAGGGGATTACAGTTTTTCTAAACGAGAGCTCACTAGTCAATTGGAAATCGCTCTTCAGAATCATCAAGGTGTGGACTTTGAAGAACATGAAAAAGAAGAGTATTTGGACTTAGTTCAAAAATTAGAAGAGTTTGATTCCTCTCTTGCCACCCATTATCGTCAGTTGATTGATTAGAAAGGAGAAAGTCATGAATGATTTACTCCTTATCCCGGTAATTTTTTTAGCAGTTGGAGGAATTCTCATTCTTTTATGGAGACTCTTTCTTATTGCCAGTGGACTTTTCCTGATTGGTTTTGTCAGTTTTCTTATTTTCGTGGAGGTTTATGGAATTTATTTGTTCTTTACTGAACCTACTTTATATTTTGATGATATCAGACAATATGGTTTAACTAGTTTTACGGCTGTGTACCTTTTCATCAATCTGATGTTGGTTCTAGGATTTAGTTGGCGCTTCATTAACTCCATAAATAAGCATAAAATGTGAACTTTTTAGATAGTTAAAAGACTTTATTCAAAGGTAAGTTTGAATAGAGTTTTTTTGTTGATGTGCTTATAATCCCGTCTTAGTACTTAGTGTGAGAAACAAAAAGAGATGAATTAAAATTAAAGTGTACAGAATGCTTTAGAGTTTCTATTTTTCTTATAATATATAGTAATTTCGGTACAAATTAACTTGTATATTCTATCTGGTTTAGTGTGATATATTCATTGTTCAATAAAAATATGAGTTCTCCTCTTATTTTAAAAAATAATTATTTTATAATTTTTTTATATTTAGTGTAAACTATTCAGTGCGTCCCAAATACGGGAGGTTTGTTTCTGATTTTCATATTTGGATTATAATATTCTCATCAGAGTTACTTAAGGAGTAAGATATGAACCAGATTATGAAACAATATAAATTTCTATATTTCTTGATTATTTTATTAAGCTTGACAAGTGCTGTTTTAATGACATTCTTCTCTCTTCAATTAGGAAGAATACTTGATAGTATAACTAATTCAAATAGTGGATTACTCTTTCATATCACTATTTGTGTAAGTTTAATTTTACTGTGGTTCTTTATCTCTTGTTCTTATTCCTATCTTAAAAACCAATATGTAAAA